>JAJDUT010000032.1 GCA_022826515.1 Candidatus Latescibacterota bacterium
TGTCAACAAAAAGCATGGCCGACGAGCCATCAGCCTATTTCGGCTGGGCTTAGATCGATTACAGCAACTCATCGCCAATCCACAACACCGAGCTAAAGAAAGTCGAGAGGCCATACAGATTCTACTGTCGTGTACTTAGCTCATTTACATAAGGCTCTAGGGCAGTACGAGTTGATCGAAACGTGCAGTCTAGGCCCCTTCATCGAGTCGTTCGCACGAGGGCCGCGGAAAGGTTGGTTTGGATAGGGTGATCAAGCCGACGAGTACTCGCCGCAGTGTCCAGAAAGCCATTTTCTGTCTATTGGTGCATATATTTTGCCTTATTGGACACGTGGAGGCACAAGAGCCTCGGCCAAGTACGATAACGTTTCATGATCCTGCTGAGATGCCCCATCTCATGCTGGAACCGTTGCCATGGCCGTCAAGCCTCGATCCGCCTGATATGCAAAAAGAACTGGCAAGAGAGGACTTTGCTGGATGTGAGACTAAACTCCTTGGAGTTTTACCTCAGGCAGATGGCGACGCAGAAGCAGGGGCTGCTGTGTATAATATGTTGGGGTTTTTTGCGATGGCTCAAGCGGATGTCGCCTCTTCAGGAACCGAGGAGTTGCGCCATATTCGCAGGGCAGCTACCTATTTCTCAAAGGGCGATTCAATCGCACGTTCTAGGCCGATTGAGCTTAGGCTTCACCGGGCACACCTTATCCACAACGGAGCAGATGCACTGCACCGTCTAGGAAAAATCCCGGAAGCTCTCCTGAAAACCGAGGAATTACTGCATGGTTTTGAAGGAGTGGGAACCGGTCGTATGAAGGATGCGTTGGTTGCCAGAGCTCTCCAAAAGGCCGCGATGCTTCGCCGGGCATTGGGACATGATAATCAGAAAATTGCCTCGTTGCTTGACCGGCACATCGATCATACTAGCGAGTTGGTTGCTCTAGTGTCCAAGAAGGAGTTACTGCGAGCAGAACTACACAAGGGCAATGTCGATCAGGCTCAGATCATACTCGATCAGATGAAATCTGAATACGCGGGCAGAGATTCAGTTGGGCATTTATCGGTCGTCAGCATAATTCAATCGTTTGACGGCATGATCGAGAGTATCCGTGAGACGGGAAAGGCAGCTAGGCCGACGCACGAGTATTAGAAATAAGTCTTGGTCCCTATTATGCTGAGTGAGGCATCCTCTTAATTGTACGCTTGAGATTACTCCATGCCCAAACGCACAGATATTCAAAAAATAATGCTCATCGGCTCTGGCCCTATCGTCATTGGCCAAGCCTGCGAGTTTGATTATTCGGGAACGCAAGCCTGTAAGGCGCTGGCCGAAGAAGGCTACGAAATCGTCTTGGTAAATAGCAATCCGGCCACCATTATGACCGATCCAGAGGTGGCTCACCGGACCTATATCGAGCCGATTACGCCGGAGATTTGCGCACGGATTATCGCCGAGGAAAAGCCGCAGGCCCTGCTGCCAACGCTCGGCGGCCAAACCGCGCTCAACACGGCGGTGGCCTTGGCCGAAAGCGGAGCCCTCGCCGAGCACGACGTCGAGATGATTGGTGCGCGAATCGACGCGATCAAGATGGCCGAAGACCGCGAACTCTTCAAAGCGGCCATGGACCGGGCCGGGTTGGACATGCCGCGCGGAGCTTTTGTCCACAGCCTCGAAGAGGCGCAAAAGCACCAAGCTGAATTGGGCTACCCGACGATCATCCGCCCTGCTTTTACGCTGGGCGGCTCTGGCGGCGGCGTGGCGTACAACGCCGAGGAATTCGAGCGGATCGTGAGTCACGGTCTCGACCTGAGTCCAATCGACGAGGTACTGATCGAGGAATCAGTGCTCGGGTGGAAGGAATTCGAGCTGGAGGTCATGCGCGATCACCGCGACAACGTGGTCATCATCTGCTCGATTGAAAACTTCGACCCCATGGGAATCCACACCGGCGACAGCATCACGGTCGCGCCAGCGCAGACTTTGTCCGACAAGGAATATCAGCACATGCGCGACGCGGCCATCCGCATCATGCGCGAGATCGGCGTCGATACCGGCGGGTCCAATATCCAGTTCGCGGTCAATCCCACCGACGGCCGCATGGTAGTAATCGAGATGAACCCCCGGGTCTCGCGCTCCTCGGCGCTGGCTTCTAAAGCAACGGGCTTTCCCATTGCCAAGATCGCCGCCAAACTGGCCGTGGGCTACAGTCTGGACGAAATCCGCAACGACATCACCCGCGAGACCCCGGCCTCTTTTGAGCCGACTATCGACTACGTGGTGACCAAAATTCCGCGCTTTACTTTTGAGAAATTTCCCAGCACGCCGGACGCACTCGACACCCAGATGCGCTCGGTGGGAGAGACTATGGCCATTGGCCGCACCTTTAAGGAGTCGCTGCAAAAGGGTCTGCGTTCGCTGGAGGTTGGCCGCGCGGGTTTTGGGGCCGACGGCAAGGACCTCAGCGCGACCGAGGTCGCCGACGAGGAACTGCGCGAGAAATTGCTGCGTCCCAACTCCCAGCGCATGTTCTACCTCAAGCTGGCCATTGCCAAAGGCTACACCCACGACGAACTCTATGGTCTGACGGGCATTGATCCGTGGTTTCTCGACCAGCTCTACCAGCTTTTTGAACTCGAACAGCAACTAGCGTGCGAAGATGTGCTCGCCGATGTCGCCTTATTGTGCCGCGCCAAGGAGTGGGGATTTAGCGATCGCCAGCTAGCGCATCTCAATGGCTGCGACGAGGTCAGCGTCCGTCAGCGTCGCCGCGAGTTGGACATTCGGCCGGTGTACAAAACAGTCGATACCTGCGCCGCTGAGTTCGAGGCCCACACGCCCTACCACTACTCGACGTACGACCGCGAGGACGAAGTGCAGCGCTCGACGCGCAAGAAAATCGCCATTCTCGGCGGCGGGCCGAACCGCATCGGCCAGGGAATTGAGTTCGATTACTGCTGCGTCCACGCGTGTTTTGCGCTGCGCGAAATCGGCTATGAGACCATTATGGTCAACTCCAATCCCGAGACGGTCAGCACGGATTACGACACGGCCAACAAGCTCTACTTTGAGCCGCTGACGGTCGAAGACGTGCTGCACATCGTCGAGCGCGAAGCCCCAGACGGCGTCATCGTGCAGTTCGGCGGGCAGACTCCGCTGAACTTGGCCGTAGAACTAGAACGCGAAGGCGTGCCCATCATCGGCACCTCACCCAGCAGCATTGACTTGGCCGAGGATCGCCAGCGCTTTGGTCAGTTGTTGAACGAACTGGGTATCCGCCAGCCAGAAAATGGCATGGCCGCCAGTTGTGAAGAGGCATGCGCGATTGCCGAGCAGATTGGCTTCCCGGTCTTGGTGCGGCCCTCTTATGTACTGGGCGGGCGGGCCATGGTCATCGCCTACGATGTCGGGAGCCTCGAAACCTACATGAATGAGGCCATTGAGGTCTCGCCCGAGCGGCCTGTGCTCATCGATCGCTACTTGCAAGGCGCGGAAGAATTCGACGTGGATGCGGTGGCCGACGGGACGGATGTGGTAGTAGGCGGGATCATGCAGCACATCGAGCACGCAGGCGTGCATTCAGGCGATAGCGCCTGCGCCTTGCCGCCCTACGACACGCCGGCCAAGCACATCGAAGCCATGCGCGAGCACACCCACGCGCTGGCGCGCTCGCTCGGCGTGGTCGGCCTGATGAACGTGCAATACGCTGTCTATCAAGACGAGGTCTATGCGATTGAAGTAAATCCCCGGGCTTCGCGCACCGTGCCATTTGTCAGCAAGGCCATTGGCCGTCCGCTGGCCAAAATTGCCGCGCTGGCCATGGTGGGGGTGAGCTTGCGCGAGCAGGGTTTCACCGAGGAGATCGTGCCCGCGCATATATCGGTCAAGGAGGCCGTGTTGCCCTTTATAAAATTCCCTGGGGCCGATAGCCTGCTAGGGCCGGAGATGAAGTCCACAGGCGAAGTCATGGGCATTGGCCGCGACTTTGGCACGGCCTTCCTCAAGGCGCAGATGGGGGCGGGTTCGCTGCTGCCGTCGTGCGGCCGGGTCTTTATCAGCGTGGCCGACTGCGATAAAGAGGATGTCTTGCCGGTGGCGCGTCGGCTGCGCGCGGCTGGGTTCGAGTTGGTGGCCACGCAGGGCACGCGCGACTTCCTCGGCAAGCACGACATCGCCGCGGAGCGGGTACACAAAATTCACGAGGGCAGCCCGCACATCGAAGACGCGATTCGCAGCCGCCAGATCGATCTGATTATCAACACCCCACTCGACGAACCTTCCTACTACGACGACTTTGCGGTGCGTCGAGCCGCAGTCGTGACCGGCGTGCCCTATACGACGACGATGGCCGGGGCCCGGGCTGCGGCCGCGGGCATTGAGGCGCTGCAACGCGCCGAACTGGGCGTGCAATCCCTGCAGGATTACCATCGGAGCTAGGAGACAGCTCGTGCGGACCGCGCCCTTGGTGCTGTTGCTGACTGGTTGTCTGGCGATTCCGGCCTGCGTCTATTTCAATACGTTTTACAACGCCAAAAAATCCTTCCGCGAGGCCGAGAAAGAGCGGCGCAAGCACGAAGAGACCTACGCCGACTGGGCCTTTGACCGGGCTGGCCCCGAATTGCAGCAGCGGCGCTCGCCGCAGGCCGACCAACTCTACGACAAAGCGGTGCGCAAGGCATCCAAGGTGCTCGACGAATACAAGGAGAGTGACTTGGTAGATGACGCCATGTTCCTGATTGGCCGGGCGTATTACTGGCGCGGCGAATACCTCAATGCCCAAGAGTCGTTCCGCGACTTGGAGACCTTTTTCCCGTCCAGTCCGTACTTCGATCAAGCCCGCTACTGGCGCGCCCGCTGTCTAGAGGAGCAGCGGATTGACGACCAAGCGCAGTCGCTCTACCGAATGCTTTTTGACGAGGCCGAGGAAAAGATCGCCGTTCAAGCGGGCCTGCACTTGGCCGAGATGGCGCACGACCGCGAGGACTACGTCGCGGCCATGCGGGAATATCGGGCGACGCTAGAGGCTTTTCCCAAGAGCGCGGTGTGCGCCCAGTTGTGGTTGCGCTTGGGCGAGGCGCTGATGGCTTTGGAGGATCCGGCCCGCTTGGATGAGGCGCTAGCGGTTTTTGACGAAGTGCTAAAGGCCGATCCCAGTGAGGATCAAAAATACCGCGCTCGGCTCAACAGCGGCCGCGCCCTCTACGCTATGGGTGCGGAAGACGAGGCCCTAGCCACATACGTCAGCTTGCTCGACGAGGGCGGTTTTCGTCGGTTTGAGGGCCGCACGCGGCTTCTAATCGGCGAGTGGTATCAGGGTCGCCGCTTGCTCGATGAGGCGTTGTCTGAGTACGAGCGGGTGCGCAACGACTTCCCCCAAACTCCCTCGGCGGCTATGGCCTTGTATCGCATCGGCTTATTGCATCTACAGGAGTACGGGGATACCGAACTGGGGCGCGATTACCTTGAGGAGAGCAGCCGCGAGAGTCCGGGAGCGCAGGGCGTACTTTTGGCCCAGGAGATGATGGGACACATGCGCCGGCTGGAGCAGATCCAGCGCCAGATCCACCGCGCCGATTCGCTCTACGCCGACTCGCTAGGCGCGGTGCAGGGGCCGCTGTTGTGGCAAGTAGCAGAGGCTCCGGCCGACACGGTGGTGGTGGCGCGGAGTTTGGATGTGCTGGACGACCTGTTCAGCGCGTGCGAGCTTTATCGCGACGACATCGGCCAGGCCGATTCGGCCCGCGCGTATTACGAGGAAGTAATCCGCCGCTTCCCAGACAGCGACCAATTGCCCCGCGCCGTGTACAGCCTCGCTTGGATCGAGTTGCAAATGCGCGATGACGAAGAGATCGCTAAGCCTCATTTGCTGAGATTGATCGAGGAGTTTCCCA
>JAJDUT010000011.1 GCA_022826515.1 Candidatus Latescibacterota bacterium
GACAGTATCAAGTATGCTGTTCAAAAATTTTACTCCACCGTCGTTTGCAAAAAGGACTATTCCGTGACACTTTCCATAAAGGGCCAGGGAGAAGTCATGAATGAAGCACGCTCGCAATGGGGAGACTATATGAAGATCCCAGTACTTCGCCCAGGAGAATTGGAAGATTTCCTTGGTTCAGATGGCAAGTACGAGTCCTCAGAGACAAGTGGAGACAAAGCTGAGCAGTACCAACATTTCCTTCGCAACCAACTCGACTTCGAGATTTGGCGCAATAAACTAGGCTAACGAGATTCATATTTGTGCAACTCTTCTTCTAGGTCGGCGATCTGGCTGCTCAGGGCTTCGCGCTATGTCTCGACAATAAGCGGATGTACTTCGTCGGCTTCGCCGAGGCCCCGCAAGGCCTGTGAGAGCCGGTTCGCCTGCGCTTTGGTGAGCCGGCTCTGCCTTTCGTTCTTAATCATTGGAAGTCTACCAAGTCTATGGCGGTAATTCCTTTAAGGTTGTTCCTGAATCCACTTCCTAGGCATATAGATATTCTTTGAACGCCCTTTTTACATGTTGCTTAAAAAGGTGTATCATCTTGATAGTTTAAATCAAGTCCTTTCTCATATCTATCCTGAATTATTTTTCTTTGATTCAAATATTCTTTTCTGATAGCCGTTGCAATTCCATGACAGAGGCCACAAAGAGCGATTAGTTCATCTGCTGTTGTATCCTCTTCTGCTTTATAGCTCCCGCTCCTATATCCTCTCCAATGATGTGCTTCCTCTGCCTTTCTAATACCACAGAATTGACACCACCCGCTTGAACGATCAAAAGCAAGAGATCGAGCTCTTAGATAAACAGGATTCTCATAATCAAATTTTTTCTTATTCATCCTTCTTCTCCTTTTTAGTTAGAGAGGGTAAGATTGGTCGGAGTAAGCCTTTCATTGTGGGGTTTTCTATGCGATTGTCTGGCTAGCTCTCTCCTTAATCAAACCTAAAACAACGCTTGTTTGAATCACATAATCGTGATTTGTTGTAGCCATGACATCCCTTCTACTTAATAGATAGCGATTTTTTCAAGAAACGAAAATCAATTCCATTTTCTATATAAGCCGAACTAGGGTCTAGCTCCAGATGATTCAAAAGTTCTCCTTGTCTTAGAGCTTTTCCTACCTGAGTTGAATCCATTTCTAATCCTCTCTCTTTTAACCAGAAAGTAAAAGCCTCAACATAACCCTTTGTTTTAGGTTTTTTATTCTGAACGTCTCTTGTAATTTTTATAGCCTCCTGTTTAGAAAATCCACTAAGATCAAGCCTAAGAGCTATATTCAATCCATTCACAGCCAGCTTTACTTTTTCAAAATCAAATCCTGCTACTCTAAGCAAAAGATCGAACTCTTCATCTGACTTCGCATTGTCAACTATATCTGAAATTTTCATATAAACTTCATGTGGCGGAAGAGACGAATCCTTGCTAAGGTCTTCAAACGTTTTTTGCATGATATAGAGATATCCGCTCCTAGAAATAGATTTATGAGAAGCAGATTGTTCCGTAGGACAAAACAGAAGGATAAGTAGAGTAGCAAGAATTGAACGCAACATGATAGTCTCCTTTGACGTGGCAGGCAACAAAGAAGGCTCGGACAGCCCGCAGGGTGACACAGAATCCAAGTGAACAAGATGCCTCTGCGGAGCCGGGCCTGTTCACGTTCTCACAGAGTTATGAAGAAGTCTGGCTATTCGCCATAGCGAAGGAGCTACCCATAACCGTATGGAAGGGAGCTACCTTTTACGGGTCAGGCCCTTGTATTTACTAGAGGCCGCGACGGACGCGGGAACTCTGTGAGAAACATACACAGTCAGAAGTATAAGGACGACCTCAAGAGAATTCAAGGGCGTCTCGAAAGGGTATTTGTCGCAGATTGAGAAAGGACAGAAGCCTGGGACGCTCGGCCTATGCCGCCGACTCGCGGACGTGCTCAATGTGGCACTGGACGAGTTGGTCGGCCCGTCTTTTAGCCCCGAAACGACCCCTTGACCCGTCGCGTCAGAATTGGACTTGAGTGGAGGAAGCTGTGCCGCGCAGATGAAAGGTTGATGAGGAATTTGACTCTGTCACACATCGGCGATTAGTTTATGTGTAACTATATGTGTCGGAGGTAACACAATGGCGACAAACTTGGCGATAGATCCAGAGCTGCTCGATAGGGCGCTGGAAGTCGGCGGCGAGAAAACGAAGAAGGCGACCGTCAACCGCGCCTTGCAGGAGTTTATTGCGCGCCGAGAGCAGGAACGGCTCTTAGAGCTTTTTGGCAAATTCGACTGGGACGACAGCTTTGACTACAAACGCGAACGGAGCCGTGGGTGACGTTGTTTGTCGATACGAGCGTCTGGTCGCTGGCTTTGCGACGGGATAAGGCACCCGAAGGACCCGAGGTTCAACGCCTGCGAGAGGCGCTCGGTGGTGGCGAAGCAATTTACACGACCGGAATCGTCTTGCAGGAGTTGTTACAGGGGTTTCGGGGACCGAAAGCCAAAACGCAGATCGTCGAACGGTTCGGGGCACTCGCCATGATTGTGCCCGTGCGCGACGACTACATTGATGCAGCCGAGTTGCGCAACAAGTGTCGCCGCCACGGCATTCAGGTTGGAACCATTGACGCACTACTTGCCCAGCTATGTATTCGCCACAAACTGATTATGTTGGCGACCGACCTCGATTTCAGCCACATGACAAAGTGGACGCCGCTTCAGCTCTGGTGCCCCCCATGATCTTGGACACTCTCCTGCACGTCGTGCAAAAGACGAGTTGGGCATCCTGTCTTTTGGTCCCGAGACTAACCATTAATCCTACACAGCTTGTCCCGTAGTAGAATTAACGCGGCGGAAAATATGGATGAGTCGGTCGCGCGTCTGTTGCGTCAGCGGCGGGCGGGCGAAAGATGCGAGGTTGGCGTCGAGGTGGGCGGCGTTGCCCGTGCCGGAGAGGACGATGTGGACGCCAGGCTCGTCGCGGCAGAAGCGATAGGCGGCGTCGGGTAGAGATGGGGCCTCGGCCAGCAGGAAGTCGGGGAAGGAATCGAGGCTTCGACGACTCGACTGAGCTCGCCGAAGTCCTGAGCTCAGCCGAAGGTCGGCGGGGTCGATTTGCCCTTTTTCGACGAGCGCGTCGGTGAATGCGCGGAGGTTGTCGGGGTGGCTAAGTGCCTTGCGGACGGCGAACATGATTTGGATGCCGACGTTTTGCGCGATGGCTTGGGCGAAGACGTTGGCGCGGGCGGTCTGGTTGAGCAGATTGAAGCCGACCATTAGGACGTCCCAGAGGTCGTCGGCCAGAGCCTGCTGAAGCATGGTGTGTTCGAAGTCTTCGTTGAACATTTCGCTGAGGCCGAGAAAGCGTATTTTGCCCTGCTGCTGCGCCTTTTGCAGTGCGGGATAGATGTCGTTGACGAGATAGGCGTAGTCTTGGGGCACGACGCCGTGAAGATTGTAGAGGTCGATGTAGTCGGTGCGTAAATGCTTTAGGCTCTCGTCGAGGCTTGTCTGCAAGGCGTCAGGGGTGACCTGTTCATTGCGGGTGGATTTTTTGGTGGAGAGGACGACGGAGGTGCGGTCGCGGCCCTGTAGGGCTTGGCCGATGATGGATTCAGTGCCATAGCCTTCGGCCGTGTCGATGAAGTTGACGCCGTGGTCTAAGGCGCGGCGGACGAGGTCGGCGGATTGAGCGTCGGTTAGGCCGACGTTGCGCCCGATTCGGCTGTGGCCGCCAGCGCCTAGGCCCATGCGCGAGACGGTTAGATTGGTACGGCCTAAGATGGTAGTTTGCATGAAGGCTCCGAGGTGTAGTTTAGGGGATCGGCGCTTAATATAGGAGCAGGCTCAGGCCTTGACCATGACGGGAAATATAGGGAGAATCGAAGAGGGTTTATGAAACTGTCGCCACGGGAAATTGAACAGCAGTGCCTCGCCGCCGACACGCTGGCCGAGGCAGTACGCCAAGTGCGAGAAGCGGGATTCGTCATTTTGGAGGAGACCATGGACCGGGTGTGGTGCGATGCAATGCGCGAGGCTTGGGATGGCCATTTGGAAGGGCGGACGCCGGGCGATTTGTTGCGACCGCCCTTTATTGACCTACTGGCGATTGAAAACCCTTGGGCCGTGCAGATTATGGCCGTCATGCTCGGCGAGGATTTTTGGGCCAAGCTGCCTTACCACTGCAACTCCACGGAGCCCAACTGGCCGGAGACGCAAGTCATCCACCGCGACCAACTGCATCTCTTCCCCGATTTGCCCATTGCCATGCCGCCGCATATGATGGTCGTGAACATTCCGTTGGTGGACTTTACGGAGGAAAACGGCAGCACAGAGGTGTGGCCGGGCACGCATCTGATTACGGATCACGAGGCGGTCATCGATCCGGCGGATGTGGGGCGAGTGGGCGGCTTGGAAGAGCGAGCATTGAGCTTGCCGTCGCTGCGCACCAATATGTCGGCTGGCTCCACTGTGGTGCGCGATATGCGCGTCTGGCACCGGGCCACGCCCAACCGCACGAACTACCGCCGCACCATGATGTCGCTGGTGTACCACCGCTACTTCCCGACCTTGGGCTACCAATACAAGGCGGCTGATCCGCTGCCAGAGGAGATTATGGACCAGCTATCGGCGCGGGCGCAGCGGATTTTTCGCTTCAATAAGCAAGAAGCGCACGAGCAAAACTAAGAAGGTGTTCAGGTGAAATACATCGCATTGGTCTTGGCATTACTCAGCGGCAGCGTCTCTGCCGAAGAAGCGGACGACTCGACGCCTCGACTGAGCTCGCCGAAGTCTGAGCTCGCCGAAGTCTCCAGTCGCGTCATTCTCTTTTTTGGCGATAGCCTGACTGCTGGCTATGGTCTCGACCGCGAACAGGCTTTCCCAGCTTTGGTGCAGGCGCGGATTGATTCGCTCGGCTGGAATTTTGAAGTCTTCAATGCCGGGCTTGGTGGCGAAACCTCAGCCGGGGGATTGCGCCGCATTGACTGGCTGTTGCGCCGTCCCATCGACGTCTTCGTCCTCGAATTGGGGGCCAACGACGGTCTGCGCGGCATAGACCCCAAAGACACCCGCGCCAACCTGCAGCAAATCGTCGAGCGGGTGAAAGCGAAGAACCCCGAAGTAGCCCTAGTCATCGCCGGGATGCAGATGCCACCTAATTTGGGCGCGGAATACACAGAGGCGTTTGCCGCGATTTTCCCGGCGTTGGCAAAAGAAAACGACGCGGCCTTGATCCCCTTTTTGTTAGAAAGCGTGGGCGACCAACCCGCGCTGAACCTGCCCGACGGCAACCACCCCAACGTCGAAGGCCACCAGATCGTCGCCGAAACTGTGTGGACTACGCTGGGGCCGGTGCTGGAGGAGTTGCGTCGCTAATCGAGCGAGCGCAGGACTTCGAGCGGTGGGCTGGTGTGGACGCCGCGGCTGGAGATCATGCCGACGGCGACCGTTAGCAGACTGACCGCGGCAAAGGCGAGGATCACGGGCAGGTAGTCGGGCGCGAAGCCGATCTCGAAGAGATAGCGATTCAAGGCCCAGACGCCTCCTAGCGACAGAATCACGCCCGTCGCCGCGGCAAAAGCTCCCAAAAACAGATATTCGAGCGCCATGATCGCTACCACTTGGCGGCGACTGGCCCCCAAGGTCTTGAGCAAGACGCTTTCCTCGATGCGTTGGTAGCGGCTGCTGGCAATCACGCCGACGAGTACAATCAGGCCAACCGAGACGCTGAAAAGGGCCATAAAGCGGACTACTAGCGAAACCTTGTCGAGGATGGTATCGACGGTGCTGAGGATGCTGCCGAGATCGATGACCGAGATATTGGGGAATCGGTGTACGGTGGACCGCTGCAGAGCGGCCATTTGCTCGGTCGTGGCGGCGCGGGAGACGAGGACATGGGATTGCGGTGCGGCTTCGAGGATGCCGGGTGGGAAGACCGCCAAAAAGTTGGGCATGATGCGCTGCCAGTTGACTTGGCGCAGACTGCCGACGACTACTTCGATCGGGACTCCTTGGACATCAAAGGTCAGCGAGTCGCCAACGCCAACGCCCAAGGAGGAGGCGACGCCTGTTTCCAAGGAGACGTAGAGGGTGTCGCTTGCGGGTTGGCTGCGCCAGGTGCCGGCGACGATCTCTTCGGTCTCGGTGAGGAAGTCGCGGTAGGTCGCGCGGTACTCGTGCCGCAAGGCCCAATTGCCGCGTCGGCGTCGGTTGCTGGTGGTGTCGCGGAGTATGGCGCGGGCTGGTTGGCCTTTGACGCTGTGGACGTGCATGGTGACGATGGGCACTTGTTGCAACAGCGGCAGATCCATCCCGGCGACGAGGGTGCTTAGCTCTTGGCGCTGATCGGTTTGGATGTCGAAGAGCACGACGTTGGGGTTTTGGTCGGAGCCGACGCTTTTGATATGGGACAGCAGGTTGGTTTGGGTCAGGAAGAGGGTGCTGAGCAGGAAAGTCCCCAGCCCGAGCCCCAACATCAGCAGCGTGGTCTGGTTGTTGGGTCGGTAGAGATTGGCCAGCCCCTGACGCCAGATATAGCTCCAAGAGGCGGGAAAGAAGCGACGAGTGCCGTAGATGATTGCGCGGGCGGTAAACGTCAGAAGCGCAAAGGCGGCTCCGACTCCGCCGACAAAGCCAATGGCCAGCGGCCAGCGGTCGGTGAGCCGGAAGGCGAAGAGCGCGATTATCAGGACGATTCCCAAGTACAAAGCCCAGCGCAGCAGACCGCTGTCGGCCGGTTGGTCGTCTTCAAACGAGGCGCGCAGGGTCAAAAGCGGCGAGGTCTTGCGAATGGCCATCAGTGGCCGGGCGGCAAACAGCAGCGAAAGGCCAACGCCGAGGCCGAGGCCCTCTAAGACGGCGAGGAGATCAAAGCTCGGCTCGACTTGGAGGGGGAGCACGTCGGCGAGGACGGTAGGGAGTAGGTAGAGGACCCCGACGCCGAGCAGGGCACCGATGAGCGAACCAATCAAGCCCATGCCTCCGGCTTGGATTAGATAGATCAGGACAGTCTGGCGGGCCGTGGCACCGAGGCTGCGCAGCACCGCGACGGTGGACAATTTCTGCCGCGTGTAGGTGTGGATGGCGCTGGCCACGCCCACGCCGCCGAGCAGCAGGGCGATAAAGCTGCCGAGGTTTAAGAAGCGATAGAGGTTGTTGAGGGTGCGGCCGAGACGCGCCTTGCGCCTCTCAATGGTTTCGAGTCGGAGGCGGTCACCTCGGGTGTGCGGGCGGATGGACTTGGCTATCGCTTGGACATCCCGCTCGGGGAAGTGGAAGAAGGCGGTGTAGGTGACGCGGCTACCTCGTTGGATCAGGTGAGTATCGTCGAGGTAGGACATCGGGATATAGACGCGCGGCTGGATGTCGCTGAAGAGGGCGTTCTCGCCGGGGATGCGCAGGAGGCGGCCGCCGATGAGAAAGATCGAGTCGCCGATTTTGATCGAGTCGCCGACTGCCGCGCCAAATTGCAACATGAGTGCCTCGTCAACGAGGGCATGGGGCTGGGTGCGGAAGCTCTGCGCCGCAGAGGTTGGTTCTGTTTTTAGCTCGCCGTAAAAGGGGAAAGGGCCGGTGAGGGCGCGGATCTGGGCGAGGCGGGTGCTCTGGGTCTTGGGCAGGTAAATCATGGAATTGAAGGCCACTTGGCGCGCCTGAACGCCGCCGAGCGAGTCGATGAGTGTCTCGGTGGCGGGCGTGAAGGGCTGGCGGCTCGTCAGCGCCATGTCGGCACCTAAAAGCTCGGCAGCTTGTTGGTCCATCGCCTCTTGTAGTGTGGAGCTGAGGCTGCTCAAGCCGACGAGCGCACCGATGCCGATGGAGATCGAAGAGGTAAAAAGCAGCAGTTTGCGGCGGTGGCTGCGGCTGTCGCGCCAGGCCATTTTGCCGAGCCAGCCTATCATGGGACTAGCTGATCGTCGGCGACCCGACCGCCTTGGAGGCGGATGATTCGCTGGGTGAGGCGAGCCAGCGTCAGATCGTGGGTGACCAAAATTAGGGTGGCCCCGGATTCTTCGTTGAGGCTGAAGAGCAAGTCCCGCACTTTGCTGCTGGTGCCGTCGTCGAGGTTGCCGGTAGGCTCGTCGGCAAAGAGGAGCGCGGGGCGGTTGATAAAGGCTCGTGCGAGCGCCACGCGCTGCTGCTCGCCCCCCGAAAGCTGCGCTGGGTAGTGGTGTAGCCGGTCGCCCAAGCCGACTCGGTCGAGGAGATCGCAGGCGCGTTCGCGGACGTTTGGCTCGCGGCGCAGCTCGAGCGGTACCATGGCGTTTTCGAGGGCGCTGAGGGTGGGGATGAGCTGGAAGGTCTGGAAGACGAAGCCGACCTTTTCGCTGCGGAGGTGCGCGCGCTGATCTTCGTCGAGACCATCTAAATCCACGCCGTCGAGCGCGACCGATCCCGAACTGGCGCGATCCAGCCCAGCGCACAATCCTAATAGCGTGGTTTTGCCGCTGCCCGAGGGGCCGACGACTGCGCAGGTGGCACCGGCTGCAAGGGTGAAACTCACATCGTCGAGGACGGTTAGGGCGTTTGGCCCCGTGCCGTAGGTTTTGGTCAGGTGTTGTACGTTCAGGGCTACTGGGTCGCCCATGATGCCTCCTCTGCGGGCTGGCGGTTCAGGATGCGTAGTAGGCGGTCGGGATAGTCGGTGATTAGGCCATCGACGCCTAGGTCTAGGTAGTGCTGCATGGCGTCGGGATCGTTGATGGTCCAGATGTGGACTTGGATGTTGTGGGTGTGGGCGCGGGCGATGAAGCGCTGGTCTATTAGGTCGATTTTTCCCAAGCGGGCCGGGAACTGAAAGGCTTGGCTGACAGGGTGGTACGCCGCGTCGAGTCGCAGCCAGTGGAGAAAGACAAAGGACATGCCCGCTGATGAAGAAGCTGAAGTTGCTACTTCGGGGCAAGTCTGGCGCAAGTTCTCTAAAGGGCGGCTGTGGAACGAGGCGACGATGACGCGGTCGTTTAGCCCGAAGCGCTGGATCGTGCGGCAGAAGTCGTTTACTAACGCGGCGGAGTCGTTTTTGATTTCGATGAGAAAGTGCATGTTGGGAAAAGCTGTAAATACCTCGTCTAGGGTGGGGATTGCGACCCCTTGGCCGCGATAGGGAAAGGTTTGGCCGTCTGGGCTGAAGTGGTAGCCAGCGTCTAGTTGCTTCAATTGGGCGAGCGTCAAGCTATCGGCTGCGCCTTGACCGTTGGTCGTGCGGTCAACGCGCCGGTCGTGCAGGACGACGAGCGCGCCGTCGCTGCTTTGGCGCAAGTCCATTTCTAGCACATCGACTCCCAACGCGGCTGAGTGGGTGAAGGCCGTCAGGGTGTTTTCCGGTGCTAGTCCTTTGCCGCCCCGATGAGCAATGACCAGAACGTCCCCTGATGCGAAGTAGGGATGCGGCTCTACGGGGTGTGATGTCAGGGCGAAGGCACCGTACAACACCGGTGCCAAAAGCAGCAAGGCGATCAAGGCCCGCTTTAGGTATAAACGCATGGATTATGCAGGAGTTCTTTCGGGAAAGTTGCACAAGAAGATACCTAGCGGATGGATTCGGGCAAGTTTTGGACTGTCCATTTCTTCTTTAAGTTCCACCGTTGCATAGACAATGGAAAGGAGCCGACGATGATCGTCGATACGCACGCACATATTTACCACGGAGATGAGACGCGATACCCCATGATAGGAGATCCTTTCCGCCCACAGCCGGGTGTGGGGACTATCGAACACTTGCGGCGCGAAGCCGAGGCCAATGGCGTCGGGCGCGTGGTGCTGATCCAGACCGGATCGGCCTATCGCTGGGACAATCGGTTGTTGGCCGATACGGCTCGGGCCAATGCCGACTGGACGGTCGGGGTCTGCACGTTGGACCCGGCTGGGGACGATAGCCTGGACGAGTTGGAGCGGCTGGTGACCGGATACAACGTCAAGGGGCTCCGCCTTGAAGCCGCACCTACGGGGTACGACCAGCCTGGGGCGGAGCGGCTCTGGCGTCGGGCCGGCGAAGTCGGCGCGGTAATTTGCGCTCATTTGCGCCGGGAACAACTTGGCGAGTTGGCGGCTTTGCTAACGCGATTTCCCCACGTCCCGGTAGTGCTGGACCACTGCGCCTATCCGGTGGCGGCGAATGGAATTGAGGACGCAGCGGTGCGCCAAGCGGCGGAGTTGGCGCGCTTTGACCAACTCCACGCCAAACTCACCTTTGCGGTGACCAGCTCGGAGCAGAAGTACCCCTTCGCCGATACGCACCCGCAATTGCGCCATTTGCTCGCCGCCTTCGGCCCCGAGCGCTGTGTCTGGGGATCGGATTTCCCGTGCGAGCACTGGTTGGAAAACGCGACCTATGCCCAGCACTTGGCGGTGTTCACCGAGGAATTGGGGCTGAGTGCGGCAGAGCAGGAGCAGGTGTTAGGGGCGACGGCTATGCGGCTGTTTTTCGCAGGCTAGGCATTCTAGCCCGATTCGCTCTGTTCGCAGACGAGATCGAAGACGACGACCGCTACATGGGTGCAAGCGGCTGTCACCGCGTTCCAGTCGTGCCACTGTGGGGCGAGGTTTTTGTATTCAGAAAGTTCAGTGCCTTCTAAGTCGTAGGGCAAGGGACTAGCGAGTTGTACCTGTAATTGTTGCAGTGCGGACTCCCCATTGTCTTGGCGGTACAACCTGTCGAAAGGTCGCAGGGCTTCTGCTGTGGCTTGGTCGCCCATGCGATGGGCGAGCGCGGCGAAGTCGAGATAGTCGCGTGTTGCGTTGCGTTTGAGGATCAGGACGCCTTTGATGCGGAGGATCTCCGCTTGGGTTGGAATGGTCAACGCCGCGTCCCGATGTTGGAGCGTCGTCGTTTCCAACGGCTCGCTGCGGATCAGTTGACGCACCCCGGTTTCGATTCCGTCGAGGCTAGGGCGCGTCACGCGGGCCGTCCGCCATCCAGCCGCGGATTCTAATTGGGCGAGAATGTAGTCGAACTGGCGGCGCAGGTCGGGCAGCACGTGATCCGCGTCTTGGGAAAGGCGATGCTCGGCATGGATGGCCGCTGCGGTCCCGCCTACCAACACGGCTTCGGGCAGGAGTTGCTGGAGGCGGCACGCCGAGGACAGGACGCGGTCCCAATCAGGAAGCGCTGCGGTGTTTTTCGACATAGTGCAGCCAAAAGCGATGACGCTGAGCGCGGGGGTCGGCGGTGCAATGGGCGCAGACGCGCTCGATTTTGTCGAGTAGGGCGCGGTCTTCAAGAGCTGCTCGGCGCAGTTTAGCCCAGTCGCTCCAGCGGCCGCGACGGATCACGTCGTCTATGGCGGCGAGCGTAAAGCGCTGGTGGTTCAGGTGGCGGTGCTGCACGGCTTGCTCTTTCCTTTGCGCGATGGCGCGGCCTAGTAAAAATAAACAGTGGCCCGAGATGAGTAAATCTCTTCAAAGGGGTTGTATTATGACGACACAGTGGTATAGCCCGATCTACTCCTTTGAGTCGCCGACCTGATGGAGTCTGATATGGGCGCGGTGGCAGTCATTGGCTCGGCGACGATTGACCGCGTGGTCCAGGGCGGCGTGGTCGCGTACAAGCGCGGCGGCGTGGTCGCGTATGCTGGGCTGACCTTTGCCGAGTTGGGCGTGGAGACGCGGGTGTTGACTAACGTCGCCGAGGCCGACCGGGCGATGCTGGCGGTTTTGCAGCAACGGGGTATTGCCGTCCATGTGGGTGAGAGCGCGGCGACGACCTGTTTTGTCAACTACGTCGATGGCGATGCGCGGCGGCAGGAGTTGCTCGCTTGCGCCGCGCCGATTGCCGCAGCACAACTCGGGCCGGTGCTCGCTGGTGTGGAGCACGTGCATTTGGGGCCGCTGCATCCGCGTGATCTGGCCGAGGATGTGCTGGCGGCGATGGACGGCGTGGTGAGCTTGGACATCCAAGGCTATGTGCGGCGAATTGAGGGGACGCAGGTGTACCAGGGGGTTGCTGGCAGTCTGTATGCCGCTCTACAACGTGCGGACTACGTCAAAACTTCCAACGATGAATTAGAACTCGTGCTCGCCGATTGCGGCCTGACGCTGGACCAGTTGATGCGCGATTGCTCGGTAGCAGAGTGGGTCGTCACCGAAGGCTCGCACGGCGGCTGGGTGGCAAGTGGGAAGGGTGAGCAAACGAAGTTTGCGTCGGCTCCGGTGGCGATGGTGGCTGATCCAACGGGAGCTGGGGACGTGTTTTTCGCTGCGTATTTGGCGCATCGGCTGCACCGGGGGGCGGGGATTGCTACGGCCGCTCAGTGCGCTGCGACATTGGCTGCGCGACAAGTGGGGGGTGGGTTTATTGACGAGGCGACGCTGCGTTTGGAGGGTTGAAGATTTCGTTCAGCACTCGGCACCGCGCACCTCGCCGCCAAAGTGCTCCATGCGCTCGTCGGTGTCGATCTGGCCGGCGCTGGCGGGTCGGTAGTGTAGCTGTAGGGCGCGGCGCATTTTTTGCGAGGGGTTGGTCGGGCTGCCGTGGTGGGTCATGCCGTGCCAGAGCAGGCAACCGCCAGGGGCTAGGGGCACTACGACGTCGCGCTCGGTCTGGACGTCGGTGTCGCAGATCTGCCAATCGCGGCGCTTGAAGTGATTGACTGGCCCCTCGCGATGCGTGCCGGGCAGGATGTGCAGGCAGCCGTTATTCGCGTCGGCGTGGTCGAGGGCGATCCAGACGCCGATGATGGTGGTGCCCAAGGGATAGTTGAAGTACGCGCAGTCTTGGTGCCAAGGCTTTTCGCGGCCCATAGGCGGCTTGAGCAGGGCCATCTCTTGGAATAGAACGGGCGCGTCGTCCATCAGGCGGGCGAGGACGTCCAAAAGATCCGGGTCGGTGGCCAAGGGTTGGAAACGCTCGTCCCAATCGACAAAATTCATCAGCTTGCGCACCGAGCTGCGCCGCGCCGCACCCGTTAGCTTTTTGCCCTGCGCGGCGACTTCCAGTTGGACGCCGCGAAATTCCGGCTGCTTGCCGTCAATCAGGTCGTACACGGCGTCGGCAGCGTCGGAGACTTGGGCAGGAGAAAACGCCTCTGCTATCACGAGGTAGCCCTGCTGGTGAAAGAAGGCTAGCTGTTCGGGTCCAATGTCGGCGAAGCGGGCGACCTGCTGGGCCTCGGTGTCGTAGCGGTAGAGGTCCGGGGCGTAATCGGCGTGAACGCCATCGTCGATGATGGGTTGGGCGCTAGTCATGTCTGCTTAGCCTCGTCTCCCTGGTCTGCTGATTGGTCCCGGACCAAAATTGCCATGGGGATTAGCACGCAGTAGCCGACCACTAAAAGTACCGGCGCTAGGGTGAGGGAGAGAAAGCCCTCGGCCGGCGGGATGCGCAAAAACACATAGCCGAGCACGATCGCGGCTAAGCCGGCTATGGCCAAGGACCAGTTTTTGCGCGTAAAAGGCAGATCGCCGCGTTGGGCCATGACGTGGCCTCCGCTTACCGCGCCTGCTTTTCGCGGATGCGGGCGGCGCGGCCTTTGCGACCGCGCAAGTAAAACAGGCGGGCGCGGCGCACTCGGCCCTCGCGCAGGCGCTCGATCTTGGCGATGCGCGGCGAGTGCATGGGAAAGATGCGCTCGATGGCGATGCCCTGAGAGATCTTGCGCACGGTAAAGGTCTCTTGGATGCCGCTGCCTCTGCGCTGGATGACGGTTCCTTCAAAAATTTGGGTGCGCTCCTTGTCGCCCTCGATGACCCGCACGTGGATGCGCACGGTGTCGCCAGCGCCGAATGCGGGAAGATCGGTTTTGAGTTGGTCCGAGGTTAGTTCGCGCAGGATACTTGAGTCCATTGTATCACCTTGTTTGTTAGGGGGCTTCTTCCAGCCCTTGCTCCTGCCAAGTGGCGATGAGCTGTTGTTCTTCTTCGTCGAGTTCGATCTGTTGCAGCAAGTCGGGCCGGCGCGCAAACGTGCGCCGCAGGGCTTGGCGTCGCCGCCAGTGCTCTATGCGCTCGTGGTCGCCCGAAAGCAGTGCATCGGGGACGCGCTGGCCGCGGAATTCAACTGGCCGCGTGTACCAAGGGCAATCGAGCACGGCCTCTTGGAACGAGTCTTCCAAGGCCGAGGAAAAGTTGCCCAAAACATTGGGTATGAGCCGAGCTACCGCGTCGATGAGGACGAGGGCGGCCGGCTCGCCACCGGTGAGCACGTAGTCGCCGATTGAAATTTCACGGTCGATAAGCCCAGTGCGGATGCGCTCATCTACTCCTTTGTAATGCCCGCACAACAGCACCAACCGCTCCTCAAGCGCCAACTCGATGGCGAGCGTTTGATTGAGCGGCTGGCCGTCGGCTGTTAGGTAAATGCAGCGGCTGGCTGCTAGGCCCCGCTCCTGCCAAAGCTGGTACACGGGCTCGGGCTTGAGGACCATGCCGCCGCCGCCGCCGTAAGGCGCGTCATCCACGGTGCGGTGTTTGTCGGTTGCACAATCGCGCGGGTCGTGGGTCTCGACGGTCAGCAGGCCCTGGGCGATGGCGCGGGCCATCATGCTGGTCGCCAATGGCGAGGCAAAAAAATCCGGGAAGAGCGTTACAATGTCTATTTTCATGGTCCAAATAGCTCTTCAATGCCCTGCACGACGACCCGACCCGGTGCGATTTCCACGACAAAGTCGCCGACAGCCGGTACGAGGGCCTCGCCTTTGGCTCCGCGGACCAAGTAAACATCTGTCGTCGGCATGGATAAGACCTCGACGATGTGGCCCAATAGTTCCCCTTCCGAGTTGACGACCGCGCAATCCACTAGGTCGTCTATGTAATGCGTGCCCTCCGGCAGGGGATCGCGTTGATCGGGGGCGATGGTAACGTAGCCCCCGGCCAAGATTGAACGCGCCTGTTCGGGTGAGTCAATGCCAGCGAATTTGAGTAACAAGCTCTTAGCGTCTGTGCGCCAGCGCTCGAGTTCGAGCGGCTGATCGGGTCGGCCCGCACATTGGAGGACGACATCCCGCAGGTCGCTGAAGCGCTCGACGCGGTGCGTCAGGGCTTGGGCCCGAACTTCGCCGCGCACTCCCCACGGGCGGGAGATATAGGCTACGGCGACGCGCCCGGCCATGCGGTTATCCGTCTATTTTTCCTTTTGCTCGGCCGATTCGGCTGATTCAGCGGTTGCCGGTTCGGCTTCGGCTGGCGCAGCTTCTTCTTGCTCGACCGGTTCGGCTGATTCAGTGGCTTCTGGCTCAGCGGCAGCCTGTTCGTCTTGTTCGACTAGTTCAGCGGCTTCTTGCTCAACCGGTTCAGCCGGTTGGACTGGCGCCGCCGCCGCTTTCTTGCGCCGGCGCTTGGGCTTGTCACCGGAGAGGGCGTCGTCGCGCACCCGGCCCTCTTGACCCTTCCAGCGGGCCAAGATTCCTTGGCTGTGGAAGAGGTCGGCGACGGTTTCGGTCATCTGCGCACCTTTGTTGAGCCACTCGATGGCGCGCTCTTCGTCGATTTTGACGCTGGCGTGCATGGGATCGTAGAGGCCCAGTTCGGCGAGGGAGCGGCCGTTGCGGGCGACGCTGACGTGAGCGGCGACGATTCGGTAGTAAGGCTGTTTGCGTTTGCCTATTCTCTTAAGGCGAAGTTTGACCAATGCTATTCTCCTTGGCGAAGGATGCCTAGCCCACGAGGGGCATTCTCATTTTCAAGCGGCCGCCTTTGGCGCGGCCCATCTGGCGGATCATTTTCTGCATCATGTGAAATTGTTTGACTAGTTGGTTCACCTCTTGGATTGTCGTGCCGCTGCCGCGGGCGATGCGCTTGCGGCGGCTGCCGTTGAGAATCTTGGGTTGGACTCGCTCTTGGCGGGTCATGGAGTTGATGATGGCCTCGACTTGGGTGAATGCGCTATCGTCGAGCTGCATGTTCTTGGCGGCTTTGCCGCCTCCGGGAATCATGCCCATGAGCTGGTCGAGCGGCCCCATGCGGCGCACTGCTTGCAACTGCGAGAGAAAATCCTCAAAGGTGAAGGAGGCCCGGCGAAACTTTTCTTCTAGCTCTTTGGCCCGGTCGCGCTCCATGGCTTGCTCGGCCTTCTCTACGAGCGAGACAATGTCGCCCATGCCGAGGATGCGCGAGGCCATGCGATCGGGGTGAAAGGACTCTAGGTCTTCGATTTTCTCGCCAGTGCCGACGAACTTGATCGGCTGGCCGGTGACGGCGCGAACCGACAGTGCGGCTCCGCCGCGGGCGTCGCTGTCGAGCTTGGTCAGGGCGCAGCCGGTAAACGCGAGACGCTGGTTAAAGCGGGCGGCGGTTTCCACGGCGTCTTGGCCCAACATGCTGTCGGCGACAAAGAGGATCTCGTGCGGCTCGACGGCCTGCTGGATGCGCTCTAGTTCGTCCATCATCTCTTCGTCGATGCTCAGGCGGCCCGCTGTGTCGATGAGCGCGATGCTGCGGTGGGTCTGGCGGGCTTGGTCGATGCCGCGACGGCAGATGGCGACTGGATCGACACCGGCAGGCTGGCTGAAAACGGGCACGTCGATAGAGGCTCCCAGCGATTGGAGCTGGGCCACGGCGGCCGGGCGATACACGTCGGCGGCGATCAACAGTGGCGGTCGGCCTTTGTCCTTGAATTGACGGGCTAGCTTGGCAGCCATAGTCGTCTTGCCACAGCCCTGCAGGCCGACGAGCATGACCACGGTAGGAGGGTGCTCGGCGAGGTTGGGCGGGCTGTTGTTGCCCCCCAGCAGATCGACGAGTTCACTGTGGACGATTTTGACTAGCTGTTGGCCCGGGGTCAGGCTCTTGAGGACGTCTTGGCCGAGGGCCTGCTCTTTGACCCGCTGAATAAAGTCCTTGGCGACCTTGAAGTTGACGTCGGCTTCGAGCAGAGAGCGGCGAATCTGGCGCAGCGTATCGTCGATGTTGCGCTCAGTAATGCGTCCCTGTCCGCGGAGCGAGCGGAAGAGGTCATCAAAGCGTTCGCTGAGTCGGTCAAACATGGGCCGATGCGTCGAGTGGTAGAATGCGACAAAGAAGCTAAAATATAAATTTAATATATAGATATAGCAACAGAGGCAGGTCAGCCGCGCAGGTCGGCAATGACGCGGGCTGGGTCAGGGGAGTTGAAGACGGCTGAGCCGGCCACTAGGCACTGGGCACCGGCACGGCGGCAGGCGGCTGCGTTGCCGGGCTGGACCCCGCCGTCGATGCCGACGGGTATGTCTAGCCCGCGGCGCTCAATTTCAGCGCACAGGTCGCGGATTTTGTCGAGGGCGGCGGGCTGGAAGGCTTGGCCGCCAAACCCCGGCTCCACGGACATGACTAAGGCCGAGTCGAGCTCGTCGAGATAGGGGTAGAGGGCAGAGACGGGCGTGTTTGGATTGACCGCGAGGCCGCACTGGAGACCGTGCTGGCGAATGGCGTCGAGTACGGCTTGGGCGGATTCGAGTTCTACGTGGACGACGAGCGAGTCGGCCCCCGCCTCTTTGAAGGGGCCGATAAAGGGCAAGGGGTTTTGCAGCATCAGGTGCGTGTTGAGTTCGAGGCGGGTGGTTTGGCGCACGGCCGCGACGACTGGCAGGCCAAAGCTGATGTTGGGGACGAAGTGTCCGTCCATTACGTCGAGATGAAGAAAATCAGCCCCGCCGCGCTCGACGCGGCCGATGTCCTCGGCTAGGCGGGCAAAGTCGGCGGCCAAGAGGGAAGGGCCGATGCGCGTGGCGTTCATGGTTCCTCCCAATTGTCAAAGGCATCTGGCTTGGGGGGCGGTGCCGGGGCGCTGACGACGAGGTCAATGCGGCTGTGGCGTGGGATGCGCTGCTCGCTCGTAGGGTCTTGCGCTAGGACTGTGCCGACGCGCTTTTGTTCGTCGATGCGCTTGGCGATGTGGCCGATGCGCAATTCGTATTTGCGCAAGGTGTCTTCCACGGCTCTGATGGACAGGCCGATTAGATTCGGGACGCGCTTGAGGGCGGTGGGTGAGCCGTTGCTGACTTGGAGGTCAACCACACTGTCGCGAGCGAGCTGAGCACCGGGGGGAGGCGACTGCCCGACGACAGCGCCTTCGGGGAGGGTATCTGAAGAGCGATAGAGGATTTGGCCGATCTTTAGCTGGTTTTCCTCTAGTTGTAAACGCGCCTCGCGCAGGCTAACGCGGCGCACGTCGGGAACCCCGTAGTAGCGCGGTCCTTTGCTCACGGTCAAGACGATGCGCCGCCCTTCTTTGACCAATTGGCCGCCACTGGGGTCTTGATCGACGACTGCATCGGCAGGAACGGTTTCGTGGTGTAGCGAATCGCCGATAGTCACCTTCAGTCCTGCTTCTTCGAGTCGGGCCGATGCCTCGGACGCGAAAAGGCCCTGGAGATTGGGAACTTGGACGCTGGGCGTGTCAACTAGATACGGCATGATGACCGCGTCGAGTAGGATGAGGGCGATGATGCCGGCGATGAACGCGCCCGCCGCGAGCAGGCTTAGGTGGCGGAGGATGTTTTTCACGATACAGCCTTGCGGATGCGCGCGGCAAAACTACCGTCGCCGGCGTGTTGGCCCGGTATGGTCAGTACGTAGCGGCCGGCCCAGGGTTGGGCGGGGAAATGGGTGTCAGCGCGCTCGAGTTGAGCGGTCGGGGTCTGCTTTAAGAAGCGCTCGACGATAGCCTCGTTTTCCTCTTCTTCCAAGCTACAGGTGCTATACACCAAGACGCCGCCGGGCCGCACGTGCTCGTACGCGCGTTGGATGAGCACCTGTTGGCGCTTCGTCAAGGCGGCAAATTCGGCTGGATTGCGACGCCAGCGAGCATCTGGTCGCCGTCCCAATACGCCGGTGGCACTACAGGGAACATCGGCGAGGACGCGGTCGAAGGCACCGCACCCGGGGGTTGTGCCGTCGCGGACCACCGGACGGATGGCGCGCAGGCGCAGGCGTCGGGCGTTTTCGCGCACTCGATTGAGCCGCGGCAGCGAAATGTCGGCGGCTACGATCCAGCCGCAGTCGGCCATGGCGATGGCGGCTTGCACGGCCTTGCCGCCGGGTGCGCTGCACAAGTCGAGTAGGCATTCGCCCGGCTGCGGGTCGAGCAGGGCCACGGCCAAGCCGGCGTTGGGGTCTTGAACTTGAAATTGTCCCTGCTGGTATGCACGCGAAGCGAAGAGGCTCGCGCCATTTGCCGCTTTATAAAATCCCGGTCTCGACCCGACCGGTGCTAGGTCGAGTTCGGAGGCGATTTCGCGGCTGGCGCGCAGTGGATTGAGGTAGATGTTGAGTGCGGCGGGCTCGTTGTTGGCCGCGAGCAAATGCTCGACGAGTTCGCGTCCCCAGCGGCCGACCCAGCGCTCGACCAGCCATTCAGGATGAGAGTGATACACCGCTAGGTAGCGCGTCGGGGTCTGCTGCTGATCGGGGTAGCTTATCCGCGCGCGTTGCCGCAGCAAATTGCGGAGCACGGCGTTGACGAGGGAGGCGATGCCTTGGTGCGTCAAGTGCTTGGCTAGCTCGACTGAGGTATGGACGGCTGCGGACTGGGGCACGCGGTCGAGCCAGAAGAGTTGATAGGTGCCGAGGCGCAGGATGTGGCGAGCCCAAGGCGAGAGTTGGGCGACCGGACGCGCACAACAGGTGGCGATGATCCAATCGAGCCGCTTCTGCCACCGCACCACACCGAGGACTAGCTGGCGGGCAAAGCGCGCGTCGCGGTTGGTCGGCAAGCGCGCGTCGAGAGCTTGCAGCAGTTCGTCGAAAGGTCGGGCTTGCTGCTCTAGGTCGCGGAGGAGGTGTGCCGCCGCAAGGCGGGCTGAGTCGGGAGGACGCACGGCTCAGCGCAAGAGGAGCATGGCGCGGTGTAGCTCGGCCGAATCCGTCCGCAGGCGGTAGATGTAGAGGCCGCTGGCCGCGGGTGCGCCGGTTGCCGACTGGCTATTCCAGTGAACCACGTGTTGCCCTGGGGATGTGCTCGCCGCAAAGGGCGTGGCCACCTTTTGCCCCATTAGATTGAAGATGTCGATTTGGGCAAACTGAGCTCCTCCTTCGGGGATGGCGAAGGGGATAGTGGTACCGGCGTTAAAGGGATTGGGGTAGTTCTGCGCGAGGATGGGGTCGCGCGGCCGCGCGAAGCCGGATGGCTCTGAGATGGACGTGGCAACGTCTCCCCATACTACTTGGCTTTCAGCGCACGAGCCGTCGGCGCAGGTATTGAAAACGAGCGTGGTCGCCTGTTCGGCGTCGAGGAGCAGATAGGTCTGGCCGCGCTCGTCGCTAGTGGTGGTTATTTGCTGAGTTGCGCCGGCCGGGATGGGGATGGTCTCGTCGTTGACGAGCGCGTAGGCCGGCGCTGCTCCGGGATTGGTAATGTCCCACGTAAAAGACGCGCCAGTGCGGAAGTGTCCAGCTTGCAAGAGGCGGGCAGACACGAGGATTTCGCCGGCGCTGCTGTCGGCTACGCTGCCGGTACCAGCGGCAGAAAAGGAGGGGTTTTGCCCGACCGAGCGAAAGAAGATGCCATCCGGCAAAGCTTGGCCCTCGGCGTCGCAGTAATTGCGCAAGAACGCGACTTGGGGGCGGATGTCGTCGCGCTCGTTAAAGGAAGGCCCGAGCGACACCACATCGAGGTAGATGTCTATGGGTGTGGTGGGGCTGATAGAGTCGGCCAAGGTGAAAGCCATGCTGACGAGATGGGCCTCTCCCTCTATCCCTGCACCGCCGAGGGTCGCGATTCCCCATTGGGCGGTTTGGCCTTTTATCTGCGGTGCCCCTGGGGAGACAAAGGAATTGGCCCTCGCTGTCTCGCCTAGCGCACCCGCGATCTCGGCGATGGCGTTGGCTGGTTCCCAGCTAAATTCGAATTTGACTTGGCGCACGCCGCTCATGTTGCGCGCCGAGACGCTGAACTCCACGGTGCTATTGGCGGCAAATCCGCAAAAGGGGCCTTCTTCGCCGACGAAAATTTCGGCATCTGCATTGGGGCCAGCAGCCGCGAGGCGAGGTAACGCGATGGCACCGAGGAGGGCTATATAGCAGAGTAACATGCCCTTTCCCCAAGTGATTAAGTTCAAGAAATACAGCGGATAAATGTACGCAACGCTAGCGTCTAGGCAAGCGCACGGGTCTCTCCTTGACCGGATTTTGTCGCGGTTGATATTATTGGCTAAGTTGCGTCAGACCAATTCCCACGTATATGGACTATTGAAGATACTTATGCGCCGTTATCCCGTCTGGAATGTCATCCGCGAAGACCCGTACGACAGCTTAATCGACGATCTGCTGGCCAGTCGCGGCCTGACCCGCGCCGAATTGCAAGTCGGTCCTGAAGCCCTGCACCCGCCTGAGCAGATGCAGGACATGGTCCCTGCGGTTGCGCGCCTAGAGCGCGCCGTGCGCGCCCGCGAGAAAATTGTCGTGTACGGCGATTACGATGTCGATGGGGTTTGCAGCACCGCCGTGCTGATGGATTTTCTCGAACAGGTGGGGGCCGACTGCGATTGCCTCTTGCCCGATCGCCACAAGGACGGATACGGCCTCAAGCCGCCTGGGGTCGAGCGCGCCATAGCAAAGGGCGCGCGCGTCATCGTTACAGTTGATAATGGCATTTCGGCCTACGAAGCGCTAGAACTGGCCGAAACGCGCGGCGTGGAGGTCGTCGTCGTAGATCACCACCAACAGCTCGCCGAACTGCCGCGTGCTCTCGCCATCATCAATCCCAATCGTCGCGATTGCGCGTATCCGTTCAAGGACTTGGCTGGCGTCGGCGTCACCTTCAAGCTGGTGCAGGCTCTCAGCGCAGCCTTTCTCACCGGTGAAGAGCGCCGCCGCTATCTCAACGAACTGCTCGACCTCGTGGCCTTGGGAACGGTGGCCGATCTCGTGCCCGTGTTAGGGGAAAATCGCCTATTTATCCAGCGCGGCCTGCAGATCCTCCAGCGCACTAAACGCCTCGGGCTGCGCGCGCTCAAGAAGGTGGCCAGCTACCGGGACCAGCCCCTCGATGCCGCCAGTTTGGGTTTTCGCTTGGGGCCGCGGATCAATGTCGCTGGTCGTTTGAAGACGCCCGATATAGCGCTGCGGCTTTTGCGCTCGACAAGCGAGGGAGAGGCCGCGCAGTTGGCCGACGAACTCAACAAGCTCAACTCCCAGCGGCAGGCGTGGCAGCGCGAGGGGATACAGGAGGTCGAGGAACAGGTCGGCCCGGAGGAGGACGTGGAGGATCACATCATCGTAGTGTTAGGGGAGTGGAATTTGGGGATCATCGGCCTGTTGGCCAGCAAATTGTGCGAAAAATACGCCCGCCCCGCGGTCGTGTGTTCCCAGGGCGGCGACCACGGCCTCTGCGTCGGTTCGGCGCGCAGCATCCCCGGCTACGACATCAGCGAGGGCATCCACGCCTGCGAAGAGCATTTGCAGACGCACGGCGGCCATCCGGCGGCCGCGGGTTTTTCGCTTGAAGCCGATGCCTTTGAGCGCTTTCGTCTCGCGCTGATCGGCCACGCCAACACCCACATTAGCCCCGAGGATCTACAACCCGCCTTAGACATTGATCTAATGCTTAAACCGGCCGATTTGACGCTAGACACGGTGGAGCAACTCGCCGCGTTAGAGCCTTTCGGCAACGGCCACCGGCGGCCGGTTTTTGCCCTAGCCGACTGTCGGGTCGTTTGGGCGCGGCAGATCGGTTCCGGCCGCCACTTCAAGGCCGAACTGGAGGTGGGGGGCCGTCGGTGTGCGGCGCTGTGGTGGAACCAAAAAGACCTCGCGGATCAGGTGCGGCCGGGCGACCGGCTGAGCGCGGCTTTCGAGCTAGAGGCAGACACCTACACTGGTAACGGTGCCGTGCAGATGGTGCTCAAGGATTTGTACTTGCGGGAGTCGGTAGCGTAGAGACTTTCTGCGGAATTGGAGAATGCGAACGTGATAAGCTCCCAATACACCAAGGAATTGTGCATCCGGGACAGCGACGCCAAAATCGTCCTGTTGGTCGTCGATGGCTTGGGCGGGTTGCCCCATCCGGCCACGGGCAAGTCCGAGTTGGAGACGGCCCAGTTGCCCAACTTAGATGCGCTGGCTAAGGGAGGCACCTGCGGCCTGCTTTCGCCGTTGGGGGGAGGCTTTACCCCGGGTAGCGGCCCGGCCCACTTAGCTCTTTTTGGCTACGATCCTTGGCAGAACCAAATTGGTCGCGGTGCCCTTTCGGCTCTCGGCTTGGGGCTGGACTTCGCCCGGGGCGATGTGGCGGCGCGTCTCAATTTTTGCACAGTAGATGCTGAGGGTAGGGTGTGCGACCGTCGCGCCGGCCGCATCCCCACGGAGAAAGGCCGCCAGCTTTGCGAAGTGTTGAGAGCGATCTCAGTGCCCGAAGTGGAGGTGCAAGTCGCCGCTGAGATGGAATACCGCGCTGGCGTGGTGTTGCGCGGCGTGGGTTTGGGCGATCAAGTCTCGGATTCGGATCCACAGGTGACGGGCGTGCCGCCTAAGCCCCTGTCGGCCCTCGCGCCGGGTGCCGAGCGCACCGTTGAAGTGGCCAATGCCTTTTTAGAGCAAGCCGTCGCTTTGCTCGCCGACGAGCATCCGGCCAACATGGTGTTGCTGCGGGGATTTGGTCGCTACCCAGAGTTGGTGTCGATGGACGAGGCGTATGGGCTGAAGGCGCTGGGCATTGCCGGGTATCCCATGTATCGCGGGGTGGCCGGTGCTGTGGGCATGGATGTCGAAGTGGTCGGCTGGGACCTCGAATCCGAATTCGCCTTGCTCGAAAGCCGCTACGCGGACTACGACTTTTTCTACGTCCACGTAAAGAAGACCGACAGCGCGGGCGAAGACGGCGATTTTGACTTGAAGGTGCGATTGCTAGAGGAGTTGGATGCCTACATGCCGAGGTTGCTTGCGCTGCAACCCGAGGTACTCGTCGTCACCGGAGACCACTCGACTCCGTCGATTATGCGCAGCCACAGTTGGCACCCCGTGCCCACAGTTATAGCCAGCCAGTTGGCATTGGCCGACGCGACAGATGAGTTTTCCGAGCGCGGTTGCAGCGCCGGTTGTCTCGGAATCGCGCCGTCAACTAGCTTGATGGCCCACGCATTGGCCCACGCGCACCGGCTAGACAAATTCGGCGCTTGAGATGATTTCCCCCCTGCGCATTGCCCACCGCGGCGCATCCGGTCCGGGGCTGGCACCTGAAAACACGTTGGCCGCTTGCGAAAAGGCGCTCCAGATCGGCGTCGATATCCTCGAAATCGACGTGCGCGCCACCCGCGATGGCCAGATCGTGGTCCTGCACGACGCGGCGCTCGATCGGACTACCAACGGTACGGGGTTAGTCGCCGACCTCTTGGGCGAGGAAGTGCGCCAGTTCGATGCGGGCCGCTGAGGTCGCAGATGTTCTACACCTTGTTGGCCATATTGCTGCTGATCGTCGTGGTGCTGAAGTTCTGGTCGCCTTTTGGCCAGCGGTGCCCCCAGTGCCAGATTCGCCGGGAGGATGCGGAATACCCCTTGTGTCCAAATTGCGGGTGGATTTACGAAGTGCCTGGGGAAGAAGACGATGATTTTGCACCGGACGACGACGAAAATGCGAAATTCTGAAGGGCGCGCCGCCGCGCTGTCGCGCCCTGTTTGCGCTTGACAATACCTTGTACTTCCCTTTAGATTGTCTCTGATTATATAGGGAAACACAGAACGTTCAAACTCAGGAAGGTGAACCATGAAAATGCGGGCAATATCGCTGTTTTTCGCCGTTGCGGTTTTGGCGGGCTGTGACGACCCTCCCACAGCCGATCTAGACGCGGCCAAGCAAGCCCTTGACACAGCCCGGGACGCCGACGCCGAGCGCTTTGCCGCCAGCGAATACTCGGCCGCGCAGCGTGCGTACAGCGAAGCTGAAACAACGACCAAAACCGAAGACGAGCGCTTTTTCCTCTTCAAGGACTTTGAGCAGGCGCGGGCGCAAATCGCCGATGCTAAGAGCAAGGCCACGCAGGCCGAGTCGGCTGCGCACGCCGAAAAGAAACGCCAGCGGGAGTCGGCCGAAGCTGCTATTGCTGCGGCCCACGACGCGATCACCGCCGCATATACCAGCCTAGAGGAAGCGCCGTCGGGCAAGGGCACGGAAGCTGATATTGAGGAATTGCGCGTCGAGCTGAGCACGGCTGACGCCGATCTAGACGCGGCCGAAGCCGCGGTGGACAGCGAGCATTTCTCCGATGCCGAGTCCCTCGCCGAAAGCGCGGATCTGAAGGCTACCGAGGTCGCCGACGGCGTGATAGTGGCCGTGGATAGATACCACGCGCTGGTCGAGGAGATGCGCCCTTGGTACGAGCGCTTCTGAGCGTGCCCATTGCAAACCCTAATCAAAGGCGGCCGGGAATTGCTCCCGGTCGCTTTATTTTTTTTCGCGCTGCTGTGGGGGCCGCCCGCCGCGCGTGCGTCCGCGCTCTGGTTAGAGCATCAGCAACTGGTGCAAGCTGTTGAGCGCCACGACCTAGCTACGCCCTACATCGTCATCAATACCCAAGACAATCTCATCCTGTTCCGCGAGGGGGAGCAGGTGTTGCGCCAAGCCGCTTGTGCAACGGGCAGTGGTCGCAAACTCGAAGGGGTCAAAAGGTGGCATCGCTGGACGTTCGATACCCCCAAGGGTCGCTTCGCCATCCGCCGCAAGGTCGCCGATCCTCTGTGGATTCGGCCGACTTGGTACTTTATCGAAAACGACGAGGAAATTCCCATTTTCGCCGAGGACCCGAGGCGGTTCCAGCGCGGGGTCTTGGGGTCGTATGCCTTGTACTTTCTCAAGGATTTTATGATTCACGGCACGCTCTTTGAAATCAACTTGGGCAAGAGCATTACTCACGGCTGCGTCCGGGTGGGCAACGAGGATTTGGAGTACCTGTACGAAGCCGTCGAAATCGGCTGGCCGGTCTTTATCTACTGATGAAGCACCTAGCGTTGTTATGGGCCTTGGCGTGCGACGCGAGTGCAGCGTCGGCCGAGGACTTGGTCTATGTCAACGCCGCGCTGCGGGCTTGGTTGCAGGCCATAGAAGCGGATGCGCCGTACTTGCTGGTGGATCGGGGCGAGGGCGAGTTGCGGCTGATGCACGGGAGGGCGCTCTTGCGGCGCGTGCCGCTCGCGGCTGATTCCCTCGGAGAGAAGCCGCCAGTGCAATCCTCGCTTGTAGCCCAGTTGCGGCGCTATCGACCCAGCAGTCCTTGGCAGAGCTTAGTGCCTAGCCCTTTCGACTGGGAGCAGAACTTGGTTGCTGATGCCCCGGCTACCAGTGCCTTGTATTTCGCTAGCGGGCTGCTGATCTACGCTGGCTCAGCGTGGCACCGTCCAAGTGCTATGGACTTGCAAATTGGAGTTGCTGATTTGTGCGCGTTGTACAATGCCTGCGGCCCGGGCACAACGCTCGTCGTCCTGCCCACTAACTGGAGAGAGGGGCCGCCGCCGTGACCTTGCACTTTGGCGCGGCTACTGCCGACATCACGCCGCCGGTCGGTATCGCAATGGGCGGATACTGGGGGCGGCGGTCCGGGGCCACGCACATCCGCGACCGCCTCATGGCCAAGGCCCTCGTCTGCGGCCAAGGTGTAGCGCGGGTCGCTCTTGTCGCCGTCGATTTGGTGGGGTTAGACGCGGATGTTGTGCGGGGGATTCGGGAGAAGGTTGCGCTCGCCACTGACATCGAAAGCGCGGCCATCATGGTCTGCGCCTCTCACACCCACGCCGGCCCGCTGACCTTCCCCTTCCGGGGCATGGGTCGCATTGACAGCCGCTACTTGGAGCAGGTGTCGGACGCCGTGGTGGAGGTGGTGGTAGCTGCGGCCGCCGACAGCCGACCGGGCCGTTTATACTATGCGCGTCCTCAAGTGCAGATCGGCATCAATCGCCGCGAGCCACACCCGCAGGGGACGCGGATCGGGCAAAATCCCGCCGGTCCGGTCGTGCCCTACGCACACGTGCTGCGCTTTGTCGCTGCCGATGGCCGAGGGGCTACGCTATTCAATCACGCCTGTCATCCGGTGGTCTTGGGCCAGGACAACCTCCAGATCAGCGGCGACTATGCCGGTGCGGCGGTGCGCCACATCGAGGAGCAGACCGACGATGAGGCTCTCTTTGTCAACGGTGCCTGCGGCGATGTCAACCCACGAATCGCCAACGGCTCGGTTGCCGATGTCGAGGAGTTGGGGCAAGCGTTGGGTCGGGCCGTGTTGGAGGGACGGGATGCTGCCGCGCCTTTGGACATCTCGGCACTGCGCTGGGCGCACGAGCGGTTGGACTTGCCGCTGCAACCCCCGCCGTCGCGCTGGCGCGTTGAGGCCGAGAAACTCAAATGGCACCTGCGGGCGCGTTTGGCGTGGCTTCGACCTGAGCTCAGCCGAAGGGGCGGCGAGGCGGTTAAGGCACAGCTCGAATGGGCTGTGGCTAGGCGCAAATGGGTGCGGGCTGGTGCGGAGCGCGCTCGGGTCCAGCCCTTTGAGATACAGGCGTTGGCCCTTGGCGAACTGGTGCTGTTGGGCGTGGAGGGCGAGCTTTTTGCCCGCTATCAGCTCGACTTGGAGGCCGCACATGAGCCAGCCGTCTTGTGCGGCTTTGCCAATGGCTGCATTGGCTACGTGCCCACGGCCGACGAGTACGCGCACGGCGGCTACGAGATCGACCTAGCCTACAAGTTCTATCCGAGCGTGCAGATGATCGCGCCAGCGAGCGAGGCGCTGATACGGCAGCGGGCTGCGGCGTTGATAGCGAAGGTGCGCTAGCTTACAACAGGAGGATGTATGCGCGATCTAGAGGTGCTCTACGATCAAGTTCCGGCGACGCGATGTGCTGGTACGGGCGATTGCTGTGCGCTCACGGAAGAGGAGTTCGACAACTATTACGCCACCATGTTCCCGCTCTACCGAGCCGAATACGTCCACATCGTCGCCTATGTGGAGAAGCACTTTTCCCCGCAGCGTCGCCAGGAGTTGCTGAACTTTACCGAGGAGCGGCCTCGCCGCTGCCCCTTTCTCGGCGCGGACCATAGCTGTACCATCTATCCGGTGCGTCCGCTGATCTGCCGCACGTACGGGGCGATGAATCCGGTTTCGATCGCCCGCCAAGCTATTGCGCATCAGGGCGATTTTCCGTCGGCGCAAATCCGCGCCTTCGTGCGACGCGAGGCCGGCATGGTGTGTCCGCGGGTGGCGGTGCTGGAGCCGGAAAAGGTCGCGCGGCACGCTCGCATGCTCATGGAGGGGACGTACGATTATGAGTTGGCGCGGCTCAGTGCCGAAGTGGAACTGGCGGGCGGAGAGCGCAAACGGTTCTTTCAACGGCTCACCGGTCGGCAAGAGTGGCCGCTGCGCTGGTCTTGGGGGGGCTTTAATACGCTGCGATTTTCTACGCTGGCGTGGCTGCGCCAGCACTTTGCTGCGTATTGGAAAAAGGCCGAGTTAATCGATCAAAAGTGACGCGAAAGGAGATTGCATCATGCAACAATACCGAGTTGCTATTTTGGGCTGCCGTGGCCGAGGTACGGCCGCAGGCCGCGCGTACCATCAGCATCCCCGCACTGAGGTTGTGGCTCTGTGCGACCTTGTGCCCGAGCGGCTGGCGGAACTCGGCGACGAGCTGGGGGTTGCGGCCCGCTACGACGATCTCGACCGGATGATCGAGGCCGAGGCCCCGAACATCGTCGCCATTCCCACGGGCACTGAGTTCCACTATCCGCTCGCTATGCGGGTGCTGGAACACGGAGTCCACATCGATATTGAGAAGCCGATTTGTACGACTTTGGCCGAGGCCGACGCGGTGTTGGCCAAGGCCGAGGAGCAAGGGGTACAAGTGGCCGTGCATCACCAAGGGCGCAGCGGCGGCGCGCTGCAAGCGGTCAAAGCGGCGATTGCCGAGGGCCGGATTGGCGACTTGCGCTATGTGCAGGGCAGCGGCAAGGGCTACTACGGCGGCTACGGCCTGATGAATATCGCCACGCACTCGCTCAATGCCATGCTCGGCGTGGTTGGGCCGGTGCAGAGCGTCCAAGCCGTGGCCTTGACTGATGGCCGACTGATCACGCCCGAGGATGTGGTGCCGTCGCCGAGCGGCATGGGCTACATCGCCGGTGAGCACGTCACTGCGGCCCTCGCCTTTGAATGCGGGATTTCGGGTACGCTCTTGCAGCACCGCTTCCCCAAGGTGGATTCAACGGCCTATATGATCGAGATCTACGGCACCGAGGGCCGGCTCTACTGGAAAAGCGGTGCCCCGTGGTTTTTGTCCACGCCGCACTTTGCTCCTGGCCAATCCGAGTGGCAGCCGCTCGCCCCCATAGTGCCCGAACACTACGATCCGGCGGGCCCGGCTGCGGTGGAGGATTACCAGTTCGCCGACGAGTACGTGCAGGCTCTCGACGAGGGCCGCGCGCACGAGTGCTCGGGCGAGGCCGGCCGCCACGTGCTGGAGATATTGATGGGGATTTTCGAGTCGGGGGCGCGTGGTCAGCGCGTGGATTTGCCGCAAGCAGAACGCGAACACCCTCTCTTGCGCTGGCGAGAGGAACACGGCTTAGGTCTGCCCAGCCCTATGCCGCGCCCGTATGCGGAGTGGCTTGCTGCCGAAGATTGCCGCTTGGGCCGGAGCGCGAGTTAGCCGCTGAGCTTGCCCAACAAGCCCCAACCGCTGACGGCGGACGAGGCGATTAGTACCGCGGTCGAGAGTATTGCGCCGATGAGGACCCAGGCGCGGGTGCGGTAGGAGGTGGGTAGCTTGAAGTTGAGATAGATGGCTGCCACCATCATTATAGCAATGGCTAGGTTGGCGATGAGGAAACCGGCGATCTGGGTCAGGATGTCGAAGGGGATGTTGTTCCAGACGATGAGCATGGTGGTGGCGAAGATGTAGAGGCAGATGACGCGCTTGATGGCCTGGTACTCCCAAGTGCGGTCGGGCCAGCGAGCGGCGAGAAATTCTTGGGCCACGCGGGCGTAGATTTCGGGCAGGGCTTGCAGGGTGCCCCACAGCGCGGCGAGGATGCAGACGTAGTAAATCCACACTAAGCTCGGATGAATCTGTCGCCAGACATGGGCTTGGTGCGTCAGCAAGTTCCAGCCCTCGAAGCGGGTTTCGAGCGGGAAGAGCACGGCCGCCCCGGAAATCATAAAGGCCCCAGTGACGATGAAGAGGACCAGCGCTCCCAACGCCACGTCCCAGCGCAGTGGCGCCACGCGTTGCCGTAGGTGGCGGATTTGCTGGGGATCGTCGGGTAGGTAGTCGATGCTCTCGCTGCGTCCGGCGCGGTCGCGGATGGCCTCAATATCTTGATGGCCCGTCAGCCCCCACTTGTGCAGGCCGACCCAGTTGGCGTAGGCGATGTAGCTAATGACCGAGCCGCCGACGTAGCCAAAGGTGGTGCCCAATGTCAGCAGCGGATGCGCGACGGTGTCCGCGGGTGCCCACTCCGGGAAGGGCGGTAGGTCGCCAAAGCGGAAGGTCCCGACAAGTGCCGCGATAAAGTCTGGACGCACGATGAGGGTGCCGGCGATGGTGCCGGTGACTAGGATCCCGCAAATGAGGAGTTGTTGCTTTTCGAGGCGTTCAAAGGACAGGCGAATGCCAAAGAACAGCGCCAAGGCAATAAAGGCCGAGGTTATGGCGTTTTCCCAGAAGACTTCTTCCTCGCCAGCGGGCAGGATGTCGCGCAGCAAGAAGTGAAAAAGGTCGCCGCAGGGCTTGGAGACGGGCACCCAAGCTAGGGGCGCGCCGATCATTTCAAAGAGCAAAATGGTCAACAGCAGCCACCCGCGCGGCCCGGGCAGGCGCACGAGGCGGTGGCCGATCAGCTCGCCGCTGACGGCTGTGTAGCGGCCGATCAGATAGGTGAAGAAGACGCCCTTGACTAGACAGCTAAGCAAGACCATCCACAACAAGCCATAGCCAGCCCAAGCACCGGCCCGCACCACGACGATGGTCTCGCCAGCGCCGATGGCGACTGAGGCGACGATGGCCGCTGGGCCGAAGACGGCGAGCATACCAAAGAGTTTCTTCAGCGACCAAGGCTGGGCAAAGACGCCTTCGGGCGGCGGAATATCTACTTTATTCATGCGAGAGGATGCGCTTTGCAGAGGGAAATAAGGCTCTGGGCGACGATGCTGAGGCGTAAATTCATGGTGGGGCAAGATACAGCGGGCGGGTAGGCGGCGCAATAGGCTGTGTTTAAGCGGTGGATGAGTTGTGCTAATGCACTGTTATTATTCTTTCCGTTGCACTTCGGTGTTCGCACGCAGGAAAGACGTGTAGCCCGCTTCATCGAGTGTCCCGGCCGCCAGTGCGATAACGGCCTGAGCCGCGTTCTCTTGCGTGGCGGTGAAGCGATAGCCATTCAACTCCAAAAACAGGATTCCGACTACAAAACCCGTGCGCTTGTTGCCATCGACAAATGGATGGTTGCGCACGATGCCCGCCGTATAGGCGGTCGCCATTTCGATGATATCGAGCGTATCTGCATAGGCGTAGTGTTGCTGTGCCCGGGCCAGAGCCGATTGCAACAAGCCGTCGTCGCGCACCCCGGCTGCGCCGCCATGCAGTGCGAGCAGGCGGTCGTGTAGCATCAGCGCGTCGCGTGCGTCAATCCAAACCGGTTCCGTCACTGGGCCAGAACGTGGAGCGTATTGCGATAGCGGTCGATGATGTCTTCGGCCTTTGCCAGCTTCTTGGCAAAGGCGGGATCGTAAGGCGTCATCTGGTAGCTGCCGTCCGGCCCTTCGATCAGGAATAGCGGATCCCCGTCTTTGGTGCGCAGTCGGTTGACGACCTCCTTGGGCAGGACGACGCCGAGCGAGTTGCCGAATTTGCGGACCTTGAGTTCGACCATGAAATGCCTCCTGTTGTTATCACTATTGTAATAACATCTGGCCGGGACGCAAGGATAGATGGATTTGCAGCGGCTACATCCAGGGTGCCCGCAGCCGTTCCACTATGGCGGACCGCCGAAGTCAGGTACGGGAAGAAGGGTAGTAACGTCAGTATATAACTGACATTACGCAGTTTTTATTGCCTGCGGTTTCCTGCCGTTGCCATCTCGAATGGTCATTCCCACGAGAGCGGGAATCTAGTCCGCGACCAGAGTGCGTTCTATCAAGCGTACGGACCAAGCACAAGAGGCAGTGAAGCACCGGCGAACGATACTTCCACTACAATCCATGTTATAGAATTTTAGCTTGGGAGACTGGGTCTGCTAAGTGTTTATCAATGGTTTCCTGTTTGGCAAAAGACAGGAATTTGGTCTCGTTGACGGCGCAATCCAGCGGAATGGCTTCGTCATGGAGAGATTCTCCAAAAAGAAGGTACCAAAACCATTTCTTGAGTACTAGGCTCATTACACTCTTCGGCACTTGACTAGATTTCCGCCATCGAGTAACCGTGCTGCGATGGATCTGTAGCCAGTCTGCCACATCCGAGAAGGTAGTGCCCGTTACGTCGCAGAGGAATTCCAATTCTTCCATCGATAGACTAGTGTTGTTTCCGCAGATTTCGTTGGCGATCGCCCGGTGGATTCGGTGGATTTCCTCTTCAGAAATGGCAGCGGTGCCATCGGGTAGTGAAACTAGTCGTAGCTCGGGCACAGACCATGTCCGACCGGCAGCATAATACGGGTAGTTTTTCTTAATTTTGGTTTTCATTATCGGTTTCCTTGGCGAATTGGTTCGCTCGTGCGTATGCCTCGGCTTCGTGCAGGTTGCTCAGACTTGGTGAAGATTCCGTTCCGTCGTAGAAGCAAAACAGGGAAGCGTACATCACCATATCGTCTTCCAAATACAATCGAAAGCAGCAGTAGTAGCCGGGACCTTTTCCATCAGCCGGTGGAGCCCATATTGCGATCTCTACGCGATCATCTGGGGGGACGCGGTGGGAGCACCCGAGATAAACGCCCTCCCTTATGAGGTACGGCAGCTTCTGTCGAGCTCGTGCATAGCGCGGGGTCTCTGGCTGGTGTTCAATGAACCGATGGGCAGCGGAGAGTTGAGTGACAGCATCCCACCAACTGTGCATTTCTCTCATTTGTTGAATATATCAACAATATGCAATTATACAACAAGGATAAAGAGATGGACGGTGGTGCCGCCTGTTAGCCACCTGTTTTCCCAAAAACGGCTGGCGCACGAGGCGCGTCCGGTCATCGCAGCAGGGTGAGCTTGCGGGTGAGGATGGCCTTGGGGGTTATCAGTCGATACAGATAGACGCCGCTGGCCAACGGACGGCCTGTGCGGT
>JAJDUT010000096.1 GCA_022826515.1 Candidatus Latescibacterota bacterium
ACGGTGACTGTGTCTCTCATAGTAATAGTGTCTCGTACGGTGACTGTGTCTCTCACAGTAATAGTATCTACTCTTGCTCCAAAGAATCCAGAACTAGTGCTTCCTTTTCCTGCGTCACAGCCTGTCATTAGCATCAGACTCACGATGAATGCGAACAGGATGCCTACGACTCTTGGCCTTCGCATCAATGCTGGTTGCAACTGAATCACGCTCGATCTTCTCTCAACTTTCTCAAGTGAGTCATCAATAACGAAAGGAACACCTCAGCAACAAAGTTTTCATCACTTTCGGTCGTCGAAGGGGTTTGCCGTACTCGCTAGCAGCAGCCCTATCTCTCGCTTTGGCCTCATGTGGGCGTGAGACATCACCGTCATCTCAAGTACAACTGCGTCTTATCGTTCACTTGGAGGCGTAGCTTTGACTCTACTTTGTCAGACTTAATGCAGGTTCGAGAAGTGTTCAACGGGAGTCTGAACCTCTTTGCTCGCTTTCTGTCCATGTACATGGAGTTCGTTGAATCTCTTTTCTATACCTCTCAATACGAGACCTTCAAAGTACTGTTCGCCACAGTACGCGCATTGGAGACAGGGCACGTCATCCACAATGAGAAATTGGCCATTGTGCCGATAAATGTACTGGGTTTGACGAGGCTGAAGTTCCTTATGACCACAAAAAGAACATCCTGTTTTCATCAGGCACCTCTTTGTGTTGCTTAACTTGGTGACTTCCCTCACTCCCACTCGTCAAACGGATTCGCCGTGCCCGCCAGCGGCAGCCCAACCCGTGCTCCAGCCCTATGCGAGGCGTGGGCCATCATCGCCATTTCTAGGTAGAGCCGCGCATTCTCCAGCCCTACCAACTCCCACTCTGGCTCCTTGCCTTCAATCATGTCGATCATAGACCGCGCCATGCGGCGGTGCGCGTTGAGCCACTTGTGCTCGTCCGGCGGCGGCGACGAAGGCACGACCTCCCAGCGCGGATCGTCGATCAGCCCAGGGTTGACCAGCGGGTGGTAGTAAATGTCCGGCAGATTGACCATCGGCCCAGGCAGCGACAAGGTCCCTTCCGTCCCGTGAATGTCGATGCGATAGGGATTATCCTTCCCATCGCCCCGGTACGACTCAAAATCAGCAGCGACGCCGCCCGGAAACTCGTAGTACGCCTTGATCCCGTCCCCAGCCACTAAGCCCATCCCTTCGACACCTTCCTTTACATCCGCCGGCGTCGCGCTGCGCCCATCCTGCGTCAGATGCGCATGGCACCACAGCGGCGCACCAAACAACTGCCAGAGAAAGTCAAAGAAATGCGGATACAAATCCAAAAACAGTTGATCCCCACCGTGCGCGCCGCCCATCCCATAGATCCGACACAGCCGCGGCTGGCCGATCTTCCCCGCCTTAATTTCCGGAATCGCCACCCTCTGGATCGGCGGATGCCCCCGCCACGGATGCGCCACTACCACCCTCACCCCGGCTTTATCGCACGCTGCAATCATCTGGTCCACTTCGGCAACCGAAGCCGCCACTGGCTTTTCGAGATACACATGCGCCCCCCGCTCCACGCAATTGAGCACCAACGCCGAGTGATCGCCGATCTCCCGCGACGCCACTACCGCGATATCCGGCTGCTCCTCCTCTAACATCTGCACGTAATCGGCGTATCCCTTGGGTGCTCCGGTCTTGGCAACAGTGGCTTGGCGTCCCGCCTCGTCGGGGTCGGCCAGTGCCACAATCTCCGCGCCTTCCACCCCGACAAACGCCATGTCGAGATAGTGGCCGTAGTTGCCGCGACCCGTGTGTCCAATAATGCCAACGCGCATGATTCGTCCTTTCTTTGTAAAGGGCAGATCCTATTAAAGTCGTCTTGTGCATCCTAATTCTGCGTCCATCTGCGTCCATCTGCGGATTACAATTCCACCGCCCGTCCCATCTCCATAGACTCCTTCACCGCGTCTAACACCCGCATCTGCGCAACGCTGTGCTCCGGCGTGATCCGATGCTCCCGCTCCTCAGCTAAGCACTCGCACAGGTGCTGCAACTGCAATGCAAACTGAAAGCACGGCGGGATTTCGACGACCTCCACCCCGCTCGGCGTGCGATGTTCTATGGTCACGGCTCGGTTCTCGTTATTCCAAACCTGATCTAGCCGCAGCATCCCGCGATGCCCGGAAATTTCCGCGTACTGAGAACTGAACGTATTAAAACCCACGGAAATCTGCGCGGTACGGCCCCCGGAAAAAACCAGCACAATCGACGCGGCATCATCGGTCTCCAAGCCCAACTGCTGCGCGGCAAACACCCGCTCCGGCTCCTCGCCAAATATGAACCGCGCGTGGTGAACGTTGTAACAAGCCAAATCGTAGATACTGCCGCCGCCTTTGGCCTTGTTGAAACGCCAATTCGACTCGGGCGTGCGCTCTTGGAGCGGGGCACCCGAACTAGTGCAAAACGTGCTCCGCACGCCGACCAAGTCGCCGATCGCGCCGGCGTCGAGCATGGCCTTGGCCCGCAAGTGCATGGGGTGATGGCGGAACTTAAACGCCTCGGCCACGAGGACGCGGTTTCTCCTGCCAGCCGCGACAAAGGCCGCTGCTTCGGCCGCGTTTTGGGTGAAGGGCTTTTCGCAGAGCACGGCTTTTACCCGCCCCGAATCGCAGATCTGAATCCCGGTCTCCGCGTGAAAAGCACCCCAAGTGCAGATGATGGCAATGTCCAGCTCGGCTTCGTGAAGCATGGCGTCGAGCTCGGTGTAGCGCGCTGCAACGCCAAACTCCTCGCCGTAGCGCGCTAGCTGTTCGGCGGACACGTCGCAGATGGCGACGAGTTCGGCCTCGGCAATCTGTTGGCAGGCCGTGCCGTGAGCGCGGGCGATACCACCCGTCCCCACGAGGCCGACGCGATAGGCCACGGCATCCTCCTTGCTATGGTTATATCTGTGGGCTTAGGTCTTTGGGTTCAAAAAGTTGCGGCCGCAGGTAGATGGGCGCGCCGAGGCGCGTCACCAGCACCATGCCGTCGCTGGGCCGACAGTCGAGCACCCACTCTCCAGCCTCGGTTTCAATGTACAAGTTGGCGTGAAAGGTGTCGTCCTTGATGCTGTGGACGACGAGGTGCTGCACCTTGCCTTGCAGCTTCTCCAGCATCGCTTCCAACAGATCGTAGGCCAGCGGGCGCGGGAAGTCCTCGTCCTGCATGGCTCTGACTAACGCCCGCGCCTCGCAGTGGCCGATGATGATGGGCAGCGGCGGCACATCGTCTCCTTTGAGCACGACCGCCACCCCATCGGCACCGAAGTCGCGCACATTGACAATTTTGGCGGGAATGAGGTCAGCAGGGGGTTCTCGGCCACAGGCTACCAGCGCAAGGGCCGCCAAGGCCACGAGGAGCCGTTTCATTATATTGCTCCTTTTCGGTTTGAGTCTTTTGCACACGGCCAATTATAGGGGCTATAGCTGCGGCCTGCAAAAGTGAACGGGGTGCTTTACGGTAGTCCTTCAGTAGCCTTGGCACGAGCGGCAGCAGCATAAAAAAATGAAAGAGCACGGGAATGAATAGAATCAATCGATGGTCTAATAGGCAGTTCAACCAATTGAGAACTGACCAGTCAGTTCTATTGACAAAGATTGCAACCTCATCTAAATTATCTACCAGAACTGACCAGTCAGTTCTATTGACAAGGATCGAGGCCTCGTCTATACTTCTTGGCGACACACGCCAAAGAAAGGATTCCCGTGGACGAAACACACATGACTAGGATCTGCTCCATATGACAACTCGCCAATATACGCTGTCCATCAGCAGCGTCTTCCTACTCGCGCTAGGCTGCGGCGACGAGGAAGACGCACAGCAACCCGGCGGCATGCGCGGCGGTTGGGGAGGGCGCGAAGCAGCGGCCATTCCGGTCAAAGGCGAGAAGGTCACGCGCGGCGACATGAGCGCCTACATTGAGACGTATTCCCGCCTCGAAGCCGAGCGCCGAGTCAGCGTCTCGGCGCGTACGACCGGCTTACTCGAAGAGCTCGCGGCCGAGGAGGGCGACCAAGTGCGCCAGGGCCAAGTGATGGTCCGCCTCAACAAGGATGAACTGAGCCTAAACTTGCGCCAAGCCGAAGAGGCTTTTGCCGACGCCAGCACCAACTACGACCGCATCAAGGCGCTGTACGAGCGCAGCATGGTCAGCCAATCCGAATACGACGCGGCTCACCTCCGCTTGGACAACGCCAAGATCTCCCTCGAAGAAGCCCAGCTCAATCTCGCGTACGCAGACGTTACCGCGCCGATTGCCGGCGTCGTCACCCAGCGGTTGGTCGAAGTGGGCGACCTAGTGCGCGGCAATCAAGAAGTTTTCGTCATCGCAGACCGCGACCCGCTGTTGGTGCGCATCTTCGCGCCCGAGCAGCGCATGTACCAGTTGCACCCGGGCCAAGAGGCCACTATCGCGGTCGAAGCCCTGCCCGACACCAGCTTCCGCGGCCGCATCCGCATGATTAGTCCAGAGGTCGATCCCGCCAGCGGCACCGTCAAGGTCACCCTCGAAGTTGCCAGTGACGGCTTACTCAAACCGGGGATGTTCGCCACAGTGCGCATTATTACCGAGCGGCGGCCCCAAACCTTGATCGTCCCCAAGAAGGCCCTAATCCTCGAAACTGACGAGGACGACGTCTTCCTCATCGAGAACAGCACAGTGCGCCGAGTCGCTGTCGAGTTGGGCTTTGTCGAGGGCGATCAAGTCGAGATCGTCTCCGGCCTCCAAGAAGGCGACCAAGTAGTGACCGTCGGCCACGAGGGCCTCAAGGACGGTGCGGCCGTGCGACTGGCCGGTGAGGGCCTACCGACTGCGGAAGAATTGGCCGCCTCAGAGTCCGCTGGCCCCCGAGGCGAAGGCTTCGGTCCGCCCGGGGGTAGGGGCGGCTGGCAGGGCGGCGGCCTGCCCGACAGCTTGCGCCAAATCATCGCCGAGTACCGTCGCCAGGGCAAACCCCTGCCCGACAGCTTGCGCCAAGTTCTGCGCGCAATGCGCGAGCAGGGCGGCGGGGGCGGGGGCTGGCAAGGTAGGGGTAGGGGCGAAGGTAGGGGTAGAGGCCAGTGAAACTCGTCGAATTTTCCACTCGCCGCCGCGTCACGGTGGCGATGCTGATGGTGGCGATTATCGCCTTTGGCGGCGTGGGTTTTTCGCGCCTAGCCGTCAACCTCCTGCCGGACATCACCTATCCCACCATCACCGTCCGCACCGAATACGAGGGCGTGGCCCCCCTCGAAATCGAGCGCCTCATTTCCGAGCCGGTCGAAGGCTTGGTCGGCGTGGTCAGCAACGTGGTCCGCGTCTCGTCGATTTCGCGGCCGGGCATCTCCGATGTAGTCGTTGAGTTCGGCTGGGGCACCAACATGGACTTTGCCTCGCTCGACATCCGCGAAAAGCTCGACTTGTCCAACCTACCGCGCGACGCCGACAAGCCCATCCTCTTGCGCTTCGACCCCTCGCTCGACCCCATAATGCGCTTGGCTTTCTACGGCAATTTGAGCCTGATGGAGATGCGGCGCATCGCCGAAGAGCGGCTGCGCCCGGACCTCGAAAGCCTCGAAGGCGTAGCAGCCGTCCGCATCAACGGCGGCCTCGAAGAAGAAATTCAAGTCGAGGTCGAAGCCCAGCGCCTAGCTTATCTCGGCATCTCCATTAACCAAGTCACCAGCCGCCTCGCCGCGGAAAACGTCAACCTAACCGGCGGGATGCTCAAAGACGGCGAGGCCGAGTTCCTCGTCCGCACCCTCAACGAGTTCCAAGGCATCGACGAGATTGGCGAAATCGTCGTCGGCCAGATCAACCGCGCGCCGATCAAGCTCAAGGACATGGGTCGCGTCTTTCGCGGCCACCGCGAGCGCGATCTCGTCACCCGCATTAACGGCCGCGAGGGCGTCGAGGTCTCGGTCTTCAAGGAAGGCGACGCCAACACCGTCCAAGTCAGCGCCGCGGTCCAAGAGCGCTTGGACGAATTTCTCGCCGAGAATGCCACGCTGCTCCAAGACAGCGGCATGGAAGTGGTCTTCAACCAAGCGACCTTTATCCAACAGGCCGTTGACGAGGTGCTCAATACCGCCATCCTCGGCGGCATCCTCGCCGTCATCGTGCTCTTCCTCTTCCTCCGCGACCTCAAAAGCACCGCCATCATCGGCCTCTCGATCCCCCTCTCGGTAGTGGCGACCTTTTTCCTGATGTTCGGCACGGACGTAAGTCTCAACATCATGTCGCTGGGCGGGCTAGCTTTGGGGGTCGGGATGCTGGTTGACAACTCCATTGTGGTCTTGGAGAGCGTGCAGCGCTACCGCGACCAAGGGCTTAACGTCTTAGCCGCGGCCGTGCGCGGTGCCAGCGAGGTCGGCCGCGCCGTCATCGCCGCTACTACCACCACCATCTGCGTGTTTTTGCCCATCGTCTTCGTCGAAGGGGTTGCCGGCCAACTCTTCCGTGATCAGGCCCTGACCGTCACCTATTCGCTAGTCGCCTCGCTCGTGGTCGCCTTGATGTTAATCCCCATGCTCTCGTCGCTGAGCCTCGAAAGCATGATTGCCGAGCGGGAAGAGATCGGCCCCAAACGCGGCCTTCAAGGGCCCGCGTTCCTGATTCGTCTGATCCGCGCCATAGCTCGCGGTGCTGGCCGCGTCTTCTCCACCCTGCTCTTCCCGCTGTACTGGCTCTTCGACCTCGTCTTCAACGCGCTCAACAAAGCGTATCCGCTCCTTTTGAACTGGGCACTGCGTCGCCGCCTGATCGTCCTCGTCATCTTTATCGCGATAGGAGCTTTAGTCCTCGAACGGTCACGCATCTTGGGACTAGAGCTAATCCCGGAGATGAGCCAAGGCGAATTCCTCGTCGATCTCGAATGGCGCGCTGGCACTCCGCTGGAACAGACCGCCATCCAAGTCGCCGCCATTGACCGGCAGGTCCGCAGTCTCGATGGCATCGCCTCGGTCTTTGCCCTCGTCGGTAGCAGCGCCCAAGCCGGCGGCACGGCTGCGGACAAAAAGGAACACACCGCCCACCTCCTCGTGCGGCTCGCGCCAGAGGTCGGCGAAGAGGAGGCCATCGAAGCAGTGCGCGATCTCCTTGGGGACATCCCCGAACTGAAATACAAATTCTCGCGGCCCGCTTATTTTTCTTTCCGCACCCCGGTAGAGGTGGAAATCCGCGGCTACAGTCTAAGCACCCTCGACCTGTTGGCCGACGAAGCGGTCGAGCGCATGCACACCATCCCCGGGCTGACCGACATCCGCTCGAGCACGGCCGGCGGCCAACCCGAAGTCCAGATTTTCTTCGACCGCCGGCGCGTCGCCGAGTTGGGCACCACCGTGCAGAATATCGGCGAGTTGTTGCGCAACAAGCTGCAAGGCGACGTCGCCACCGAGTTGGCGCGCCGCGACCGCAAGGTCGATATCCGGGTCCGCGCGCTCGACGAAGAACGCCAGACCGTCGCCGACCTCAAGCAGATGATCGTCAGCCCGGCCTCCTACGCCGTGCCCGTCGCGCTCGAATCGGTCGCTGAAGTGCGGGCTGTTGATGGCCCCGCCGAGATTCGCCGCCTCGACCAAGAGCGCGTCGCCGTCATCTCGGCCAACCTCGACGGACGCGATCTGGGCGGCGTAGCAGAGGAGATCGAAACCACCCTCGCCGACTTGCCCCTGCCCGAGGGCTTCACCGTGTCGATCGGCGGCCAGAACGAGGAAATGGTCCGCTCCTTCGACAGCATGAAATTCGCCCTGCTGTTGGCCGTATTCTTGGTCTATTTAGTGATGGCCTCGCAATTTGAATCGCTGTTGCACCCGCTGGTCATCATGTTCACCATTCCCTTGGGGCTGATCGGCAGCGCCCTCGGCCTGCTCGCGACGGGCACCACCATCAGCGTGGTCGTGCTCATTGGCCTAATCATGCTCGCCGGTATTGTCGTCAACAACGCCATCGTGCTCGTCGATTACATCAACCGTCTGCGCCGCGACGAGGGCATGGAAAAATTCGCCGCGGTGTTGCGCGCTGGCGAGGTGCGCTTCCGGCCCATTCTAATGACGACCTCGACTACCGCTCTCGGGCTATTGCCCATGGCCTTGGGGCTGGGCGAAGGAGCCGAGATCCGCGCGCCTATGGCCATCACCGTCATCGGCGGGCTTTTGGTATCCACCCTGCTGACTCTGGTGCTCATTCCCGTGGTTTATACCCTGATGGATCGCAGCGCTTAGGAGCTTGGTTATGAACCTGTCGGAATTTTCGCTTAAACGGCCCGTGACCACCCTGATGCTCACCATCTGCGCCTTGGTAGTGGGCGTCGTCGCCTTAGATCGCTTGCCCATAGAGCAGTTGCCGAGCATTTCCTCTTCCGGGATCACGGCCCGCGTCCAGTACAACAACTCCTCCCCCGAAGAGATCGAGCGCTTGGTGGTCCTACCGCTGGAGCAGACGCTGGGTACACTCAACAACATCGACCGCATCAGTTCGAGTTCGGAGCGCAATCAGGGCGAGGTGCGCGTTGACTTCAAGGCCGGCACCGACATGGACTTGGCCAACATGGAGATGCGCGAAAAACTCGACCAAGCCCGCGCCCTCCTGCCCTCGGATGTCGATCGCGTCAGCCTGCGCCGCTGGCAATCCGACCAGCGCGCCATCATAGATGCCAATCTGGCGTGGCGCGGCGACGGCGACCGCCTACTCGACCTAATCCAGAAGGTTATTGAGCCACGACTATTGCGGCTCAACGGCGTCGTCAACGTGGTCATCGACGACTTCGAGGAAAAACAACTCATCGTCGAGCTGGACCAAGAGCGCTTGCAGACCCACAACATCTCGCTGGGCTCGCTCGGCTGGCAGCTCAACGAGAACAACACCAACATCTCGCTGGGCCGGGTCATGGACGGCGGCCAGCGCTACATGGCCCGCGCCATCGGCGAGTTCACCCGCGCCGAGGACATTGCCTCCATGCCGCTTATGGGCGGTCAGTTCCGCCTCAGCGACATCGGCGAGATCAACTACGGCTACCCCGAAAAGCGCCGCTACGAGCGGCTCAACGGCACCGATGCGCTGGAGCTAGAAATTTTCAAAGCCTCCACCGCCAATGTCATCGATGTCGGCGAGGCTGTCGTCGCTGAGTTGCAGGCGATTGAGGACGAATACGATGGCGAACTCGGAGTCTTCATCGACCGCAATCGCGCTGAGTCCGTGCTCAAAGAAGCCGGTACGCTCTTCAACTCAGCACTGCTCGGCGCATTTTTGGCGATGACTATCATCTTCCTCTTCCTGCGCAACATCCGCTCGACCATCGTCATCGGCCTCGCCATTCCCACCTCGGCGCTGTGCGTCTTTATCGGCATGTACGTCGCCCGCGAGGTCTTTGAATCGACCATCACCCTCAACATGGTCTCAATGATGGGGCTGATGCTGGCAGTGGGGATGTTGGTCGATCCAGCAGTGGTGGTGCTGGAAAGCATCTTTCGCCGCCGCCAAGAAGACGGCCTTGACGCCGAAGAGGCCGCCCATGTCGGCAGCCGCGAAGTCAGCATGGCAGTCTTCGCCTCGGCGCTAACGACGATCTGCGTCTTCGTGCCCTTCTTCTTCCTCACCGATGGCCGCTCGGCCATGTGGATGAAGGACGCCGGAATCGCAATTTGCCTCGCCGTGATGGTGTCGATGATCGTCTCGTTGTCGCTGATCCCGCTGGTGTCCTCGCGGCTGCTGCGCGCCGGGGTCGAGCGCTTCGACCGCTGGCTCAAGCTGCTGGTAGTAGCAGTCGTGGTGGGCATTGCCTACTGGCAAATCAGCGACCTCGGCTGGAGCGGCTTACAGGCCTGGTGGGAACGCTGGTCCGGGCTGATTGCTACCTCCATTAGCGGAATGCAGTGGCAGACCATCCTCGGCTGCGCGCTCGCTGCGCTGGCCGGGGCCGCGCTCGGCTGGTACTGCTCCCGCCACGGCCTGCGCTCCTCGTATGGCCGCTTGCTCAACTGGACGCTCGACCACCGCTGGGTCGCCCTCCTCGCCACGGTGATGCTGACCGGCACCGGCTATTACCTCTACAACCAGATCGAGCAACGCGGCACTCCTTGGACCCCAGAGCGCCGGGTGGATATGTCGGTGGTCATCGACCGCAGCTATAGCCTCGAAGAGGTCCGCGAGCATTTCTATCAAATAGAAGAAATCCTGCTAGCGAAAAAGGATTCGCTCGACATTCAATCGCTTATGACGAGATTCAGCCAGCGCCGAGGCAGCATTCGCGCCTATCTCGTCGATGCCGACGAGGGCCGGCTCTCATCCATGGAGGCGGGCAACGCGATCAAGGAACTGCTACCAGAGAAGGTGGGATACACGTACAAAATGGGTCGCTCGCGCAGTTGGACCGGCAACCAACTCGGCGTCGAAGTCCAGCTCCACGGCCGCGATCCCGAAGTCCTAGCCGTGCTAATGGAAGACGTCAAAGCCGGCCTCGAACAACTACCCGGGGTCCAAGACGTCGATAGCAGCCTCGAAGACGGCGAAGACGAAGTCCGCGTCGAGATCAATCGCGCTCAGGCACTCGGCTATGGGCTGTCGCCGCGCGAGGTCGCCCAAGGCATCTCCTCAGCCCTGGGCACTCGCCGCACCAGCGGCTTCAAAAGCGACGACCGCGAAATCGACATCGTCATGCAGCTCAACGAGGGCGACCGCGCCACCCTCGACCAGCTCAAAAACAGCAGCTACGAGACCCGCGACGGCAACTCGGTCCAGCTCGCGTCGTTGGCCGACTTCCAGCTTGGCCGCGGCCCCCGCGATCTCAGGCGCGAAAACCGGATGCTCAACGTCACCGTTTTCGCCAACACCGAAGACCGCAACGCCGCTCGCGCGCTGATGGGACCGATCACCCAGATGATGGAGGGGATGCAGCTACCCCCCGGCTATACCTGGGATCTGGGCCGGGCGGCGCGCTGGGAGCGGGAAGAGGCCAGCGACAACAACTTCACCGCCATTTTTGCCATCCTGCTGATCTACCTCATCATGGCTTCGCTCTTCGAGTCCCTGATCCATCCCTTCACCATCATCTTCGCCATTCCCTTCTCCCTCATCGGCGTGGCCTTGGGACTGTATGTCCTCGACGTGCCCTTTGACAACAACGGTGCTTTGGGGCTTTTAATCCTCTTCGGCATCGTCGTCAACAACGGCATCGTGTTAATTGCCCATATAAATCATCTGCGGGCGAGCGGGCTGTCGCGGCGCGAGGCGATCTGCCTCGGCGGCCAGCACCGGCTCCGGCCCATCCTGATGACCGCCTTTACCACCATCCTCAACCTGATGCCGATCGTGCTGCCGATGATCTATGGCACGTCCGAGGGCTTTGCTCGCCGCTGGGGGCCGGTGGGCCTAGTAGTAGCCAGCGGCTTGGCCACCTCGACGGTGCTGACCCTGATGCTGGCTCCCACGCTCTATTCGCTGTTGGACGATCTGGCGCTGTGGTGCAAGCGGGTGATGCGCGCGTCGCACAGCACGAGCACGGTCAACGCATGAAGGTAGTGGCACCCTGTATGTTGAACATCCCCCCGAGGCGACCTACCGACGGCGCACTTCGACAGGCTCAGTGCGCGGTAAACCCCGTGCGTTGAGCTTGTCGAAACGCACACCAAGGACCGACGCAACTAGTGTTTCCCAATAAGGGTCAAACATGACGGAGCTTGAACGCAGCACAGCAGAAAACGCAGCACAGCCTTTTCGCGCCCCCGTGCCAACGCAGGTGCGGCGCGAGCTGGCTGAAGTAGTAAGCCCCGACGAAGAATTTCGCCTAGCGGTAACTACAGACATTAAGCTCGACGGCCAGTACGGCGAGGCGTGGCTCATGGCCACCGCCGACCATCTAGTGGCCTTCAGCCCCGACAGCGGCGGACCGCCCGATGTGGTCTGCTTGCCGCTGAACGAAATAACGGGCGTGGAGGTGCGCGAGGATTGGGGCACCGCGGCCCTCAAGGTGCGCACCGAGGAGCGGGGCGCGACCATGGCCGTATTCTCCAAGAGCTTGGTGCCCGCGCTGTCCGAACTGCCCAATCAGGTCGAGCGCCTAGTCAAGCAAGCCCAACCGACCGAACCCAATGGCCAAATGCTCCACGGGCGGTTGGCCGGAGCGCGGGCCGGGCGCAAGCGCTGCGACCGCTGCGGCCAAGTCATTCCGCGCTACTATGGCGTATGCCCGGCCTGCCTAGAAAAGGGCAAGCTGCTGTTCCGGCTGTTGAGCTATGCCAAGCCGCATTGGAAGCTCATTACCTTTAGTCTGCTGCTTATGGTGGTGGCCACGACCATTGGCCTAGGCCAGCCGCTGCTGATGAGCGTTCTCATCGACGATGTCTTGAATGTCGGTGCCGCTGCATCTATGAGCGTTGGGACGAGCTTTGACCTGCTAGCTCTTTTGCCGGTGGCCAAAGATGATCCAGTCGCGGCGCTGGCCTGGCTAGTAGGCCTGTTAATTTTGATGAACCTCACCGTAAGCGTCCTGGCGGCTCTGCGCGGCTACATCATGGCCCGCATCGGCCAGCGCGTCACCTACGGTCTGCGCAACGAGGTGTACACCCATCTCCATGCGCTATCACTTAGTTATTACAACAAAAACGAGACCGGGCGCATCATGGCCAGCGTCACCCAAGACGTGGGCCGCTTGCAGGACTTCATCAGCGACGGCCTGCAAGAAGCCATCCGCGATGTGCTCACCCTAGTCATCATCTGCATCATCCTCTTCGGGCTCAATCCCGGGCTGGCGGCTCTAGTACTCCTGCCGACGCCTCTGCTAGTGTGGGCGACGCTGCGCTTCGGCCGGAAGCTGCACGCCATCTACCGGCCCTTGTGGCGCCGCTGGGCCAGCCTCAGCGCCCTGCTCGCCGATACCATCCCGGGGGTGCGCGTGGTCAAAGCCTTCGCCCAGGAGCGGCGGGAAGTGGGCAAGTTCAAGGGACGCAGCCTGGACCTGCTGCGGGGCGAACTGCGCGTGGCGTGGATGCGTAGCCTCTTCGGCCCGGTTATGACCTTTGTGACCGCCATCGGCACGATCATCATCTGGTGGGTCGGGGGCCGCGACATCCTATCCGGCGAGCTGACCTTGGGGGATTTTGTCGCCTTCACCATGTACATGTATCGCTTCTACGGACCGGTCGAGAGCTTGTGCCGCCTCAATCACCGCTTCCAGCGCGCCGCCACCTCGGCCGAGCGCGTCTTTGACGTGCTCGACACGCACCCAGAGGTAATCGACCAGCCCGGAGCTATGCTCATGCCGCCCATCGAGGGCCGGGTCGAATTTCGCGGCGTCCACTTCGGCTATGAGGAAGACAAACCGGTCATTGAGGATTTGAATTTCACCGTCGAGCCGGGCGAGATGATCGGCCTAGCTGGTCACAGCGGCGCTGGCAAGAGCACCTTGATCAACCTCATCTGCCGCTTCTACGAGCCGCAGGAGGGAGCCATCCTCATCGACGGCCACGACACCCGCCAAGTGAACCTCAAATCGCTGCGCGAACAGATCGGCGTGGTCTTGCAGGATCCGTTCCTCTTCAATGGCACGGTAGCCGAGAACATCGCCTACGGCCATCCCGAGTCTTCCCTCGAACAGACCGTAGCTGCGGCCAAAGCTGCCAATGCGCACGACTTCATCATGAACATGCCAGACGGGTACGACACCATGGTCGGCGAGCGCGGCACCCGCGTATCCGGGGGCGAGCGGCAGCGGCTGTCCATTGCCCGGGCCATTTTGCGCAACCCGCGCATTCTCATCCTCGACGAAGCCACCTCCAACGTCGATACCCAGACCGAAGCGCAGATTCAGGAGGCCTTGGAGCGGCTGGTCCAAGGGCGCACCACCTTTGCCATTGCCCATCGCTTATCGACCCTCAAAAACGCCCACCGCCTGCTCATCCTCGACAAGGGCCGACTCGCCGAGATCGGCACTCACGACGAGCTGATCGCGCAGGACGGCATCTACGCCAACCTGTGCCGCATGCAAACCGAAATGTCTAAACTGAGAGCTTGGTAAAATTATGCAGCAGCACCATAAATTAGCCGCTGAAATCACTTATCTCGACCCGGACAAAGCGCGATTTTTCGTCGATGCCTTCGAGGACTTGAACCTAGAGTTGGCCGGGGATCAAACCTATTCTAGGGTCCGAGTCAAACGGGCTTTTCCCCTGAGTTGCGACGACTGCTTTATCGTCGTCCAAGACCGCAAAGGCAAGGAGATTGGCTCGCTGGCCCGGCTCGACGCGCTAGATCGGGACAGCCGCCAAGCCGTGGAAGACGAATTGGAGCGAGCCTATTTCACGCCGCGCATCCAGCGCATCGCCAAGGTTTCAGTGACCAACCGAGTGCCGCGCTGGGAAGTAGAGACCGACCGCGGACCGCGCGCCTTTGACATCTATTCCAGTCACCGAAATAGCGATGTGCGCCTTTTGGGCGGCGGGCGAGTCATAGTACAAGACGCCGACGGCAACCGCTACGAGATTCCCGACTACCGGCATCTAGATCCGGCCAGCCAAGCCTTGGTCGAGGAAATGGTGTGAGGAGCTATAGACGATAGCGAAATAGGTTCACTACTTTAACTAACGTTAGGTGTCGTCAGAGCCTGTGCTAGACGCGAGCCAGCACCTGTCATGCTGCATCCCATACCTAAGAAGCCCCTGCATAACACCGCATCATCACCAAGCGAAAGGAAAACCCATGCGCCAAGGGATATTCAAGCTGTCAATGACGCTGGGCCGGAGCCCGAGCGAGCAACCCGAGCGAGTGAAGATCTGCCGAGAAATGGGCGTCACCGGCTGCGTAACGTCGCCGCCCCTCGAAGGGATAGGCCGCGATCAATACGCCGCGGCCATGCGCCAGCAGCAGCAGGAATGGGCCGAGGCGGGATTTTCGATCCCCGTGTACGAGACCATGACCCCCACCCGTTCCGAACACATCCGCCGAGGAACCCCAGGCCGCGATGAGGAACTATTGGACTTTATCGCCGCAGTGGAGGCCATGGGCCAAGTCGGCATTCCCGTGCTGTGCTACAATCTCGGCGCGGGCGGCTCGCGCACCGATTGGGTGCCCACGCGCGGCGGTGCCATCTCCTCGCAATTCGACTACGCCGAGTCGCACCAAGAGCCTCCTTTGGCGGATCCCCAAACCGAGGAAGAACTCTGGGACAACCTGACTTGGCTGCTCGGACGCATCATTCCCGTCGCCGAAAAGGCCAATGTCCGCATGGGCTATCACCCCAACGACCCGCCGATCTCGCCCTATCGGAAGTCCGCCCAAATCATGGTCAGCGCCGACGCGTACCGCCGCCTGATCAATATCGCGCCGAGTCCCAGCAATGGCGTCACGTTTTGCCAGGGCAATTTCAAGGCCATGGGCGAGGATATCTACTCGGTGGCGCGGGAATTCACCGAGCAGGGCAAGGTCCACTTTATTCACTACCGCGACGTCGAGGGCACCGCGGGAACGCGATTTACCGAAACCTTTCACGACGACGGCCCCACGGATATGGCGCGGATGCTGGAAATCTACTCCCGCGCCGGCTTCGTAGGACCCATCCGCCCCGACCACGCGCCGACGATGGGGTCCGAGGATGCAGAGACGACCCGTGGCTACGGCATGTTGGGGAAAATTTTCGCCTTCGGCTACATGATCGGCATGATGCAGGCGCAAAACCTAGCTTACGAATGAGGAGGAGCCTCGGATGAAGATCGACGATATCGACATCTATTGTATCGAACCAGAAGTTTTGCCAGAGATACCCGACTATCCACCTTTCCTGTCGGCACTACACCAGCGCGTAGTTTTCAAAGTCAGCCTCGACAACGGGATCGTCGGCTACGGCGAGTACCGCTGCTACGCGCCCGACAAATCGGCTGTCGAACCGCTGATCGGGCGCAATCCCTTTGATTTTATCAACCACGATCTCAACATCGGCCTCAGCCAGTGGTGCCTAGGACTGTCGGCGGCGCTCTACGACGCAATGGGCAAGTATCTCGAAATCCCCGCCTACAAGCTGATGGGAACGAAAGTGCGGGACCGAGTCGCAGTATCCGCGTGGACGCGCCCCTCACCCCCAGAGGTGCTAAGCCGGGAGGTGCAGCGCGCCGTTGATCAAGGCTACATGCTGTTCAAGATGCACACCTGCCACCACTACGATGTGTTTGAACAGAACGAGGCCGTGGAGCAAACCGCCCCCGATCGCTTTCGCATTCAGTACGACTTCAACCACAACCGCTCACTCGGCGTAGTCCTGCCAATTCTCAAGCGGCTGGAAAAGTCGTGGGTGGTAGGCTGCGTGGAGGACCCCTTGGTCCTATCCGACATCGACGGTTGGCGGCGACTGCGGGAGAAGACAAACCTCCCGCTCTACATGCACGTGCCGCCGCTCGGTGGTATGCAGGAGATGCTGCACGGACTCGCCGACGGCTATATCATCGGCGAGTACTGCGGCGGTTTCGGCGACGCCCTACATCGCGGCTTCGCCTACTCAAAGGCAAACATTCCCTCGGTCATTCAGCTCACGGGCGGAACTTTGGTCACCGCCTTTGCCCTGCACTTGGGAGCAGTCCTCCCAAAGGTCGCCCATACCATTACGCTCGACGACAACTACGTCGAAGATCTCGCGGCGACTCGCATTCCCGTCATCGAAGGTTGCTCCCCGGTGCCAGAAGGACCGGGGCTGGGCGTGGATGTGCGTGAGGAAGAACTCGAGCGTTTGGCCAATAGACCGCTGAGAGAAACGCCGAGAGTCCTCGGAGTTGCGACTCTGCCCGGAGGCGGCACGCTGTACTCAGTGGGCTTCCCCAATCTAGAATCCCTAATGGGGTACCAGGAGGGAACGATTCGCGGCCATCGCTTCGAACTGCGTCAAGACGACGGCTCAGAGGAGTTCGCTCGCCTCTACGAACGCGCTCAACGCGAAGGCTCCATCCTCGAAGCAAGATGAGAAAGGTCTCCGCCGAGTACCCCGTGCTGAAGTCGGCGCGGCTGCGGCTGCGTCCCTTTGCGCTGGCTGACTGTGCCGAGGTCAACCGCTTAGTCGGCGACGAAGCAGTAGCCTCCACACTGGTTGCCGTAAAGTATCCCTACAGCGAAGACATGGCCCGCCGCTGGATCGCCAAACACCAACCCAGCTACGACGCCGGAGGAATTCTAAACTTCGCCGTGGAAGAGCGAGCTAGCAGGGTACTAGTCGGCTTCATCGGAATTGGCGGCGATGATCGCCGGGCCGGCATGGGCTACTGGTACGGCCGACCGTACTGGGGCAAGGGCTACGCCACCGAGGCTGGCCGCACCACCGTGGCCTTCGGCTTTGAGGAACTCGGCCTCGGTCGGATGGAGGCGTCGCACCTGAAGGACAACCTAACTTCTGGCCGAGCGCTGCAAAAAATGGGCATGTCCCACCAAGGCCGCCGTCCCCACTACGTCCCCAAATGGGACGCCCATTGCGACAAGGAAGAGTACGCCATCGACCGAGAGGATTATTTGCGATTGCGTGCGGAGAAGCCAGAGATCTATCGCTACGAACGCTTGGTTCCACCCGAGTGACTGTGCCATCTACGGGGAGACCATTCTAGTATTTCTAGGCTTCCCACATTGTAATAAGTCGAGGACAGTGCTTCAAATCCATGAGGGTTTAAAACCATGATGTCCGATAGCAAAAGAGACAGTGGAGTCGTTTCTTTGCGGCGAGGTGTCCTGCTGATTTTCGTCCTAGGAACCATAGGACTGGGCACCGAATTGCTGCTGCTCGATCATTTTGAAGAATGGCGTCAACAGGTGCCCTTGGTCTTGTTGGCACTCGGGTTAATTTTGTTGGCGGTGCGAATGTTCTACCGAAGCGCGATCATCCTGCGCCTATTCCGCTGGACCATGCTGGCTTTCGTCTTAGGCGGCATGGTCGGCCTCTGGTTTCATCTTAGTGCCAATATGGAATTTGAATTGGAGATGTACCCGACACTGAGCGGATTGAAACTGCTATCTAAAGCGTTGGGCGGCGCCATGCCAGCATTGGCACCTGGGGCATTGGTCCAGCTAGGACTGATCGGGTTTCTTTATACTTACCAACATCCGGCATTGATCCGGGAACGAACAAAGGAGAACTAAGTAATGCAGCGCGTCATTTCAGTAGCGGTTTTAACCATCTGTCTCTATAGCAGCACCCAAGGACAGGTCGGCAAAAACGAAACGGTCCTCAATCCCAACCGAGCCGGCGTCGAACAACTATTGGCTCTAGCGCAACTCGATTCAGCGTTAGCCGAAGGGATTGTGGAGCGGCGGCCTTTTATCGGCATGGAAGCGTTCAACGCCTATTTGGATTCGACCCTAGCGGACTCGGTCCAAGCCGAACTGTATGTCAATCTCTTCCTGCCGATCAACCTCAATACCGCCAGCGACGCCGAAATGAAACTAGTGCCGGGAGTCGGCAAGCGCATGGCGCATGAGTTTGAGGAATACCGGCCTTACAAAAGCATGGCCCAATGGCGGCGAGAAATCGGAAAATACGTCGATGACGACGAACTGGCGAGACTAGAGCAGTACGTCTTCGTGCCGCTCGAACTGAACACTGCCAGCGAAGCGAATTTCCTCACGATCCCGGGAGTTGGCAAGCGCATGGCGCACGAGTTTGAGGAATACCGGCCCTACAAGAGCATGGCACAATGGAGACGAGAAATCGGGAAATACGTCGATGACGACGAACTGGCGAGACTGGAACGGTATGTGTTTCTTGAAGAATAAACCCTAGGGTCACTCACGACGGGAGACCTAGGAGCCGATGGGACAACTCTTTGACGTGATTCGACAACTGGTCGCAGAGGAGCGTTACATTGTCGGTCAGCACGCCTCCGAGCGGTTGGAAGAGCGCGATATCATGGAGTGGCAGGTGGTCGCGGGAATGGAGGACGGCGAATTGATCGCCGAGCGGCCAGACGCGATGCCCAATCCGGCTGTCGAAGTGCGCGAATCATTGCCCGACGGTACGGAGTACAAGGCCGTTTGGTCTCATCTGCGTCAGACAGGTGTCGCCAAGCTGGTAACTGTACATTTTTTAAATGGAGATTGAGTCATGCGTATTCCCGGACAACGAATCAAGCGAACGCGACTAATTCAGACTGATAAGTTTGTGGTTGCGGTAGAAGTCGAGATGGTCGTCCCTGCCGATGACCCGAGTGAGCCGTGCTATGAATCTGAAACGATTCAACTCCTGCGGGAGATCAAGGAGCATGCCGAACGGGAAGATGTGGCTTGGTTGACCCAAAAAGGTAAGGTGTACGCTGCTGTGGATGCAGCGTAAGATTTCATACTATGGCCAAAATAGATCGCAAAAAGCTCATCCTCGAAGAGGCCGCCCGCCTCTTTTCGGCCAAGCGCTTCGACGAAGTGCTCATGGACGATATTGCCCACCAAGCCGGCGTCGGCAAAGGGACGATCTACACGTACTTTGCCGACAAGGAAGAGCTGTACTTTGCAGTGGTTTTTGAAGGCATTCGGCGGCTCAACGAGCAACTCCAGCGCAAGGCCAATCGCCAACAGAATCCCGAAGATGAACTCCGCCGAATGGTCCACGCCATCGTCTCCTTCTTCAACCAGAACCGCTTCTTCTTTCGCTTGATGTCGCACGAGGACGGTGAGGGGGGCAAGGGCAAAAACCGCAAGCGCTGGCGCGAAGAACGACGCATCCAACTCGCAGCAATCGAAACGGTCCTACAAAATGGCGCTGAACAGGGCGTCTTCTCCGTCGAGTACCCACAGGTCGAAACCGCTATCCTCCGCGACATGGTGCGCTCGGTGATGATCCACGCGAGGGGCATGAGCGTCGAGGCGATGGTCGATACCATCATGCGTATCTTTCTCCGAGGAGTACGCAAGAAGCCCTAAGCGACGCTCGAGATCGAAGAAGCGATCCGCTGTGAGTTATATACCCGAGCAGCCTGATCCACAATACTAGCCATCGAATATCTCTGGCCCCAGTCCGGGGACCCATTTAGCTTCCTTACTCAAGATGAGCCGAATTGCGGTCTCGTCACCGGATACAGAACTATGGGCGCGGTTATCAGGCTCAGGAGTATGTTCTACTTTGTGGCCATCAGCCCGTATAGGAGACGCGATAAAATCAACTATACCATTATCCTCGGGTACCTTGGCTCGATTCCTAGTTTCTTCCGGCTTCGCATACTTTGACCAATCAACAGATAGGTCGCCTCCTTGGAATCTGAACACGCCGCTTGGCAACTTACCTTGGGGAATCCCTGCGGTCCTCACCGTGGCCATATATATATTTTTATGGACGCGATAGTACAATCGAGCTGTATCGGGGATTTCTTCTATACCGTAGTTACTGACCTGCATGGCTCATCCAGCAAGAGATAAATCTCGGTTTAGGACGGCTATCTCCACGGATGGAATGCCCGGAAGTATCCTTTCCGTAGTAGGTTACATTACCGTCAGCACAGAAGTTAATTAAAAGGTCAAAGTGTTCTGTCTGCCACTGCAAGTCTATGCTGCCTCCACTAAATGGAACTATCCATGCCTGCTTTACCACATTCAATTTAGACTCCGCAACTAGCTCGAAGAGAAAATCGCGAATAACATCCAGTGTTTGTTTTGCAAAGGCCGGCGATCCCTCCCCATCCCAATCCTCTCCGAGAGCTAATATCCGTTCTTCAGCAGCATCTACAATTTCATCAATGGCTTGCCTGTTGGTAGGTTTTATATCCTCATTTTCCGTATTCCGAGCTATGTGAATTTGGCCCATGCTCGTCCTCCTATGATTTGTCCTGAAGTGCCAATAAACAGCGCTACGGCCGCCGTAGCGCTGTAAATAGTGGCTTATTATTCAAGGTAGAAGTCCCCCTAGCCACGTCAAGGGAGACCGAGCAGTCTTTATTTTTCACCTTTTCAAGATGGAACCTCCCCGCGCCTCATTGCGACGGATGCCCATAGCCTTCGCTATCTCACAATCCCCTCAAAACTGCCGCTCGCCATCAATAGCTGCATCCCAACGCTGCGAGTACAAATAATCCATCGCGGCCTGCGTAGCGGTAGGCGAGCCAATCTGTTGCAGGGCACTGAGCGCGAACGCGCCCACATGACCGCAAGAGTCGTCTAGCGCCCTGAAAAGCTGGGGTTCTAACGGAGCGGCGGCTTGGCCCAGTTGGGCGCACGCTATCGCCGCGTTGGTCCGCACCTGATCGCGCGGCACCCAACGGCGACCAGCTTCCTCCTGCCAGTCTGGATGATCGGCCGAGAGCATTCGCCCCAAGGCTTCCACTGGTACGCCTTGCGCGATATTGCCCAGCGCCACGAGCGCCGTGCGCACCAAGCGATGCGAGCCATCTTCGAGGCTCTGCGTCAACGCCGGGACTGCTGCCACCGCGTGCGAATCCATCTCGCCGAGAGCAAAGGCGGCGTTGACTTGAGTCCACTCGCTTTCGTCCGCCAACAGCTCACAAAGCACCTCGACGGCAGGTTCGCCAACGGCCGCCAATGCCTGCGCCGCATCCTCCATGTTAGTCGCCCCCTCGTTCCAAGCGGGCGGAGCCTCGTGTTGGTCGGCCTCACGACCTGCTGCACACAACGCTTTGGCCAGTGGCGCAACCGCAGGCTCGCCAATCGCACCCAGCGCGTAGGTCGCGGCCGTGCGCATGGCTTGGTGATCGGTATCCAAGCACTCGACGAGCACTGGCACGGCTGCAGCCGCATCAACGCCAAATCCAGCCAATTGCTGTGCCGCCGCCAGCCGCTGTGCTAAATCTACTTCTGGATCGAGCTGGGCGATGAGCGCTGGTACATCCCCAGTGGCCGGTGGCCAGCTATCGTAGCGATCCCGCTTGCCGCAGAGCCAGTCCCAAGTGTGCGCCCAAGCCAGTTCCAGATCGTAGGGAGATTCAACGCATTGGGGCTTTTGCCAGTGCATGCTTTTGCAATCCCAAGTCGGTGCCGTCGGCTCAGAGGCTCGCATGTAGATGAACTTAATCATGTGCCGATGCCTCGGCAGCAGGCTGACGCCGGCCGCGTGGCCCACGTCAAAGTGCGTCAGCGACACCGTGCCAGCCCGGCCAGCCAATGGCAAGGCACGCGCCCGATCATCGTCGGTCAGTCCCCGATTGAACTGCGTGCCCGGAATCACGTGCGTCGGCCCCAATTCAACCGGCGAATCCTGCGGATAGTACATGATCCGCGCATAGCGCAGATAGTGCTGGCGCGGATGGCCCATCGGCGTGTACCCATCCTGATGGCAGTTGCGGCGCAGCCTCTCTTCGGCCTCGTCCGCAGGCACAGCTTCATCCACCGGCTTGAGGGGATGGCAGTAGCGGTGCGGGTGCTCCAAGTAATTCGGGCCTAAGACGCTGATGAGCGCGCCGCGCACCTCGGGCGCGTTGAGCACGTGGCGCATGGCGGGCACGCGCGGCAGGATATTGTTACCCGGATTTAGCTCGGAGTCGATGATTTGATTGAGCCGCTCATAGCACGCCTCGTGCGTCCCCTCGGGCACGGTCGGCTCAAAGACCAGATAGCCATTGACGATAAACTCGCGCATCTGCTCGTCGGTGAGCAGGATCGGGTCGGTCATAAGACAAGCTCCTTTGAGGAATTACGAATTACAAATTACAAATTACAAATTACAAATTGCGAATTGCGAATTGCGAATTGCGAATTGGGGTTGGGCCGGGAATTCCTAATTCCTAATTCTCAATTCCCAATTCATCTTCAGGGCCTCGGCCTTTAACTGTGCACAGCGACGCGGCGCATACGGGGGCTGTTGGGTCTCGCGCAAATCAAAGCCAAAGGCGCGTTTGCTCAAAACGATAATCGGCGGCGCTTGAATCCGCTTGAAGTAATTGATCCGCACTTGGCGCTCCACCCATTCGAGATCTTCGATCCAACTGCGCGCATCCGGGAAGTACGCCCGAAATCGCGCCGCGTCGTCCCACTCCAACTTCTCTAGCAACACGCCCTCTATAAACCACTGCAACAAATCGCTACTGTGCCGCCGATATTCGATGAACTGCCGCAGCACGGCGTCGTGGTATCCGTACTTAATCGGGTCGCCCAAGCCCTGCGTCACATCTTGGGCCTCCGACAACTCGGCACTGGGCACCACCGAGCCGTCGAGCAAATTCTCCGGCACCACGACGCGGCCATAAACACCCTCATTGAGAAAGCGCGCCAGCGCAAAGACCTGCACCTTGTACAGGTCGGCAATCGGAGCCACCGCACCGCTGACATCCCCGTAGAGCGTGGCGTAACCCAAGGCGACCTCGGTCTTGTTGCCGTTAGACGTGAACACGAGTCCGTATTTGGCCGCTAAGCCGGAGAGCACATCGGCAAAGCGGATACGCGCCTGCACGTTCTCATCTACCAACCGAGTGTACTCGCCCTGACCCACGGAAAATTCCGCACCCTGCACGAGCGCGGCTACGGCCTCGTACAACGATTCTATTGGGCAGCATAGATAATCAACACCTAGCGTGGCGCACAGCGAGCGGGCGTTGTCTTGGGTAACCGCGGCGTTAAAACGGGTCGGCATGTTGACCGCAAACACGCGCTCCGGGCCAAAGGCTCGTTCCAACAGACAGCAGACCACGCTGGAGTCCACGCCACCGCTCGTCGCAATGAGGAACTTGCTTTCCGCGCCGCGCACATCATCCAAATGCCGCAACCCGGTAAGGATGCCCTCGTACTGAGCTTCAATCTCGCTTTGAGGCGGCGCGATCTCCCCGCAGCCCGTGAGCACGAGCTGTTCCCGCCACGGACGCGCACGGCACGCAATGTCCCCGCTAGCCGCGTACGCCGTGCTGTCGCCGTCAAACACAATGATGTTCTTGCCGTTGTTTTGCGCCCCAACTTGGTTGACGTAGAAAAACGGCAGGGGCGAGCGTGCCAATATCTGGCGCACCACGCGGTTGCGCTTGTCACTTTTTTGCCAAGTAAAGGGCGAGGACGAGAGGTTGAATACGGCCTCGGCCCCACGGCGGCGATACAGCGCCAGCGTGTCGAGAGGCTCGCCGCTGTGGCAGTAGTCCTCGCACCACATGTCCTCGCATAGCTGGACGCCAAAGCTAAAGGGCTGCCCGTCTTGGAGCCGCACCTTGTACGGGTGCAGCCAATCATCCAGCGGCCGACCCTCGGCCTCAGCCAAGTGGCGCAGCGAGAAAAAGTGCCGGTCGTCGTCAAAAAATCGGTAATTGGGATGCAAGGTCTTGGGGTGGACGCCACAGGGCAGTCCGGCGGGCACGGCTTCGCGCACCGCGTATTCGCCGTTGGCGCACACATAGACGGCATTGTACTTGCGCCGCCGTCCATCTTGGCCCTTGTGGCCTGGGTCCACCGCCACATTGCCAAAGATCACGATCAACCCAGTGCTAGCCCGACAAATCTCGTCGCTATACCCGGCAAAATCCTCGACGTAAGCGTCCATCTCCCACAAATCGCCAAGGATATAGCCGCTAATGCACAACTCGGAAAACACCACGACCTCAGCGCCAGCCTCCCGCGCTTGCGCGATAAAGGCCAGCATCCGCTCCGCATTCAGGTCGGGTCGCCCGGGCTTGACCTCCATCTGCACCAAGGCGATTGCGGGCAGACTCATCAGGCCATCACGGGGACCCGAGCCTCGTGGATGCACTCGGCCAACAGCGGCACGCCCTCGCGGACCGCCTCCAGCGAGGCAAAGCCAAAGGCGAGGCGTATGGCTGGCACATCCTCACGCCGGATGTGGAAGCCCTGCCCCCGCGCCACCACAATGCCGCGCTCAGCGCACAGGGCCATCAGGCGATCGCGATCCACCTCTTCGGGGAACTCGATCCATAGAAACATGCCGCCCACCGGCCGCGACCACGTACACAGGTCACTCGCGCCTTCTTCGAGACCGGCGAAGACGGCGTCGCGCTTTTCCTTGAGGATAGCATTGGTCTCGGCTAGGTGCTGCCACAGCCGGTCGCGGAACAGGGCCGCGCAGCTAGCAGCCGCCAGCAAGCTGTTGCCCCCGTCGTAGCGGCGGTCGAGAATTCGTCCCAACATAGGCGGCCGAGCCAACAAATAGCCCAACCGCACGCCGGGGCCCAAAATTTTGGACAGCGAGCCGATGTACAGGACGTTGGGGCTGTCGTCGAGCGCGTAGAGCGCCGGCTCTTCCGGCCCCTCAAAATGCACGTCGCCGTAGCAGTTGTCTTCCACCACAATGGTCTCGTAGTAGCGCGCCACTTCGAGCAGTTCGAGGCGGCGCTGCCTCGGCATGACCGAGCCGGTGGGATTTTGGTAGGTCGCCAAGGTATAAATAAAGCGCGGCCGGGTACCCTTGCGGCGCAAATCCGCCAAAACGTCGGCCAGCGCATCGACGCGCATGCCCTGCTCATCGAGCGGCACTCCGACCAACTCGGCTCCCAACCGCTTGTACGCGCCAATCGTCCCGGAATACGTCAGTTCCTCGGTGACGATCACGTCCCCCGGCCCTTCCATCAGCGCCTCGGCCACCAGCGTAACCGCCTGCATGGAGCCGTTCATCAGCGCGATGTGGTCGGCAGACACGTCGATGCCCTCGCGCTTGGATTCGCGCATGGCCATGACCTCGCGCAAACCCTGATGGCCCATGTCGCCGGGATAGCGCACCAACTCTGCTCCCAACTCGCGCACAGCCTCGCTCGCCGCCTCGGCCAGCGCCTCCGTGGGGAACGAGCCGGGATCCGTGCGTCCACTGCCAAAATCGTATGTGCTCATAACATGCTCCTTTTAGAGTTCCAATCGCTTGAGCCGGGGGTTTTCAGTAAGCCCCGGTATCCGTCCCCTCTTGGCCACGGGTCGACCTTCTACTTCCTTGATGTCCGCAGTAAAATCAATCGCCGAGGCGGCGCTGATCGCGCTGCCGACGCCAAAGGCGTCCACCGGTGCCCCTGCCTCCCGGAAATAGCCGATCCGCTCGGCGTCCAAGCCGCCGGAGACCGCGATTTTTACATGGCCATGCCCGGCTTGGTCAAGTCTCGCTCGCACTTCCGCTACTAACTCAGCTGTGACGCGACCGCGCTCGCTGGGAGTATCCAGCCGCACCCCCCATAGCTTCTCGCCTAGGGCCTCTGCCAGCCGCAGGCTTTCTTCGGCTTCGTCCTTAAAGGTGTCAACCAGCGCGATGCGCTCAACCTCGGCGTCGATGTGGCGGTCAAATGCCTCGGCCGCCTTGAGCGTGTCGCCGAAGCACAAGATCAAGGCGTGGGACATGGTCCCGGTTGCCTCAATGCCAGCGAGAGCAGCCCCCTGCGGAGTGGCGCATCCGACGCACCCCCCGACGATGGCCGCGTATTCCATCCGGGCGCTGACCTCCGGGTGGATGTGCCGGGCACCAAAGCTGATAATCGGCACCCCGTCGGCTGCGGCCACGCACTCGGCCGCAGCCGTGGCCCACCCTGTCTCGCTGCTGAGCATCCCCAACAGCGCCGTCTCGTACAAACCGAACTGCCGGTAGGGCGCACGGATCCGCAATACGACTTCACGCGGCTCGATCCAATCCCCTTCGTCCAAGCTCCACACCTCCGCCTCCGCGCCGAGCACTTGCCGCAAGAGAGCCTGCGCCTCGCGCATACCGCAGATCAGAGCGTGCCGCCGAGTAAACACCTCCATCGCCACGACCGGATTGAGCTGTTCGGCCGCGAGGATGTCGCAACCTCGGCGGAAGTAAATATCCGCGTTATCGCCCGCCAGCGTCGCAGCCGAGGGCGCGTATAGGCTTCGACTTGAGCTCAGCCGAAAGTCGCGCTCTACCATCAGCGATTGGTGACCTGTGCCCCGAGAATCTTCTCTATATGCCCCAAGGCCCATTCGTGTTGTTGGGGATCAAAACTGGCGACGCAATCGGCTGGGACCTCGACCGGATAGTCGCGGTTGCGCAGCCCGGCCACGGTGTGCAGGACGCAAATATCCGTGCAATCGCCCATCACCACGACTTTGTCCGGCGCGAGTTCATCCAACATCGCGGCCAACTCGGTCTCGAAAAAGGCACTGTAGCGCCGTTTTTTGACAATCTGCGCGTCTTCGGTCAACGGCGCTAGCTCGGCGATGATTTGCTCTTCCTCGCTCCCTTCAATGCAGTGCGGAGGAAACATCTCAAACTCGCGGTCGTTCGCAGTGTGGCTGTCTTGGGTAAAAAACAGCGCGGCCCCAGCGGCCTTTTCGCGCTCGACTCGCGCGGCGATTCGCGGGATAATCTCCCGTGCGTGGTCCCCGCAGTAGAGCGTCCCATCTGGACGCATAAAGCCGTTCTGCATATCCACGACAATCACGGCATTAGCCATCGCCTAGTCCTCCTATCCGTAGAAAGATAGCAATCCAGAAGATCTGAACGATTCAAGCAGCGGATCATCTTGTACATCCTATTCTGCGTCCATCTGCGTCCATCTGCGGATGATTTTAGAATTCAAATCAGTTCAAGCCGGTCCCCCACCAGCCGCCTGTAGTAACACCCCAACCGCGCCCGACCGTCAGCGTCCACGGTGTGGCAGGCCCCCTCCCCTTTGAGCCGGACGCGGTACAACAGCGAATTTTGCTCGCAGTTGACGCGGATTTCGACCAGTTCGAGTACATTGCCCGAGGTCGCGCCCTTCACCCACAACTCGTTGCGCGACGTGCTCCAAAACGCGGCCACGCCCTCGCGCCGCGTATAGTTCAACGCCTCTTCATTAGCGTATCCCACGATCAGCACCTCGCCGCTATCCACGTCCTGCGCCACCACCGGCACCAAGCCCTCGCCACAGGCCGCGGCCTTCTGCAACTTGCCAAAATCCAAGGCCAACTGCTGCCCTTCCTCCACTTCCTCATGCGTCATATTCGCTCGTTCAACCACGACGATCTCCTATTGTCAGACTCCTTTTAACTAGACCTTGCCTCCCTCTCCAAGTCAAGTCTATATTCCTCGCCCGAAAGGACAAAACCCTATGCTGCTCGACACTGCCTACGAAATCGCCACTTCCAACATCCGCTTCGGCCCGGGCACCACCAAGGAGATCGGCATGGATCTAAAGGACCGGGGACTGAAGCGGGTCATGGTCCTGACCGACCCAAACTTACGCGAGCAAGCACCCGTGCAGACGGCCTTAGCGGCCATTGCCGAGGCGGGCGTCGAGTACGCACTGTTCGACCAAGTGCGCGTCGAGCCGACCGACGCCTCGTTCAAGGCGGCGATTGAGTTCGCCCAACGAGGGTTTGACGGGTTCGTCGCCATCGGCGGAGGATCGGTGATGGACACGGCTAAAGCCGCCAACGTGTACACCACGTACCCAGCCGATTTCCTCACCTACGTCAACGCGCCTATCGGCCGAGGTGAGCCAGTGCCCGGCCCGCTCAAGCCGCTGATCGCCATTCCCACCACCGCTGGCACCGGCAGCGAGACCACGGGCGTGGCAATTTTCGATTTCGTCGAGATGAAGGCCAAGACCGGCATGGCCCACCGCTACATGCGCCCGACCTTGGGCATCGTCGATCCAGACAACACGCGCTCCATGCCGCCGCAGGTAGCCGCTTCAACCGGCCTCGACGTACTCTCACACGCCTTGGAATCCTACACGGCCCTCCCATTTGACCAGCGGCCCCGACCCGACCGGCCCCAACTGCGACCGGCCTACCAAGGCTCGAATCCCGTCAGCGACTTGTGGGCATTGGAGGCTTTGCGGTTGGTCGAGCAATTTTTGCCCCGCGCCGTGGCCGACCCCAGCGACGACGAGGCCCGCAGCGCAATGTGCTTGGCCGCGGCCCTCGCCGGCATTGGCTTTGGCAACGCCGGCGTCCACTTGCCGCACGGCATGTCCTATCCAGTGGCTGGCATGGTGGAAAGCTATGTGCCCGAGGGATACGCCATCGATTACCCGCTGGTGCCGCACGGGTTTGCCGTGATCGTCAACTCGCCTGCGGTCTTCCGCTTCACCGCGCCGACTTGCCCCCAGCGGCATCTGCGGGCAGCCGAGGTCTTGGGGGCCGACTGCACCGGGGCGAAAGACGAGGACGCGGGCGCGATCTTAGCCGACCGCATCGTCTCCCTGATGCGCCAACTCGGCGCACCCAACGGCCTCAGCGCCCTCGGCTACGGAAGCCAGCACATCCCGGCACTGGTTGAGGGTACGCTGCCGCAGCACCGAGTGACTAAGCTCTCGCCGCGAGCGGCAGATGCTGAGGAACTAGCGGGGATTTTTGAGGACGCGCTGAGTTACTGGTAGAGATCTGCTTTTAAGCAGAGGGTCTCCCACATTCTGTTCATTGTCGAATCTCCTCGGCATGTTAGTATATTATGTGAAGAATCCCGATTTAACGCTAGGAGGCAATCCGGCATGAACAGTGTTTTCATTTATTGGGACAACTCCAACATTTTTCACGAGGCACAACGGCTAGCGGAAGAGCGATGCGAAGGTGCCAATGCCCGTTACCGCGTGCGCGTCAACTTTGACAATATACTGCGCCTAGCGCACGCCGATCGCCCGCTGAAAAAGGCACTTGCCACCGGCTCGGTGCCGCCAGAAATGCGCCAGTTGTGGAATCGAATGGAAGGCAAGGGCGTGGAAGTCCAACTGTTTGACCGAGGCAGCTCCGGGCGTGGCGAACAGGAAATGCCCGACCGGGTGTTGCAGTTACGCATGTTGGAAGATGCGCTGGATTACAACGGCACTCCCGGTATCGTAGTGTTGCTAACGGGCGACGGTGCCGGCTATCTCGAAGGCGCGGGTTTTCACAGCACTTTGGAGCGCATGCACAAGCGCGGGTGGCGGGTAGAAATCCTGTCATGGGCACATTCTTGCAACCAGCGGATGCGCCAATGGGCGCAAGAAAACGGCGTATTCGTCGCGTTGGACGACTTCTACGAGGCCATTACGTTCATGGAACCGTCTAGGCCGGGAGCGGAGCTTGCGTCCGCACGCGATTCCGCGGAATTGGACCTGTCGCAGAGGCCGACGGCCTGATTGGGGGAGCGTCAGTTCGCGGGTGGCGGCGACTCGATTACAGCTATCGTTTGTAGAAAATTGCGGACCGTGCTGAAGACGCTGTGGTCCCTATCGAACCTCAAGATTGTGGCGGATTGCAGCATCGATTGCGTTAGGTTTGTAGGTAACACAGCGATTTTCCGCGTCGTTAGCTTCAAGCCTATGCAGGCGAAACCTGTCCTGACTCAGAGATTCATGCGCCGCTTCTATACATTCAAAACTATGCGTGGTCGCAAATATCTGCGTGTGGAACTGCTTGGCTGCTTCGTCAATGGCTCGCCAGACATCGGGCAGCACGGAGTGGTGAATGCCGTTTTCAACCTCATCCACCAGAACGACACCATCCGGCATGGAAGCTATGGCCAAAACGAGCCGGGCGATTTGGGTCATGCCTTCGCCCATTGCTGATAGTGGTACCAGTTCTGACAGCCCAATATCCCCCCAAATCATGGGGGTGCCGCTGGAGGAATTTTCCTCAATGCTTTGCAATCTCGGCTCGACAATCTGTAGTGCTTTTAATAGTAGAGACCCCTGTTTCTTCCTTCTCAATTGTCCCAGCCTTACAGCATCTCTTCGGATATTCCTAGTTCGAGACAAGAGAATTATCGCACCAAGCGAGACAATTGTAGTAGGCTGATTGACTTCAAACTCTTGTCCCTTCACACGTATCTGGCTTTCGACGCGTTTTCCCGAAGGATCGCTATACTGAAATGCGAGTGAAAGTTCGCTGAAATGGTCTGGCACCGAAGTTTCTTCCATAAGATCAAGAGCACTCTCAGGAGTGACTTGTCGCTCCGATGTTATTTTCAAAGCCAATTGACCATGCGACGTATCCTCTCCCTCAATCTCAATGGCCCGTTCCATGTCCAGATCAGAGAAGAGCTGTTTCCACAAGGGGCCAATCATCGCTGGCGATACTCTACTCTCCAGTTCCAAGCCGCGAATAATGTTGACATTTCTTGCCAGACGTGCGTCTCCGGCTCCAACTAGCAGAGAAATTGCCTCAAGTAAACTAGTCTTGCCGGAATTATTTTTGCCGGCAATGAGATTAATGCCGCTCAATTGGTCAATTTCAAGAGCGTTGAAGCCGCGAAAATTCCGTATCTGCAGGCGTTTCAACATGGCATTAGCTCCTTTTATTGACCTTCATGTAATGTGGTACTGGTTCTAAGCCTCGCACAGCCGTTCAAAGCAGCAATTTACGAATTTCGACAGCGTCCCTTTCCACGGTTCGCAGCCATTCCAGCGTGCGTCGTTAAACAATGCGGCGAATGCAATCTCCTTTGAGGGGCCAACGCTGATGGTAAGCATCACATTTCGGTTGATGACCCAATCGAAATCCAATTCGCCATGTGGGGTGGCTGCAACATCCGGTTTGCCGATATGAGGCGGGAATTCGTCGATAAGTTTTTGGGCAATATCTACTGTCTCTGGAGCAAGTGCAAGAGCACCTTCCCCATCCCAATCTTCAGTTCCGGCTTCCTCAAGCAGACTGCGAACTTCGCGCTTGAGTGAAACTCGCTCCTCATTCGGGTAATTAGACAGGGCTTCCATGTTCACTCCTTCTGGTTAATTTGGCCTACGATTGTTAATCGTCTCCCCACACCCGCCCAATCGCCGCCCGAATCTTCCCCTCCATCCGCTCCACCAACTCCCGGTTAGCGTCGACGAGGGACTGCTCGGCTTCGATTTCGGCGACTATGGCTTGCTGTGTTTCGAGAGGTGGTAGGGGAATTTGGAGTTCTGTCAACTGTCTTTTGGTAACTCCTTGTATAGTCGAACCCTGACTTATATTTTTGAAGTTTGCGACGCTATCTCTGAGTATGTACGCCAAATAGTCTGCATTGATTCCATCTTTTATTACTAGACCTTGAGAGTCTTGGCTAATGCAAACATCAAAATTCGTTTTGAACAACTTGCCTAGCCCAACTCTCGTTACGACAATTACATTGCCAGCAGGAATCAAGTTAGTCGCTGATTTTCTAATGGCTTGATCCGTTATGTATTTTCTAGGTTCTGCTGTTTTGATGTTTACAATATCTGCACTAGTAATCCATGGAATATCACCAGCCCAATAATCTTTGTTTTTTGTGGACGGTGTACCTCCACTCAAAATCGAATTACACATCTCACCCAACTCCACCGTCGGCCACTCAGGATCAACCACAATCTGCGGCCGATAGTTGTCAATCACCGCCCGCGCCCCGTCTATCACCCGCTGATACCCCTCAATCTCCGCCACAATCTCCCGCTGCACTTCCAGCGGCGGCAGGGGAATTTCGTACTCTTCAATGAACTTTCGCGGCACACGCTGAAGTCCACCAGTGCCCGTCATGTTACTGATACCAGATTGGCGAAATAGTGGATGGGTAACGCAAAAATAAATCCATTCCGGGAGCACTCTTTCAGAACTGCGAAGCACATAAAACTCGCTGGAACCAAATCCAATACCATTTTTTAAATTTCTCGCAATACCGGCCTTACCGTTTTCAAAACACGGTGTCACCTTGGCGAGCAACACATCTTTATCTGCAAAGTAAGTGTAGCTCGCTCCCACCTCACCAAGTACTCTGTGCTCTTTAGCGACGAATGCGATTTGGTTTTCGTTTATATCTGCCATCGGTACAAAGGCGACTTCAGTATCTGCTGGGAATTTAGAGAGTTCGGATTTACGAGGGTTGACAGTACAAATCTGTCCAATTGGAAAAAACGGGAATGCGGCGCTAATTCCTACATTCTCCCGATACCTTTCCCCGCTCAGATTATACTCCCCACCCGCCGCAATTTTCCCCTTCTCGGCAACCAGCCCAAATTTAGGTTGAACGTTGTCCGCAGTGTATTCCACTCTAGGTTCCGCTACCCCATCACTCGTCCCCGACTCGCCCGCCCGCAATCGTCCTAGATACTCCCCAAGCTCCTCCCTCACCTTCGGTAAGTCATTCTCCGCAATCTCCCGCCGCTGCGCACCCAAATCAAACCCATCATTCTCCACCTTAAAAAAGGCAACGCGATCCGTCTTTTGCGCCAGCGCCTTATCCAGCAGCAGAATGGATGTCTTAACCCCCGACTGATTCCCTTACACTTTTGAAAATAGGGCTGCTGCCCATAGTTTATAGCTCTCTTTTAACCGCCTAAGATCAAAGGAGGGCCTTATGAGCAGCAGCGAACAGGTATATAACCGATTGCTGGGTAGGTTGCAAGCACTCGT
>JAJDUT010000038.1 GCA_022826515.1 Candidatus Latescibacterota bacterium
ACGAGGGGCCTGCTCACCCAATGACGGACGACGCGCCCCGCACGCATACCGTTCAGATTGGCCCTTCTGAACGGATTTGGCAACATACAAATGACACCGGGCGGGGTGGTAGGAAACCGCAGATAACGATAGCTGCGTAACATCAGTTTCGAATATAAAGCGCAACATTAACCAACTAATCCGATTACTTCCCTCAACCTCTTCACCACGCGCCCCCCGTCCTCCGTCCATTCTGGCTCTGCTGGAGAGCCAGCCGCGCCGAGTGACCGCCGAATCAACACCGGCCGCAGCCCCGCCGCCTTAGCCCCTGCTACGTCGTCTTCCGGCGAATCGCCGACGAAGAGCACTTCGTCCGTCGCCAATCCCGTCTGTTCTAGCGCCGGAATAAAGATCGCCGGGTCGGGCTTTTTGATGCCGACATCGCCGGAGACGACCACTGCGTCGAAAAAGGGACGCAACGCCAGCTCGTCTAGCAGCCGATGGACGTGCGGCGGATGGTCGAAGTTGGAGATCAGCGCCAGCTTGTAGCGGCCTTGCAGTTCGCCGAGTACGCTTTTGGCCTCTGGGTCGAGCGGCGTATGTGCGTGCCACGCCGCTATGCTCGCCTCACTGATTCGCCGCAATTCCTCCAACGCTAACGTCAAGCTCAACTCCTCGACTAACTCGTGCATGCGACGCTCATAGACTGTCAACCCATCGTCCTGTACCGGCGGCTCGGGTTGGAGCAGGAATTCCTCGCAGAGTCGGATTAACGTTTCTTCATCAAACGCATGACCACTATCGATCAGTTCGCGGCGGATGGCATGGTACCAACTCTCTCCCGCAGCTTCCATATCGCCGTAGCACAATAGCGTACCGTAGAGGTCGAAGAATACTCCTCGTATTTCAGTCATTGATTTTCTTTTTAATTCGGCTCAAGGCGGAGGATAGCGTCTGCGCGGCTCAATCACAACTTCTTGCCAACCCACAGGGCACCTCGGCGCACCACTTCTTGGAAGGAGGGGTTTTCCAGCACTGCGTTGTCGTGGCCTAGGGCAAAGAAGAACACCCGGCCCTGACCATAGGTGTGATGATAGGCCATGACGTGGGTTTCGTCGCGGCCGGGGTCATAGGCGTGCATGAGGTGGTGTGAGCGGCTCGGGTCGTGCTTGAGGTAGTGCAACTCGTCAGTCACGGCAAAGTCTTTGAGGCCGGTGGCAATGGGATGGTCGGAGTCGGAGATGGTGACGGTGAAATCCATGTACGGGCTGTGGCCGTCGAAAAAGCCGTTGAGCATTTGGTGGTAGCCGGCGTTGTCGCGGAAGGAAGCGTCCGCGGTGTGCAGGCCGAAGAACCCGCCGCCGCGTTCGATAAAGTGCAAAAGCCCCTGTTCCTGCGCTTGGGTGAAGTGTCCGACATCCGTGAAGAAGAGGGTGGCGTCGTACGCGGCGAGGCCGCTGGCCATGACCTCGTAGTCGCGCGAGAAATCGGCTTCGATTTGGTCATCTTTGTTCAGCAGGTCAGTCAAGAATCGGCCTTGGCCTGCGTGGTCGTGGTAGATGCCTTCGGTGCCGACGAATACTAAAAGTTTAACGGGAGCCATGGCGGGTTTCTCCTTTTGCTATTGGGTTGGGAACGGCGGTAAGGAGTTTCTCCAACTCACCGCGACGTTTGAGTTCGTCGAGAGTCTCCTCGGTTCCCAGGTATTCCCCGTCGACGAAGATCTGCGGAATTGTGCCGTCCCCACCGGTTCGACGCAGCATTTCCTTGAAGTTGGCAGTCGGCAGTTTGAAGCCGAAGTAGAAGCGAATGGGGATCTTGGTGTATCGAATCCCCTTTCGCCACAGCATCAGGCGCGCCTTCCAGCAGTACCCGCAGAACGGGCTCAGGTAGATTTCGACTTTCGGCATTTTATTTCTCCGACGTTGATGCTTCACTACTGACCAGACTTGGGACGCGGGGATATACCCCATATCAAGCCCAGCGGATTGGCACCTCTAAATCGCGGGCCAGTTCTTCTACTTGGTTGGCCAAGGTGGCTTCGAGGGCGATGCCGTGTTTTAGGTAGTCGGCGCGCCGCTGGTAGCTGCCTTCGCCCGGCCACTGCACGAGACCCTGTTCGGGTGCTGCTTCCACCGATTTAATATGGGCCTTCAGATCGGCGCTGCGGTCGTGTAGCCAGTCGCCAAAGGGCTTGAGGGCGATAAAGCACTTGGTGGAGCCGCCAGCCGAATCCGTTGGCCTTTCCTCGGTGCCCTGCTCAAAAGCGAGGAGGCCGCCGGCTAGGCCAGCCGTGAGCAGATCGACCATAAAAGCAAGTCCCGAGCCTTTGTGCTGACCCATGGGCAAAAAGCGCCACGACTGTAGCAGAACACTTGGATCCGTAGTGGGCCTGCCGCGCTCGTCGAGACCCCAACCTTCGGGAACGCTGCGCCCAGCGGCCTCGGCCTGACGCACGCGGCTTATGGAGGATTGAGTCATGGCCAAGTCGAGGACCACAGGCTCGCCGTCGGTGGTGGGAATGCCAATGGCGAGGGGATTGTTGCCGAGGGAAGGGACGCGCGTACCCCAGGCGGGAAAGTTGGCAAACGCGTTGGTGAAGGCTAGGCCGACTAGCCCAGCGCGGGCGGCTCGCAAGGCGTAGCTGTGCCCGCGCCCCCAGTGCCCGACGTTGCGGACGACGCAGGTGCCAACGCCGTATTGCTGTGCCCGTTCGAGTGCCCAATCCATGCCCTGTGCCGAGGAGAAGCGGCCAATGCCGCCGCCAGCGTCGATCAGCCGGGAGGCTGGGTACTCGACGATGGTTTCAAAGCGGGGATCGGGTGCCAAAATCCCTTGGCGGATGTAATTGATTACCGAAGGCAACAGGGCTACGCCGTGGGTGTGGCCGCCGTGCAGGTCCACTTCAGCGCCGATTTGGGCTTCGATCTCGGCCACGTGTGGCGGTACCCCTACGGCTGCGAGCGCGTCGAGGAAAAATTGTTCCAGATCGGCGTGGGCGATGCGCTTGGGCTGGCTCATGGTTACTTACCAGCCGCGCACCATATAGGCCTGCAACAGGCCGCTTTCATCGGAGTTGAAAAAGCCCGATCGTCCGTCCGGCGAGAGGAAAGGATGGATGTGGGTGTCCTTCTGCCAGGACGATCCGGGGTTTGCGACCTTCCGCTCATTTGCGAGTGCGCCTTCCTCTTCGTCAGGAAGGTCGAACAGCCAGACCGCGCCGCCCCCGTCTTTTGGGCCTGCATCTGTGATCAAGCGGGTCCCGTCTCGGTCTGTTGCGAAATGCCAGAAATCGGGTCCAGCAAAGGAGCGGGACAGGTCGTTGCGCCAGCCGCCCGGCGTATTGATGCCTTCATCGCCGACGTGCGCTGCCGCCCGGCCCGAGATGAGTTGTCTTTCGTCTGGTTTGCGCGTCGAGGTGCTGGTGATGGCCATGTCGCTTCTCCCCTGCCAGCACTGGTGCCCCTGACAGAACTCGTTGCCATCCCGGCCCCAGGGGAAGTCGCGCAGATTTGTTCCATCGTCCCGGATTAGGTGGATGTCCGCGCCCAGTCCGCTGGTGAGCTTTTCTACCCTGCCATCGGCGGCAATGATATTCCCGTGATTTTCTTGGATCATGATGTCGTGGGAAGCCACGGGGTCCATTTGACGCGTGTACTGCGGGTGTAGGTTGCACCAAGTGGGACCGTGAAGGACCAACCGCACGGACGGCTCTTCGATCTCGAAGACCAGCAGACCCCAGAGCGCCCCGGCGCTGTTGCCGTCCCCGAGGAATCCCGAGATGGCGATGCGCTGGCCGTCGGATGAAATCGTCGAAAGCGGATACGGTCGGCTCAACCTGAAATCGGTCTCTGGAATCGCGTGATCGAGAATGTAGATGATCTCGCGTTCAGACCCATCCAGTCCGACCCGCTTCAGCGTCAGTCTTCCACCTCCCCCAAACTCTGTTTCATTGACGAAGTAGTACAGGTAGTTGCCATCTGGTGAGATAGACGGCCCCGTCGTTCCAAGCTCGGTGGTGATCGGCGTCAGGCTGCAATGGTCTGCTAGGTTGCAAACCAGAAACTGATGCTCAGGGTCCTTGGGATCTGAGCCGTGCGGGTGCGCTGCGCGGTGGAGGATCAGCCGCTGCGAATCGGGCGTGAAAATCTGCGCCTCCATATAGACATGCGACGAGGGTATCGACTCATCCGTAAGCTGAATGACTTCGAGATGGTCCCGCTCGGTCTCGGGGACGAGGTCAGGTCGGACTTTCATTTTCCTTTACTCCTATCGACGGCGTGGCACGCTGGGGAAGAAAGGTAACTGTCTGCCAGACTGCATCAAGGTAACTATAGCTTCCGCAAAACAGATCATTATGTTTTATCATATTTTATAATGAAAGATTCGTCGTAGTTGTCGTCGGAACGCCTCTTGTAGTTTTTGATGGCTGCTGAAATGTAGGTTGCGTATTTTTTTTTTGGCGTAT
>JAJDUT010000066.1 GCA_022826515.1 Candidatus Latescibacterota bacterium
AGGTCGAACGCACCTTCGCATGGTGGGGTAACTTCCGACGGCTGGTCGTGCGATGGGAATATCACATCCAAATGTATCAAGCCTTTGTCAACGTCGCCTGTATGATGATCACACTGAGACGGTTATGAAACCACTTCTAGCCTTTTGGATGGCGACCGGCAGCGGCAAAACCCTCATCATGCATCTCAATTACCGCCAGTTCCTGCATTACAACAATCAGCCCCTAGACAACGTGCTGCTGATTACCCCCAACGAGGGGCTGAGCGAGCAGCATCTCGAAGAGATGACGACCTCGGATATCCCCTGTCGGCGCTTCGATCTCGACGAGAGCGGTCTGATGATGGACGCAAACGACGTGGTCCGGGTCATTGAGATAACCAAACTGGTTGAGCAAAAGCGCGGCGGCGGTGTGAGCGTACCCGTCGAGGCATTCGAGGGCAACAACCTGATTTTCGTCGATGAAGGGCACAAAGGATCGGGAGGCGAAGCGTGGCGCAGCTTCCGCGACGCACTAGGCGAGCGCGGCTTTACCTTTGAATACAGTGCCACTTTCGGCCAGGCCCTGAGTGCGGCGAGTAAGAACGAGCTTACGGTGGAGTACGGGAAAGCCATCGTCTTCGACTACTCGTACCGCTATTTCCACGGCGACGGGTACGGCAAGGACTTCCGCGTACTCAATCTCTTGGAGGAGACGACCGAGGAGGCAACAGAGACGCTGCTGCTCGGCAATCTACTGTCGTTCTACGAACAGCAATGCGTGTTCGCCGAGCACGCCCAAGCGTTGCGGCCTTATCATTTGGAACGGCCGCTGTGGGTCTTCGTGGGTAGCACAGTGAACGCGGTGTATTCCAAGAAGAAGCAGAAACATAGCGACGTGCTGACGGTGGCGCGGTTCCTACATCGCGTTCTGGAGAACAAAGGTGGCTGGGTGCTGTCAGCCATTGAGCGACTCGTCAAAGGCGAGAGCGGTTTGATCGCACCAGACGGCCAAGATGTGTTTGCGGGGAAATTCAAGTATCTGCGGGCAATGGAGCAGTCCCCCGATGAGATGTACCAAGACATCCTAGAAAAGGTATTCCACGCCCCGACCGGAGGCGGATTGCACTTGTACGCGATCCGAGGAGCCGCTGGCGAATTGGGTCTCAAGGCGAGCGGTGCCCAATCCTACTTCGGTCTCATCTACATCGGCGACATCAGCGCATTTAAGAATCTAGTGGAGTCCGACGACGCCGGTCTCACGCTGGAAGAAGACGCCCTGGCTGGCTCCCTGTTCGATGCCATCAATGGACCCCAGACCAAAATCGAGGTCCTCATTGGCGCGAAGAAGTTCATGGAGGGCTGGAACTCTTGGCGCGTCTCGAACATGGGCCTGCTGAACATCGGCCGTAGCGAGGGCTCGGAAATCATCCAGCTTTTTGGGCGTGGGGTGCGCTTGCGGGGTAAGGGAGCTAGTCTCAAGCGGAGCGCAGCGCTAGACGACGGCAGCCACCCGAATCACATTGGCTTGCTGGAGACGCTCAATATCTTTGCGGTGCGTGCCAACTACATGGCGCAGTTCCGCAACTATTTGGAGCGGGAAGGCGTAGAGACCGAAGCATACCGGGAACTCCCGCTATTCATTCGTCCTAACGAGAGCTTGCTGCAAAAGGGGTTGGTGGTGCCTAGGGTACCAGACGAGCGCGACTTCGCCGCAGAGGAAGACATTCGCTTGAAGCTCGACCGGAACGTGACGGTTCGTGTCGATATATCCTTGAAGGTCCAAGCCTTGGAAAGCGATCCTACTGGCCTCGCAGGGGTTGGAGCCCATTCAGGCACCGAGCAGTCTATTCCTCCAAAAAGCCTACCCCTAATCGATTGGGAGCAGGCGTATCTCGACCTGCTCGAATACAAGGAACAGAAAGGCCGCGAGAACTTGATCGTGCAGCCGGATGTACCTCGGCAGATTATCGCGGACGGTGACCGCTACCGTCTGATTGCGGAAGATACGGTTGTTCGGCCACAGTCGATTGAGGATGTGAATCGCCTACAAGAGGCCGCAACCTGTATTTTGCGGAAGTACGTGGACGCTTTCTATCGGGTACATCGGCAGCGTTGGGAATCGCAGCAGATGGTCTATAAGCCTCTAGACGAGCGCGATCCGAATTTGAGCTTTAGCCGAGAGCCGGAGGCCAAGGGCCAATATGTGGTCAGCATCCGACAATCCGAGCACGTACTAATCAGCGAAATTGAGAGGCTGATAGATGAAGGCGAGCGGCTATACGCAGAAGAAACAGAGGAATTGCCCCGCTTTCACTTTGACCGACATCTCTATCAGCCTCTATTGATTGAGAAGGGTGAAAAAGTAAAGAGCGTTCCCCCAGCGTTGAACCAGAGCGAACAGCAGTTCGTGGAGGATGTGAAAGCCTATTGGACAGCCGAGTACGACCAATACCTCTCCGAGGTGGAAGTGTTCCTCCTGCGAAATCTGAGCCGTGGGGCGGGCGTTGGCTTCTTTGAGACGAGCGGCTTCTATCCCGATTTCATCCTCTGGATCAAAAAGGAAAAAAACAGCACATCGTCTTTGTGGAACCGCACGGAATGATCCACGCAAAAGCATACAAGCATGACGACAAGGCGCGGCTTCACGAAAGACTGCCGAAATTGGCGAAGAAGATCGGCGCGAGGAGTCAGCAGCAAGACGTGACGCTGGACTCGTACATCGTTTCCGCAACGTCTTACCACGACCTTCATAAGCGATACGACGATGGCACTTGGGATAAGGCGCGGTTTGCCGACGCGCATATTCTGTTTGCCAAGCGCAACGAGCAGTACGACTACATAAAAAGGATCTTTACAGACAGCATATCCAATTTCTGACACAGGAGATCAACTATGAACAAAGGTCGGGTCGCCGGTAAAGCGGCCATTGTAACAGGCGCAGCCTCGGGAATCGGGGAAGTCACCGCTCAAGTGCTGGTGCGCGAAGGCGCGTCCGTCTGCGTGGCAGATGTCAACGCCGACGGCGGCCAGCGGGTCGTCGATAAAATCAACGCCGACGGCGGCGAGGCCATTTTCGTCCGCACTGATGTGGGCGAGTCTGCCCAAGTCATCGAGATGTTCGCACGCACCGAAGAAGCCTTTGGCCGCGTGGACATCGTCCACAACAACGCAATATGGTTCCGCCACGGCCCAGCGACCGAACTGGACGAAAAAGATTGGGACGGCACCTTAAACATCGGCCTAAAGGCGATTTTCCTCGCCGCTAAATACGGCATCCCAGTCATGCGCAAGACCGGAGGCGGCGTGATTATCAACACCGGCTCGGTGCATTCGCTAGTCAGCTTTGCCACGGCCACGGCCTACGACGCGGCCAAGGCCGGAGTCTTGGGCCTGACGCGGACCCTCGCCATTGACTACGGGCCAGACATCCGCGTCTGCGCCGTGCTTCCCGGAGCTATCCTGACGCCCCTGTGGGACGATCTACAAGTGCCGGAGGAGGAGCGCGTGCGCTACGCCCAGATGGTGCCGGCCCAGCGCTTGGGCACGGGCGAGGACATCGCCAACGCCGTGCTGTTTCTCGCCTCGGACGAGGCGTCCTTCATCACCGGAACTTCGTTGACCGTAGATGGCGGGATGTTGGCGCGGACCGAATAGATGACCAAGCCAGCAGTCAAACCGCAAAATTCCTGTTTTTCCTCCGGCCCTTGCGCCAAGCGCCCCGGATGGAATCTTGCGGCCCTAAAAGACGCGGCCGTAGGACGCTCGCACCGCGCCGCAATCGGACGGGCCAAGCTGCAAGAAGTCATTGAGCGGTCACGTGCGCTCTTGGGCGTACCGGCCGATTACCGCATGGCCGTAGTGCCGGGTTCAGATACAGGTGCCGTAGAGATGTGCCTGTGGTCGATGCTAGGCGTCCGCGGCGTCGATGTCCTGTCTTGGGAAAGCTTCAGCAAGGGATGGGCGACGGACATCACCCAACACTTGCGCCTAGAAGATGTGCGCGTCTTCGACGCCGACTTCGGGGAACTGCCCGATTTGTCCTTGATCGACTGCAACCGCGACGTAGTCTTTGCGTGGAACGGCACCACCTCTGGGGTGAAAGTGCCCGATGGCGAGTGGATCGCCGCCGACCGCGCGGGCCTGACCATCTGCGACGCGACATCCGCGGTCTTCGCCGTGAATCTGCCCTGGGAAAAGCTCGATGTAGTAACCTACTCTTGGCAAAAGGTCATGGGCGGCGAGGCCGCGCACGGGATGCTCATCCTCAGCCCGCGTGCAGTCGAGCGGCTCCTCAGCTTCGCGCCGCCTTGGCCCGTGCCCAAACTCTTCCGCATGACCCAAAGCGGCCAGCTCAACGAGGCCCTGTTCAAGGGCGACACCATCAACACGCCCTCCCTGCTGTGCGTAGAAGACGCGCTCGACGGGCTGCGCTGGGCCGAAAGCATCGGCGGCCTGCCCGAACTCGTGCGGCGCACGCAGGCCAACCTCGCGGTGCTAGAGCAGTGGGAAGCCGCAAGCGAGTGGATCGCGTTTTTGCCCGCACGGCGGGAGATTCGCTCTAGTACGTCAATTTGTCTGCGGATCGCCGATCCGTGGTTTACCGATTTAATCGAGGACGCGCAGCGGACACAGGTCAAAGCACTCGTCGCCAAACTGGAGGACGAGGGCGTCGCCTACGACATAAACGGCTACCGCGCCGCGCCCCCCGGACTGCGGATCTGGGGTGGGGCGACGGTGGAAAGCAGCGACATCGAGGCGCTAGTTCCGTGGCTGGATTGGGCGTGGAAAGAGGGAGCGTAACGTCAACCCAACACATCGGCAGCGGCCAATGCGAACTGGGGGATCGTCGGCGAAGTGAGAGTAGTGTCGGCTGTGACTTCAACGCGCTGTTGGTACGCGTCGCCTTGGGGCCGGGCGTACACTTCGATGCGGCTTTTTTGCAGGTCAATCAGCCACACTTCGGGCAGGCCGGCTTGCGCGTAGAGGGGTAGCTTGACCTCGCGGTCGTAGTCGGCCGACGTGTCGGAGACTTCGACGGCTAGCAGCACGTCGGACGCTGTGGGATGGGCATCGGCGTAGAAATCGGTACGGGGACGGAGCAGCACTACATCCGGCTCCGGTTCGGAGTACGCATCGAGGGCGATGGGGCTTTGCACTCGCACAATGAAGGATGCCCCCTGCTGGCGATGCAATAAGCCGTTGAGTCGATCGACACAAGCGGCGTGGTGGCTGCCAATGGGACTCATGGCGACGATCTGCCCGGCGATAAGTTCAACGCGGTCCTCCTCGGTGAGAATGTCAGTCTCGGCCATGCGGTAATATTCGCTGACTGTGAAGGGACGCTTCTGCGGTTGCGTGGTCATAGTAACTCTCCTCTATAGGTTGCGCCCACTTCTAGAGAATATGGGAGCGGGCGCAACCTGCACAAGAACGCATGGCGCTGCTACTATTTCTTTTTATCACCCGCCTGCAATCGGTCTGCCGCACCCACCGAACCAATGTGCAGCGTGTCGTACGCCTGCTGCGAAGTCTCGAACGGCCCCTCGTGTGTCTTTGAGCCATGCCATTGCAAATTGGTGTACATCGGATTGGTCGCGTCCGTTTCCCGCTCGCGCTTGGCGATCCACGCCTCCATCCGCTCCTTCAGGGCGGAGATGATCGCCGGTTCCTTTTGGGCCAAGTTTTCCAACTCCAGCGGATCGTTGACCAAGTTGTATAGCTCGACTTCGGGCTTGAAGTGGAAGTCCGGCTCTAGCGCGACCATCAGCTTCCACTCCGGCGTGCGCCAGCCGTGCTTGCGCATCCAAGTGCATTCGGTGATGTAAAAGTCCGAGTAGTTGGAGGCTTTCTCGCTTGCGACCAGCGGCAGTAGCGACTGGCCGTCGAAGGCAATATCGGCGCGGATGTCGAGGAGTTCGAGGATGGTCGGCACCAAATCTTGGTGCAAAGTGGTACCAGAGACGCGCTCGCCAGCCGGCAGCGCACCGGGTAGGCGGACAATCAGCGGCACGTACAGCGTGTTTTCGTACATGCCGTGGTGATCGTACCAGCACTCGTGCTCGTACAGGGTCTCGCCGTGGTCGCCGTTGATGACGATCAGGGTATTGTCGCTCAAGCCCAGCTCTTCGACTCGGGTGAGGATGCGCTGAATGCAGGCGTCCATATAGGCGACGGCACCGTCGTATTGGGCATCGACGTAGTGGCGGTCGCGCACCCCCGGCGGCATCCAATCGGCAAAGAAGTCGCAGAAGGGTTTGAAGCTAAACACCGGCTCCATGCTCTGGTTTGTTGGGTCGAATTCGTCGCCGCTGTAAAACATCCGCTCAAAGGGAGCTGGCGGCAGATACGGGGCGTGCGGATCCATGTGTCGCAAGAAGAGGAAAAATGGCTGCTCGGCCTGCGCCAGCCGTTCCAGTTCGGGAATGGCAACTTGGTTGAGGTTTTCGGCCTTGGGGCTGCGGCCTTCGGCAAACGAACCCCAGCTAGCATAGTCGAAATAGCGGTCGAAGCCGCGCGAACTGGGATTGCCGCTAAAGCCAACGCACGAGGTGTCGTAGCCGTTCTGGCGCAGGATTTCGGGGAGGGTGCGGATGCGCTCGGGCAAGCCGCCTTGGTGGCGCAGGGCAACGACGCTGGTGCCGAAGCAGTCGAGACCGGTGAGCATGGAGGCGTAGGCCGAGGTGGTGGGTATGTGGGCCGAATAGTTGCGCTCAAAGAGCACGGCGTCGGCGGCAAAGCGGTCGATGTGGGGCGTGGTCTGGCGGTGGTAGCCATAACAGCTCATGTGATCGGCGCGCAGGCTGTCGATGCCGAAGAGAATGACGTTGGGCTTTTTAGCTGGCATTAGATCCTCTCGGTTAGGGGTTGGCGTGTCGTCGGGTTATTTGAGGACTGCACCGGGCCATTGGTCGTCGCTGGCCGTCACATCTACGGTAATGCCGTCTGGGTCTTCGACCTTGAAGGCTCCTTCGCTGATGTTGTGGACATCAATCGGCTCTTTGCCGCCCAAGCCGTCGGAAAAAATCTCGTAACCCATGTCCAATAGGCGGCGGCCGGTCTCTTCGAGGTCGGGCACCCGCACGCCGATGTGGAGGTAGTCGAGCATCCCGCTGACGTGGGATGGGCGGTCCGGGCCATTGTGCTGGAAGACTCGGAAGTTGTGGTGGCCGTCGCTGAGGTCATAGCAGCTTCCGTGGGTCGAGACCACGGGCAGGCCGAGGCCGTCGCGCCAAAAGCGGATGGTCTTTTCGAGGTCCGTAGCCCGGACGCCAATGTGAACGAGTACCGTACTCATGGCATTTCTCCTTTCTTGTAGGCTCGTAGCCGTTGTGCCATTAGTGCCCATAATCTAACAAACGAAGCCCCGCGAGGCACTACCGCGTTTGCAGGCCATAATATCCCTAGTTTTATTGCTCTTTAATGGAAATTTATTAAACTGAAAAAGTTTTTTTATATCAATAAGTTATTGTTTTTTGGCCAGATGGGAAAAACCCCGTAAAACGGGTCGAAAAAAGGGGGCAAATTTCTTGACTTATACACAAATGTTTACTATCTTTTTGTGCAGTTAATCGAAGTAAAAAAGGGCCTTTTTTGCGTTGGAAAATCGAGCACCACAGACCTCATCGCCAGGAGCAAAACCACATGCGACGCGAGATCATCAGTCAGGGCCTGATGTACGCCCTCGTCAGCCTCTTTGTATTCGCGGTGAAGCCGCTTCTCAACTAATAGCCACTAGCCATAGGAGAGCACAATGAACCCGATTTTTGCATTTCACGCCTTGCGCGAGTTGAGCAAAAACAAGCACACCCAGCGCCAAGTAAGCAGGCTAGGGCCAATGTGTACAGGAGCAATTTTCGTCGTCTGGAGCTTGCCCGTTTTCCGCTATCTCACCTAACTGGCACAAAAGGAGAAACTTCATGCCGCCTATCGCCAAAGACCGCATCGAGCGCGCCGCTCGGATCTATGCCAGCAATCACGACGCCGGCTCGGCCTTGGGCATTGCCCCAGGCAGTTTCAGCCGCCTCTGTCGCCGCTACGGCATCGAGACGCCCCAAGCGCGCAAGCGCCGTCAGCGCAGCGAGTGGAAGCAGGGCTATCCCCGCCTGCACAACCTAAAGGAGCAGTAATATGTCGAGTCTCAACAAAGTCTTACTCATCGGCAACTTAGGGTCCGATCCCGAGACCCGCTTTACCCCCAGCGGCGCTCAGGTTGCCAACTTCAGCTTGGCCACCAGCGAGTCGTGGAACGACAAGGACGGACAGCGCCAAGAGCGCACCGAGTGGCACCGCATCGTCTTGTGGCGGCGCCTCGCCGAAATCGCTGGTCAGTACCTAAAAAAGGGCAGCAAGGTCTATATCGAGGGCAAGCTGCAAACGCGCTCTTGGGAAGATCAGCAGGGCCAGAAGCGCCAGACTACCGAAATCGTCGCCAACACCATGAAAATGCTCGGCGCAGAGCGGACCGCCGAGGCCGTTGCAGTCAATGGCAACGGCAACAGCCATGAACTCGCCGCGGCCCCTGCGGCTGGCCCCAACCACGACGATCTGCCCTTTTAGCCCTCCGCCGGGTTGACGCTCGGACGAGATGTATTAGCTTGGTCGCGGTCCGCAAAGGATGCGCGGCCATTTTTTTATTTTTTTGGAGGGGGAAATCATGGCGTTTGAACTCAACGCACCGAGCAAAATAAAAAGCATAACGAACGCGTACACAGGCCCGCGCTTTCGCAACGGGCGGCCCAAAGTCGATGACGATATTGTCGAGCGAATGAAGTGGGTGAACGTCGAGGAAGCCTGGGGCGTGCTGATGGGCAAGGGGCATTCGTTTCAGTTTGAAGGCGACTGGATCAACCTGCATCCAAATCGAGTATTAGTCGGCCGCGCGGTAACGGCCCGCTACATCCCGCATCGGCCCGACTTCGACGGTGTCGTGAATGCCGAGGGAGAGCGGCACGGTCGGATCGGCGGCCAGAATAGCTGGGTCATCGACACCTTAGTCGCCAACGACGTATTGGTCGTCGATCTGTTCGGCAAGGTGCTGCGCGGGACCTTTATCGGCGACAATCTCGGCACGGCAATCGCGGCCAACACCGGCGGTACGGGCCTAGTCGTCGATGGCGGCATCCGCGACGATCACCGCGTGCGCCAGTTGCCGATCAACGTGCTCTGCAAAGGGCTGCATCCCTCGGCCATCGGCGAGGTGACCATGGCCGAGATCAACGGTCCGGTGCGGGTAGGTGAGGCGACCTGTATGCCGGGCGATATCGTGCTGGCGACCCCCACAGGCGTGATTTTCGTGCCGCCGCAATACGCCCGCGAGGTCGTAGAGTCCTCCGAAAACACCCGCCTGCGCGACTATTGGGGCAAAAAGAGCATTGCCGACGGCCGCTACACGCCTGGAGAAGTGGATCGCAAGTGGTCGCCAAAGATGGACAAAGAATTCGCCAAGTGGAAGAAAACGGCTGACATAGAGGCGATTTTCGCCGAATTATAAAAAACGGGCCGAGGCAAATACAGATGCCCCGGCCCACTATCAAACAGCTTTTCCCGCTACTAGCGCGCCAGCCAAGCACTGAAGCGCTCGTTCATCTCGTCCATGTTGTCGCTCCACCAGCGCCAGTCGTTGCGCAGTGCTGCCGCCGCGTTAGATGGATACGTCGGCATGTGCGGGGCCATTTCCTCGCCGGTCTCGGCGTGGACCAAGATCAAGTCCATACCCGAACGACGCGCCGGCGCATAGGCGATGTAGCGGCCCACACCAGCCATGGACGATGGCCGCGCCGCAAAGGCGAGGAACTTGCGCGCGGCTTCCAAATTCGGCGCACCCGCCGCAATGACGAGCTGGCCCGTGTCCAGCACCTGACCATCCCAGACGATGGTAAACGGTTGCTTCTCTAAAATCTGTGCGTTGAAGATGCGCCCATTATACGCCGTGGTCATCACCACTTCGCCATCGGCGAGCATCTGCGGCGGCTGTGCACCGGCCTCCCACCAAACCACCTGATCCTTGATGGTGTCGAGCTTGCGGAAGGCGCGGTTGACCCCTTCGGGCGTGTCGAGGGTGGCGTACACCTCGTCCCGAGGCACTCCGTCGGCCATCAGGGCGAACTCCAAGTTGACGAGCGGTACGCGCCGCATCCCGCGCCGGCCCGGGAACCCCTCAAGGTCGAAAAAGTCGGCGATGGTTTCTGGTTTGCGCTCCTTAAAATGCTCCGCGTGGTACGCATAGACGGTCGAGTAGAACAACGTGCCAACGCCGCATTCGCCCATAGCTTCTGGGTAAAAATCGTCCGCGGGCGATTCGCCATTCGCCCCAAGAGGCAGCTCAAGGTCCAGCACTTCGAGCAGGCCCTCGTCGCAGCCGGTCATGGCATCAGCGAGTTCCATATCTATCACGTCCCAATGCACGGCCCCGGCATCCACTTGGGCGCGCAATTGGGCGAGGCCGCCGTTGTAGTCCTCTAGGCGAACTTCAATGCCCGTCTCTTCCGTAAACGCCTCGTGATAGCCTTTTACGCAGGCGCGTGCATACGAACCACCCCAAGATACCACGGTCAGGGATTCGGCAATGGCCGGCGCACACCACACCAGCGCGGCTAATGCACCCGCCCAAACCAGCCTAGTTAAATTCATATCGCTTACTTATTGGGCTGCGGTGTAACGCGCAGGTAGGGCTTAACCGCGGTGAATCCCTGGGGGAATTTCTCGGTAGCTTCCTCGTCCGACAGGGCCGGGACCACGATGCAGTCATCGCCGTCTTCCCAGTTGGCCGGGGTAGCGACCGAGTAATTGGCCGTCAGTTGCAGCGAGTCAATCACGCGCAAAATTTCGTCGAAATTGCGGCCGGTCGAAGCCGGGTAGGTCAGCGTTAGCTTGACCTTTTTGTCCGGGCCGATGACGAAAACTGAGCGCACGGTCATATTGTCGAGTGCGTTGGGGTGGATCATGTCGTAGAGCTCGGCGACCTTGCGGTCGGGATCGGCGATCAGCGGGAAATCGACATGAGCGTTTTGGGTCTCGTTGATGTCGGCGATCCAGCCCTCGTGGTCGTCAACCGAGTTGACGCTCAAGGCGATGATCTTGACGCCGCGCTTTTTGAACTCCTCTTCGATATTGGCCACTACACCTAACTCCGTGGTGCAGACCGGGGTAAAGTCGGCGGGGTGGGAAAAGAGCACTCCCCAAGAATCGCCGAGCCATTCGTGAAAGTTGATGGGGCCCGCGGTGGTTTCCGCGCTGAAATCCGGGGCTTCGTCGCCGAGTCGGACAGCCATGATGGTTCTCCTTTTTCCTACTTGTGAAAGGGTTTACGAACAAGCGTTTAAATATCAAGGTACGCATAGCCGTCGTCAATTGGTCGCCAACAGCCGCTTGAGATAGCGGGCGCTCTCGCGGACCGCGGCTTCCATGCCCAGTTCGGCCGAGGCCTGATGGACCGTCACATAGCCCTCGTAACCGACCGCGCGCAGTGCATCCATCAGCGGCGGGAAGCTAATCCCCCCTTCTTCCCACAAGGGGATCTGGCGGAACCGCACCTCGCCGCGGCACCACGTCTCGAGCGCGTCGGGACCATCGGCGGTCAAGACGTGATTTTGCAGATATACGTTGAATAGGTGCGGCGCGAAACGGCGGATGGCATCCAGCCCATAAGGCTGGCCGCATAGCTCCAAGTTGGCCGGTTCGTAAATCAGGCCGAAATTGGCGCGGCCAATGCTCGCCAAAACTTGCAGCGAACGGTCGATTTCCTCGAAGAGACTGCGGGTGTGGCACTGGTGCGCTAGGCGCAGATCGCGCTCGGCAGCTTCGTCCGCGGCTCGGCGCGCCCAAGCGATATCTTCGTCCTTTTTCAAGCAGACGCGCAGCAGCGGAGCGCCGAGCTGTTCGGCCAGATCGAGGTAGGGCGTTATATTGCGGAGGGCATCCGGCCCTTGGTCGGAGTTTTCGGGGATAGGGAAGTCGCCGGTGAGCATGGAGACGGCCAACGAGTAGCGGTCGAGCAGCGCGCGCGCAGCGGCAACTGTCTCTGGCGGGCTGTGGACGCCCACTTGCGAGGCACGCATACACAGCCCGCTATACCCGTAGTCGGTGGCGAGGGCGGCCAATTGTTCGAGCGTCATATTGGCTTCGCGCTTGGCGTGAAATTTTTCGGCCACGCGGACCGAGAGCGAGAGTTTCATGGGATCCTCGCGGTTAAGGGTTGTTGGCGGCTGCTTAGGAACCTTCGTTTAATTTGCACAAAGGAAAGGACGCAAACCAATGAGAACGATCCGCGCAACATGGATTGCAGTCGTCGCCAGCTTGGTGGCCGTTCCAGCCCAAGCTTGGTGGGGAGATGGGCACGGAATGATGACCGAGGCGGCGGTGCTGGCCCTGCCAGAGGAGATGCCGGCTTTCTTCCGCCAAGGCGGCGACATTCCCAGCCACGTAGTCTTCGACCCAGACCTGTTTAAGAATCGCCGCACCCCCTTGTTGAGCCACGCCGAACACGGAGAGCACTATTTCGATATAGAATACCTTGAGGGACGCGCAATTCCGGCGAAGCGCTTTGACTTTATCGCCTTGTGCTTCGAGCTACAACTGGACCCGCCACGCGTCGGCATGGCCCCGTACGCCATCGCCGAGTGGACCGAGCGGCTAGCCGTGGCCTTTGCCGAGCATCGCCAGTGGCCGGAGAACGAGGCGATTCAGCAGAAGTGCCTCGTCTATGCGGGCATTCTCGCCCACTATGCCCAAGACATCTGCCAGCCCCTGCACGTGACCCTGCACTTCGACGGAAAGAAGCAAGCGGACGGCACGGTTGTGGGCAAGGGTATCCACGAACAGGTGGATTCAGCGGTGGAGCGACTCGACTTTGCACCCGAGGAGTTGGCAGCCGAGCAGGACGTTGCAGCCTTTGATTCGCTGATGAAGGCCATCACTGGCCAGATCAAAAAAAGCAACTGGCGAGTGGAAGAAGTGTACGCGCTGTGGGGCCACTGGGAAGACGAGAACGACGCCCGAGTGCGCGCCTTGACCTTAGATTTGGCCCGCACCTCGGTGCATTTTACCGCCTCGCTCTACCTGACGGCTTGGCACCAGTCTGCTGAAATTCGCTTGCCGAGGTGGTTGGAGCGCTGAGCGGGTACTCGTCGCCGATAACTTCGCTTGCTTGTGTTCTCTCAGGCAAGTATTTTGAACAAATGAGTAGGTAAGTGGGCAGGATCGGAAAGATATCGCATTTTGTTCGACATTAGACTCAGGCTTGATACTGATATTCCATTAAAGTTTTATGTGCCCAAATGACGCTGAAATCGTCGCCTTCGCCAAAAACAGTGGACGAGGAGCAGTGTGTCCCATAGCGCATAACAGTGAAGTCATCGGTACTCGCTTACAGGCCATTGAGTGGGACTTTGCAACCGCCAAAACAGCCTATCTAACGCATAACTTACACCCCTATCCGGCAAAGTTTATTCCGCAAATACCCAATGCCTTAATCGAGGAGCTATCGTCGTCCGGCGAGACGGTCGCAGATATTTTCTGTGGCAGCGGGACCACGCTCTTGGAGGCACTCCAGCTTAAACATCACGCGATCGGCATTGACGCAAATCCCCTCGCCGCCCTCATCAGCAAGGCCAAAACCACGTCGCTCGCACAGTCGGAATTCGAGGAGTTGTCAGCCCATCGCGTCCACTGCCAACAGCTTTTGGTGGAGATCGAGCTTAACAGCGGCGATTTGTTCTATAACGGACAACCTTTTCAGTCCGCTGGCTGGAGGCCAGACCCGAAGATGTGCCAGTTCTGGTTCAAACCCCATGTTGTAGAGGAACTGGCCGAGCTTCGCCGCCTGATCGACCAAGTCCCAAGCGAGGCGGCCTATACCCTATGTTCGGTGGTTTTTTCTGCGATTATTGTGGCGGTCTCAAAGCAAGATTCGGACACCCGCTATGTCCGGCGCGAGAAGCAGATCAAGTTAGGAGGTGCAGTGCGGCGCTATCTGGCCCATCTCGATGCCGCTATCTCGGCAGTGCGCGAACTTACCAAAGTGCTCGATGACCGTTCTTCTTGCCGCGTGTTGAACGCGAATATTCTAGAGGTACCCGAGACCGAGCCATTCGATCTAGTGATCACTTCGCCTCCCTATCCTAATGCCTATAGTTACCATCTCTACCACCGCACTCGCTTACTCTGGCTCGGATATGAGCCAGAGCAATTTAAGAGGATCGAGATCGGCAGCCATCGCAAATATAGTGCGAAAGGCCGCAATCGGGCCACAGCCGCGACCTTCAGGGCAGAGTTTGAGCAGATTTTTCAGTGGCTACGTAACCGGTTACGCGACCATCGACACGCCTGCTTCGTGATCGGGGATTCAACCTTAAACGGAGCACGCATCGACAACGCATCGCTAATCGCGGACGCTGGAGCCACCGTTGGCTTCCGCGAGATAGCGCGGATACAGCGATCGATTTCACCGACTCGGAAATCGTTTAACCCCAAAATTGGGAAGATCAAGACTGAACACATCTTAATTCTACAGAAAGTGTAGTGAAATGGACTTCTTAACGTGTAGGATTAAAGGGTATATACAGCCGTTTGAGAGACAGCTTGCCTTACAGGAGTTGCGTACCCTGTCTTCTAGCGATGTCGTACCGGTCGACGGCGATGAGACGACCGCCTCACTATTCTCGGTACCCGATACGGCCAATCTCGGTACCCTGCGCAATGCCTTGGCGTACTGGCAGGAGGTTGGCACTAAGCCAGACGGACTGACGGTCCAAGTCCGGCGTGAGGCTACTTGGATCAGCGCACGCAGCGAGGGGGTACTCAACGGGCTGACGGCCTCTGCTCCCTCCAAGCTGCCCAAAAAACGTTGCCTGCGCTATGCTACTCACGGACTACACGAGTATCGAGGTAAATTTTTTCCGCAACTGGTGCGGGCACTCATAAATATTGCCCGAGTACCTGACAACGGCATTGTGCTCGATCCGATGTGTGGTAGCGGCACCACACTGGTCGAGACGCGGCTTGCTGGACGCGCAGCGTACGGGCTCGACATGAATCCGCTTTCGGTATTCATCGCCAAGGTAAAGTGCCAAGCATTAGCGTTGAATGCAGCGTCATTGATGGAGGCATACGGGACGCTGCAAGAGGTTCTCTGTACATCTCTATCGGATCAGACTACAAGAAAGTACTTTGCGTCGCTGCCAAAGGACGATCAAACATATTTGGAGCGGTGGTTTGCGGCGCACACTCTGATGGAACTCGACCAAGTAATAGAAGCTGTGCAACGGTTGCCGACGCTGGAACTACAAGACTTCTATCGGATTTGCTTGAGCAATATACTGCGCAGCGTCTCTTGGCAAAAAAACGAAGACCTGCGGGTACGCAAGCAGGTGGTCGAACTCAGAACCGGCGAAGTGATAACGCGCTTTCTCAATGAGGCTCTACGCTCGACTAAAATTGTCGCTGCTTTTCTCGCAGAACGGGACCAAGAGAAATTAGGCACCTATACAGTACAAGAGGCCGACGCACGTCAGGCTATGGATGCCGTGCCGACGTTGATCGGCAAGGTCGATGCGGTGATCACTTCGCCCCCTTATGCAACGGCATTGCCCTACATTGATACGGATCGGTTGAGCCTGATTTATCTCGGGCTTCTACGTCGCGCTAATCATCGGGCACGGGATGGGATGATGATAGGCAACCGAGAGGTAACCGAAAGGTGTCGGGCGCAGTACTGGGATTTCTACGAAGAGAATAAGCTACTTCTACCTACGGCTACACGTGCTTTGATTGAACGGATTGATCGACTCAATAAAGCGACAGCGGTCGGCTTTCGGCGACGCAACATGTCGGCTCTGTTGTCGAAGTACTTCTTTGATATGCACTCTGTAATCGAACAGACAGAGTGTCTCCTGCGCCCAGGTGGGGTGATGTTTTTAGTAATTGGCAATAACCGGACTACGGCTGGTCGCGAGGTGGTTGAAATTCGCACTGCCGATCATCTAGCGGCGATCGCGGAGACACTTGGGTTCAGAGTAACGAGCAGTCTGCCAATGGACATGCTCGCATCGCGGGACATTTTTCGGAAAAACGCGATGAAGTCAGAACATATCTTGACGCTTGAAAAGCCTCAGTAGTAGCCATAGCGTTTTTCTGAATTAGGCACGGACTCCGTACAAAAGGCACGATATACTGAAAATTGAGAAGTACCTTTGGATATTATCTCCACGTAGTACTCAAAGTCGCATGCTAGATCATCGACTTTTTCCATTAGCATGATGCCTCCAACGCTCCCAGCATTGCGCAATGCCTCATTGCGTAAGCGAAAGTCGTGTTTGTCGGGCCAATTCATCATGTTGACGGAGATGATCTGGCCGTCAAGGCTCATACGCACATTAGAGCGATCACTCTTACCTTGCTTGCTTGGATCGGGGATAAAGGCATGGGGCCATTTCCAAAAATCGGGATTGGCATTTCGGGCTGAAAGCGGAATAAATATCTCCGGCGAACGCCTAGAAGTGCCAGTAGTGGTCTGGCCGACGCCGACATCGGTGCGGTGGAGAGTCATGACGAAGCCCTTTGTCCCCGTTCTTTGTTTGCCGACCTCTTCTGCCTTGGTGGAACGCGGTGTCGTTGGGGCGCGTGGTGGTGTTGGGGCGCGTGATTCGGGCCGAGCGGCGAAAAGAGGTTCCGTTTCGACTTCATCCTCGACGTTCCCTGCCGCTGTGGATTGGAGGGCCATCGTGTCCCTCATTTCGGGAGCAGCAAGGGCCTCTTTAGGAACAAGATCGAGATCTAGCAGCCGATTAAGAATGGTTTCATCAAGGATTTGTGCAGTACCTAGTGCGGGATTGGCCCAAGCATCAAGGACGTCTTCAATAGATTGGAGCCTAGCAGCTTCGATCGAATCTGTGAGATCAAACGACAATCGGAGCGCGGCTTCATAGTTGGTAAACAGGCCACCTTGTGTCAGATTGCCCGAACCGAGTATGACTTCGGCAGCAGTATCGGATTTGAAAAGATAGATTTTCGGATGGAAGGTATATGGCAACCGATTGTGAAAAACTATTACCCGACCGTGAGGAGCAACTGCCTCTATGAGATCGCTGAGTCCTTCAAAAGAGGTTCCGCGGTGGTCGATTCCGACGATGATTTCAACTTGGTTCTCCTCCGCGAAATCCCCCAACGAGGGAGCAATATGCTTGGTGCCAGAGCGCTTTGCGAAAGCGACTGCAGCGCGGAATTGTGTCCAAGACCTGGGGCCGAGAGATTGGCTTTGAGGTAATCTCCGAGTCGATTGGCTGAAGCGGGTTGATATATGAATTCCATAAGCAGACTGACGAAGATGCGAGGATTGATGTCCAGCTTAGTTTTTACTTGTAGACATCCAACATGCGTTAGAACTCTCTGATGAGGCAACCACGATGCAACTAGATCCCGAGACCGAGCGACGGCTCGACCTGTTGGTGTCCGAAACCGGGCGTAGCAAGGCTTTTTACCGGCGCAAGCTCACTGAACGCAGCCTTGAGGACATCGAAGATTACTATCTCGCCATGGCCATGACAGAACGCGTCCGCCAAGGAGAGGAAAAGGTACATTCCTCTTCCGAGGTGAGAAAAGCACTCGGCTTGGACGATTGAGCGGTTAATATCAGTTATTTATCCCCGAAGTTCGCACGGATGCCCGCATTTGGCCTCCGTGTTCCACCAGCCAAGAGCGGAAAAATTGCAACACGGCTTCCCCGTCTCCCTGCTGCCGTTGCTTCCGCTGAATGAGCCATAGCTCGATCTCGACGCCCCGCAAATCTGGGTTGAGCCCGCGAGCTTGGGAGCTGCCGTGGAAGCGCTGGAAATCCGGCTCATCCTTGTAGAACGAAATCGCATCGCTGTTTTGCAGCAGATCTGAAACGACAATGAGACGACGCGGCACATCGCGCCGCTGGGTACTCTGGAAATGCTTTATGGCAACCGACTGCACCGACTCCATGATCGGCGACGATTTGGCCTCTTTATTGGTGAGCAGCTTGCCGAGTTCTTCTTCTAAAGGAGCGCGAAATTTCTGCTGCCAGTTGCGCCGAATGATCGCTTCGGATTGCGTGAGGTGATCGACGTTTTTCGGGTCGCCAGGGCTACAGACCTTGATAATCGGGTCGAGGCTCCCACCATGCTCAGGGTCCACCGCAAAAAGACTGATCTCGTGATTTTCCTCGATTTGGTCGAGCAGGTTCCAGATTCGCGTCTCCAGATCGGTCTTGGTAGTGGGCATGAACGAATCCGTGCGATCGAGCAGAATCGCCGTAATCGCCGAGGGCCCTTCCGACCGGCAAAGGGTCTTTGGATCGCGCTCGACCGAGGGGGGCTTTAACAACACAAAAACAAGCAAGACGACGATGACCCCCGCGATCATCGCACCCCCGGCTATCGTTTTATTCGATAGCTTACCCGCGCTCATTAACTCTCTTCCTGGTCGTCCCTCGGGATCCGGCTATCCGCCTGCCTCCGATGCGGAGCCAACGGGCGCAATTCCTCGCTGCCCATATCGTACTGAGTGTGTAGTTCGGCGACGCCTTTGTCAATTTTTATTTCCGCGGCGCTAGTGATCTTCAAAATTTCCTCGCGCGTCAGCATGGCCTTTGGCAAGCTGGTGTCGATGGGCGTTTTCACGATGTGCCAAGGCTTCTTGAATCGCGCTGGCGCATCGCCGTCGCGCATCGCCCGGTTGGTATCTCGGTAGAGCTGGAGCAGGTGGTTGCACGCGTGCTCTAGATGATCTAGATGATCGTCGAACGATCTGATAAGGCGTCGATGATCGTCGATGATAGAATCGTGTTGTCGCCCGGCGAGCAAAAGGTTTTGCTTGATGTTCTCCAGCGCCTGCACCGCCTCATTCGACGTTTCCTTCAATCCCTTTAGACAGGACTGATAGAATTCGTTGTATGCTTCGTCGGCCTCCGCAAACACGCGCGCACACTTGGCGTACCCCGGATAGCGATCGTCCCACAGGATTCCATCGATAAAGCTAATAATCGCAAAGAGGAATCCCATGAAGAACAGGATCCACGATTGGAAGTCCTCCAGCCCCAATGGATTTGCGCCAAAAGCGGCGATGGCGAGTTTGCCCCCTTCGTCGAGCACCGTGCCCGTTGTTTCTCGGTAGTGCGCCACCATTAGGTTGAAAAACAATGCAAAGGCCAGAAACACCACTGCGGTGAGGATGCCCACGGACTTTCTGACCCGGTGAACGTGGTTAAAATTGGTCACGAGGATGCCGAGCAAAAAGGCAATCCCGAGGTTGACAAACGAAATGACAATCGCCTCGGTGTACGCGCCGAACAGCCCAAATTCGTTGCCCTTGGCCAAAAAGGAGGCATTGCCGAATGTCTCAATGAGAAAGAGCACGGCGATGATGCCGATGTTAAATATCTTATCGTCCCAACTGCGGGGCTGCGGCTCGCGGTGAAGGCCATTTTGTTCCTTAAACTGCTGCATGTCTTCTTTTTTGCGGCGCAGCCCCTGTTGTTCTCTGCTCAACTCCACGATGGCCTTATCGACGTGCTGATCGAATTCCGCTCGTTGTTTGGCCGTTTCAATGTCAATAGAGCTTAGCTGCTCCCGAAAATCTAGCGCGACGAGCCGCTCCCGGTAGGCTTTTAGCTCGCTCTCACACACCTGCTGTGCCTGCGCTTGAGCGCTCTCAATTAGCCCGATAACCTTGCGTTCGGTGGGGTCGAGATCGTCTTCCGTACTGTCTAATGCGGGCCGCCCCCGCCTCGCGTTCCGTTGGCTATCCTCTACGATATGCAGATCTTCGGCGACCTGATTGGTGTCGATCTTCTCGAACGGGTTGATATGAAGATCGTCTGTCATCGCACACTCCTCCTCACTTACAGCGTATTTAGGACAGAAAAACGGCAGGGGATAAAGGGGATTGTACTAAAGATATGCATAACTGCGATTTTCGCCTCCCTATTCTTTAATTTTCACCCTCACATCACCACCCTAAACCCCTCTCGATCCTCCATGCCCTGCGCGAAGATGCGCGGCTCGATGTCGAGACCTGCGCCGGGTGTGTCGGGTACGTGCAGGATGGAGTCGGCCAGTCGCCAGCCATCGGTGATCAGCCCGGTCATGGCAGCCGGTGCGGCTTCGAGCAGGCAGAAGTTGGGGATAGAAGCGGCAAAATGGGCGTGGTGAAAGCGCTCGATGTACGACCCCCAGCAGTGGGGAGCGCAGAGCGCGTTCCACTGCTCTAGCCGTGCCGACGTGCTCCGCCACCACGTCAGCCCCATGGCGCGAAAATCGTGCTGCACCACGTCGATAAATCCCTTCTCTACTAGGTCAAAAAAGTACGGCGGCGGCGCAAATTCCCCGTCGGCCACCAGCGTGTCCCAGTCATTTTCGACGATGTGTTCCTTGAGCGCTTGATTGAGCGGAGCGTCTTCGGCAAAAGGCTCCTCAAACCAATAGATGCCCACGTCCGCACAGGCATCCAACAGAGCTATAGCCGTGTTGAGCGTATTGCCCATGTTGGCGTCGATGAGCACCTTGGCCTGCGGACCGGCGGCTTCGCGCACCGTGCGAATGACCAACTCGTCGCGCCTGAGACCCGCGTCCGTGGGCATCCAGCGCGCGCCGCGGCCAACCTTGATCTTGAAGTGCAAATAGCCGTGCTCATGGCCGGTTTCTACTTCGCTGCGGAAGATGTCTTTGACCTGTTCCTCATCTGTGGCTTCCAAATCGTCGATATAGACCGAGCCGTCGTACACTTCGACCTCGCGTTTGCCGCGGGCACCGAGCAGGCGGTACAGCGGCAAATCCATCATCCGCGCCACCAAATCCCACAGCGGTAGGTCGAGGTTGCGGCCTGCGGGCAGGCAGCCGTCGGGGAGTTGGAAGAGATCGCCGATCTCCTTGCCGAGCAGCGCCCGCGCCTCGTCCTCGCCAATGCGCGACCAACCCAAGCCCCAAGCCCCACTGTCCGTGCGAATTCGGACGACCGGATCCGAGATCTGCGATCCGTGCGCGGGAATGCGGGCGTTGAAGCCTATGTAGCGCGGCCGAGTGCCGCGCAGTACGCATTTTTCAATGCAAGTAATTTTCCCTTTGGGGACTTCGTGCATGGTTAAGCTCCTTATCAGAATCAGGGTGGCGGCAAGATGCCCTTGCCGTTCCACAAACGGGTTTTCGGCCAGTAAGCCGACCAGCCAAACCACATCGAATTATAGGCTGGGATTTGCTCTAACTGCGCTCCCTTGAGCGGTCCAGCAAGGGCCTCGCCGCGCATGTTCCACTCGCTGCCGGTCTCCATGTCGGCAAAGGCCAACGGCAGGCTTCGACCTGAGCTCAGCCGAAGGTCGCCGGTGCGGCTGAGGATGCGAAAGCTCAAAACTTGGCCGCGAACAACGCGGCTGTAGGGAATGGCAGTGGCCGTTTCGGCGTCGTAGAGCACGAGCACATCGCGGTCGCCGACGCGATCATTGATGACGGCCTTAGCGGGCATCCTGCTGAACGGATAGGCCCTGCTCTCGCCAGCGACTCGCAATCCCAAGACCATTTCCTTGGCCGACAATCGATCGCTAGGCCGAGCGGTAGTCAGCGGAAAAATAATCATCCGATGGTCGCTGCGGTAATTGCCATAAGGGTAGTGGCCGTACGCATCGAGCGGATACAGGGCGCGGATATAATCCGGGTAGCGGTCGAGGCCGGTCGCCGCTTGGACGACCGTGGTGTGCGGATGCAGCGCACGCCACAGGCCCCACGTCGTCTCGATCACGGGCAAGAGCTGGAGGCGCTGCCCTTTGTGCGCGCCGCTAATACCGGCGTGGATCATTTGCGGGTATAGGGTTTTCTCGTCGCGCCGGTCGTACAGCACCAAGTTGCTGTTGAGCACCATGCCAGAGACGCCCAATTCGATTTGTGTTGAGTCTGGAGCCGTTGCGTCAAAAACGAGTCCAGTGCTAGTCAGCGGGCAGAACGTGACGCTGATGTACTGGCCGCCGAGCTGGTCGTTGATGACTTCGTGCTTCCAACCGAGGCGATGCGGATAAGCCCGCGCTGCGCCGTTTGCCACCACGCCGAGGACTAGATCCGAATCCGCGAGATAGTACGCGTCTTCCGGCGCAACGCTCAGGGGTTTGGTCATGGCCGGGATGCCGTCGCGGGGCACCCCACCCGAGCGCAGGTGATGGGTCAGTTCGTCGAGGCGGTCGTAGATGTCGGCGCGGAGCGGAACGGCGATGAGGAGGACAAGCAGGATGCGGGCCATGGCGTCGGATACTAGGAAAGCGATGAGGGAGGCTCAATTATACAAGCGAGCCGTTGAATGTCAAACTTGCGAATGACTGCGGATCGCAAGAAGTTACGCTACCTGCAAATTCACTGAGGAGATGCCATTATGCCCCAAGCCTCCATTCCCTACGAGCGAGTGCCGTGAACGCCCGCCAGACAGTCGAGGCCTATTTCGCCGCGTTGACAACCGGCGACGCCGACCGACTCATCGAGCTCATCTCCCCAGCCGAGCACTTCGTCAAAATCGGCACGGAGCCAAGGGAATACATCGAGGGCGGTGGACGCGCTGCCCAGTACTACCACCACCACGTCGCCAGTACCCGGGATTTCACCATCGACATAGAGTACCTCGACGTGCAGGAGCGCGATTCGGTGGCTTGGTTCTACACCCGGCAGCAGTGGCGGCTCAAATGGCAGGGCCAGCACGAGGAACTAGCCCTGCGTTTGACGGGCGTCTTGGAGCGGGAGGCGGGCGAATGGAAGTTCGCACAGATCCACGCTTCCATCGGAGTGGCCTAGCGCGAAGAATTATTTGTTGTTAGTCTCCTTTTGCGCGTCCTATATTGGGTTATTGGCTCGCCTCAACCGGATAAATCCCATGCACAACGCCATCCTCATAAGTGCTCTACTGCTCGCCACCCCCCTCGCTGGCGACCAACTCCGCATCGCCACCTCCAACGACTGGCACCAATGGCAACTGCCCGGCGACGCCGTCGAAGTCGCACGCGGTGCGCTCAAACCCGCCTTTGTCCGCCGCAACATCAACGCCGTGGCCAACGCCTTTGACTTTGCCAGCGGCGGCATCCGCAAAGTGGGTTCCAACCCCGGCGACGCCCGCCATTTCATCGACGGCGACCGGACGACCTATTGGGCTCCCGATCCAAACGCCAGCGTCGAGGATTGGTGGATTGAAGTCGATCTGGGGCGCGTGGTCTCGGCGCGAAACATCCAGCTCCACTTCGCCGCCGACAGCACCCCGCTGGAGTTTTTCAAGATCCTCACCTCCGATGGCGAGCCTTTCTTCAGCAATGCCAATTCCATCCTCCCCGGCACGCTGCGCTACAACAAGCGCTGGCGCTACAGCTTTAACGAAGCCCACATCATCGAGATTGACTATGAGCTCAAGCCGCTCAAGAATATCCGCATCGAAGCCGACCTGCCCACGGAGAATATCCGCCTGAGCGAGGTGGTAGTCGAAAGCATCGGCGACAACCTTTCGCTGGGGATATGGGGTAGGGGCGGCAGCGTCGAAATCATCTCTGAGGCCACCTCTAAGTTGGGCCGCACCCTCATCGAATCGAGGGGGATCAGCAATACCCTCGTCGATGGCGATATCACCACCTATTGGGGCACGGTGCATCGCGGCGGCTCGGGCACGCAACCCGAACAGCAGATCGGTCAGTTTGAAATAGACTTAGGCGCACTGTACTGGGTAGATCGGGTGCGGATGCTCGGCGATGACAGCGGCGTAGCCCCGGGCAAAGGCTCGGGTCGCCACCGGTCTGGCGTTTTCAATTATCTGTGGTATCAGTTTTTTGTCTCCGACGGCTCTCGGGCACCGGATGGCTCGCTGAGCTGGGAGTTGCTGGGTGAATTGCCCTCGGATCGCCGCAATCTAACGAAAGTCCGCCACTTTCAAGAGCGCTTCCCATTGCGCAAAGTCCGCCATGTGCGGCTGATCTTCCCCATGTCCGAGGGCTTTGAAGCCTTTAACGGCCGCATCGGCACCACGGCCGAGTGGCAAATATTTGGCGAGGGCTATCCAGCCGAAGTCAGGGCGCGTTCGCCGATTTACGACCTCGGTTCCATACAGCACATTGCGGAAATTGGCTGGGACCTCGACGCGCCGCCGGGGTCTCGCGTCGAAATTCGCAGCCGCACCGGCAACCTCCTCGACAGTCAGTACGTCTTTTACGACAAAAACGGCAAGCAAGTCACCCAGCGGAAATACGACAAGCTGATCCCCAGCTTCCGAGGGGCCATCGACACCATCCGCACCGCGGGAGCCGACTGGAGCAACTGGAGCCGCGCCTATGTCAACTCCGGCCAAGTCTTCCTCTCTCCCGGCCCTCGGCGCTACGTGCAGTTGGACATCCGCTTCCTGTCCGAAGACCCTTTTGCCGCCGCGACCTTAGACGATATCATCCTCGAATACGACAATCCGCTGGCTCAAGAGACGCGCGCCGAAGTCTTTCCCATTGAGGTCGTCCCCGGCGAAACGAGCCAGTTTACGTACTATCTTCGCTCCGACTTCGTCTCGTCGAGCCGTGGCTTTGATCAAATCCAACTGACCTCCACCGCTGGAACCACCTTCCGCGCGTTGCGCCTCGCCGGCGAGGCGGTCGCCCCCACGGTCGAGGAAACCGACAATGGCTTTAAGGTACTTCTCGCTGAGCCAGTGAGACGCTCGACCTTACTCGAAATCGACTTTGAAAGCACTCTCTATCTCAATCAGACCCGCTTCGAAGCCTTTCTCTTCAACAGTGCCCTGTCAACCACTTTGCGCCAACAGGTTGACCCAGGCGACGCCGAGACCGCCATCGCCAGCGACCGGACCTTCGTCTCCTTGCCCACTGACGGGCGACTTTTTGCAGACCTCTCGCTATCGAACCGGATAATAACTCCCAACGGCGACGGCATCTCAGACCGCTTGCAAATTGACCTCAACCTGTTCAAAGTGCTCGATCCTCGTCCGGTTATCATCAGCGTCTATACCTTGACTGGCCGCCGGGTCGCCCTCATCAGCGACGCAGCCACCACAGCCGGGCACCAGACCTATCACTGGGACGGACGCGACAGCCAAGGCCGCACGGTCGCACCCGGTATCTACATCCTCCGCGTCACGGCCGAGGGCGACGCGCTTACCCGCAGCGAGAACCACCTAATCTCGGTAGCCTACTGATGGACAAGTCGAAACCAACCCAACGCCTGACTACCTGCCGAGCACTCAGCCATAGGAATCAGAGAACCTATGCGCTCATCTTGCTATGGCTGGTCGCCTCTTGGGTCACCACGGCAGAAGCTGACATTGCCTTGTGGCAGATCGGCGGTAGCGGCTTGGAGTGGGCCGAACACGATTCGGTCGCCATTCTCATCGATGAGACGACCACGCCTGGCGCGATACAGCCCATCTACATACAGCCCGACCGCTCCATCTTCTCTTATCTGACTAACTGGGGCAGTTGGACTCCCCGCGAACTCGGCTACGTCGACGGCGAAAGACCGCGAGTGTCTGGCAATTTGCGCTTGGTGGACGGCGACAGCACGTCCTATCTCGCGCCTTCTTCGGGCGGCAGTCCCGACGGCCGCACCTTCACCTTCGACCTAGCCGTGCCAGTGCCCGTCTTTGCCTTCGGGTTCTACACGCCCTCGCAGGGATACCGCTCGGACGGCAAGAGTCTGCGCGAAGATGTCGTACCCGCCTACGAACTCTACATCGCCGCCCATAACCCGAACGAATGGCGGCAGATCGCCGACGTGCAGGAGAATTTTCGCCCCGTCGTACAGCACCAGTTTCCCCGCCAGTACGTGCGCTTCGCCCGCTATATCCGCCGGCTCTCGCGCTCGCTCGAAGCCGCCCAGATCGAGGCATTGCAAATATCGTCACAGGCAATCTTTGCCAAAGGCCAAGCCCATCGAGGTACCATTGGTGATTTCGAACTCTTCGGCGAGGGTGTTCCCCTGCGTGCGGTGTACAAGACGCGGATATTCGATCTGGGACCGAAGGTCAACTTCGGCCGCTTCTCTTGGTCGGCGACCCCGCTCAGGATGGTGGATGGTGAACTGGTGGAAGCCCCCGACGCCCCCGTTTCAATCCAAGTCGAGGCGCGCACCGGCATTGACCCCAAACCGGACATCTACTACGAGTTCACCGACATGGGCACCCGCGTCCCAGTGTCGCAGCAACGCTACCAAGACGTGCTCAAAAATCCGAGCGGGGCGGTCAACACCGACGATGGCCAGGGCGGAACGCTGACGCTGGCGACGCGTCCCAAACCGGGAATTCGCGCTGGAATCGAATACGACCAAGATAACTGGACCTTCTGGTCGGTCCCCGTGTTCGAGTCAGGCCAAACGCTCGGCCTGCGGTCCGGCTCCCATCTACAGCTAAAAATCGTGCTGAACAGCGAGGATTTCGACTCCTTCGTGCGGCTCGATTCCCTGTGGATCGAAACCTCGCCGACTTTGGCCACCTCGATCATCGGCGAAGTGGCTCGCTTGGACGACCCGCAGCCCCTGCGCGGCGTTGCCGAGGTGGAAATGGGCGCGACAACGGAGTTCGTTTACGATGTCAAAGCGGAAGTTTCCGCTGGCGACACCGGCTTCGACGCGCTGCGCATCCGCACCGGCGGACAGCCCGCGTTCAAGCACCTCGAAATGGGCACCCCTTTGCGACAGGTGGAAGCGAGCGAGATAGTCGAAAGCGCGGCCGGGTTGACAATACACTTGCCGGAGCGCCTGAGCGCCGGGCGCAACGAGTTGATCCGCGTCGTCTTCGCCGCCGAGGTCTTCGACTTTGCCTGGACCTTCGACGGCGAAGTACTCGACAGTCAGCGCCAGAGCCTGCCTCAGCCCGTGCAGGACGGCGATGTCGGCGACGATATTGCCACTAGTACTCTGCGCGTCCTTGCCTCCTCGACCACTCAGGCCGAAAAGATCCGCGACCTGCGCCTTTCTACCGCGGTCGTCACGCCCAACGGCGACGGCATCAACGACCTGCTGGAAATCGAGTACACTCTCTTAGGGCTGCCCCGTACCGTGGCAACCCGGCTGAATATCCACGCGCTCGACGGCCGCAAAGTCGCCACGCTGGCGATAGGCAGCCAGAAGTCGGGCCTACAGCGCATTCGTTGGGACGGCCGCGACGACAGCGGGGCACTTTTGCCAACCGGCCTCTATCTGATCGGGCTAGAAGTCGAGGGGGAGGCCGAGGTGCTCAAGAGGCTCATCCCAGTAGGGTTGGCTTATTGATCATCCCTACTATGTCGCGGTTGACCCGCTACAAGAGCGGTTGTACTATTCTCCGACCAACCCGCATTCCGCACCATTCGCACCAAATAGCTTAGGTGATTGAGCAATCATGTCGAGAGAGGGAAGCACTGTGTTCGAGCGGCCCGATTGGGACGAGTGAGTATGCGGTGCGCTGCGTGGGCCGCGTGGGCGAGCCTGATGGCCGTGGGAGCCGACGGAGCCGAGCCGGTCGCCGTGATGCCGACGGCTGCCAAGCCTACCCTCGACGGCATATTGGTCGAGTGGGGCGCACCCGAGCGCATCGGCCTAGTTCCCGGCAGCGAGCGCGTGGGCGTGCGCGGGGCCTTTACCGGCTCGGCAGATCACGAGGCCGACCTCTACCTGATGTGGGACGCCGACTACGTGTACGTAGCGGCCGCGGTAGTTGACGATACCGTCGATGCCCAACAGATTCCCCCTGACAAAAGCGAATGGCGCGGCCCATCCGGGGAGCGCAAGGACGCGATGTTTTACTACGATCACCTAAAAATTTTCCTGCGCGGCCCAGAGCAGCCCTTGGGGCATACCATCTGGCTGAGTCCGGCCAACGGCACGCCCTATCTGTGGGGGGGCATGCAGCGCAGAAAGCCTACAGAGCGCGCGCCCGTAAAAGCCGGCGCGGCCCGGCGCGATCAGCTCTACACCTTTGAAGTGGGCATTCCCTGGCGCTGGCTGGGCCTCTACCCCCAGCCCGACATGGTGCTCGACGCGCTCTTTCTGCTGCCGGATTCCGACCAGCCCAACGAGGAATTGCGCGACAAAGTGCGGCAGAGCAACAAGTGGATCTGGTGGCAGGGCAAGGTGCAACTCAAGGGGCAGCCACCGGGGTTGCGCCTACTGCCCCCCAAGCAGCAGGTCATCGCGGAGATCGCGGAGAAGAAGCGGGAGATTACCGTGCCGAAGGTGGTCCAGCAGAAACCAGATGAAGCGAAGGCTCCGGCTAAACAAGACTCAGCTGCCGTTGAGAAAAGTCCGGTCGCACAGCGGGAAATTCCAACTAAGGCAGCTAGCAGAGATTCTGGCACGATAACGACCGCAAGAAAGCCGCAAGAGGCCGTGCAAACTGCGTCGGCACCAGCCAAGTCGCGGAAGAACTGGTCGTTGTTGGCCAAGAGGAAGCCAGTGCCGGATTGGGTGCGTGCGCTCAACGACGACGCGGAAGTGTCGCAAGGCCAAGTCGATTCGCTCTATTATAGATTGACCCACTCGCTGGCGCGCCTGACCGCGGACCGCATTAATGCCCGCACCGACGGGATTGTCATGGACATCGCCGAGTACGCGGGGACTTGGCGGGCGCAGGCGCAGCACTTCTTGCAAAAACTGCTGGCCAAGACGCTCGCCGACCTAGAGCAGGGGCAGCTACAGTCGCAGATCGAAACAGCCGCCGCCGAAGTCGGCGTCGATGGCGACCAAGCTATCCGCTTAGTGCAATCGCTCTGCCGCGAAGCCCTAAAGATATACTCCGACGGCAAGGTCGCTAGTTCCGAAACCCTAATTGACAAAGCGCGACGGCGGGCCAAACTCTCCGAGGAGCAGGCGCAAGACCTGCTGGCAGTGCTGGCGGCGTCTATACCACGATAAACTCCATGCCCGTATTTTCCATCGAACACTTGCGCCAAGTCGGCGCAGCCATCTTCGCCGCAGCCGGCGCACCACCTGCGGCAGCCGATGTCGTCGCCAAGCTGCTGGCCGACGCCAATGCCGTGGGACACGATTCGCACGGCGTCATCCGCATTCCCCAATACATAAGCACCATTGAAAAGGGGGAGATCGTCCCCCACGCCGAGGTCGAAATCGTGCGCCAGACGACCGCCGCGGCCGTGCTCGACGGACACTGGGGATTTGGCCAAGTCGTGATGAACCAAGCCGTAGAGATGGGCTTGGAACGCGCCGGTAACTGCGGAGTCGCAGCCATAACCGTCAAAAACTCCAACCACATCGGTCGCCTCGGCAGCTATGTGGAGCGCATCGCCGAAGCCAAGATGATCGGCCTGCTCTGCGCCAACTCGCACGGCGGCGGTGCCAGCGTGGCTCCTTGGGGCGGTATCGCCGGGCGCTTGGCCACCAACCCGCTGGCGGGCGGCTGGCCCGACGGAGAAGGCGGCGCACTCGTGCTGGACATCACGACTAGCGTGGTGGCCGAGGGCAAGGTGCGAGTCAAGCGCAACCGAGGGGAGCCGGTCCCCGAGGGATGGATCATCGACGCGGCTGGCCGACCATCGACAGATCCCGCGGACTTTTACGACGAGCCGCGCGGCAGCCTCTTGCCCTTTGGCGGCGTCATGGGCCACAAAGGCTACGGACTTGGGGTAGTGGTGGAACTGTTGGGCGGGGCGCTGAGCGGGGCGGGTTGTGCGCGGGGCCGGAAGACGCGGGTCGGCAACGGCTGCTTCCTGCTGGTCATCGACATTGGGCGCTTCCAGCCGTTTGCTGAGTACGCGGCCCAAGTGCAGGCGTTCGCAGACTATTTGCGGTCCTCGCCCAAGGCCGAAGGCGTCGATGCCATCCTGCTGCCCGGAGAGCTGGAAAAGCAAGAGCGACAGCGGCGGCAGGCCGACGTGACGGTCGAGGAAGAAACTTGGCGGCAAATCCTCGATTGCGCTCAGCGGGTCGGAGCCGTTCTACCAAGCGTTTAGCACAAGGAGCACCATTTAATGAAAACATCCGATCTCTTCATCCGCGCCTTGGAGCACGAGGGCGTGGAATTTCTCTTCGGCATCCCGGGCGAGGAAAACCTCGACCTGCTCGAATCACTGCGCGGCTCCGAACAGATCCAATTGATTCTCAACCGCCACGAGCAGGCCGCGGGTTTCATGGCCGCCACGTACGGCCGCCTCACTGGCAAGACCGGCGTCTGTCTGGCTACCTTGGGACCGGGGGCGACCAACTTCGTCACCTCTGCGGCCTACGCCCAACTCGGCGCCATGCCCATGCTGATGATCACCGGCCAAAAGCCCATCAAGTCGAGCAAGCAGGGGCAATTCCAGATCGTCGATATCGTCGAGATGATGCAGCCTCTGACCAAGTACACCCACCAGATCGTCAGCGGCGACAGCGTGCCCTCCCGCGTCCGCGAGGCGTTCCGCTTAGCCGAGGAGGAGCGGCCCGGGGCCGTGCATTTGGAACTGCCCGAAGACATCGCCTGCGAACAGACCGATACGCCGCTTTTTCCCAAGGACCGCGTGCGGCGACCCATCCCGGAGGAAAAGGCCATCGCCCAAGCCGCCACCCTAATCGAAGAGGCGGAAAGTCCCCTCTTGCTCATCGGGGCCGGGGCCAATCGCAAGCGCACCTCCAAGATGCTGTTCAACTTCATCCGCGACACCGGCATCCCGTTCTTCACCACCCAGATGGGCAAGGGCGTCGTCGATGAGCGCGACCCGCTCTTTTTGGGCAACGCCGCGCTGTCGGCCAACGACCCACTGCACTGCGCCATCGACCGCGCCGACCTCATCATCAACGTCGGCCACGACGTGGTCGAGAAGCCGCCGTTTTTCATGGAGCCTGACGGCTTACAGGTCATTCACGTCAACTTCTCTTCGGCCTCGGTCGATCCGGTCTATTTCCCCCAGCTAGAGGTCATCGGCGACATCGGCAACAGCATCTGGCAGTTGCTGCTGCGGATCAATCGGCAAAAAACCTGGGACTTCAGCTATTTCGCCAAGGTCAAGGAGTGGATCGACGAAATCCGCGCAGTCGGCAACGACGATCCAGGCTTTCCCATCGCGCCCCAACGGCTCGTCGCCGACGTGCGCCGCGTCATGCCTGACGACGGCATTATATGCCTCGACAACGGCGTCTATAAGATCTGGTTCGCCCTCAACTACCGCGCCCACGAACCCAATACCGTGCTGCTGGACAATGCGCTGGCAACGATGGGGGCGGGTCTGCCTTCGGCCATGGCGGCACGGCTAGTGGAGCCGGACAAACAGGTCATGGCCATCTGCGGCGACGGCGGCTTTATGATGAATTCCCAAGAGTTGGAGACCGCAGTGCGCCTCGGCATGAACCTCGTGGTCCTCATTCTGCGCGACGACGGCTATGGCATGATCAAGTGGAAGCAGGCCGACATGGGCTTTGCCGATTGGGGCCTCGACTACGGCAACCCGGATTTCGTGCAATACGCCGCCAGCTATGGAGCCTACGGGCACCGCGTCGGCGCAGCCGACGATCTGCTGCCAACCATGCGCGAGTGCCTCGCCGCGCCGGGCGTCCATCTAATCGAGGTGCCGGTAAACTACGCGGTCAATCAAGACCTCCTCGAAAAGGAACTGACCTGCCCAGAGTAGCGGCACCCTACTCAGTGGACAATCTGCATCAACCGCTGCGTCATGGACCCCTCTTGGGTCAGAGCGTAGATCACAGTGTTGACCGCAAACTGGAGGATGCGGGTCGCATCGCGTTCGGCGGCAAAGCCCATATACCCCCCAATACCCGAGTTAGCCCGAGGCACGGCCACTAGTCGTCCCTTGACGTACAAGCCCTTTACCACATTCCAGTAGTACGGATCGTCAAAACGCGAGGCACCCTGCGCGACGCCGTCTCCCAAGTCAAAATAGGCCGTGAATATCGGATGGTCTTCCCGCAGGCGTTCGGTGTAAAAATCGCGTCCCTTGATCAGCCCCCCGTACTTTTCCAGGGCCTCGGTCCAAAATCCCTCAAAGTCGAATTGCTCGGCCATGACAAAGCCCCCTGCCAGTAGGTAGCGCGCCAGATTGTCCAACTCATTTTCGTTAGGCTCGCCTTGGGGAATGACGATTGGCACCGTTAGAAAGCGGTCGTCATCAAAGGTAAAGCTGCCGACCAACTCGGCTCGCAAGCCGGTCCACTCGTTGAGCATATCGCGCAGGACGTCGATTTCCCGATTGTTGAACCCGCCATCGACGACATTGGTCTGGGTTTCGGCCATATACGTGGCCGAGACCACGCGGGCGAATTTGACAAAGCCCTTGAGCCCCTGTTTGTCGTTGGGATCCTGTATCACCAAGGCGCGGTAGCGGCCCGTATCCATAGCATCGACATCCAGCATCTCCAAGCCCATGTCGATTTTATGCTCGGACATACGGCTGATCTCCACATTCGCGGTTATCCCTACGACCGGTTCCAGCGCCGCTTGGAGCATCTGTGGATTGCTCTGGCCGACTTGCAGCATATTCGCTATGCCGGTAGAACGAGCGATGATGGTGCGGGTGGAGAATGCCGCAGTAGCTTGCACCTGATCCATGCGGGCGGCGGCAGCGCGCACTTGGCGACGGATCATCGGGCGCTTGCGTTGGGGAATTTTGCGCAATTCCAGCGCCTTGGTCAGGCGCGGTTGGCGTTTGACGAATTTGGTGGTTAGCGGCCGGGGCGCTTTTTCAGCCTGCTGCTGGAAGGGATTGAGCAGAACTAAGATCGCGTTCAGGAGCACGGCAATTCCCAGCGACAGCCAAAAACATTTGCGCAGCGGGCTGAGCAGGGCATTGAGGTCCAAGCCAGCGGTAATGCGCGCAAAACGCGACGGTCGGTTCATAGGTCGTTATCCGGCTTGGTCATCCGTGCGAGACGGCCCTGTAGTTGGGGCGACCCGTTCAAATCGTACTGCCTGCGAGATTTTCCTACGTAATATAGAAAGTTCTCAACGGAGTACTATAGATGATCTCCGACTCTCGGTGGTCAATGAGCACATCTGCGTCGGTGAGAAGTACGGTCTGGGCCATCGCCATCTACCCCACCCACTCACGTGCCTGCCTCCTCATCTCCTCCCGGGTCCGCCCCAGAATCTCGGCGGCACGCCCGAGTGAAATATGCCCTTGTTCGAGCGCCTGTCGCACGAGTCGCGAAAGGCGATCCTCGACAAAGTCGTGCCGGGAGAGGCCCTCTGGCTCACCGGAGCGGCTCCAATTCCAAGCGAACTCGCTTCTTTTGAGTGCTGCGGGTTCTTCGGTTCTGCGTAGCGTCTTGCCGAAATAACTGCGATGCTGGTGCTGGAATGCACGCCAGATATCCGAGCTTTCACGCTCCGACTCGACCAGCCGGTAGAGCACGGTTTTGTAACTCACTCGGAAGATGCGCTTAACCTTGAGGACGCGGACGAGGAGCGGGTGCCCCCGAGTCCCGTCCCACTCCGACGCAAACGCGGCTTCTGGCATCAAGAAGTGGCTTGCAAAGGCGTCGGCCTCGCGCTCTGTCTGTACAGGGAGTTCGGTGGCGTCTCGCCGATATTCATCAGGGTGGAGCAACAAATGGCCGAGTTCGTGTGCCGCAGTGAAGATCCAGCGCTCCACCGAGATTCGTTCCCAGGTATTGACCACCACGGCAGGACCGCCGCCCCTTGCACCGACGCTCAGCCCGAAGAAGGAATCGCTCTTCTTATCGAGGAGCAGGAGCTTCACTCCATTGCTTTCGAGCAACCCGCAGATGTCGCGCACCAGCTCTTCCGGCCCAAGCCCAATGACTTTGCGAGCGGCCTGTGCGGCCTTCACCGGGCGTTCGTGCCGAATGCGACCAACCTTGAACCGGAAGGGGCACGACTGGCCGAGGTCGGCTTCGACTTGGGTGTAAGCATCGAGCCACTTTGCGACCTCAGCTAGTATCTGTGCCCGAGCGTGGACCCGTGCCTGGACGCGGAATCGCACGGTCTCAAGGGGCCGAACAGGCGTTACGAGATCGCCGAGCGGAACGCCTAAGGCTTTTCCTAGAGCAGTAAGGGTCCGGGCGCGTGGGACGACGGTGCCTCGCTCGATCTTGCCGAGCGCTATCCGCGAGAGTCCCGCCTTGCGGGCGAGTTCCTCTTGAGTCAACTGTCGGTCCAGCCGCAGCCGGGCGATATTCGCAGCAATGTGATTTTCACCAGCCATTGTTTCTCCTCGTGGGGTATTTGATTAACCTCTTGACTAAGTTATCATATTTTATATTTTCTAACAAATGATATTTTTCAGTGCTGTCTTCAGTGACTCATTTTGACTAACGCGTCCCCTTCGCTAGATTGTCATTCGAAAATTGGACGCTCCCTTAACCGACAATTGGACGCTGCTCTAACCGACAATTGGACGCCGATCATTCCCTGTTTCCCCGCTCGCTAGCACCCGTCCTCCGGGAGGCTTTGGCCGACACGCCGGTGGTCTGTCTGCTCGGACCGCGGCAAAGCGGGAAAACTACGCTTGCGCAGCAACTAGCGCCTGACCGTGCGTTCGTCAGCTTAGACGAGCACAACTACTACCAGACCGCTGGGGTCGATCCGGACGGTTTCGTCGCCAGCCTGCCGGAGGCAGTGATCTTAGACGAAGTGCAACGGGTGCCGGCGCTGCTTTCGGCCATCAAACGCGCCGTGGATCAGGACCGCCGTCCCGGACGCTTCCTGCTGACCTGCTCGGCCAATCTATTGCTGGTGCCGACCGTTACCGAATCCCTGGCGGGACGGATGGAAATGGCGCAGTTGCACCCATTGACCGAAGCGGAAAAAGAGCGTCAACCCGGGTGTTTTCTCAGCGACCTGTTGAACGGCGCGCTCAAACCGGGTATCCGGCCCAAGGCGGAGCCTGCTGGGCCATCGCTGCCGGAGCGACTGGTAGCTGGCGGCTACCCCGAGCCGCTGACCCGCACACCCCGCCGCGCCCGACAATGGCATCGGCAGTATTTACGCAGCAGCATCGAACGGGATGTGCAAGACGTGGCGCGGGTTAAGGACGCCCACGAGTTGGCACGCCTGCTGGAGCTGTTGGCCCTGCGCAGCGCCGAACTATTGAACACCTGCAATCTAGCCAACAGCCTCGACTTGCATCGGGCGACAGTAGATCACTACATCGCCGTGCTTGAACGGCTCTTTCTGGTGCGACGCCTACCAGCGTGGCACCGCAACCCGGCCAAACGGCTCGTCAAAACACCGAAGATCCATCTGCTCGACAGTGGGCTAGCGGCGACCCTCGCCGACCTGACTGCGACCGATTGGCTCAACCATCGGGACCGCATGGGGCATCTGTTGGAGTCTTTCGTGGTGCAGCAACTTATAGCCCAAGCCACTTGGACAGAGCCGGATTTGCGTTTCTGGCACTATCGCGACAAGGATCAGGTGGAAGTCGATGTAGTCCTTACTCGGGGTCAGAAGACTTGGGGTGTTGAGGTCAAGGCCGCCAATGCGCTCACCTCCAAAGACGGGCAAGGGCTTATGCGGCTGGCCGATCGCTGCGGCGAGGATTTCGAGTCTGGGGTCCTGCTTTACACCGGCCGCGACCGACTCCCGTTGGCCGACGAGCGGATGCTCGCCGTGCCGTTGAGCGAATTGTGGGAGCGGTAGGGTGTATCCAAAGAGACTGTTGACTGGGAAAAATCCCTAGGCGTAACTAAATAAGGTCGATGCGGTTTGGATCCGATTGGGTACCGGTGCTGAAGAGAGGTATGATTCCATGGACGAGATAACACTCAAGAACTTCCGCTGCTTCCGCGAAGAGCAGACCGCCCGCCTCGCACCGCTGACATTGCTCGTCGGCGAGAACAGCACCGGCAAGACTTCTTTCATGGCGATGATCCGGGCACTGTGGGATGCCGCCTATCGGCGGACCGACCCGGATTTCAAAGAGGAGCCCTACGACCTCGGTAGTTTCGACGAAATCGCCCACCACAGAGGGGGACGGGGTGGCCGGGCTGAAACCTTCGAGGCGGGATTTTCTGCTAGGCGGCGAGAGACTCGAACTGACCGGGAAATCAAGGTCGCAATAGATCGCCCATATCGCTTCGACGTGAAGTTTGGGCGAGATGGTACCGCGCCGGTTCCAGTGGGGAGACGCTTTTCTTGTGATGATGACTGGGTTGAAGAAGATTTCACATATGACGAATGGTTTCCGCTGATCCTTTTGGGAACGCCGAACGGTTCTTGGGTGGGGGAGATACACCCTGATCCTGATTATGAAGCGTCGCCCTTTGGCGTAGATCCCGATAGCCTAGAGGTCCGCCAAGGCTCCAACTCGCCCACCCCCGAGGATTGGGAACGGCTCCGGCGACTTTTTCTTACTTCCTCAGAAGTACGAGAATTCGGCCATCGTAAGCAGCGGCCTTATGCCAGTGCCCCCGTCCGTTCCAACCCCCAACGCACCTACGATCCTGCCCGCCCGACGCGGGACCCGGAAGGCGATTACGTTCCGATGTATCTCGCGGAAGTGTTTTTTCAGGATAAGAGACGATGGAACTCCCTCAAGCAGAAGCTCGAGAAGTTCGGTCAAGAGTCTGGACTGTTCGATGAAATTTCGGTCAAGTCCTTCGGAAGGAAGGCAAGCGAACCGTTTCAAGTGCAGGTTAGGAAATTCGGTAGCAGGATCAAGGGACCTCAGCGCAACCTGATCGACGTCGGCTATGGCGTCAGTCAAGTCCTGCCCGTCATTACGGAGCTAGTCCGCAGTGGATCCTTTCCTGATCTGCTTGGCTACAGCAAACCGCCCATGTTTCTGTTACAGCAGCCCGAAGTGCATCTCCACCCCAGCGCCCAAGCCGCCTTGGGTAGCTTGTTCTGCGAAGTCGCTACGCCAGAGCGCCAGTTAATAATCGAGACTCACAGCGACCACCTGATCGACCGAGTGCGAATGGATGTGCGCGACAGCACCACAGACCTGAAGCCCGACGATGTTTCCATCCTCTTTTTTGAGCGTAAGGATTTGGACGTGCGCATACACTCACTCCGCATCGACGAAGAGGGAAACATCGAAGGCGCACCTGATGGCTACCGGAACTTTTTCTTGGAAGAAACGGCGAGGTCTCTATGGAAGAGACAGTCTATAGGAACCTGAAAAATGTGTGCAATTGTTGATGCCAACGTCGTCTCTGAAGTATTCGGTTCTAATCTACCGCCGGCAGGAGAGAAGTTCTTTGATTGGCTCAACCAAGGAAGTGGCCGGCTGATAGTCGGCGGCAAGTTGCTTGAAGAACTTGAACAGGGTTCGGCGGACTTCAGACGCTGGGGACGGGAGGCCCAACTTGCTGGAAGAATGATAATCGCGAATAAAAGTGAAATGGACGCAAGGACAGAGCAGATCCAGAGTGAGGACGCAATCAGGTCCGATGATCCACATGTCATTGCCTTGGCTCAAGTCAGCGGTGCCCGGTTGTTGTATTCAAACGATGGCAATTTACAGCAGGATTTCAAGAACAAGAGCCTGATTGACGATCCCCGAGGTAAAGTTTACTCGACGAGTGGGGACGGGAGTTTCCTGCCTAGGCACGATAGGCTGCTAAAAAATAAAAAATTGTGCCGTCCATGATTTTGGGGCTAAAACCCGGACGCTGCTAGGACACGAAAATCATATGCAAAAACTCATTGCCAACGACCCAGAGACGTGCTCGGCGGACATCGTGGCCGAGAACATCGAACACCTGAAGGCCCTGTTTCCCGAAGCATTCACCGAGGGCAAGATCGACTTTGAGGTGCTCAAGCAGCTTCTCGGCGGCGAGGTGGACGAGCGCGAGGAGAAGTACGGCCTCAACTGGCACGGCAAACGCCAAGCGCGGCAGCTTGCGCTGACGCCTTCGACTGGCACCTTGCGCCCCTGTCCAGAGGAGAGCGTCGATTGGGACACGACGCAAAACCTGATGATTGAGGGCGATAATCTAGAGGTACTCAAGCTGTTGCAAAAGAGCTATGCCGGAAAGGTGAAGCTGATTTACATCGACCCGCCGTACAACACGGGGAAGGATTTCATCTATCCCGACGACTACCGGGACAACATCCAGAATTATCTGAAGTTGACGGGACAGACCGACGACGATAACCGGAAGCTGTCGTCAAACACGGAAGCTTCGGGGCGGTTCCACACCGACTGGCTGAACATGATGTATCCGCGTTTGAAGCTTTCGAGAAATCTTTTGTGTAGGGATGGGGTGGCTTTCATTTCCATCAATCAGGTTGAGCTTTCTAGATTGCTTTGGCTTTGCGACGAGATCTACGGCGAGGAGAATTTGGTCGGTATAATTACGTGGAAAGCCCGAGTAAAGCCCGTGAACATAGGAGACGCAAAGTACCGTCCCCAATGTGAAACAGAGCATATTCTAGTCTACCAACGAAGTGCCCATGAAGAACAATTCCGACCCCTTCATACCGGTAGTTCTCGCAGTTATCCACACCAACTTGACGATCGCAAGTATAGACTCCAAACAATTCTAAAATCCAATCGAGGCGCTAACTTCAGAAATACAATGAGGTTCGAGGTCCGAGGATATACACCACCGGAAGGTCAGCGCTGGCAAGGAGGTGAAGAAGAAATCAAACGACTCGACGCAGAGGGTTATGTTGAGTTCCGTGACGATACGCCATTTCGACGGTACTTTGAGGATGAGGAAAGCGCTGAACATGATCCGTTTTATTGCTTCATGGAGATTGATTGGTCATCAACATCAGAAGCAGGAAAGTTCGAACTCAATGAACTCCTGGGGAATGATCACGGTTTCGACACCGTAAAACCCACTCGCCTTATAAGAACACTGGTCCAGTCCCTTACTACATTGGATGCTGGCGACATAGTGATGGATTTTTTTGTTGGTTCTGGGACAACGGGGCATTCTGTAATGGCCCAAAATGCTGACGATGGAGGTAATCGAAGGCTAGTAATGGTCCAGCTACCAGAGCCTCTCGACATCGAGAATAAGGATCAGAGGAGTGCCGCAGCTTACTGTGATAGGATAGGAAAACCACGCACCATCGCCGAGCTGACTAAGGAACGCCTTCGCTGCGCTGCAAACAAAGTCAAGAACGATAATCCGCAATTTGTCGGAGACCTCGGCTTCCGCGTCTTCAAGCTCGACACGTCCAACATCCGCGCTTGGGAGCCGGACAGCGACGACCTAGAACAGACTCTACTCGACAGCATCGATCACATCAAATCAGATCGAAGCCAAGACGATATCCTCTACGAGTTGCTGCTTAAGCTCGGCCTCGACTTGTGCGTGCCCATCGAGACCAAGATCATTGCAGGCAAGGCTGTGCACTCCATCGGTGCCGGGACGTTGCTCGCCTGCCTCGACGAGCATATTGACCGGGAGGAAGTCGATTCGCTGGCCCTCGGTATTGCCGAGTGGCACAAGCAACTCGACTCCGAGGGCGACGCCACCGTGATTTTCCGCGACAGTGCCTTTGAAGACGACGTGGCTAAGACGAATATGGCGGCCATTCTAGAGCAGTATGGACTCAGGAATGTGCGAAGCCTATAAGCACCGCTGGAGTTGCTGGTTGGCCATCTCATTGAGAACTCCGGCGCGAGTTCTCCGAGCAGGTCTTGGAGCGACACTTACCTAAGCGATTTAGAATCAAGTATCGCGGATGAATAGCCACTTGCCCACGAGGGATCTATACTCTAGATGGAAGTTATTTCCACGCTCGAATCAGTGCAGCGACTAGTCGGTAACAATGAAGTGCGAATATCTGATCACGGATGGAATAAACTGGAAACGGATGACATTTCACTGCGCGACGTGGTCGCCGGTTTAGCGGAGGCAGTTGTGGTCGAAGATTATCCAGATGCTCGCAGAGGCCCGTCGGTTCTTGTGCTACAACGGGATCCCACGTATAAGCCTGTTCATATCTTATGGGGGATACCCAAAGGCCATCGGTCTCCAGCGGTGCTCGTCACGGCCTATCGCCCTGATCCAAGCAAATGGGACGAAAATTTTCTGAGACGGAAGCCATGAAACAGACAAAATACATTCGCGTAGGAGAATACGTCGCCGAGGTTGATGTCGATCTCATCGAGAGTGAATCGACGGATTCGTGGGGACCCTATCTAACCTTGGAAGACGCCTACCGCCTTGATGATGTACGCACGCTGCTCAAAGAAGGCAACATCGAGCAAGCTGCCCAAAAAGCCCGGCGGCTCTCTCGGCAGCCAAGAGCGACCAAGAAACTACCGCTGAAACTCCACTTTGAACCCAACCTCGACTACCAACTCCAAGCCATCGACGCTGTCTGCGACCTGTTTCGCGGCCAAGAAATCTGCCGGACAGAATTCACCGTAGCGCACGATCCTACGAAGCTGCAAGGGCACCTTGGCTTCGCGGAAAACGACTTAGGCGTTGGCAATCAGCTAAGCCTGCTCGACGATCAGATGCTTGCAAATCTGAACGATGTCCAACTCCGCAACGGCTTGCCTCCCTCGGCCTCCTTGGACTCGGGCGATTTCACCGTGGAGATGGAGACCGGTACCGGCAAGACCTATGTGTACTTGCGCACCATCTTCGAGCTAAGCAAGCGCTACGGCTTCACCAAGTTCGTCATTGTCGTGCCATCAGTCGCCATTAAGGAAGGCGTGTACAAGTCGCTCCAGATTACCGACGACCACTTCCGCGCACTCTATTCGGGCACGCCCTTCGAGTATTTCCTCTACGACTCGGCCAAGCTCGGTCAGGTGCGAAACTTTGCCACCAGTTCGCAGGTTCAGATCATGGTGGTAACGGTCGGCGCTATTAACAAAAAGGACGTCAACAATCTCTATAAGGATAGCGAAAAGACGGGCGGCGAAAAGCCGATTGATCTAATTCGGGCCACGCAGCCTATCCTCATTGTCGATGAGCCGCAAAGCGTGGACGGCGGTTTGCGAGGGCGTGGCAAAGAAGCGCTCGGAGCCATGAATCCCCTCTGCACACTGCGCTACTCGGCGACACATGCAGACCAGCACCACATGGTCTATCGGCTCGATGCGGTAGATGCTTACGAGCGCAAGCTAGTCAAACAAATTGAGGTGGCATCGGCGACCGTCGAGGACGCTCACAACAAGCCCTACGTCCGCCTAGCGTCAACGCGCAATCAGCGCGGCACAATCAGTGCCAAGATCGAACTCGATGTCGAAACGGCGGCTGGGGTCCGTCGGCGAGAGGTCACTGTCCAAGATGGCGACGATCTCGAACAAATCACCGGACGTGCGATCTACCGCGACTGCTGGATTGGCGAAATCCGCGTCGAAAAGGACAACGAATTCGTCGAGTTGCGCGTACCCGGCGATGAGCGCTTTCTCCGGTTGGGCGAATCCTACGGCGATGTGGATGCTCTCGCTGTCCAGCGCCAAATGATTCGCCGCACTATCCGTGAGCACTTCGACAAGGAAAAGCGCCTGCGCCCACAGGGGATCAAAGTGCTCAGCCTGTTTTTCATCGATGCGGTGGAGCGCTATCGGCAGTACGACGACGAGGGCAATTCCTCCAAAGGAGAGTATGCCCAAATCTTCGAGGAGGAGTATCGGCGCTTGGCCAATCATCCAGACTTCGCTGACGTGGAGTTCGACGCGCTCGCAGAGGATGTCCACAACGGCTACTTCTCCATCGACAAAAGAGGTGGCTGGACAGATACCGCCGAGAACAACCAGTCTAACCGCGACAACGCCGAACGAGCCTACAACCTGATCATGCGAGAAAAGGAGAAGCTCCTGAGCCTAGATACGCCACTCAAGTTCATTTTCTCGCACTCGGCTTTGCGCGAAGGCTGGGACAATCCCAACGTCTTTCAGATATGCACTTTGCGCGACATTCGCACCGAACGCGAACGACGGCAGACCATTGGGCGTGGCCTGCGCCTGTGCGTCAATCAAGAGGGCCAGCGCCTGCACGGCTTTGAGGTCAACACGCTCACGGTCATTGCTACGGAGAGCTACGAGGAGTTCGCCGATAACCTCCAGCGGGAGATCGAGGCCGACACCGGCATCCGCTTCGGCGTCGTAGAGGCGCATCAGTTTGCCGCCATTCCGGTCGTCGGCACAGACGGACAGACGACGGCTCTCGGTTCCGAAGCGTCGAAAAATTTGTGGGAACACCTGAAAGCAGAAGGATATATCGACGCGACAGGGCGAGTCCAAGACACGCTCCGCGAGGCACTCAAGGACGATACCCTCAGCATACCCGAGAAATTCGCCGATCAGCACGAAGAGATCAACAAGGTGCTGCGCAAATTCGCCGGGCGTCTAACGATCAAAAACGCCGACGAGCGCCGCTCAATTCGCCCGCGCCGAGCCGTGCTCCAAAGCCCGGAGTTCAAGGCACTGTGGGACCGCATCAAGCACAAAACCACGTACCGCGTCGAGTTCGACAACGAAGATCTACTCGCACAGTGCATCCAAGCACTTGACGATGCGCCGCCGATCCCTAGACCCCGGCTCCAGTGGCGCAAAGCCGACATTGCCATTGGCCAAAGAGGAGTCGAGGCAACCGAACGCGAGGGGGCTGCAACCGTGGTGCTAGACGAGGCCGATGTAGAGCTACCCGATGTGCTTACCGAGCTTCAGGACCGCACACAACTCACGCGCCGCAGCATCCACCGCATCCTCTCGGAGAGCGGACGCCTCGATGATTTCAAGCGCAATCCACAACAATTCATCGACCTCGCCACGCAAGCTATCAATCGCTATAAGCGTCTCGCTTTAGTAAATGGCGTCAAGTACCAACGCCTCGGAGACGAGTGCTACTATGCACAGGAGCTACTTGACCAAGAGGAACTAACCGGCTATCTGAAAAACATGATCTCGGACACGGAGAAGTCAGTGTACGATCAGGTGGTGTACGACTCCGACATTGAGCGTTCCTTTGCAGACCAGTTAGAGAATAATACTGCGGTCAAGGTGTACGCCAAACTGCCGGGATGGTTCGCGGTGCCGACGCCGCTTGGCAGCTACAACCCGGACTGGGCCGTGCTGGTTGAACACGACGACGGCGAGCGGCTATATTTTGTAGTCGAAACCAAGGCCAGCCTGTTCGCCAGTGATCTCCGCAATGCCGAAAGTGCCAAAATCGAGTGCGGCAAGGCGCACTTCGCCGCGCTCAAAGTGAGCGAATCACCGGCGGAGTACCGAACTGCCCGCTCTCTAGACGACGTACTCGCTCACAGCTAAGCCTGTTGATCCTATTTCTATTTTAATCCACCCAAAGGAACCCCCCATGACCGACCGCCCCAACATCCTCGTCATAATGACCGACCAACAGCGCGCCACGGCCAGCCATCTCTACGGCAACACCTTCTGCCAAACCCCATCCATGGAACGCCTCGCTGCCGACGGCGTGCTCTTTGAAAATGCAATCACCCCGCACCCCCTCTGCGTGCCAGCGCGCATCTCGTTTTGGACCTCGCAGTTTCCCCACTCGCACGGCGGCCGGCGCAACCAGACCTTGATGCCCGCCGGTGCCACGCACGCTTGGCAGCTCTGGAAAGAGGCTGGCTACGCCACCGGCCTGATCGGCAAAAATCACTGCTTCCAGCGGGAGGAAGATTTGGCGCTCTTCGACGTGTGGAACGCCTTTACTCACGGCGGGCGCAACGAGGGGCCACAGACGCGGGGCATGGACTGGTTCCGGCCAGAAGAAGGTCGCCGCAAAGTCGCCGCCGAGCATCGCCAACTCGCCCACCAGAACCCCCGCTTCAGCTACGGCACCTCCGAGCTGCCGCTAGAAGACCACTCCACCGGCCTGATCGCCGGGCAGACGACGCGCTTCATCGAAAAACACCAAGACCAGCCCTTTGCCCTGTGGGTCTCCTTTCCCGACCCGCACGAGCCGTGGCTGTGCCCAGCCGAGTACGCATCCTTGTTCCCACCCTCGGCCATTGATCTACCCCCCTGGCGCGACGACGAATTCGACGACGAGCGCGCCCCCGAGCGCAACCGAGCGCTCTACCAAATGCTGGGGGTGCGCCGCGACCCAATCGAAGACCTCTACGGCGTCATGGCCTCGTACTTTGGCATGGTGCGCTTTATCGACGACGCGCTTGGTCAAATCCTCGACAAGCTCGACGAACTGGAGCTGCGGGAGCAGACGATTGTGGTCTTTTGTTCGGACCACGGCGACTTCATGGGCGAACACGCTATGCAGTGCAAGGGCGGGGTCTTCTACGACAGCCTGACGCGAGTGCCGCTGATCGTCTCTTGGCCCGGACAGGTCGCCACCGGAGTGCGCGACCAGAGCATGGCCAATCTAATCGACGTAGTGCCGACGCTGTTGCACTTGCAGGGAATGGCACAGCCGCGCTCAATGCACGGAACGCCACTGCCCACCGCGACCGACGCCGCGCCCCGGGACGCGACCTTTTCCGAATACGGCAGCGGAGGGCCGCTCTTTACCATGGCCGACTTGGAAAAACTGCCTCAACCTTGGGGCCGCAAAACCCTGATCGACACCTTGCAGTGGCGCGAGGCGGCTGGCCGCTGCAAGATGGTGCGCACCCGCGAATGGAAATACGTCCACGACCCCATGGGGGACCGCGACGAACTCTACGACCTCGTCGCCGACCCGAACGAGTTGGTCAATGTGATCGACGAGGAGCAACACCGCGACGCCCTCGCCGCCATGCGCCTGCGGCTAGCCGACTGGAGCATCAACACCGAGGACGGTCAACCGGTGCCCCTGCCCGACCGCGCCCACTACGAGCTGACCTGAAGGCTCTTGCACAATCGAAGCTCTGCCGGTATTTTATACACCATGATTTCTGCTATGCTCACAGTCGCTTCCGCACAGAGCCTCAGCGGTTTCCCGTCGGGGCCGACGGCTACCACTACCACCACTACGACTACGACCATGTGCGCCGGATAGCGACGGACTAAAGTTTATTTTGCAACCTTTCCCCGCTGTCGGCTACAATGACAGCGGGTTTTTTCATGCCAAGGAGCGCGTCATGCTGATCAAAGTCCCCCAAGGACAGGACATCGAATACCCCGGCGAGGGTACACTCAAGGAAATCCTCGTCCAAGAGAACAAGGAGCTGTTAAAGCAATACATTGCCGCCCGCGTCGGCGACGAGCGCATCGACTTCCACACCCAGCTCACCAGCGAGGCAGAAGTCGAGCTCATTCCCTGGGATGCGGACGAGGCCGCCTGGATCTACCGCCACAGCATGTCGCACGTGTTGGCGCAGGCCGTGCTACGCCTCTTCCCGGACGCGCAACTGGCCATCGGCCCGGCCATTGACGACGGCTTCTACTACGACTTCGACGTGGCCGAGCCTTTTACGCCCGAGGACTTGAAAAAGATCGAGCGCGAGATGAAGCGGGTCGTCAAGCAAAACCACAAGTTCGAGCGGATCGATGTGGCGCACCAAGAGGCGGAAGAGATGGTCGCCAACGCTCCCTACAAACAGGAAATTCTCGCCGACTTGGAAGAAGGCCAGACCTTGTCCTTTTACAAAGACGGCGAGTTCATCGACTTGTGCCGGGGGCCGCACATGCTCGGCACCGGACAAGTCAAGCACTTCAAGCTCCTGAGCGTGGCCGGGGCCTATTGGCGCGGCGACGAGAGCCGCAAGATGTTGCAACGCATATACGGCACGGCCTTTGCCACCCGCGAGGCCCTCGACCACCATCTGGCGATGTTGGAGGAGGCCAAAAAGCGCGACCACCGCACGCTGGGCAAGCAACTGGAGCTGTTCACTTTTGACGACGAAGTGGGGCCGGGGTTGCCGCTGTGGCTTCCCAAGGGAGCGGTGCTCATCGACGAGCTGGAGGACTTGGCCCGCAAGACCGAACACGAAGCCGGCTATCAGCGCGTGCGCACGCCGCACATCTGCAAGGAGTCCATATATCTGCGCAGCGGTCACTTGCCGTACTACGCCGAGTCCATGTTCCCGCCGATGGAACTAGAGGGGGTCAAGTACTATCTCAAGCCCATGAACTGCCCCCACCACCACAAAATTTTCGCCGCTACCCCGCGCTCGTACCGCGACTTGCCCCTGCGCTTGGCCGAGTATGGCACCTGCTATCGCTACGAGCAGTCGGGCGAGTTGTTCGGTTTGATGCGGGTGCGCTCATTGCAGATGAACGACGCGCACATCTACTGCACCCTCGACCAATTCGAGGAAGAATTCCTCGCCGTCTGCCAGATGTATTTGCGCTATTTCGAGCTGTTCGGCCTGGAGAATTACCTGATGCGCTTGAGCACCCACGCGCCCTCGGGCCTGGGGGCCAAGTACGTCGATGACCCCGAGCGGTGGCTCCGCACCGAGGACATGGTGCGCGGGGCCATGGCGCGGGGCGGGATCAACTACGAGGAGGTGCCCGACGAGGCCGCCTTCTACGGCCCCAAGATCGACGTCGAGGTTTGGAGCGCCATCGGGCGGCAGTTTACAATCGCCACCAACCAAGTCGATTTCGCCGTGCCCGGCCGCTTCGGCTTGACGTACACCAACGCGGCGGGCGAAGAGGAGACGCCCATCTGCATCCACCGCGCGCCGTTGGGCACGCACGAGCGCTTTATCGGCTTCTTGATCGAACACTACGCCGGCGCGTTCCCAGTGTGGCTAGCACCCGTGCAAGCAGTCGTTTTGCCCATTGCCGAGCGCCACGCCGAATACGGGAGCCAACTCCACCAGCAGCTTCTCGCCGCCGGAGTCCGGGCCGAACTCGACGCAGCCAGCGAGACCCTCAACAAGCGCATCCGCCAAGCGCAGACGCAGAAGGTGCCTTATATGCTGATCGCCGGGGACCGCGAAATCGAAGAAGGCAAAGTGGCAATCCGGCAGCGATCCGGCGAACAGCTCGATCCGCTCCCGCTAGCTGAAGCCGTTGCGTTTATCGGCGCTCAGATTAGTAGCTAGCGGCGATGTTCCGCCGCACCCGTTACATCGCCGAGGTCTTCTGGCAATTTCGCTACTATCTCCTTTGCACGGGGCTGGCGCTGGCTTTCTGGGACACCGCGCTGATCAAGCCGTTCCGCTTCTTCGTGGTGCTAGTCCACGAGGTCAACCACGCGGCAGCAGCCCTGATAACCGGCGGCGAAGTCCTCGAAATCCGCACCCATTGGAACGAGTCTGGGCACGCCCTGATCAAGGGGGGATTCTTCCCGCTGATTAGTGCGGCGGGCTACGTGGGGTCGGCGCTGTGGGGGGCATTGCTAATGTACACCTCGCTTTATCCGCAGGCGCAGCGTTTGGTATTGCTGTGCATTGGCGCGGCCTGCGCGGGCATGACCCTGATCTACACGCCACTGGAAGAGGGGAGCGTTGATTTCGTACTGGGAATCGGCGGCGGGCTGGTCTTGTGCTTCATGGCCTGCAAGTCGAAGCGGATGGCGAGCATCGGCGCAGTGTGGATGGGGGTGATGCTATGCCTGTACAGTCTCTACGACTTCCGCACGGACCTGTGGTACTATACAGAGCGGACGGACGCTGGGATATTGTCGGCCTACTGGGGAATAGATCCGTTGCAGGTGCCCTATCTGGCGTATCTGATCGCCTTGATTTGGGTACTGGTGTCGCTGTCGTGCATGTATCGGGCGATGCGCGCGGTGGCTCGCCAAAAAATGTAGTGCTGAATGCTTCATCAAAGGCCGGATTGAAGATTTCTTTTGTAATCCACTCAATCACGGGCACACAAACCGCATCGCCGAACCCAAACAGCATTTGATTAGATTCAAGGTGCGAGCCAAGGACATAATCATCAGCTCCCATCAAGCGTGCATTTTCTCTCCCGCTTAGCAAACGAGCATCATATCGACCTTTTCCTGCTCTGAGCAAAATTTGTCGTGCACTTCCTCCCTTGGGCGTGCGAAGACATCCCGCAATACCATCTGTCCTCAGTTCAGCGGTGGACTGCTTCTTGCCATTGCGTATCCTCATACGCCTAAATACAGTTCCGTATGACCAAAATGGTTGATCCATCATTTCGTGGACTTTTTCTTGATGCCGTTCAAACATCTGATTGTACAAATAGGACGACCGATCTTCAGGCCACCATTCTTCGTTGGGATCGACAATATCAGCGAGATCAGAGGAACGTCTAGGCAGTGGAGGTAAAGAATAAAGATGCCAAGTTAAGTCTGAATGTGAACGGATGAAATTAGTAATTCTTGGAGGGCGAGCAGTATTTTTTTGCTGAAGAATAATTTCTTGCTCTAAAATATCTTGGTGGCCAGCCAAAAGGTTGCCAAGAATAAAGAGTCTAACCCTGCTTTGGGGCACAAAGTGAGAGGCATTGATAAGCAATATATCGAGCGCATAGCCTAGTTCGCACAACGCAGAAAGGGCTATTTCAAGGTCGTGCCCTCCCTTAGATGTAAGCATACCCTCCACGTTCTCAAGCAGGATAAATGGGGGAGGATGCTTTGCTTTCATTTCTCCCAGAATTCTTACAAATTCCCAAAATGAAGACGTTTCTTTTCCAGATAAACCTTCTCTGCTGCCTGCAACGGATACATCAGTGCAAGGAAATGAAGCATGGGCAAGGGCAACAGGAGGGATCTCCTCTCCGTCAACTGTGCTAATATCGCGCAGATGGTAGCTCCCTTGACCAAAATGTCCTTCGTAGAGCTGGTGCTTTTCATCGCTGTAGTCAACAGCGTAAACAGTTGACCAACCAGCCTTTTCCAGTCCCAATTCTACTAAACCAATTCCGGCAAAAAAGTCAGCTACTGTCTTTTTGGGCATTATATTCTGCTGACTCCTCACTAACTGCATAAAACGGTCCCTCCAGAGGTTGGTTGCCGATTTTTTCTATGATACCAATGGCAACACTTATATATCGCGTACCATTGCCCCTTTCAGCGGCACTTACATTCGATTGGGTTGAGCCAATTTTTTTGGCAGCTTCTGCTTGATTTAGTCCGGCCTTTTCGCGGACCTCTCTAGCGAGCTTGCCCAAGGTATTGAGATTCATGTATTTCATCTTGAATACATCATAGTCAATATGACTATGCGCGTCAAGCCCACAATTCGGCAAAAATTCAAATTGTAGCCTAGAGTATTCTATTGGGGATTGATGGGTTTTTATTATTTGTGTGCTGCGTTATTTTATGGAGAATGTGCCGACGCACCGGAACGAAACCAAGGAAGAAAGGGAACCCAACATGCGAATGAGTCGGCTTTTCAGCCAGACCTTGCGCGACGTCACCGCCGACGTGGAAGTCGCCAGCCATCAGCTCTTGTTGCGGGCTGGCTTTATCCGCCCGCTGGCCAGCGGCATCTTCAGCTATTTGCCCTTGGCGCAGCGGTCCATGCGCAAGATCGAGGACATTATCCGCTGCGAGATAGACGCCATCGGCGGCCAAGAAATCACCATGCCGGTGGTGCATCCGGCCGAACTTTGGCAGCGGACGGGGCGTTGGTACGCAGTCGGCACGGAGATGGGGCGCTTCCAAGACAAAAACGAGCGCGACATGGTGCTGGCCATGACTCATGAGGAAGTAGTAGCCGACTTAGTCAGCCGCGAGATCAAATCCTACAAGCAACTACCCCAGCTAGTCTATCATATCCAGACCAAGTGGCGCGACGATCCCCGCCCCCGCTCGGGCCTCATCCGAGTGCGCGAGTTCACCATGAAGGATTCCTACAGCCTCGACGCCGACTGGGAGGGCCTTGAAAAGCAATACCGCGCCCATTACCAGCAGTACTTCAACATCTTCCATCGCTGCGGCCTCGACGTCCTCGCAGTGCGCTCGGACACCGGGATGATGGGCGGCGAGCTGGCCCACGAATACATGTACCTGACGCCGATCGGCGAAGACACCCTGCTCTTGTGCGACGACTGCGGGTACTCGGCCAATCGCCAAATCGCCACCTTCGCCAAACAGGCCAATCCCGAAGAAGAACCCGCCGCGCCCGAGAAAATCGCCACGCCCAATACCACGACCATCGAGGACCTAACCGCGCTGCTCGACATCCCCGCGCACAAGACCGCCAAGGCACTCTTCCTGATGGCCACTGTCGGCGACGGTCGAGAGAAGAAAGACGCATTTGTCCTAGCAGTCATACGCGGCGATATGGAAGTCAACGAGACCAAGCTGGCCAACGCGGTCGGCGCACTCGAAATGTGGCCGGCGCGGGACGAGGAAATACGCGCCATCGGCGCGGAGCCGGGCTATGGATCGCCCATCGGCGTCGAGGGAGCACTAGTCGTCGTCGATGACTCTGTGGCGTCCTCGCCCAATCTAGTAGCCGGTGCCAACGAGCCGGGCTACCACCTCGCCAATGTAAACCACGGCCGCGACTACACGGCCAACGTAGTCGCCGATATCGCCTCCGCCCGGCAAGGCGATGGCTGCACTAACTGCGAGGCGGCACTGCGCGAATCGCGCGGAGTGGAAGTGGGCAACATCTTCCAGCTCGGCACCAAATTCACCGAGGCACTGGGCGGCGATTTCCTCGACGCCGAGGGCAAGGCGCAGCCAGTCGTCATGGGCTCGTACGGGATCGGCGTGGGGCGGCTGCTGGCCTGTATCGCCGAGGAGTACCACGACGAAGACGGCTTAGTGTGGCCCATTGCCGTCGCACCCTATCAGGTCCACATCGTCCTCCTCGCCAAGGGAGAAGGCGCAGCCCAAGACGCGGGCGAGCAACTCTACGCCGACCTCGCAGAACGCGGTATTGAAGTGCTCCTCGACGACCGCCGAGAAAACCCAGGCGTCAAGTTCAACGACGCCGACCTGATTGGAATACCAGTGCGAGTGACAGTGGGGGATCGCGGTTTGCAGCGGGGAATTGTCGAGGTCAAACTGCGGCGCGAAAAAGAGCGGCGCGACACGCCGGTAGAGCAAGCGGTAGAGTACATAGTAGAACAAGTAAAAAAATTGCAACGCGAGTTAGACGAACGAGTAGTCGAAGTGGAGTACAAGGGATAAGGTTCGCCTCCGCAACCTGTAGGGGCAACTCTTGGAGTTGCCCCCCGTCCCCCAACGCAAATCGGAGGTCATGGATAATGTTCGTCGAAGGCTACACCAACCAACTCAGCTACCAAGCCGGCGAACAGGTGCGCTTTCACGTGTCCACCAGTGCGGACGAGTACGTGCTGGAAGTGACGCGGATAGGTGCCGAGCGCGAAGCAGTATGGCGTCAGGACCAGCTACCTGGAGCAGCCTATCCAATCCCCGAAGACGCTTCTTCCAACGGCTGCGGCTGGCCGGTTTCCCACTCCTTGGAAGTGCCGGCCGACTGGCGCAGTGGGTATTACGAGTTCGTACTACGCGTCGAAGACCAAGGCGGCAAGTTCGTGCAGCGAGGACGGCGCACGGCCGAGAGCCGAGGCTTCTTCATCGTCCGCCCGGCTGGCCCCACAGACGCTCGCATCCTCCTCCAGCTAGCCACCAATACCTACAGCGCCTACAACAACTGGGGCGGCTACAGCTTGTACAGCTATCACGGCCGCGGCGGCTTGCAGGGGCATCGCGTCTCCTTCGACCGTCCAATGGCCGGGCTGTTCGACCGCTGGGAGCGCGACTTTGTCGAGTGGGCGGAAGGCGCTGGATACGCGCTCGACTATTGCGCCAATTCCGACCTCGAATGGCACCCCGAACTGTTGGACAACTACCGACTAGTACTGAGCGTGGGGCACGATGAATACTGGTCGGCTCCCATGCGCGACCACCTCGAAGCCTACATCGCCGCCGGAGGCAACGCCGCGTTTTTCAGCGGCAACTCCGTGTGCTGGCGGGTGCGCAGCGAGGACGAGGGCCGGGCGCTGGTGTGCTGGAAGCAACAGTTCAACATGGACCCAGCTTACGCCGCTGGAGACTACGCGGACCTCTCGACCTTATGGAGCCACCACCTCGTGGGTCGGCCGGAAAACGAACTAACCGGCGTCGGCTTCCTCTACGGAGGCTATCACCTCAGCCACGGCCAATACATGGACGGATCTGGAGCGTTTACAGTCCATCGCCCGGAACACTGGGTTTTCGCGGAAACGGGCTTGCAGAGCGACGATAATTTCGGGGGCGAGCACACCATCGTCGGCTATGAGTGCGACGGCTGCGAGTACGAGTTGGAAGATGGATTGCCGATACCCAAGGGAACCTATGGCACCCCGATGGACTTTACCATCTTGTGTACCGCTCCGGCGCGGTGGCACCCAGACGACAGCGCGTGGTACGAGCGCTGGGAAAAGGACAGAGAGGGCGCGGCCGTCATGGGCCTCTACACTCGCGGCGGCACAGTATTTACGACCGGGACAACCGACTGGTCGCACGGGCTAAAAGGAGACGCGACCGTCGCCCAGATCACTCGTAACGTCCTCGATCGACTGAGTCAGTAGCGGTCGGAGGTTTTCCGGCCCGAAATTGCGCAGAAATGGACACTAAAAAATCGGAGTTATTAATGAATGAGCGGTATTTGGTAACAGGGGCGCTCGGCTGCGTGGGTGCATGGGCGGTTCGTCGGCTGGTCCGCGAGGGGGTGCCGGTATATACCTACGACCTAGGCAGCGATCCCTACCGGTTGAGGACGATCATGACGGACCAAGAACTGGATCAGGTGCGACTGCTCGAAGGCGACATCGCGGATCTGGACGAGTTCGAGCGAGTCGTGATCGACTGCGGTATTACTCATATCCTGCATCTAGCAGCCATGCAGGTGCCCTTAGTTCGGGCCGATCCAGTGCGCGGGGCCAAGGTAAACGTCGTGGGGAGCACCGTCGTCTTCGAAACGGCTGCGCGTCATCGCGACCAGATCCAGAACTTGGTCTTTGCAAGCTCGTTTGGGGTGTACGGCGATCCAGAAGCGTACCCTCCGGGGCCGATTGCCCACGACGCGCCGTTGCTGCCTCCGACTCTCTACGGGGTGTTCAAGCAGTGCAACGAAGGTACAGCTCAGGTCTATTGGCGGGAGCAGTCGGTGCATAGCATTGGTTTGCGCCCGTGCGTAGTGTACGGACCGGGTCGCGACCAAGGCTGGACCTCCACTCCAACCAAGGCCATACTGGCCGCCGCGCTCGGTCGCGAGTACGAGATCACCTACGGCGGCACCCTCGTCTATCACCACGCCGATGATGTCGCCGCCGCCTTTATCGCCGCGGCTAGGACCAAGCTGGAAAGTGCCCCAGTGTACAACCTAGGGGGCAGCACGGTCTCCATGGCCCAAATCGTCGCTGCAATCGAGGAGGTTATCCCCGAGTCAGCGGGCAAGATTGGATTCGACCCAACGCCGCTGCCACATCCCTCAAGCGCCGATGACACCGCCCTAAACCAAGCCCTTGGACCTCTTCAGTACCGATCGCTGGTCCAGGGAGTCCGGGATACGGTCGAAGTCTTCCGCACCGCCCTCGAGGCCGATCGCCTCGACCTCGAGCGAGCACTGCGCACTTAGAAGCCGTCAGGGCAAATAACTTTCTTAGAGGAGCACGGCCTACGTGAAAATCACAGGGATTAAATCCGTCATGATTCAGGGCATTCCCTGGACGTGGACGCTGGTCAAGGTGGAAACGGATGAGGGAATCTGCGGCATTGGCGAAGCGCAGTTGCCCATCGGCGTGCGGGACATCCTCACGCGCATGGAAGACCTGCTCGTCGGCGAAGATCCCCGCCACCCGGTCCGACTGGCGCAAAAAATCTATCGCAGCCTGATCGGTGCCGGGTCCTCGGGAGGAAGTATCGTGCTGGCCTTGTCGGGAGTCGAACTAGCGCTGTGGGACCTGCACGGCAAGATGACGGGCCTGCCCTTGTGGCAGCTACTCGGCGGCAAGTACCGAGACCGGGTGCGCATCTACGCCGACACGGCCCGACCCGGCGACCGCTCGCCCGCAGCCTATGCCGACGGGGTGCGCCAGCGCGTAGAGGCCGGGTACACCGTCGTCAAAGTCGATATCGACAACAGCGCTCCAGGGGAGTACCGCAAAGATCACCACAACCGCGCCCTGTCCAGGGCCGAGGTCGAGTACATGAGCGCCGTCAGCCACGCAGCCTACGAGGCCCTGCCCGCCGATGTCGAACTGTGCCTCGACATGCACTGGAGTTACCAACCGGCAGACGCACTCAGAGTGGCCCGAAGGCTGGAGGACATCGACATCCTGTGGCTCGAAGATCCGACCCCACCGGAAAATCTCGACGCCCTAAAGTACGTGACCGACCACACCTCCGTGCCCATTGCCTGTGGTGAAAATCACTGGATGAGTCATGGGCTCAGGCCCATGATCGAAGACCGGGCTGCGGATATTATCACGCCCGACATCCCTCGCTTCGGCGGGGTGCAGGAAGGCAAAAAGGTGGCCGAGTTGTGCGAGTTGCATTCGCTGGCCTTTGCGCCGCACAACATCTGCACGCCCTTGGGCACCGTGGCTTCGGCGCACGTATGCGCTAACGCGCCGAATTTCCTAGCGCTGGAACACCACGGTCTCGACTGTCCTTGGTGGGACGATATCGCGCTGGATTGGGGCGGCCCCGTAGTCAATCACGGGTACATCACCGTGCCCGACCGGCCGGGGATCGGGGTGGAGTTAAACGAAGAGCTGCTACGCGCCCATATGGTTCCCGGTGAAGTGTGGTGGGATTGAAGGCACTAGCGCACAGGAGCATGGGGACGAAGGTCTCATCTTTGGAGGCGACGGCAACGTGGAGCAGAGTCCCGCCGTGCAGTACAGCGAGCCGACATCGGAATAAAGAGCTAGCGCCAGCTTAAAGGGAGGGGATTAGACCTGCTCGTGGGCTTTTTTGTAAGCTTTCAGAATCGCATTGATCCGCGTCTGGTAGCCCTTGCCCTGATTGCGGAACCACTCCAGCACATCCCTATCCAGACGCAACGTAATCTGCGCCTTGGGAGGTGTCGGCTGCAAACCCTTTTGCACGAGAGCCTGAGCAAACATCTCCGAAGACAGAGGCGGAATATCGGAATAATCGATAGCCTCATCCGTCATCGCGTCCAGCCGCTTTAGTGTGCGTTCGATAGATTTTTTGTTCGCGCTCATTGGCTTTCCTCATCGAAATAATTCTCGTGGCAGAACCTCGTTGGGTATGTGCTATAACAACGACCCGTCCTTGTAGGGCACCGAGGGTGATGGAACGCCGCTCGCCATAGTCTTGGCGCTCGTCGGAAATGGTCACCACGATGCCAGCAAAGACGACGGAAGCGACCTCAAAGTCGATTCCGTGTTTGGCGAAATTGGTTTGCCGTTTGCACTCATCCCACTCGAACTGCATCAAATAAATGTAACTACAATCCGTAGCTACGACAAAATTTGCAGAGTGCGGTCTTCCCCTTTGGATAAAGTCGAGCTTGGGATTATCTACTTCAAGACGCTAGCCGATTTCGGTCCTAGGCGACCCAGTGCCTGAACAAGGGTTTGACCTCGTCGGGCAAGTTTGCAAATACTCGCTCCGGTACCAGGGGCACAGTATTCTCTGCGAGGCCGCCCGCGGTGAGCCGCTTGCGCTCGTCGGAACCCGGCCGCAGGGAGTCCAAGTTTAGCCACCAAGGGGCAAAGCGAATGGGCAGCGCCACCCGCGACTGAGTGGATCGGTTGGGGCTAATCGCATGCCACAGGCGGCTATCCATCACCAGCACGGACCCCGGCTCGCCGGAGACGGTTATTTCGTCGGGATGTGGTTCGAGCGGCGGTACGCCATTGTCGCCGCTGGGATTGTTGCGCTGGCGATGCGTCCTTGGGACAATCCGCGTCCCGGTTTCAGCCGTAAAGTCCGTCAGCATCCAGATCGTCATCACGTGCATGAGCGCGTCGGGATACAGCGCCGGCACGTGCCCGGCATTTTGCTGATTGAACGGCCAGTCGGCGTGCCACGCGCCGCGCGCATTGCCCGGATGCGTCACCATGCAGGTGGTGTACGAGACGCGCAAATGCTCGCCCAAAAGCGCTTTACACAGGCCCAACAGCCGCGGCTCCGCCAGATAGGGAACAAAGGATTGGTCGAAGTTGACCAGCCCCGACACCTTGTCGAGCTGACTGCGGGGATCCGGCAGCTTGTGGGCGGCGACCGTGGCGAGGATGCTGTCTCGCACTTGCGCCACCGCCTCAGGTGGGATCACCGCGTCGATCACGCACCAGCCGTTTTCGGCGATGCGGCGCTGCATTTCGCTTTGCGTCATTCTTCTACCTCAAACGCAAAGAGCTTGGCACAGCGCAGGCGCAAGCGCAACATGAAGGAGCTCCCCTCCTCCAATTGTATGCGGTCCCCACCGCGCCACACCACCCGGTGATGCGGAGAATCGCCCAAGATCGGCACGGCGTCATCAAAGGTGTGACCGGGCAGGGCGCGACCTTTGTGATCGGCAGCTTCCACTAGAATGTGGCCAGCGACCTTGACCGCGGCGTTCAGCCGCACGCGCCGACCGGTTGCGACCATCGGCAGGGTAGTAAAGCTGCCATCCTGTTCCGCCTCCAACGCGGCTAGGCGCTCGGCTGGCCACACCGCCTTCTAGCCACGGATGGCCGCTGCGCCGGGCCGCGACTTGGGCTTTTATGCCGAGTCCGATGTCCATGTGGTTGACTCCAATCGAGCCGCGTGCGCGTCAATGCAACGGTTAGCTGACCGGCACCTCCCACTTCTCCCGTTCCCACTGCTTCTGCCCAATTCGCTCGACGTATTCCTTCCCCTTGTGCTCGGTCAGCCAGCCCTTGAGGGGAACATCCTCATCTGTCGGCTGCCACCACCCTTTGACATCCACTCCATCGCCGAGCAATTGCCGACGTATGGGACTGCACTTGGCGAGAATTTCAGCGGGCATCAGGTTGTAGTCGAGGCCGCGCAGCCAGCGATAGCTATACCCCAAAAACAGCACTTTCCGGGTCATCTCCGAGGCATTAATCCCGCGCGCGTGCCACATCCGCCGATCGAACAACACGGCCGTTCCCGCCTTCACCTGAACCTGCATGGCATCGGCAAAATCGGGCGGATGGTCTCCCTTGTGGCTTTCGGGAACAATCCTGATCCCCCCTCGCTCCGGCTCACTGATGTCCGTCAGCCAAAATCCGACCTTTAGCGACAACCTCGGTTGGGGGCGCTCCATTTCGGGGACTGGCCGGCCGCCGTCTTGGTGCCATCCTCCGGGCTTCAGATCGACGCTACTCTTGGATTCAGGCGGGTAGTAGATCAAATGCGAGATGTAGTGCTGGACGTTCCAGCCGAGAATGTCCCAAATCAGCGGAAACGTCTTGGGCCAATCGAGCAGTTCGAGAAAAACATCATCCTCGACAATAGTCCTGAATTTCGACAGCAAGGCATTGGGTGCCAAGCCACGCACAGCCCTTTCCTCGGCATCGACGCGATCGCCAGCCTCCAGCAACCGGCCCAGCATGTCATCGTCGAGCGCATCCTCGACGATCAGGTATCCCTGCTGTTCAAAATGGTCGCGCTGTGCATCGGTCATGCAGTATTGCAAGCAGGTTGGGTCCATGGGTGTCACCTCTATGAATTAGTACCGCCGAACCGCCAATTTCGCGCGGCATTTTGCGAATGTAGGAATCTCATGCCACCATACCGAATTGCCGCCGCACCTCGCCGGTCCCGACGAATTGCGACAGTAGCCTATGGTTCTGCCGTTCGTACCGGATCTTCCCCGCAATGATCGCCGGATGCACCTGCAACACGTTCGCCAGATTCATCACCGCCATGGGGGTCGGACGATCTCGAACCGCGTTCGCTTCCCACGCAGCCCACGGAATGAGCGCCTCCTCTGCCCATTCATCGGCCTGCGCCTCCTTCGGGTTTTCCCTCTCCCCTTCCACGGTGCGTAATGTCAGATCATCGAAGAAAGCAACACCTTGGTTGTGGTCCATATGGCGACCTACGTGAGCCAGTTCGTGCAATAGGCAGAACCAGAAATGGTCAATCCGGTCATAGCGCAAGGTCAATCCGATCACAGGCCGACCATCGCCGAGCCGGAGCGCTGCCCCATCGAGATATGTTCTCGGTAGGTGCCGCTCGCTGTGCCCGGCTGCCGGAGAAGCACATCTGCCGGGATTCCGAGATGCTCATGGAGCGCACGCGCCATCGGCATCGTGATGGCCCGCTTGCCGGAAAGAACCTCCGACACTTTCGCACGACTCCCGATAAAAGGGATCAGGTCGCGCGGGCTCAGGCCTCCTTGATCCATGCGGAACTCAATGGCCGCGAGGGGACTTGGATACCCCATCGGCTCGTGCTTGCTCTCATACAACTCAACGAGATCGACCAAGACATCAAGTTCGTCGCCCTCCGAGCTACCGGGAGCCGCATCCATGAGTTCGTCAACCCGGGCCAGCGCGGCCTCATAGTCCTTCTCAGTCCGAATCGGCTTGACATTCGCCATCTCTAAACCTCCTTCGCGTCCACAGCGTCATACGCGGCGTGTGTACCCACAAAGCGCACATAGACGATGCGGGACTCGTATTTGATTTCCGCCACGAGTCGGTAGTCGTTGCCCTTGAAGGCTCACGTGCGGCAGCGGGTGCGCGACACTGCTCTGCTCCTGCCAGCCGGTACCAGCGACCACGGGACGCGCGCCAAGGACTGGCGGCTGCTCGTCAACGCCAAGATTGAGGTGGATGCATGATTCCACAAAATGCGATCAGATTACGACCAAGGACTCTTCCCGTGCCCCTCTGGCGGCTGCCAAAGGTACGGACTTGTCGAGCGTGACCAATCGAGCACCGTGTGCGACAGCAAGTGCCAGAAGGTAGATGTCTGTCAATCTCCGAGGACCCAACAAGTGCCGGCGGTCCACCACTGCATCGTCGAGCAAACTAATGTCGTCCGCGATAAATAGGTGGTGCGGCGTGGAAACCGCTACACGCAAACGCGCCACTGCTTGGGCAATGTCCAAAGCGTTTGGATACCGAGGTTGGGAAAGGATGCGTACGCAACCGTTCTGCGTCAGGGGGCAAGATGCCCACCCCTGTTCGATATGAGCGGTGAACCAATCCGACACCACCTCGTGATCGGCATGATTCTCGTCGAGTAAGGCGATCAGCACATTGACGTCAAGCAGCGCTCTCACGAATCAAATCCCCAACTCGTCGCGAAGTTCATTGACAAGCTCGTTCGTGACAGCGTAGCCACCTGCTGGTATGGGCTTGAAGCCATATATATCTCGCTTCGGCTTGCTTGCAGCTCCGGATTCCACCCGCGCTGCTAGTGCTTCGCGCATGAGTTCCGACACCAGCTTTCCGGCCGTCTTGTGGTCGCGCTTGGCGAGTTTCTTCGCCGCCGTAAGGACATCATCGTCAATATCGAGAGTAATGCGCATTGGGTACCTCTTTTCCAAGATGAGATCAGTCAAAATAGGAACCTCTGATCAAGTTTTATTTTTACGAGTTCCAACATTTTGTTTTTTTGATACGTAGCGAACGAACAAACGGCTTTATTCTTCTATATGTGTTTTCTATTTTTTGTTCTGTTTTTGTTTCGTGTTAGGCTTTAGGCA
>JAJDUT010000063.1 GCA_022826515.1 Candidatus Latescibacterota bacterium
CAAATAAAACCTAAAGCAGGGCCGTACCACAACTTAGATTACTGTCGTGTACTTAGCCCTTCTACTAAGAATTGATTGCGGTTCAACTGCACAGCCGAGGACCGAGCCGGGACTCGTCATGCAGCTACCGGCCTCGCTGTCGCTAGACCAGCCCGTAGCACTATAACTGCCGATCAGCGACGATTTGCCGCGCTGGGGATTGGCAGGTCGGGTTCACGAGGTAATTTTGCGGATACGGCTGATGTGCACCACCGACCGCGACCGTTTCAGCTTCAAGCTGAACGGCGACGAGTTGCCAGTGCATATCACGCGCAAGATCGACCACATCTATCAGATGACTGCGCCGCGCTACCGCTCGCATTCGATTTTGAGCCTGAAAATTGAGTATATAGATTTACCTTACCATTCCCCATTATAGAGAGGATACCTGCCATGCTACTACGTATAGCTATCCTATGCATTCTCTGGGCCTTGCCCACCGCCGCTCAGGACGGACTGCTGGGCACTTGGGAACATAGTCAAGAAGGAATTGAGGGGTTCCGCTTTACTTGGACCGACACCCTAGAAAAGAAGACCTTTGAAAACGCCACCGTTTTTTACGACACGGTGGCAGGCCAAGCCTCCCGCCGCGTGACTTTCCGAGAGGACGGGACCGCCCACCTCAATTCCGTGAGGATTTCTGACCTCAGCGACTTTTCCGAGGCAGTGTTGACGGAACTAAAAGAACGGGGCCACCTCTTCGACTCTAGGACCTACGACGGGATAGGTACTTGGTGTACTGCTGGCGACAGTCTGTGGATCGGGTACGACGAATTCATCATATATGAAGGCGATACTGAGATCCAAATCTCCGCGTTTTCTGCTGAGGATTTTATCCGCGAGCAAGATGCTGGGGAAGAGATATCTGAGGAAGACCGCGCCGCCGTAGAAGCATTCTATTCCCATTTTTTCAGCCTCACTAAAGAGCAAATGGAGTTCGCCGGTACGTACCAGCTAGCAGGTGATAGGCTCTTTCTCACTTCTCTAGGTGTGGACGGTGCAGACCGCACCCGTGCGTACACTCGTACTACCGCTGTTACCGCCAACCCACATCAGTTGGGGGGCGCGGGCCCCTGAATGCCGGTTAATAACGTATCGGCCAATTAGTGCGGAGGGAATCATGGCCAGCCATCTTGAAGACGTCGAGTACAAAAACGGCAAAAAACACGGCCCTTGGGTGCTGTACTACGCCGATGGCGGCAAGCGCCGCGAAGGCACTTTCGACATGGGCAAAAAGACGGGGAAATGGATCGAGTACCACCGAAACGGCCGGCCCGCTAGTATCAATCACTACCGAGAAAATCAGCTTACCGGCGACCACGTAGCCTACTATGAAAACGGCAACCGGAAACAAACTGGGCAATTCAATGAATACCGCGGCAAGAGCACGGACGGGCGCAAGACGGGCACGTGGACCTTTTACTCCACAGACGGCGAAACGGTCTGGCGTCTCATTACCTACAAAGACGGTCGCCGCTGCCGCGAGGACGAGCATCCCCTCGGTTTGTGCCCAGATTGCGACAAGCCGGTAGAATCGCCCGCATGGGAACACTGTCCCCGCTGCGACGCCGAGTTGATCTAAACCGTTCGTTTGCAGAATTGACAAGGAGAACGCCATGAGCGAGCATAGTGCCGCGCCCGTGTCCATGACCGCAGAGCAGAAGTTTTTTTTCGACCTCCAAGGCTGGATATTGTTGCCCTCGGTTCTGTCTGAGGCGGAGATCGAAGCGATGAAGGTCGAGGTGTACGACGGTGCCAAACAGGGCTACCAAGGGGCCTTGCAGGAACTGTTGGATCATCCGGCGGTGGTCGGCATTCTCACTGAGATCCTCGCCGAAGAGCCGTACCTCGGGGACGATTACTACAGCTTCCGCTGCGAAAATTCCTTTATCACAGTGCGACACGCCGGCTGGAAAAGCACCGATAACGGCACCGGCCTGCCGCATGTGGTGCGGCCGCCGCAACAGGCCAATGCCATGCGCTACCAAGTGGCGGGCAACAAGATATTTTCCGGGCTGACGCGAGTGGTGTGGGAGCTTGAAGAAGTGAAAGCCGGCCAAGGAGGCACCACGTTTCTCTCCGGCTCGCACAAGGCCCATTTCAACTACGGTGGCCCCGATCCCAACCGGCCCAATATCGGCGAATCGCCCTGGGAGGAACGCATGCGCACGGCCATGGCCCAATATAGCTGCCCGCCCGGCTCGGCGATTGTCTTCACCGAAAGCCTGCTACACGCAGCCAACGATTGGCGCAATACGGACAATCCGCGCTGCGCCGTCTTCAATTGCTACAATTCCCTGTGGGCCCAATGGCACCGGCTCAACCTCAGCCACGAGGTCATCGAGGCCATGCCGCCCAAGCGCCGCTCGCTGTTTCGCGGCACTTGGCAAATAGGCGGTGATAATCGCACCTATGCGCTGGACAACCGCTCGGTTTGAAGAATAGCGAGTCGGGTGCTCGACGGGCGAGGTCGGAGCGAATGGCCGAAACCTTTATCAGCCGGGCCAACTCGGAGGTGACGCCTGCCGGGGAGAGCCAGCCTCTTTCCTTTCGAGCCTTTTTGCTAGGGTCTCTGTTGTGCCTGCTCATTGGCGTCGGCACCATCTACGCCAACGCCATCATCCAAGGCACCTTCATGGCTTGGTGCTTTAGCAATCCCGTTGCTCTCTTCCTGTTCTTCTACCTAGTGTTGGGCAATATCTTGGTGGGCACCTTGGCTCGCAATTTGGCGCTGAGGCGGGAAGAGTTGGTGCTGATCTACGCCATGATGATGGTGTCGGCGTCGATTCCCACCTTTGGCTTGGTCGAGCACTTGCTGCCCATGATCACGGGGGTCTTTTACTATGCTACCCCCGAAAACAATTGGGGTGAACTGATCCAGCCCTATGTTCCCGTTTGGATCGCCCCCAGCGATGGGCAGTTGATCCAGGGTTTCTACGAGGGCCTGCCCAAGGGGATGCCGGTGCCTTGGGAAGGCTGGTTCGAGGCGTTGGGCTATTGGTCTGTTTTCCTCCTCGCTCTCTACTTGGTGTCGATTGGCCTGATGGTGATTTTGCGCCGGCCGTGGATGGAAGGGGAACGCCTGCTCTATCCGATGATGCAGGTCCCCATTGAGATGATCAACGGACGCGAGGAGACATCCTTGGTGAGTGCGGTCTTCCGCCAGCCGCAGATGTGGATCGGTTTTGCTCTGCCCGTTATAGTGGGCTGCTGCAACGCCCTGCACAATTACTATCCGCAATGGCCGGGGCTGTACTTTCGCTCCAGTATGTACTTGTTCCGCGATACCATCAATCTGCCCTTTGAGTTTTCGTTTTCTCTGGTGGGTTTTTCCTATTTCATCAACCGCAACCTAGCCTTGGGCATCTGGTTTTTCTATTTGCTGGCCCTCGTCGAGCAGGGCTGTTTCAATATTTTCGGTATCCACAGTACGGAAAAATTGGGTTGGTTTAGTAATCCTAGTTCCCCTTATCTGACCCACCAAGCTCTGGGGGCCATGCTGGTATTCGCTCTATATACTTTGTGGAAGGCGCGCTCCCATTTGCTGGCGGTAGCGCGCCGGGCTTGGAGGTGGGGCGGCGACGATGGCGACCAGAACGAGATTATGTCGTACCGAGCGGCCTTGTGGACGGTACTGGTGGGATTGGTCGTCATGGTAGTGTGGCTCGAGGCCACAGGCATCCCCTTGGTGGCGGTATTGCTCTTAGTCGCGGTGGCGATGCTGATCTTCGTCGCCTTGTCGCGCATTGTCGCCGAGGCTGGGGTGGCGCTGGTGCGAGCGCCGCTCATTGCGCCCGATTTTGTCATGGCCAGCATGGGCACCTCCTTCCTCGGGCCGAAGGGCTTGACTGGACTGGCCTACACCTATCCGTGGACTGCGGATATCGTCACCTTCCCCATGGCGGCCTGCGCCAATAGCCTGAAGATGATCCACGAGGTGGTGAAGGGGAGAAAGCGGGCCTTTTTCTGGGGCATGGTGCTGGCCTTGGTGGTTACGTTGGCCGGCGCGTTCTGGATTGTGCTGTACCTGTCCTATCGGCACGGCGGAATCAATCTCAATAGCTGGTTCTGGCTTACCTCTTCCTCCGTTCCCCTCTCCTATATCTCGATGATGATGCGCAATCCCTCGACGACGGAGCTAGGCGGCTGGCTGTTTACGGGCTTTGGCGCGGGACTGATGTGGCTGCTGATCTGGGTGCATCAGCGGGTCATGTGGTGGCCCATTCATCCGCTGGGCTTGGCCATGACCGGGACGGTTTTCACCTCGGGGGTGATGTGGTTCAATGTCTTTTTGGCTTGGGCTATAAAGGGCTTGGTGCTCAAGTACGGCGGCGGCGTTTTGTACCGTCAGACCCGGTACTTTTTTGTCGGTATGATCTTGGGTGCCTTTGTCGTGGCTGGCACTTGGCTGGTTATCGACTTTATTACCGGGAAGCAGGGCAATTTCGTGTTGATATGGTGAGTGCCCTGCTCATTTAATACGCCACACTGATCGCGCCGGTGTGTTCTTCCCGTGCTTTGTCTGTGTCCACTCGCACCTGATACAGATACGTCCCGGGTGCCACGGCACTGCCGTCATCGCTGTGGCCGTCCCACAAGTGGACGTGACGACCGCTGCGCTGGTGGCCCCGGTAGAGCGACCGGACTAGACGGCCCGCGAGGTCGAATATATCTACCGCCACTTGACCGGTCTCCACCAATTCCAACAGCGAGTATTCGACACCGACCGCGTCGTTGATCCCGTCCCCGTTGGGCGTGACCACGGGCGGCTGCGCCCGCACCTCGCTCACGAGGCGGCCGCGCAGGCGTATGCCGGCCCACACTTGGTTGCTGTCCAGTGCAAAGGTGGCGTCTCCGCCCTGTACCTGCTGGCCCACTTCGAGGGGGCGTTCGGAGTCGAACACTTGGCCTGCAAAAGTCGTGCCAAAGTGAAAGACTTGGGCGCGGAAGAAGACTTCGACCAACTTCTGACTATCGGTGGCGTCCATGCGCGGCAGCGACAGCGCCAAGCGCTTGTACGCAAGGTCTGCAGTCCAGTCCACTCCATCTCCATTGACGTGGACAGAATCGATGCCGACAAATCGTCCAGAGGTTTGCAGCACTAATTGGTCGAAACCACTGTTGTCCGGCACGATGAGCGGTTTAAAGGCATAGGTAAACGGCGTCACTTGGCCTGGTTCGGCTTCCACCGGCCAGATCTCGGCAACCACTTGGTCGGTTATGGGCGGCTGCGAGGTGGTGAACTCGACAAAGTTGAGCCCGGCCCCTTGAAAGCCTTTCGGCAGGAGCAGGATCTGGAATTGCAGGTACTGCCGGGCGTTCGGCGCAATAATGGGCGTGCCAGTGCTGTCGGCAAAATCGTAGGTCCCGGACCAGGGGTTCCAATGGTCTAAGTCTGTAGTAATGCCGGCTTTATTGCCCTTCAGCTTGTCGTAAGCCGCGCACGTGAGGGGCTGGCCGGTCGCATCGCGAAAGGTCTGCTCGTCGCCGCGGCCCGTAAAGCGCCAGTAGCGATTGGGGTCAGCCGCGGTGCCATTGCGCGTGCGGATTTTGACGCGGGCGTCTCGTTCCTTGAAACCGGACCAGCGCAGGTCGCCCACGGTGGCGGGGCCGCCCAAGTCGAAGATCTGAGTTTGGTAGAAGCCCTCCAAGACGTAGCCTTCTCCGTATGCTTCGAATTCGGCGACTTCCCAATCGCGTTGGCGGAAAGCCATGGTCAGTACCAGCCGGTCGGCAGCCTGGGGCGGAAAGAGGAGATCGACAGTGCTAGAGCGATTGTCCGTTTCTGAGACGATGACCTCGTCGCGGTCGTCGTCGTAGGCTGTGAGGATGAATTGTTCGATAAAGCGCAGGGGAAATTGAGGCGAGGGATAGAACCGCACGCGGTTGACTGGGAAACGCGCCCCCAAGTCGAGAATGAGTACGACGCGCGCACCGACGTGCTCTGAATCGGTATTCTTGAACACGGTCGTCGAATCGCCGTCGGCGATTCCGGCGGTCACTTCATTCTCGGTTTCCAGAAAGCCGCCCACGCCAAAGCGGGCGCTCTTGGATCCGCCGCCTCGGTCCTTGGCGGTAAGTGCCAAATTATCGTCCGCTGTGGTCAGAATGGGCGTCGCTTGGCCGCCCTCAAACAGCAAGCCCTCGGTCCGCCCATCAAAACCCGCAAAGGCTTCCTCCCAGGCCAGATGGACGATGTCCACTCCCTCCATCTGTGTGGGTGGGGGACCGCCAATTCGGTACAGGGTCAAGCCCCAGTTGTCGCACGGCCACAGGGCAATAGCGGCCCAGATCGCTAAAATGGACGCTCTCATGTCGCTTCACCCCTTTGGAGATGGCTCCATTATAAAGCGGCTCGGGTAGCGAAACAACTGCGCGGTGTGTGGCTGTTGGAGCTAGTCGTTGCTTGACCTATCTTTTTCGGCATAAGTCTAACTGCGTGATCTCATCAGGAGGAGCACATGGGAGTGTGGATCGAAAAAGCACCGATGCCGACCAATCGGCACGACCTACAGGCGATTGCTGTGGACGGCGAGATCTATGCCATTTCTGGGGCTGGAGACCATACGGTGCACGTAGTTGAAATCTACGACGTAGCCAGCGACACTTGGCGACCGGGACCGCCCATCCCCACGCAGCGAGGCTGGTTCGGCGCGGCGCGGGTCGGCGACGAGATTTACGCCTGCGGGGGCAAGCGGGTGCGCACGGAGGAGGAAAAGCAGCAAACCGGCGACGACTATCACTTTGAAATCCGCGACAGCGTCGAGGTTTTGAATCTGAAGACGCAGACTTGGTCCGCCGTCGCACCCTTGAGCAAACCACGGGCTGGGTTGGTGGCCGTTGTCTGCAAGGGGAATATCTACGCAGTCGGCGGCAACAGCATGAACGCCGAGCCAGAGAGCGGCCAGCAGCACTTAGACCGCGTCGAGGTCTTCGACCCGGCTACGGCCCGCTGGACCTTGGGGGTGCCCCTGCCCAAAGCAGTCCAAGGGCCTGGAGTCGCCGTGGTGGACGACAAAATCTACGTCGCGACCGGGATCGGCGGCGATGGACCCCGGCCTGACTTCAATGTCTTCGACCCGGATACTAGCCGCTGGTCGCCGCTGCCGCCCATTCCCACGCCGCGCTGCGATCCGGGCTGTTTGGCCGTGGGGCGCAAGATCTATGTCTTTGGCGGCTGGGGCGGATCGGTGCCCTATCACACCGAGGTCGAAGTGTACGATATTGACGTCGGCACTTGGTCGAGCGAGACTCCCATGCCAGTGAAAAAAGCCTGGATGGCCACTGCGAATGTAGGCGAGCGAATTTTCGTCATGGGTGGGGCCCACAAGTGGGAGGACCGAGAGGGGTACAACTGGATCGCGGATCTGCACGAGTACGTGCCCTAGGCCGGCGCTCATGTCCACAGGGATCTCCCTGGTCCTAGCGGTCATTTTACTAGGTTGCCAAGCGCAATCTGGACGGGAACAAAGCGAGCCGTCAAAGGCCTCCTTTCACTTCGTCGATGCCAGCCGGGAAGCGGGGCTGGACTTTCTAAACGTCTCCGGTAGCCCAGAACAGAATTACGTCCTTGAGTCCATGTCCACCGGGGCGGCCTTTCTCGACTACGACAACGACGGTTTTCAGGATCTTTTCGTCGTCAACGGGACGAGGTTGGAATACCAGCCAGAGGAGGCGCGCAACCGACTTTTCCGCAATGAGCTGGGTGCCGGAGGTGCGCGGGTTTTCCGCCAAGTGGAAGCCGATCTAGGCATTGGGGGCTGGGGCATGGGATGCGCTGCGGGGGACTACGACAACGACGGCGATGTCGATTTGTACGTCACGTATTGGGGCCCCAACCAACTCTGGCGCAACGATGGGGCGGGGCGCTTTGTCGAGGTTGCCGCTGCCGCTGGAGTGGATGACGGTCGCTGGGGCTCTAGCGCCGCCTTTGGGGATGTCGATGGCGATGGGTGGCTCGATCTGTACGTGACCAACTACCTCGAATTCGACTTGGATAATCCGCCGGCGGGCGGCTCTAAATGCCACTACAAAGGTCTGTACGTGTACTGCGGACCCGAATACGCTGGTCGGCAGGCGGACCGAATCTACCGCAATCGGGGCGACGGAACGTTTCGGGACATGAGCGATTCCACCGGAGTCGGCACCCTGCGCTACCCGGCGATGGGGGTCGTCTTCAACGACTTGGACCGCGACGGCGATCTCGATCTGTACGTGGCCAACGACACCGAACCCAACCTGCTCTGGCGCAACGACGGCGACTGGCGCTTGGTCCAGGTGGCCGTCCAGGCCGGGGCCGCGTACAGCGGCGACGGTTTGCCGCAAGCCAGCATGGGATTGCACGCTGGCGATTTTGATTGCGACGGCGATCTTGATCTCTTTGCAACGCACTTTTCAGAAGAGCTCAATACCCTGTACTGCAACGAGGGAACTTGGCGCTTCCGGGATTGCACCCGCGAGGTCGGCTTGAGCCAAATTGAGGCCCCCTACTTGGGATGGGGAACGGCCTTTGTCGATTTCGACCGGGACGGCTGGCTCGACTTATTTGTCGCCAACGGGCACGTCTATCCGCAGCTAGACCAAAGCTACGCCGATTTGCGCTATGCGCAGCGCAATTTGCTCTACCGCAACGAGGGTGGGCGGTTCAGGGAGGTGGGAGAGCAAAGCGGGGCCGTGTGGAAGTTGCAGAAGGTGAGCCGCGCGGCCGCAGTAGGCGATTACGACAACGACGGCGATGTCGATGTTTTCATTATGAACTTGAACGATACGCCGACCCTGCTGCGCAACGACAGCGAGGTCGCCAATCGCTGGTTGGGGCTGCGGTTGGTGGGGGCCGAAGGGCGGATTGCCATCGGTGCTGAGGTGCGAGTGCGCGCTGGCGGCAGCGAGCAAGTGCGAGAGGTCCATCGGGGGTACAGTTTCCAAGCCCAAAACGACCCGCGCTTGTTGTTCGGCCTAGGGCCGGTAGCAGCGGTGGAACAGGTGGAAATCCGCTGGCCTTCTGGGCGGCGGCAGGTTTTGTCGAGTCTGCCGACCGGGCGCTATGTGGAGGTGGTGGAGCCGCCCTGACTCGAAGGTGCGGGCGGATCGAGCTGGATTTGGGGAATTGTCTCTTCAAAGATGCGCACCTGATCGGCGTATTCCGCTCTGTAGCGAGCGACCAATTCATTGAAACGGCGTTCTTGCTCTATGACGCGCAAGATCGCCGCTATGCGCTTGTGCACTGCTTCTAAGGGGGGAATTTCCCCGCCGCTGCGCTCTTTGAGGCGGAAAATGGAATACCCGTCAGTCACTGCTACCGGGCCGACCAAGACGCCGATTTCGGCTGCCATAGCATGATCCACCAGTGCGCCGTAGATCGCCTTCTGATACGAGTGGAGGTGAATTTTTCCCCGGCCTTCGGGACCGCCGTGGCGCTGGCTCAGGGAGGCCAGATCGGCTATGGTTTCGCCGCGGTCTAGACGCTGGCGCAGGGCCTTGGCTTGGTCGCGGTCGTCAACTAAGAGTTCGTCTAACCATAATTCCACCGGAGTGCGAAATTGTTCCCGATGGTCTTGGTAATACTGGGACACGGCCGCATCGGTTATGGTTATTTTGTCGCCGATCTCGCTTTGGCGCAGGGCGAGGATGAGCATTTCCTCGGTCTTGCGCTGCTTCCAGTAGCGCATGGCAGGGCTTTCGGTGTAGCCGGCCTCTTTGGCCGCGTGCCAGACCAGCGACTTGGGAATGGGCAATTTCCAGGCCGCGCGGATTATCTGCAAGCTGTCGCCTAGGGCCGGCACTTGGCGGCTGCGGCGAAAAGATTCAATGTAGTGCGTCGCGGTTATGCGGCCGCCGTCAAAAATGAACAGTGGTGCCGCGCCCTCTTGGGGGGCGAGTTTGGGATAGGGTTCGACTGCGGGGTCTTGGGCCATGAGGACCGCCAGACCAGCGGAGTGCAGACGCAGATTTAAGGAAGTCGCCAATTCCTCGATCAGAGCCTGATGCTCGGCGACGAAGCGCTCTTTCCACACATTTTTGTACAAGTCTTGGCGATACCGGGCGAAATCAGCACGGCGTTCAGCAGTACAGAAAATTAGCTGGTAATTTTTGCTCAGGGGCAGGATTTCGGACAGGGAACCTGACTCTAGGCTGGCAAAGACTTGAACGGGAATGCCGTGATTGGCGGCGCCGACGCGGTTGACATAGCCCAAATCGCCGCCATGCTCGGCGGATTGCAGGTCGAGTGAATGGGCCCGGGCCAAGGCGGCGAAGTCGGAGGCCGTGGCGATCTGCTGGCGCAATTTCACTGCTTTGTCGCGGGTGTTGACCAAAAGGCGGAGCAAGCGCTTTTCGCGCTGGAAGTCGCCGGCGACAAATAGGTCCTCAAGTGCTTCGTCGGAAATCTCGATCTGGGCACTTACTTTGACGCTTTGGTAGGTGTTGATGACCTTTTCGCGAAATTTCCAGGCGAGTTTGTTCTTGAAGGTCAGCACCGTGTCCAAACCTTGGGCACGGGCCGCGTGGGCTAGCAGCTTCTGGTCTATGAGCGATTGCAGATAGTCGCGGCGCGCGGCATCGCCGCTCTCTTTGGATTTTAGACCGGGACCTAACGAGGCAATGAGACGCTCTACTTCAACCACGAAAATAGAATCGCTGCCGACTTGGGCGACGGCGATCTCCGGCGCGGAGGGAGGTTGTACAGCGGCGGGGGATTGGTCCTGGGGCGTACAGGCAGACAGAGCCCAACTAAGCGCTAAATACGGTATGAAAACAATGGTGCGATACATGACGGTTCCTTTGCAGACTTAAGTAGGTGACAGCCGAGCGATCTGAGCCGTGGTTGAGCAAATTATAACCAATCGAAGGCGGCAGCAAACGAGCGTTTTAGTCGTGGTAAAGCGCTAGCCGGTGCATGCTTGGTTTGGCTTTTGGTTCCGCCTGCTCAAGTGCCCGCCTTTTATTTTGCTTGATTTTTAATTTTCAAATTTCGTACCTTGCAGTTGGAGGAGTAAAAATTGGGAAATTTTAGTAGAATCGGCTTTTGTCCCACTCAATCGCGGAAAGGAGGAGAACGCATTAGGCTCAGAGCAGTATTTCAGTTAGAACGCAAACTTCATCGTTTTACGAGAAAGGAACTCACATGACTCGTCGCATCACAACGGCTGCTGTGGCTCTTACGTTGGGCCTAGCGGTCAACATTTCGGCGCACTCGCCCGAGGGTGCCATTTTTCCGGCCTTCCAGTGGCCAGCCGGCCTCGAGCCCGTCCTAGACGGCGTCGGCAGCGAATACGATATCGTTCCCGAAGCGTACTGGCAGACCACCGAGCAGTTTCCCGATACCCAAGGTGGACGGGAAATAGACGCGTCCAATTTCGACGCCAAAGCCACGGTGACCTACAGCTTGGGGACCAACCGGCTCTATTTTTACAGCGAAGTATTCGACGATATCAACCGACCAGGCGATACCTGGCAAATTCTCCTCGACGCTGATCACAGCGGTGGTGAGTGCTATCCGGGTGATGAGCGCTTGGACGGCTCTCAGTGCTATCAGACCGAGACCTACAACAATATCGGCGACACGCTGTTGGGGTCGGAAATTGTCCACTTCTTCTGGGGCGCAGCGACTTGGCTGCCCGAGGAGGGCTGGTACAATGCGGTGGCCACCTTTGAGGGCGACCACTACGGTCCGGGGACGACCTGGCTAGAGATTCGTTTGGCTCCTACCGACGATATCAATCCCGCCGGTCCTGGAGACTCGATCCTGCACGAGATGCAAGAGAACAATATAATCGGCATCCACTACAACTGGATGGATTACGATGTCGGCTGCCGCCAAGCACGCGAAGGCGAAGAGTGCGGCGGTTGGGACGCTTTCTACAACCTGAGCCAGAGCGACATTGGCTTTAGGAATGCCGATGGCTGCAGCGACTTCTTCTTGTCGCCCGTTGATGAGAGCGTTGACTTCGGCGCTATGACCACTTCGGTTGAAGCCACGACTTGGGGGCGGCTCAAGGCCGGTTTCGTCGATTAAGCTATCCTCCATATCCGGTGTTGTTTTCGCTGCCTGGTGTACCGAGACGGTGCGCCAGGCAGTACATTTTAACCCAGTAAGTATGAAAGCTGCGATGCTCCGCCTAGCGCTGCTGTCTTTGCTGGTCCCGAACTTGTCTTGGGGGCTCACCATTTATCGAGTTGGTGGCTACGAGCTCCCCCAGCCCGAATTGGCGGACAATCCGGACGTGGAGTTTGTCCAGTTGAGTTGGGAGGACTTCGCCGCTGGAGCCGAGGGCGTGATGGTCGGCTTGGAGGTCGGCAATGAGGGACGGCTCGCCCCGGTATTCATTCCTTCGGACGAGAATATGGCGGTATCTTCCTTTGCCCGGGGCGGCGGTCCCGGCAGTTGGAAGTACAATTTTCTCACCAAGGGCGAAGAAATCGATTTGATTGCCGACGGCGATTCAACCACTTTTCTCGACCCAGCGGTTCTAGTCGCGCGCTCGGAGTCGTCGCTGGTGTACCTCGACTTGGGCGGCCGCTTCCTAGTGAATCGGGTCGTCGTCTATCCCCGGCCAAACTATCCCGACCGCCTGATTGAGGGCTATACCCTGTACTCATTGCCCAAGGGGACGATAAGGCCACAGGGCAAAAATGTAATCGCGCGGGGTATCGACAACCGAAATCCGCGGCTCGAAATCAACTTTGTCCCCCGCCTGCTCGACCAGATACAACTCAATATCCACCAAAAAGAGGGTTGGGAAATCGCCGAGTTGGAAGTCTATGGCGAGGGCTATGTATCCAGCGCCCAGTATGCTTCCGCGGCCTTCGATCTCGGCCAGCCGTCCAGTCTGGGTGAGATTCGCTGGGCGGGCTTCCAAGATACCGGTGCCAAATTGATCCTCCGCACGCGCAGCGGCCATACGGTAGATCCCAACCGCTACTGGCGTTTTACTGGCCGTGGCGAGGAAAAAACCTTCCGCAATGCCCGAGGTGTGCCCTTGACCGCGGCGGACTACAACAAGCTGAAGGGCAACAAAGCCGAAATCACCACGGATCTGGACAATTGGAGTTCGTGGTCGGGGCCCTACGATTGGGCCGACAGTCTTGGCACGCCGATCATCTCGCCGGGTCCCCGACAATTCATCCAGATGCAATTGGACTTCGCGCCTAGTGGGCTGGATGGTGCAGCCATCGATTTTATCGAATTCCGCGTCACGCAGCCGCCGGTGGCCGGACGAGTACTCGGCGAGATTTGGCCGATTGAAGTAAAGCCAGGGGAAGAGACGGCCTTTGTCTATGCCATGCGGCCGGATTTTGTCGGGGGCGAAAGCGGTTTTGATCGTTTGGTGTTGGAGACTGCCGGCCAGTTCACCAGTGTCGATTCCGTGCGCGTCAACGAGGAATTGCAGGATTGGCGACTCGCCGAGCCTTTGGCGGACCAGCGGCTGGTATTGGAAGTGGTGCGCATGGACCGGAGCAAGACTGGCCGCGTGGTGGAAATTTTCTTCAAGGGCCGGGTGTTCCGCTTTGGCACGGTCTTCGCTGCGCAAGTCTTCGATAGCCAACGCCCGCTAGAAGTGGGGCAGTTGGTGGAAGACGGAGATGCGACCTTCCGGCTAGACAGCAACCAGCGCTCGGTGGGAATTGAATTGGACCGCGAGATCGTCAGTGAGTTGGTGCTCAGTGCGCGGGTATTCACGCCCAATGGCGATCAGGTCAACGATCAGGTCCATATCGAGTACATCCTACTCGAATTGGCCGGGACCGGAGCGGTGGAAGTGGGCATATTCGATCTGGCGGGTCGCCGGGTGCGCCAGCTATACCGGGGCGCAGACACCAGCGGTCAATACGCCCGGACCTGGGACGGCAGGGGAGATGGCGGGAGCGTGGTGGCACCGGGTCTCTATCTTTACCGAGTGCAGGTGGATACAGACGAGGGACAGACCGAACGCAGCGGACTAGTAGCCGTCGTGTATTGAGCGGCATCCCACGGGAGGAAATAATATGGACAGCATTTATCTGCGATGGGCCGGATGTGGACACTTTGAGGCGTTGTTGGGCGATATCAACGTGTGTTTCGATCCCTATCTCTTCGGCGAGGATCTCGAACGGGCCGAGCCGATATTCGACTATATTTTTATCAGCCACGAGCACTTCGACCACTGTCATCCCAAGACCCTGCGCAAGCTCTGCGGGGGCGATCGCTGGAAAAAACTCTTCGTCCCCATCGGTTGTCTGACGCCCAACGAACCCGTTGACGAAAAGTACGGCGATGCCGCTTTTGCGCGCGACCTGCCCATCACCAAGCACATCCCCGCAGACAAGGTCCAGGTGGTTTATCCCAAGTACCAGGATGTCGAGCGCTATGGCCGCCGCGAATTTCCCGGCCCCTTTGAGTTCGATTTGGGGCCGATTCAGGTTGAAGTGTACGAAAGCGGCGAAAGCGCCCGGCCGGACCTGCCCACTTGCGCCTATCTAGTTACCCATGCTGCAAGAGACGTAGCCATTTTTCACACCGGGGATTTGCACGGGGCCTATCCGCCGCTGGAGAATCTGCGCGGCCGCGTCGATTACCTGGTACACATGAAGACGCCGATGGAGCCGCTCATCAATGCGGTGCAGCCCAAATTCGTCATTCCCACCCACTACCGCACCGACCGCCAGGCCGAGCCGATTCCAGCCGGTCATTGGCCGCCCAATCTGACCGACGTCAATGCCTTCCTAGAAGACTTGCGGGAGCAAATTGACGGCAAGGCCCAATTGCTGCCTTTTACCGCACCCATCCAATACGAAGTGGAGATGCCGGCCAAGAAGGTCAAGTGGAAGTGGGAATGGTACAATTCATGGGATGTTCCGGCTTGGAGAGAAGAGTAGAAAAATGTACGGCCTGCTCGCCTTGGCGTTGCTGTCGTTGGCAGCCAATGCCCCAGCGCAGACGATCGCCTTGGGGGGAGAGGGGCGTGCGTGGCCGGGCGGTGGGGAAGAAATCGACCCGCAATTCCGCTTGTCCAATACTGAGTTGGCCGTTGGCAATACGCCGGGCGGCGTCATCGACTTCGCATTTGCCGAGGGGTGGATTTTTCCGCAACAGATCGACACCGGGCGGAATCTGGCCCTAGGCGCGGCCGACAGAGGCGGCGGCATGAGCTCGCCCCTGCCCTCGATCAGCCAAGAGTCGCTGGCGGCCATCATCGACGAGGATGCAGAAACGGCCTTTCGCCGCAAGGCCAGTGCCGCCGGGGAAGTGGTCATCGCCCGCGGCATTATTATGGACTTGGATTTGGGCGCGCGCTTTGGTGTCAATCGGATCCGGTTTTTTCCGCGCAACACGGTTCGCGCCAATGAGGAGTTCAAGTTCGAAAACGACTTTATGCGCGGCTATTCTCTAGAACTGAACGACGGCAGCGAAGAGACGTCCGTAGAAGGCCGCCCGCAGTACACTACCTTCGTCCGGGTCGAGGACAATACGGATGCAGTCGTCGATTTGTCTTTGCCCCTGCAATTTGTGCGCTATGTGCGGCTGGTATCGCTGTCCAATATCGGCTTTGAAGTCGATGAGTTGGAAGTATTCGGCGCGGGCTTTGTGCCCGAAGCCCAGTACCTGTCGGATATCTTCGACTTAGGCGATCTGGCCAACTGGGGCAACCTGCGCTGGAGCGAGCGGCGCGAGGGCATAGCCGGCTTGTCGGATATTCGCGTCTTCACCCGTTCCGGCCGCGACACCACGCCCTTTGTCTTCAATCGCTTTAACGCCGATTTGCAGGAAGTGCCCTGGAAGGCGTCGGCCGAAATCAACGGCGTCTTGCTCGATGACTTGCCCATTGACGGGGCTTTTGACCAGTTCAATTCCCAACCCGAATCCGTCCGCCAGGCCCTCACCCTCTCCCAGGCCGATCACGCCAGTCTCCCCCTCCAACAAAAAGCGCCCATCCGGGACGACCTAATCAACTGGAGCAATTGGTCGCCCCCCTATCCGTTAGAGGGCACGACCCCGGCTGGTACGCCTATTGTCTCGCCTGGTCCGCGGCAGTACTTCCAGTTCAGGATCGATTTTGTCAGCCGCGATTTTCTCGCCGCGGCCGGAGTCGGCACCCTGTCCTTTGATGTGGCCAGACCCGTGCCAGCCGAAAAAATTGTCGGCGAAATTTTCCCCCGCGACGTCGCCGCCGGAGAGGTGGTGGAGTTCACCTATGGGGCGCGGGTGGGAGTCCGGCCGCAGGATACGGGTTTCAATCGCTTTGAAATATCCTCGCCGAGCATCTTTGAAAAAATCGGTCGCATAGAGGTGCTCAATGCCCGGGACGAGCTCATCGCGGGGGAGGATTTTGACGTGGCCCTCGCGGAGGCGCAATTGCCGCTGCACAAGGGCGAATTCAGCATTGAAAGCGCTGAGGATGGCCGCTTTGTGGTGGGCTTCCCACCCGTCGGCGATGGCGATTTGCTCAAGATCACTTTTACGACCTCGGTCTTGCGCTTTGGGCAGGGATTTGCCGGTAGGGCTTGGCTGGTCGATCCCAGCGTGGCAGACGAAGGGCAATTGCCGCAGTTGGTCGTGCCGGGCAATGCAGCCCAACTGGGAGCCGCAGATGTGGATCCGCGGCCGGTCGGCAGCGAGGACCTAACCGCGGTGGATAACAATCTAGCGGTGCGCATTGCCATCAAGGGATCGCTGCTGGGCCAGCTCCAAGTGACCCCCGAGATTTTTACCCCCAACGGCGATGGAGTCAACGATGCGGCTGCGGTCCATTTCGAGGTGCTGCGGCTGGGCGTAGGTGCTCCGCTGCGGGTGGAGATCCGCGATCTAAGCGGTCGTTTTATTGCCGCAGCCTTTGCTGACGACCGAGCTAGCGGCCGCTTTACAGCCACTTGGGATGGGCGGGATGGCAACGGCGCTGTGGTGGCACCTGGCATCTATTTGGTCCGCGTCTTGCTCGATACCAATGTCGGCTCCGAGGCAAAGACCGGCCTCGTTAGCGTGGTGTACTGAACGGGAGGGCGTTTTCTATGTATGGCAAATACGGGTTGGTTTTCCTGCTCCTGGGCAGCTTGATGAGTCCAGATTGGCTCGAGGCGCAGGATTACGGATCTCGCCTCGGAGTGCAGCGCGGTGGTCGGGTGTCGTATGAACCTCGGGGCCCAGGCGTGCTCTTTGACGCTCTCGATCCAACCCTCAAACGCTGGTACGTGCCCCAGGAACTCTACAACGAGTACCGTTGGCGGCCTTGGCAGTACAACAACTACGCCCGCGAGAATTACCAGCGCTACGTCAATACAGCCATAGAGGGCAATTACTTCTACGACCTATACGGCAATTTTGTCACCCAAGGTTGGCTGATATACGACATGCGCCGGCAACAACCGGCCGAGTTCGGCAGCACCGTATTCAAGGACAGCCGCTATGGCTCGTGGTTCAACAACGTCTTGATCGCCTCTGACAGCAAGGGCCAGAATCACTATGCGGTGACCATTGGCAATAGCATCCGCACGACGCTGACGCCGCTGACTTTTTCCAAGCCGGCCTTCAACGGCATCCAGGCCGATTTTGCCTCGGACAAGTACCAGGCCACGGTGCTGATGTCGCGCATTAGTGCCCCCAATCAAGTGGGCGTTGCCGTCGGTGCCGTGCCCACGGGCGTGTCGAATACCACCGACTTTCTCGGCGGCCATTTCACTGCCCAAGTGGGCGATTTCGTCACCTTGGGGACCACCTATATCAACGCCCACCAGTCCAATACGCTGTTGGAGAGCTTTTTAGGTGGTCGCGCCCAAGGCGATTTGACCGTCGATCAAAACAGCAGCGCCGTCACCCGCATCGAAATCCTGCTCGAAGACGACTCGCCCGCCGACGGTCGGGGAGGGGCGGCGCTGTTTTCGCAAAATATCATCATCACGGCGATCCGGGATTTCAATACCGGCGAGCGCGAAACCGTCACGGGCAAGGAGATCAACTTTGCGCCTCTCGTCCAGGGCGGTTTCCAGCGGCAGGGGGGCTTTTTGGCTGCGGACGGGGACGAGACCATTCGCCTCATCTACGATTTTTCCGACCGCGCCTATCTGGGCCCCGACCCCTCGACCATTGTAGAAGTCACTTTCGAATTGGTGCTGGCCAACGACTACAAGGTGTCGATGGCTTCCAACCGCCAACTGAGCCGCGCCGGAGAATTCCACCCCCTGCTAATTGCCCGGGCCGATGGCAATGTGCGCGACACTTCGAATCAGCGGCTCGTGCGCTTTGACTACGGGTTGCCTACGGCTAACCAACTTTTTGGTTTCCACCTCGCCACGACGAGCTTCTTGGGCTTTGATACCTATGCCGAGTACGCGGTCAACCACCAGTTTAGGAAGTACCCCAACCCCAATGTAGAAGGCGACCACGAATCGGCTTCGCGGCGCGCCGACGCTTGGATGCTAAACGCGGCGAAAAACGCCTATCCGTGGTTTGTCTATGGCGAGGCCTTCAGCATGGGCAAAGACTACGCGACCAGCATTTTTCTCAGCGACCAGCGGGGCGTAATCGACTATGCGACCCAGAACCGATTCTTCGAGTTCGTCGAGGACAACGACGACCAAGACCGCACCCCCGACTGGGGGCGCGCCTTTCAGGCCGGTCCCGATATCGAGGTCTTTCCGGGCTGGGACGAGAACAACGATTTCATCAACGACTTCAACCAAAATGACAACCGCACGCGCGAGAATCAGTTGCCCGATTACGAAGAACCTTTCCTGCGCTATCACAGCGACCGGCCCGAGTTCCTCTTTGGCATTGATCTCAACAACAACGGCTGGATCGACCGCTTTGAGAACGACACCGAGCCAGACTTCCCCTACAAACGCGACCATCGGGGGTACAATGCCTATGGTGGTGTCCATCTGACGCCGGAGACTCGGCTGACTGCGGGGCGCACCCGGCAGTGGTTGATTTCGTCTGCGCGGCGCAGCGAGACCAATTACGCTCTCTTCACCTTTGACAAGGATATCGCCGATTTGGGGCGCATCCGGGTTTTTGAACATCTGAAACGGGCGCGCGACAATATAGCCGACGACCGCATTGCGCCCCTGCCCTTTTTCCGCGGTCCGCAGCTACCCGTCCAAGATGTGCTGTCGGCCCGAGACACTTGGATCAACACCGTGTGGCTGGGCTTCAGCTATACGGGCACGGCCAACCTGACGGTGGAAAACAAGTTCAAGTACGAATTTTTCCACCAATTGCTCGACGATGAGGTGTTGGCGGAGCTGGGCGCTCGGCGGGACTCGCGCTTTTTCGGGCTGATCAATAAAGCCGAGTATGCTCTCAATGTAGCAGGGGTGGAATTGATGCCTCGGGTCAAAAGCGAGTACCTGATTGACTCGCCCTTTCTGCGCTCCGAAGACGAGCGCAAGCAGTGGACTCCGAGTTTGTTTTTCATCACCCGCCTGCCGCTGATGCCGCGCACCCAGATCGAAGCGGGCTTGGAACAGAGCTACCGCTGGGAGTTGCTAAGCGACGAGGAGGCCTTAATTGAGACTGGAGCCGAAGGAGTGGGTACCGGGGATCAGCGCGAGACGATTTTGGCGATCCAGGCGACCAATATTAGCGATTATTTGGGCTATAAACTGATCACTCAGCTCGGTTTCCAATACGAGCGCCGGGCCGCGGAAATCGTCGAAAAGAAAAACACTGATTTCGGTTTGGGAAACAGGACCTCGACCGGTTTCACGACCTTTATCACGGTGTACGCCGGTCTGGGCCTCTAGCCGTGGCACGTGCGGTTATTATCACACTCGCCCTGTTGACGCTCGGCTCTAGCGGTCTCCGCGCCGAAGAATACGGCAATCGCTTGGGGCAAGGGCACGGCGTCGGACTGCAATATGTCACGCGCAGCCGCAGCACGCTCATCAACGCCATCGATCCAAGGGTGCAGAAGTGGTACATGCCCCAAGAATTGTACAGCGAATACCGCCTGAAGCAGTGGGAGTACACCAACTATGCGAGGAATTTCTATCGCAGCTATTTATCGGCGACGCTCGAAGGAGATTACTTCTACGATCTGTTTGGTCGTCGCGTGATGCACGGGTGGTTGGTCTATGAGGCGCGAAAAGAACAACCGAGGGCCTCAGAGGGCAATAGTTTGCTCAAGGGCCTGCCCTACGGCGGCAATTTCCAGAACCTGATCATTGCCTCTGACTCCAAGGGACAGCACCATTTCTCTCTGACTATAGGCGATGAGATCGCTACGACGCTCACTCCGATGACGTTCCGCAAGGCCGTCTTCAACGGCGTTCAGTTCCACTATCTGCGGGATCGCTACGCGGGTACGGTGCTGTTGTCGCGCATCAGCGCGCCGCTGGTTACTACCTCGTCGTTCGACGTGGGGCTGACCAATGCCACGGAATTGACCGCCGGGCGTCTCACCGCCGAGGTGGGCGAACACGTCACAATCGGCGGCACGTACGTCAACAGCCACAATAGCCGCGCCACCTTGGAGCGCTTTGCCGGCAATATGTTCAAGGGATTTCTCACCACCGACCAAGCGGGCAACGCCGTTACTTTTGTCGAGGTGCGCCTCGGCGACGATTCGCCCGAAGATGGCGAGAATGGGGCCGTACTCTTCGCCGAGAACATCATTCTAAAGGATGTAAACGGCCATCAGTGGAACGGCGCGCAGGTCGGTTATGTGCCGTCGCGCACAGGCGGCGAACTGCGCGACGGTTTTGCGGTGGCCGACGGCGGCGACCGCATTGTGCTGCGCTACAATCTCGAAGCCTTGGCCTCGGCACGGGTCGTGGAGGTAGAAGGCGAGCCTATGTGGCTCCCAACTACGGTTGATTCCCTCGCCGAGGTGGGCTTTGAATTGGTCTTGGCCAACGATTATCGAGTTGAGATCGCTTCGAATCGCCAAACCAATATAGAAGCGCAGCCGGTCTTCCTCTTGGTCGAGAGCGCTCCGGGCAATGTCGGCGATACTTCCAACCGGCGCACCGTGCGCTTTGACTACGGGCTGCCCACGGCCAATCAGATCGCTGGCCTCACCTTGGAAGTGCGCCAAATGTGGGGTTTTGACCTGTACGCCGAATTAAACGTCAACCACCGCTTTGCGCAGTACCCTAGCCCTTTGCTGGCGACCCACCGAACGTCCGCTAGACAGGCCCAAGCGTGGATGGTCAATCTAGCGCAAATACGCGCGTCCTATTTTTTGCACGGCGAAATTTTCAGCATGGACCCGGATTACACTACCAGCGTCTTTATGACCGAGACCAACGGGCGGGTCGATTACGTCGATCAAGAGTCCTTTTTGTACGACTATGTCGATGACAACGACGATTTGGATCGCTTCCCGGACCAAAAGCGCCGGTGGCAGTCATCGTGGCTGGGAGAAACTGTTTCTACTGGCGAGGGGGCAGCCGATCCGGCCGTGTTTCCCGGCTGGGACGAAAACGGCGATTTCATCTCCGATTTCAATCAGAACGATACGCCGACGCGCCGCAATGCACTGGCCGATTACGAAGAGCCTTTTTTGCGCTTCAACGTCGATCGGCCCGAGTTCCTTTTTGGCGTTGACATGAATAACAACGGCTGGATCGACCGCTTTGAAGACGATGTTGATCCCGATTATCCCTACGACCGGAATCTGCGGGGATACAATGTGTACGGCGGCGTCGATGTCGTGCCCAAAGTACGCCTGACTGTGGGCCAGACGCGGCAATGGCAGTTATCGACCAAGCGGCGCAGTGAGGCTGCGTATGGTCTTTTCGTCTTGGAACGGGACTGGCCCGGCATTGGTCGCCTGCGCGTCTTTGAGCATTTGAAGAAAGTGCGCGACAATATAGCGGACGACCGCTTGGCGGCCTCGCAGGCCATTGGCGCTCAGCAGGCCGTGGTGGAAGATCCGCTAGCAGCCCAGAACACTTGGATCAACACCGTGTGGCTGGGGTTCGATTACACCGGCCTAGGCGCTCTGCAGGTAATCAACAAATTCAAGTACGAGCTCTTGCACCAGCGCGACGAGCAGCAGGTGCTCACCGAGCGCGGTGCCCGCCATCGCGGGCGCTTTTTGGGCGTGGTCAACAAAGCCGATTACGGCCGCGATATTGGCCGCATACACATCCGGCCGCGCCTTAAAAACGAGTTCTTCTGGGATGTTCCCTATCTCGAACGGGCAAGCGAGCGCCAGTGGTGGAAACAGATGCTGTCGTTCAGCGTGCGCTTCCCCATTCTCAAGGAGTCGTGGATTGAGACGGGCGTTGAACAGGTTTTTATCACTGACCTAGCGACGGACGCAAAGCAAATGGCTGCGGGCGAGCGCACGGGCGATGGCCAACAGACGATCCTAGCGCTCCAGTTGACTAACTACGGTACGTACATGGGCTACCGCTCGATCATGCAGTGCGGCTTGCGCTTTGATCGGGACCAGTTTGAGCGCGTTGACTGGAAGTCCGAAACCAAGACGGGCAGCCTCGTCTTTGTCTCGTTCTACGCCGGTCTGGAGTAGGAGGATTGCTATGACGAGCAGACATTGGGCGAGCTGGATTTTAGTCGTCGCGCTCGGTTGCCGGGCCGCAGTGGCTCAAGAGGGGTACGCGATTCAAGGCAACCGCATTGTCACCCAAGGTGCAGACCAGTGGCACCAATGGATTTTTCCCTTTGGCACGGTCGATATCGACTCCGAAGGCGCTAGACCGCACTTTGTGGCGTCGGAACTCAATGCCTGCCTCAATGCGCACCGCTTTCCCCTATGGGCCGACGAAGACGAAAAGGAAGGGGGGATCTTGTCGGCTGGATCGGGGCTGGCCGGAGCAGTGCGCATTCTCGACGGCAATGTAGATACCTATTGGGAGCCCGACCTAGACGATCCACAAGATCTGTGGTGGGTGGCGATTGACTTGGGGCGGATCGTATCGGCCAAGCACATTGTTTTGCGCTTTGCCCGGGAAGGTGAGGGAGATCCGTTTTACCAATTTCGCCTGATGGTGGCCGACGGCGAAGGCAAGGTTGGCGATAATCTCGATTATCACTTGGTCGGCAAGACCGAGCGGCCCAATGTCGATCAACGCGAATTTTCGTTTGATCTACAGCCCTTTCAAAGTGCCGATCCCCATTTTACCGGCGATGCCTTTCGCTTTGTGCAGGTGGTGATGACGGACAGCCGCTTGGGCAAGGCCGAGGAAGTGGACAGCTTGGCCTATCAGAGTTTGCCAGCGGCTTTGCAGGGCGCAGTGGAGTACTTCGGTCGCAGTCGCAGCGGGAGCGAGTGGCTTCTCGACAGGGAGGCCTATGAACTGCTCGATCAGTCCGAGCGGGGTTCAATCCGCTATTACCGCCGCGAACAACCGCGCCTCGCCGAGGTCGAAGTCTGGACCTTGGGCGAGAATATATCGCTGGGGGCGATCCAGCGGGGTGGCACGGTGGAAGGACACGGCTTTAATCCCACCCGCAGCCTCGATGGGGACTACACAACTTGGTACGGTCTGCAGCAGAGTTACACCCGCGAGGCGGCCGAGCCCGAGCGGCAAGTCCTCTTTGACCTAGGGGCTTTGTACTGGCTGGATTTATTCCACTTTCTGCCGCCAGCGGCCCGCAGTGCCGGCGGCACGCTGGGCAATTATCGGATGAAACTGTCGGATGGTTCGCTCGCTCCTGACGGAAGTTTGCAGTGGGTGCAGGTCGAAGAGCGGCGAGTCTTCCGCCAGCCTCGGTTCCAAGAGGTGCGCTTTGAGTTGCAAAAGGTCCGCTACATCGCCTTTGACTACCTAGTGGGCAGGGGGGGCAACAGAGCCGGATGGTCCGAACTCCAGGCCTACGGCGAGGGTTATCAGCCGGAGGTGGTGTTGGAATCGCCATTGATCGACTTGAGCAGTAGCATGAATTTGACCACGCTCCACTGGGAGGCCGACGTCCCGCCCGGTACGCGCATTGAGGTGGCCACCCGCACCGGCGATCAGACCAAAGTCAACACCACGTATTACCGGAGCGACGGCGCCGAGGTGGACAAAAAAGCGTACCATAAATTGATTGCCGCGCTCAAGGGGGATTCGCTCAATGTGTTGGTCGTCGATGAGGAAACTTGGAGCCCTTGGAGCAAACCGCACTTGCTGTCGGGCCAAGTCATCACTTCGCCGTCGCCGCGCCGCTTCCTCAAGACTCAAGTGCGGTTGAGCAGCGACGACCCGCAAAATGCCGTGCTATTGCGGCGCTTGGAGGTGTCGTTTTCTCAACCGTGGGTGGGTAGAGCTTTGGGCGAGGTATTCCCGGTGCAAGTGGAACATCCGGGAGAGGACACGCGGCTGACCTTTTTCGTGCGGCCTGTGCGGCGGACGGGCGATCCGGGCATTGACGAGGTGTTGTTGGTCAGTTCAGGGGAGACGCCGCTGGCGCTGCGGGAGGTACGCCTTGGCTCGGCAGCAGAAGTAGCTGCCGGAGGTGGCGAAGCGCTGGGCCTAGATGTGGTGGAAGTGCTCGAGACCGCGACCGATTCGCTGTGGGTACGCCTACCCAACGCAGTCGGCCGCGACCAGGTCCTCGCGGTCGATGTATTGACTGCGCTATTTGGTCACGGCGTTTCCTTTGCCGGACGGGTGGGCAACCGCGATGATTCGGGAACTTGGCAATTGGTCGAAGCCGATCAGGAGGCCGTGGCCGAAGTGGAAAGTGGCGTCCTCCGGGTGCTGGTGCCTTCGGGTCAGGTGGGTTTGGCGGACCTGACGCTGGACACAGCGGTTGTGACGCCCAATGGGGATGGGATCAACGACGCAGCGCGGATTGGCTTTGAAGTGCTGCGCTTGGATGGAACCCAGGTGGTGATCGTCTCGGTGCACGATCTGGCTGGTCGCCGCCTTTGGACAATGGAGCAGGTGCGCGAGCGGGCGAGCGGACAATACGAGGTGGTTTGGGAGGGGGTGGATGATGCGGGCGAGCGGGTGCCGCCGGGGACGTATATTTTGCGGGTGGAGGTGGATGCGGATGCGCGCAGCAATGTGCGGACTAAGATAATGCGGCTAGCTCACGTGGTGTATTGAGGCGCAGGGGTGAGCCGCCAAGTCCAACGATTGACAGCTATCTTGGCGCTTGGCTGGTCTATGGGCTGCCAAAGCGAGCCGCCGGTGGTGCGTTTTACCGACGCCACCGACCAAGCGGGCCTTTCTTTTATCCACGAAAACGGTGCCGCCGGGCAGTACTTTCTCATCGAGACTATGGGTGCGGGCGGGGCGCTGGCCGACTTTGACGAGGACGGCGACTTAGATATCTATCTGGTCAACGGTTTCGATTTAAGAGGCTTGGACGCCCCGCCGATCAACTTGGCGCATCGAGAAGACGGCCTCTATTGGGTGGCCCCATCAGCCCCCAGCGCCGCGGACCGCTCTGCGGACCCAGCCGATTACGCGGTCGCGCTGGCCCCCGTAGCTGGGGTGGAACCAAGGGGCAATGCGCTCTACCGCAACGAAGGGACTGGTACTTTTGTCGAAGTGCCCAATGCTGGTGGGGCTGCGGACCTAGGTTATGGCATGGGCGTAGCTGTGGCCGATGCCGACAACGACGGCGACCAAGACCTGTACGTGACCAACTACGGGCCCAATGTTCTCTATCACAACCGAGGGGACGCCTCCTTCACCCGCAGCCGTGGTGTCGAGGCCCCCCAATGGAGTACCAGCGCTGCCTTTTTCGACCGCGACAACGATGGTGCGCTCGATCTGTACGTGGTCAATTATCTCGATTTTACCCTAGCGACCAATAAAATCTGCGGCGGTTTCATCCGCACTGACGACGCGGGCTTGCGCGCGATTGGGGAAGATACGCGCTCGTACTGCGCGCCCAGCGAGTACGGGGGCGTGCCCGATGTGCTCTACCACAACGAGGGGGAAGGCACTTTTACCGATGTATCCATTGCCGCGGGTATTGCCAATTCCAATGGCAAGGGATTGGGCGTGGTGGCTTGGGACTGGAACGAGGACGGCTACCAGGATCTATACGTGGCCAACGACGGGGTGGCCAACTTCCTCTACCAAAACGCCGGCGATGGCACCTTCCGCGAGATAGCCCTACAAGCCGGGGTGGCCTACAATGTGCGCGGCCAAGCCGAGGCTGGCATGGGGGTGGACATCAGCGATTGCGACCGCGATGGCGATTGGGATCTGTTCGTCACCAATTTCTCCCGCGAAACCAATACGCTCTACCGCAATGAAGGAACCTACTTCAAAGATGTGACTGCGACGTCGGGCTTGGGCCGGCCGAGTTGGCTCTATTTGGGCTTTGGCACTGCGTTTTTCGATTACGACCACGACGGCGACCAAGATCTGTACGTGGCCAACGGCCACGTCTTGGACCGCGTCCATATACTGCAACCTGGGGTGCGCTACGCCCAAGAGCATCAGCTATTTCGCAACGACAGTTTCTGCCGCTTCGCCGATGTGGCGGACAGTGCGGGGAGTTGGTTCGCGCAAGAGCAAATAAGTCGAGGGTTGGCCCAAGGCGACTGGGACGGCGACGGCGATTTGGACCTGCTGGTGACCAATTGCGGAGGACCAGCCAAGCTAGCGCGCAATCACGACGGCAACGGGCGCAATTGGATCTCAATCAAGCTGGTGGCTACAGCGGCCAATCGGGATGCGGTGGGAGCCGAGGTGCGGCTGGTGACCGGTTCGTTGGAGCAGCGCCGCCTAGTTAGAAGTGGGAGCAGCTATTTATCGGCTGGCGACCGGCGACTCCACTTTGGCTTGGGAGGCCACGAGCGCATTGACCTGCTGGAAGTCCAATGGCCGGATGGGACCATTGAGGGATTTCGGGATCTGCCCGCCGACCAAAATTTGCTAATTGAGCAAGGACGGGGTGTGCAGGATGAATAGCCCGTCCGCGGCAGCCTCAATGGGCCGGCGCGAGTTGGGGATGGCCGGCGGTCTCTTGCTCTTGGCTTTGGCCGTGCGGCTGGTCTATCTGGAGCACAGCCAAGACAATCCCTTTTTCTCGGCACCGGTAGTGGACGCCCACTCTTATGTGGCGCAGGCGCGGCAGCTCGTTGAGGTGTCCTGGGTGGGAGACAAGCCCTTTTGGCAGCCGCCTTTATACCCCTATTTTCTCGCCCTGATCTACGCCGTTTTCGGCGACTTGTTCTGGACGCCTCGATTTATTCAGTTCCTCTTGGGGGCGGCCTCTTGTGCTTTGGTGTTTGGCATCGGTCGGCAGGTATTTGGTACCCGAGTCGGTCTCTTGGCTGGGGCTATGGCCTGTCTATACGGACCCTCCATCTATTTTGAGGGAGAGTTACTACCTACCGCGCTGGCCGTTTTTCTCAATCTCCTGTTGCTCTTGGTCCTGCTCCAGCCCGACCGGGGACGGGGACAGGCTTTAGTCTCGGGCCTCGTCCAAGGCTTGGCCATAGTCGCCGTGCCCAATGCGGCCCTGTTGGCTCTTTGCGCCTGCCTGTGGTACTGGAAAAGCACCGAGCGAGCCGTGCGGAGCAAGCTGGCCTGGTGCCTGCTTTTTGCGGCGACCGCCAGTGCCGTGGTCGGTGTGGTGACGGCGAGAAATTGGGCGGTCAGTGGCGAGTTCATCCCCTTGTCTTGGAACGGCGGCGTGAATTTCTACTTGGGCAACCATCCCGATTACGACCGCTTGGTGGGGATTCGTCCAGGGCCGGAATGGGAGAGCCTAATGGAGCAGCCGATGGCAGCGGGCTATGAGGGGTATGCCGAGCGGTCGTCCTATTTCTACCGACAAGCCGGGGACTGGATCGCCAGTGCGCCTGGGGATTTTGTGCGGTTGTTGGGGTACAAGGTGTTTTTGTTGGCGCGGGGCGAGGAGATCAAGCGCAACCAAGACGTGTATTTCGCCCGCACCTATTCCTCGCTGATGAGCGTCTTGCTGTGGAAAACCCACCACTTTGCCTTTCCTTTTGGGCTGCTGGGGCCCTTGGCTGCTGTGGGTATGGTCTTGGCTTGGCGGCACCGCCCCCAGGCGAGTTTGCTGCTGCTCTGCACCGGCGCGTACAGCGCCTCGCTCCTGCTCTTTTTTATAACCGGACGCTATCGTCTGCCCTTGGTGCCGCTGCTGCTACCCTTTGCTGGATACGCTCTGCTCTGGCTGGTGCAACAGGGACAGGCCCGACAGTGGCGTCCCTTGGGGATCGGTGTGGCTTTGGTCGTCTTGCTGGGGATCGCCGCCAATGCTGGCCTGCGGCCGACCGATCCCTTGGCCAACGCGGAAATACACTTTGATTTGGGACGCGTCCAAGCCCAACATGGACAGTATGTGGCTGCGGTGCACTCCTTTAGGACAGCCGTGCAACTCGATCCAAATTACCTGCGCGCCCGCCACAATCTGGGCGCGGCGCTGGCGGTGATGAAGCGCTACGACGAGGCCGAGGCAGTTTATCGGCAGGGCTTGGCGCAAGCGCCCGAAGATCGGGGACTGCACCTCAACTTGGCGGCTCTGTACCGGGCTACGGGACGATACGAGCAAGCGGTGGAACACTACCGCCGAGTTTTGGCAACAAAGGCCGACGCCGCGGTTTTTCTGGCGTTGGGAAGGGTTTATAAGAGAATGGGGGCAATAGAGCAGGCCCGGGAAGCCTTTGCGGCGGCGCTACGTGGCGACGAAGTGCGGGCGCAGGCGGCCAATGAACTGGGCTTGATCGAGGTCCGACAAGGGGCGTTGGAGCGGGCGGTTAATTATTTTGCTATGGCTCTAGAGGCTGCGCCCGGCAATCACTTGATCGCCTTTAATCTGGGGGCGGCCTACCACGACTTGGGCCGATTCGACAAGGCGGCTGAGTTCTACCGCCTGACCCTGAGCTTGGCCCCTGAGTACGCCAAAGCCCAGCGCGCGTTAGCGAGATTGCAGGAGCGATAGGCCGGGAGTAATCTGGGCCGAGGGCCGCAGCGTCAGAATTCTACTCTTTGTGGCTGAGGTGCGGGAACTAGTAAGCGACGGCAAAGACGCCGCGTTGGGCGTGCTGCTCCTCGGAGTCGAGCATCAATTCATAGATATAGGTGCCGGGCTGGACTAAGGCGTCCTGCCCGTCGCGGCCATCCCACGCTTGGATAAAAACCCC
>JAJDUT010000116.1 GCA_022826515.1 Candidatus Latescibacterota bacterium
CACGCGCACTACGTCGCGGGCCGAAGCCTTTTCCAAGTGAATGACGTGGTCGTCCGTGCGGTTGAGGTATTGGAGTTGCACGGTGAGGTCCTCGATTTCAGGACGCTGCAAGCCGACCTCGACTTCGACTTCCTCGCCGAGGGCTAGCACCGGGATGTGGACTTGGTAGGGCTGGCCGACCATGACGTTGTCGGCGAGGATGGTAGCGAAGATGTTGTTCACCTGCAACAGGGACGCGGCGTCTTGGTCGAGGCCGTTGATCTCGTAGCGGCGGCGGGCGTGATCAACCATTTGCGCCAAGTTGAGGTCTGAGTCGTTGCGCAAGGTGAGCCGGACGCGCACCTTGTCGCCCTCGACGCCGTACTTTTGGCCGTTGACGACCGTCAGGTGGGTGGCGTCAGCTAGCGAGTGGAGGAAGGCGCGCTGGAGGTTTAGGTCGGCCCGTTGCCGCTCTTCGCGGGCGCGCTCGAACCGCTCGCGGGCAATGCGCAACTCTTGGCCGGTGACCACGCCGCGCTCCTTGAGGCCGATCATCTGCTCGTGCTCGATTTCGACTTCGGCTTCGCGCGCTTTGGCCTGCTCTAGCATTAAGTGAGCCTCTTCGAGGTCGAGCAGGATGCGCTGCTGTTCTTTGGTCAAGTTTTCAGCTTGGGCCGCGAGGGCGCACAGCAGCAGTCCGAAGATATAGAAGATTGAAGACATTGCTGTCCTCCTTTCTAGAGGGAGCTGGCTTGATAGGCCAGCATAGGTTGTTGCTTCTTCTACATCTATTGCAATTATCGTGCCAGTTAGTAACGAGCGGACGACCATCGCGCCTATTTATTTGATTTTATAGTTTATAAGCGACTGTTAAATAATGTCTTATAAAAAGAGAAGTAAATTTTCTCGCCGGTCTCTCAGGCCCTTTGCAATGCTCGATTAATACTCTAAAAGTGCGCGAATACATCGCACAAATGCGTCAAATCATCGCTTTTAGTGCGACTAAATATCGCACGGACGCGGAGGCCGGGGATGGAGGCCGAATCTGTGCTGCGGAAAGGAAGGGGGGATTGGGTAGAGGAAGCGGGCAGCCAATAGGCCAAGCTGCCCGCTTCGCTAGCTTAGGGTAGGATTACGACGGCCAGAAACGTAAAATGATATTGAGCAGAGCTAAACCGGCAGATATTGCGATGAGTAGAGTCCGAAAGCTGCCTTTGAGATGGGCGATTTCAGCTTTGAGATCGCCTTCTAAGCGAGCAATATCAGCTTTAGTGGCTAGATGCTCATAGACGCCTTCGAGCCTAGATAGACGTTCTTCGGGAGTCATGGGTGTAGTAGCCATCAAGGTCTCCTATTCTCCTACGGGTTATACAGGGCACCACGAAAATACTGGATGAGATAGATAGGTGTCAATAATGCTTTGCCATGCGCTCTTGACGTACTAAAATGCCGATCATGGCGTAGCTCCCTTTAGTTTGAGGAATGGGTCAAGCAGCCATCGCCTTAATGACCGCTTGGCTCTGCATCTCCATGCCGAGCTGTCTAAACAGGCGCAACGCCGTCACCCATTCGTTCAACGCTCGCTGCTTGTCGCCATCCTGCCGGGCGTACAGATTGCCCAAAGATACGTAGTTGAAAGCCTGCATCCTCGCGTTTCCTAGCTGCCGGCACAGGTCCATAGAAGCCTCTATATGCCGTTGCGCCATCGCGAGGTCGCCAGCGGTCATGTAGAGATCGGCTAGCAGGGTCGCCATGCCACAGCGGCCTTGAGCATGACCTTGCGCCACGTAGATGCTCAGAGCTTCGTTGCCGTTGCTCAAGGCGCGTTCTAGATGACCTAAGTCGCGGCAGACCGAAGCGATGGAGCCGAGTTGTAGGGCTACTTCGAGGGGCGTTCCTTGCTGCCGGGCCGCTGCTAGTCCCGCCGTAAAATGTCGTAGGGCCTGCTCGGGGTCGCTGCGGCGTAGGGCCAGTTGTCCGAGGCTGTTGAGCAAGTTGCCCGGCACGTCGTCGTCATAGAGGGTGCGGCTGCGCTGGAGCCACTGTTGAGCTGCCTCTAGGTCGTTCTGCTGCATGTAGAGATTGCCCATATTGGCCATCTTGGCTGCGAGGGCGGCATCGCCGCCTTCTTGGGCGTGCTGTATGGACTTGCGGTAGTACGCGGCGGCTTCGGCAAAGCGAGATTGGCTTTGTTTAATGAAGCCCACGTTGCCTTCGGCCTCTGCTAAATCGCACAGAGAGCGGCTAGGCGAGCAGGCGGCTAGTGCCTCTTGGAAGTACTGGAGCGATCCGTCGAGGTCGCCAGCGATCTCGCAGTGGTGGCCGAGCTGGGTGCAAGCCTCAAAAAGCCCCTTTTGGCATCCCTCGGCGCGAAAGAGCCGACGCGCTGTTTGGTAGTGGGTGGCTGCTTGCTCGTGCTGCCCCTTTTTCCGGCAGGTATTGCCCCATTCGAGATGCGTCCATGCCTTGGTTGTTTTTGGCGGATTCATGGTGGCCTCCTTATCGCGTCAGGGCGAGTACGGGTATAACTACTTGCTCTACACCGATTTGCACCTCTATCCCACAGTTCAGCGTACCAGCGGGGAAATCGCCCGTATTGCGGATCTGGACGACTAAGCTGTTGGCCGCTTCCCGTTGGTATTCGATGTCCAGCTCCACCTCGCCGCACACGGGCGACGCTTGGACGGGCGCGGCGGCTAATTCCGCTGGCAAGCCCACGCGCACTTGGCGCGTCTCGCGCCGCTGCGCTGCGCCTACGCCGAAGGATGCGCTTTGCGGCTCTAGGCTAAACCGGGGGCTGACTCGTCCGCGCACTTCGATGGAACGGGAGTACTCTTCCCCTTCGGCTGCAATCGTCGCCTCGATGGTGGCGATAATGCGGTCTCCCCACGTCAGGTCCGTTGTCGGGGTGATCTCTATGGCTGTGCCGCCGTCCACCACCGATGCTTCTATGCCTTTTCCCACGACCTGAACGTGGCGAATGTGGCGCGGCTGTCCGTCGATTTGTGCGAGGGGAATGCGGCGGATAATGGAGGATAGATCGTCGCCTTGGATAAGCCCTAGTTGCTGTTTGCTAGGTAGCATGGGCACGACTTGGCCCTCCAACTGCAACTGCCATTTATCGGCTTGACCGGCCACGCTAAAGTCAATGCGAGGGACAAAGGTTCCGGCTCGGCCTGAAGTGTCGATCTGGTAGGCAATTGTGTACGTCTCGCCAGCCTTCAACTGCCCTTGGGGGTACTCGACGCCGGTGCAGCCGCAGCCGGGTTCGGCCGCGACGATTTCCATGTCGTAGGGCGCGACAAAGCGCACCTCGCCGGCCGTGCCCTCGCTGTCGTAGGTGGTGCCGTACGCGGCGGTTAGGGGCAGTTCGTCGGCATGGGCCAAGCTTGTGTAGAGCACGGAGACTAGGGCCGCTACTTTTAGCGTTAGGTTGTTCATTTTGCACTCCTTTTTTTGTTGGGTTTTAGACAATGCTGGCTCGCAGCCACGACCGGTAGGCCAGCATGTACGTGAGCATGGCAAAGAAGAAAAGTCCGATCACATCGACGACCGCGTGCCGCAGCAAGGTCGTCGCCGACATGTTCTCGGTGAAGACGGGTAGGGTGTCGGGGTCGATCTTCTGCCGCGACAGCCCTTGGGCGATGTGGATGTGCGGGCTTTTGGGATCGTCGCGGTCGAGGTTTAGCATGGTCTGCTTGAATTGCTGGACGTAGGTACGCGCCTGCTCGACAAAGCTGCGGTGGCGCGCCAGCCCGGTGCCAGCGAGAGCCTCCATGCCGTACTGGAAGCAGCCCGTTGGCGACAGGCGCACGATGTGGCGGGCTTTTTCGACCTCGCCGAGGCTGTAGGCCAAAAACTCGTCTTCTCGGTTTTGGAGAATCCGCAGAAAGGCGTGGTCGATGTCGGCGAACTCGCGCAATTTTTCGGGGTTTCTCAGATCGCGCTTCCGAGCCCTATTCCTATACTGAGGAATTTTCATTTTTTCTGGAGGGTTGAACTCCCACTCCATTACAACCGCGTCCCCGAATTCGCGGACCAACACGCGGGAGGCTAGGGCACCGCCGGCCGAGGGCCAGAGCAACACCCCGCAGGTCCACAGCAACAGCACGCCCACCAGACTCGAGCGCGTGGTGCTGCTCCGTATCGACACCCACAGCCCCAACCCGACAAAGCAGGCCAGGTACAGTAGGGCTAAGCCGATCATGCCGATCAAGCGCCCGGCCTCGACGAGGCCCAAGTTCATCTGTGATAGTGCGATGACGATGAGCAAGTTGACGAGGATGGCTAAGCTCAGCACGATGGCGAGGGCCAGCATCGCGCCGAGGAACTTGCCCAACAGCAGGGTGTGGCGCGGCAGGCTTTGGGCCATGACCAGCTTGAGGGTGCCGCGCTCTTTTTCGCCGATGAAGGCGTCAAAGGTGAACAACAAGGCCATGAGGCTGAGTAGGCCGCCGATGATAAAGACCCAGTCGATGGCTCGGGTCTGCATCAGTTGGCTGGCCTTGGGTGCCCAGATGCCTACGATGTCCCAATAGATGAGTGGCGAGGGATCGTAGAACTTGGTGCCGTTGTACTCGGATTGCCAACTCGGCGTCCAGAGGCGCTCGGGCAAGGCATCGTTGGCACCAACGGCGCAGAACATGAGGGGGCTGGGTTTCTTATAGATATAGTCCTGCCCCCCGTGGATGATCAGCTTCCACAAGCCCATTTGAGCGTGGCTGCGGCCGATTTCTTGCTCGGCTTGGACCTGTTCGAGATAGTGGTCGCGCCGGAACTCGTACGAGCCGCCGACAAAGCCGAGGGCATTGAGCACCATCAGCCCTACGATCAGCACGAGGGCCAAACCGAAGCGCAGGCTGATGAGGTGATCGATCAGTTCGCGTTTTACAATGGCTGCTAGCATGGGGAAGCCTCCTTCTTTAGAGTCAGCGGCAAAGGTGAGTTATATGAGGTTGAACAGAAAATTCTGCGGCACGCCGCCGCTGAGATATGCCTCCACATGGCGCCACATCGCTCGCTCTGAATCCCAGACCAGCCGGAAGAAGGACGGGGTGCGTCCCTGCCACGGCCACGGGGAGACCCCGGCCGGCTCTTCGACGATGAACATGACGTCGGCGAAAATCAACGATTCGCCTGCCTGTAGAGCTGCCTCTACCTCGCCGCGTAGTTTGGGGTGAAAATTCAAGGTGCCCTTGGGGATCATGCCGTGCGTCTGGAGGTAGGACACATAGCTATCGTACGCCTCCTGCATCTCGAATACCTTGAACGCGCTGTCGAAAAAGGACACGTTCTCGAAAAAGTAATCGCGCTTCGTCATGTCGAGTATTACTCTGTGCCCGGATGCAAACATGGCAAAGGGTGTATCGCCTATGGGGGCGTCTCTGCTAGCGAGATACTCTTTCAGGAACTCTAACCCGTCGGGGTTATTCGCGCCCTCGCGGAGGTAAAACGCGGCGGCGAGGCTGTCGCTGCCCGAAGCCGAAAAGACGACCAAGAATTCGTAGAGCCAATCGCGCAATGCGGCTTCTTGCGCCAGGTCAATGGGAGCACCCAGATCGAGGGAGATCGCCTCGACGGCCTGCCGCAATTCAACCCCGGCCTCGACCTTCATCATCTCCTGACCGTGAATGTAGTCGTAGAAAATTTGCAGGCTGTCGGGGTGGGATGAAAAGCCGCCGTAGTGGGACTTAGGAGGCGCGGCCGTAAGGCTGGAGACGCCTTCCTGTTTTACGCACGCAGCCTGGGCCAACCAAACAGCGATCAGGGCGAAATACAGGACGCGAAGAGATAAAGTTTTCATCGTGAGCTCCTTATTCTATTAAGGCTCCGTTGGGATTGGCTTAGATGGAACTGAACAGAAAATACGGCTTCCCGATGCAGTAAACGATCTCTACATGGCGCCACATGGCTTTGTCTGGATCCCAAGCCATGCGGAAGAAAAACGGGGTGCGTGCCACTCCCTCGAAGGGGGCGAACTCCTCTGGCTCTTCGACGATGAGCATGACCTCGACAAAGGTCTGCGGTTTGCCCGCTTGGAGGTGCTCTTGGACCTCGCTCTTCATTTTGGGGGAGTTGGCCGATACAGCCCCAGGTGGGATCATGCCGCGCTCCATAAGGGACCCGATATAAGGGCTGGGCTCGGTCTTCCTCTCGGACACCTCAAACGCGCTATCGAAAAAGGATACCTTGCCGAAGTAGTAATCGTATTCACGCTCGTCGAGGCGTTGCCGGTGTCCGGCTTTGAGGATATCAAAAGGCGTCTCGCCTTTTAGGAGGTCCTTGCTTGCGAGATGGTTTTTTAACTTCTCTATCGCTTCGGGGTTGTTGACGCCCTCGCGGAGGTAAAACGCGGCCGCGAGGCTGTCGCTACTCGAAACCGAAAAGGCGACTAAGAGATCGTAGAGCCAGGTGCGCAGGTCGGCTTCTTGTGCGGAGGTGATGGAAGTACCTCCCTTGATGGGGATGGCCGCGATGGCCTGCTGCAACTCGTCGCCGGCCTCGACGTTTATCATCTCCAAGCTGTTGACATAGTCGTGAAAGGCTTGGAGAATGACTTGGAGGCTGTCCATGGGCATGGAGGGGTGCATAGAGTAGCCGCCGTACTGGGCTTTTGGCTCGGCCGAGACGCTGGTGGCGGCGAACCAAGCGGCGATTAGGGCGAAATACAAAGTTTTCATTTTATACCTCTTCTGGGTTTGGGTTGGATTGCCCCGGAATAGCGGCGATTAAGCCACTATCCCGGGGCGCGTTAGGGGGAGGGGCGCGTGGCAGCTACCCCTGAAGACTGATTAGGAACTGCATGTCGCGTTCCCACCTGCGTCGCAATAGCACTCAACTACCCAACCGATTGCGGAGCATTCGGAACCGTTAGGGCAAGTGACACTGCACCAAATAGCTTCGGCCTTTTGCGGCAGGAAGCTGACGACTAGGCCCGTGAGGGCAATGGTTAGGTTGATGATACGCTTTTTCATGATGATCTCCTTTGATCTGGTTTGCTGCGTTGTCTCGGAAGCGATCTCCGAGGTGAAGCACGGGTGGCTGGAGGCTTCAAGCCCAAGCCAGTTTAGACGGGCGTTATCTCCTTTCTATTGTTATGGACGAGTGCGGGTTGTTGCTTCAGTAAGACCTATTGCAATCTTCGTGCCAATGCGTGACCCGCGGGCGAGAATCGAACCTAATTTCTGGCGATATAAATCCTAACTTATTGTTATATAATGTTTTACAAAAATAAGATAAATTTTATCGCGGTCTCTTCGTCTCTTTGCTCGGCCTTTTAATGGCCTAAAAATGCGACAATATATCGCACAAATGCGTCTAAACATCGCGCTTGATGCGCCTAAACATCGCACGGACACGCTTGGCTTTGACGATAGGCGGTGGGTGCGGGACGGGTAGATGGGGCTTGGGGGGGGCGGTTTCTCAGGGACGGTGTGGCCGGACGTGAAAGCGGGCAGCCCATAGACTGGACTGCCCACTTTACTTGCTTATGGGGTTTTAGATCACTGGGCGGCGTAGCGTGCGAAGAGTCGGTTGGCTAAGACAAAGAGCACGACCGCATACAGCAACAGCGCGGTTAGATCCGGCAGGGCGTGACTCAGACTCCGGGCGACCGTCCAGCCGCGTTCCTTAAACCTCGGCAGATCGCGTAGGTCGGCGCGATAGCCGGGGTCGTCGTTGAACCACTCGCGGGAGCCAAACGCATCGCGCTCTTCTAAGAAGGTGATGATCTGCCCGCGATAGGTGCGGACTTGGTCGATAAAGTCGTAGTATTCGCGTCGGCTGGTGCCGGCGAAAGCACTGGCGGCTTGGGCGTATGCTCCGGCGGGCAGGAGGCGTTGGATATAGCTGTTCCAGCGTTGGATGCGGCGGGGGAAGTCTTCGATGAGGGGGGCTTTGGCGTTCCAAGCGGGTTGGGCGTATTTCAGGCGCAACCGCTCGCCGGTGCGGATGATGTCTTGGAACTCGGCGAGTGCGGGTGAATCGACGACACCAGATAGATAGATCTGGGGCCGCTGCTTGTTACCGTATTCGTATTCGTTAGGGTCTCCCCACACGGTTTTCATTCCGTAAACCGTGTGGAACCGCTCGACCATGCGGACGGGAGGGTACTTGGGCTGGCCTTGCGCCCGAGTGAGGTCCGTGACCTCCCGAGCGAACTCCTTCCATACCTGCGCGGCCTTGTGGTGAGCTTGCTTGTGCTTTTCGCCCATGTTGGCCTGTTCGTTGAGCAAGGCCGTGATACTGTCGGGCAGCACAATCGCCAGCAACGCCCACGTAAACAGCGCGTAGATCAAGCTGGTCGCCGAGCGATGAGTGGCACACGAGATGGCCAGTCCAATCAGGTAGAACACCAGCAGATACAGCAGCGACAGCGCGAACAGCAGCGCCAACCGCACCCATTCTCCGATCCCGACCTCGATATTTTCAGTGCCCAACATCAAGATCATCAGTAGGATAAAG
>JAJDUT010000107.1 GCA_022826515.1 Candidatus Latescibacterota bacterium
GAAACACGGGTGGGATGTGCCATACTCAACCGGCTACTGCATTTGGCTAAACCCGAATCCTATCCCCTAACCGAGAAAGCCTAAACTACACACACAAGAAGCCAACACCCCGGCACGAGTTTTATGCACCAAAGCCATGAAAAGATATAATGTAATGGTCCAATCTGAATACAGAATAGACCTTGAAAAAGAGATGGTTGAACTACAGAAGAGAATAAATCTTTCTCATTAAGACAACCTAATTTGTCTATGGATCAACCTAGACGCAAAGAACTGTAATAGTCGATTACGATCAGGAGATATATCGAGATGGGTGATATAGAGTTACATACAGGCTCTCTTGATTTGTATATGATTGATTACCAAAAAGGACTGACTAGCCAATTAATAAATATAATCGATGAGAAATTATACGATCTAATAAGGAACAGTCATGTAGATGATGAGATCATTTTTGGTAGCATAGAGCATATTGTAGGACTTGGTTTTGTTGTGCTTCAACAATATATGACAGTCGTATGCGGGAATTTACAAAAAAAGAAAAAAGATGTGTTGTCGAAGGGTCCAAAATACAAAGATGGTAAGACTTTCTCGGAAATAGTTAATGCTTCAGCCAATTACTGGAAGCATAGTAGCGAATGGCCATTAGATAAAAATTGTAGAGATAAAGACAAAAGGATTAAGGCTATTGAGGCTATTTTGCGTTCTTTTTCTGACAATGGCGGCTACCCATTGGTTAATATATTATCTGAGTTGTCGCATACTGAGAAAAGACAGTTTAATGTCGTTTTCAAGAAAATACTAGAATGGCGGAATGAACTTACGCAATAACCGTTTTAATAAGAGAAGCCCTTCTAGGAGAAGTCAACATGACCGCGACCGCACAAGAAGTCTTCACCGAAACCGTTCGCGCCCTACCACCGAGCGAGCAGTTTCGTCTCGCAGCACTCATTTTACAGGAGTTGTCCGAAGTGGTTGTTGTGGAACGAAGTGATACTTGGAGCGAACAAGATCAAAGCGACTTAACCTCGGCCGCCTTACAGTATGCGGAGAAACTCTACTCGGAGGAAGAGGAGCTTGTCTAATCGAGGCGACATAGTGGTGCTTGACTCCCCCAGTGTAACGGGTATCAAACTACTCATCGCGCAAGCACGTTACGCTGCTTACCACGAACGACAAAGTGGCCTGCTATCCCGGCCCTATCCAAGCGGTCTAATAGGTCGGCCCAAGGAGAAATGGCCATGAACAAACGCTTACTCCCCATCGGCATTCAGACCTTCCGCGAGATTTGCGAGCGCGAGTGCTACTACGTTGACAAGACCGCCTACATTCGTCGGCTGCTCAACGAGGGCAAGCACTACTTTCTGTCGCGTCCCCGACGCTTTGGCAAGAGCCTGTTCTTGGACACCTGCAAGGAGCTGTTCGAGGGCAACGAGCCGCTGTTTGAAGGACTGGCCATCCACGACCAGTGGGACTGGTCGGTGCGCCATCCAGTGGTGCGCCTCAGCTTCGGCAGGGGCAACTTCAAGGAGCCCGGCTATGTCGAGGCCATGCTCATGGAGCAACTCGCCGCCGCCGAACGTCGGTCAGAGGTCGTCTCCGAGTTCGCCACGGCCCCTGGACGTTTTGCCGCTCTGCTGGAGGCTCTGCACGACCAAGCCGGGCAGCCGGTGGCGGTGCTGATCGACGAATACGACAAGCCGATTTTGGATGCCTTGGAAGTGCCGGACATAGCTCGCGCCAACCGCGACTTTTTGCGCGGCCTCTACGCGGTCATCAAGGACTGCGACGCCCACGTCCGCTTCACGTTCATCACCGGGGTGAGCAAGTTTTCCAAGGTCAGCCTGTTCTCTGGCCTCAATAATCTGAAGGACATCACCTTGGACCCGCGCTATTCGGCCCTTTGCGGATACACTGAGGCGGACTTGGATACCGTGTTCGTGCCGGAACTGCCGGGCTTGGATCGGGACCAGATACGCGACTGGTACAACGGCTATAGTTGGCTCGGCGACGAGAGGGTGTACAACCCCTTCGACATCCTCCTGCTGTTCGACAGCCGCGAGTTCAAAGCCTATTGGTTTGAGACCGGTACGCCTACGTTCCTAGTCGAAACGCTGGGCAAACGCCACGTCAGTTCGTTGGAGTTAGGTGAGATGGTCGGCAGCGACGAGTTGCTATCGACCTTTGACGTCGATCATATCGCCACCGAGGCGCTGCTGTTCCAGACCGGATACCTGACGATAACCGACGCCGAGGAACTGGGCGGCAAGCGGCTCTATCAGTTGGGCTATCCCAACCGGGAGGTGCGACAAAGCCTCAACGAGAGTTTGCTGAGCTACTTGGTGCAGGACTCGACGCGGCAGATGGCCAACAGCATCCGGCTCTACCGGCTGTTGGAAGCCAACGACTTCACCGGGCTAGAGACGCTGTTCCACGCCTTTTTCGCCAGCATTCCCTACGAGTGGTACACCAACAACGACATCGCCGGGTACGAGGGCTACTACGCCAGCGTGTTCTACTCCTATTTCGCCGCCCTGGGATTGGACATCACCGTGGAGGATGGCAGCAGCCATGGTCGCTTGGACATGGCGGTTTTGTTCAACGGCCATGTTTATCTGTTTGAGTTTAAGGTGGTCGAGCTTTCGTCGGCGGGTGCGGCGCTGGCGCAGCTAAAGGATCGGCGCTATGCGGATAAGTATCGCGCCTTGGGGCAGCCGATTCACCTGATTGGCGTGGAATTCAGCAAAGATGAGCGCAATGTCGCGGCGTTTGACGTGGAGCAGGGGTGAAAGTATCTATTTGAGACGACCCGCGAACACCTCGGCGAACCGCTCCTCGGCAATGCCGCCCAAGCGCTGTGCCATGCGCTCGAAAGCGTCGCGGCGATAGTCCCATTGGCCCCACCGCGCCACCTGCTCCAACCAATCGCACAGGTGAATCGTCACTAGATCGTTGAAATCCTGCTCGTCCATCTCGATGGAATCGCCAGTCAGGCGGTCTTGGAGCACGTAGGGAGCATCGTGCTGCTCCACGGCAGCGTCGAAGGTGTCGCGCACCATGGCGCAATTGACGTACGCCAAGTATTCGGCCCGCTCGCCGATGAGCGCCTGCACTTCAGCGCGGCGCTCGACAGGCAGGGTAAAATCTTGGAAAATCTCAGTGCCGTATATGGAGTGAAAGAGCGCGGCGTGGCACATCACATCGTCGCCGCCCCACTTCTTCATGTCACCGTGCACGCCGATGCAGTGAGCCAAGTAGGTCTTGTTGGTATGCCCCACGTAGGCAGCGCCAATTTCCCTGAAAAATGCAGTCATTTCTTTAAAACTAGCAGTCATAGCGTCGTCCTATGCGTTTGAGGATTGAAGCGGGCGGTCGGCAATCGGCAGATGGAGCAGCGCAGCCACCACGCCGAGGGCAATCGCCAGCCACCAGACGGGATTGTACGACCCCGTCGCGTCGTAGAGCCAACCAGCCAGCCAGACGCCCAAGAAACTGCCGGCCTGATGACTGAAAAAGACAATCCCGTACAGCGTCGACAAGTAGCGCGCCCCGAATATCTGCGCCACGGTCCCACTAGTCAACGGCACAGTCGCCAGCCACAAGAAGCCGATTAGGCCACCGAACAGCAAGGCGGAAAAGCTGGTCAGGGGGACGAAGAGAAACAGGCCGATTACCACGGCGCGGCTGAAGTAAAGCGCACTCAACAAATACTTCTTGCGATAGCGGTCGCCCAGCCAGCCGAACAACGACGAACCGAAGATGTTGCACAGGCCAATCAGCGACAAGGCCGTGGCCCCGATCATGCGCGACAGGCCACCGTCGGTGAGGAACGAGGGCAGGTGCGTGGCGATAAAGGCGACGTGGAAGCCGCAGACGAAGAATCCCGCGTTGAGCAGCCAATAGCCCGAATGGCCCCGCGCCCTGACCAGCGCTTGCAGCAGCGTACCCTCGCCGTGCGGCCGGGCCGCATGTGTGCTGGGCTGGCGCGGAAAGCCAAAGGCCAACAGCACAACCCAGCCGATTAGGGCCGCGCTGACTGCAAAGGATGTTTGCCAACCCGCGTGGACAATCACCCACTGTATCCCAGGCACTAAGGCAAAAGTCCCAAACGATCCGGCCGCAGTGACGATGCCAAACGCCGTGCTGCGATTTGCCGGATGGACGACGCGGGCAACGGCCCCCAGCACGACCACATAGGTCGTGCTGCCAAGCCCCAAGCCGATGATGAGTCCCAGCGTCAGATGCAAACCGAGCGGGCCGCTGCTAGCCGGCACCAGCAGGCACCCAGCCGCGTAAAGCAGCGCACCCCCCAGCACGACCCACCGCGCCCCATAGCGATCGGCGATTATCCCGAACAGGGGCAGGCCGAAGACCACGTTTTGCAGCGCTATGGCCAAGCTGAACACTTCGCGCCCCAAATCCAAGCTGTCGCTAATCGGCTGTAGAAAGAGGCCAAACGACTGGCGGATCCCCATGCTGGCGAGGACCGTCAACGCACTAAAGAGCACGATGATCGTCGTCTGGCGGTGGGGAGCGGACATAGGAGAATGCGAGCTGAGTGGATTGATGGGGTGGGTAGTATAGCTTCTTGTCGCGCTTGGATCAATCGCCTATTATCTCCCAAACTTACCCACCGCTTCATAACGGAGAGGCTGGCGAGACTGGACCCCGCGTCGTTAATTTAGCCTGAAAGTGGAATAGTGGATTTCGGAAAGCGAGTTTGAGCATGGTCACTCAACAACAGACCGTTGAATTCAGCGGCGAAACGGTCCGCAACGTCGCCGGAACATTGATCTGGTTGGCGCGGCCTCCTGAACAATCGGAAGCGCTAAGCCGGAACTGGCTCGTACACCTACCCAGGAACCAGAACAGGGGCGAATTGCAAAGCGCAATAAAGGTATTGACCGAAAATTTTCGCAAACGCCACAATGCCGTAGCCGATGTCTGCACCGCCTTTCAGGAGCGACTCCAGAAAGCGGCTGAAAATTTTCCTCCAAGCCGTGAAATGGACCCTGACGACATCGCAGTGCCCGAGTTGGAGAAAAGCGAGAAATACTTCCGCAGGGAAAGAAAAGAACTGCGCGATGTCCGGGACGCCTTGCAGCGGACAGGGGGCGTAGAAATATATGGGGCTGAGGTCTTTGCAGCATTGGAACGCTTAGACAAGCTGTTTGAATATCTCGTTGCGTCGCTCCAAGAGCTTCGCTGGGCCATAATGATCCACGACGGGGCACTCGCTCCAAGCACGGGCGGGATATGCGCCAGCGGCGCAGAATTTATGGCGTCAATGGAAAATCCATAGGCCATGCCCCCACGACAGGTGCGAATTACCGGGTTTGAAACGCCGAGCCGCAAGTTCGCCAAAATGGTCAATCGTCTAGATCAACGGATGAAAGAGGAATTGGCACGAGTTATCGACGAACTATGCGCTGGCGAGTTGACTCCTGGGCGGAACCTAGAGCAACTGCGGGTCGGCAATCGTCTATACTCAGTGCGTTTGAGTCGCAACTTCCGCTTCGTCTTCATGGTGCTGGAGAACGGCATGGGTCGAGCAATAGCTGTCGGACCTCACGACAGCGCTTACGAAGCAGCTAAACGAGCGCGACGGTGAAATTACCTACAAATCGAATTGCCACTCATCCTGGTGCGTTTCTTCTGGAGCAGATCGAAGAGATGGGGCTGACCGTCAACGGATTGGCGCGGGAACCAGCTCGCCCGCATTCGGGCGGCGGAGTTGGGAACATCCGTGTCGGCACTGGTTCGGGGCTACCTCAAAACCCTCGTACGCAAACGAGCCGCCCAAACCGCGGCTTCTCGTCGGTTGGGTTTTATGGCCGGACAGATCAAATTCTCCGACGACTTCGACAGCATGGGTGGGCCGAAAATAAAAAGAATGTTCGTGGGGAACGCATGACTTTATTGCTAGATACCTATCTATTGCTGTGGGCGGCAGGCAGCCCCGAACGGTTGTCATCAGAATCCCAAGACCTTCTCGGTGACCCCGCTACGGAACTGATGTTCAGCACCGCAAGCATTTGGGTAGGTTTATGATAGTCGTTTTGGTCTTGGCATCCCCACCTTCATATGGTAGTTTTTACTAGGAAGATTTGTCTAAGAGAGGATCAGTGTCTTCCACGATTGTACTAAAAATCAAAAGAGCTTCAGATAAAACCTTTATCAGTTCCAGCAAATTAGTACGACTTTCGCTTTTATCTAAATCCTCCGCTTGCTCTAAATTATATAGTAGTGCCGTAACCTTGCCCAACAAAACGTAGGAGTCAAGAAGCAATACTTTTCCCTCTTTCACGTCAACAAGTCCGGGATCACTTAATAATTCCTGCTTAGCAAGTTTATACATAGCTACATACGTCGCCATCCGCTTAGCTAAATCGCGTCCAGTAGTTATAAGCTGCTCTTTATCAGATTCAAGTCGAGCTATATCAGTGGTAGAATCTACAACGGTAGAATCTACCACTGCTGCAATCGGCCCACTCATTAGCTGCTGAGGAATAAGGCTAATTACGGTTACAGCGATTATCGCCGCCCTTATTGTTGCTGGCATGATATGCCCTTTACTATGAAATTTTTGTTCAGTGCTCGCTTGTGCATATTATTTCCTCGGAGAAGAGACATAATAGAAGGTGCGTAAGGCGTCGAAGTGATCCGGCGAGGCATCCAACTAGTTCTTAGGCTGGAATTTCAATCGACTGCTGTTCTCGTCGATTATAAATCGACGACTGTTACGCTAGCTACCGATGCGTTTCTCGGTCGATATTTAAGTCTACACGGGACTCATTTCCCTGCCGGGGCCACGTCCAGCTTATCGCATAACGGCGAACTGGATAGCAATGTTCCCATGTTCTCCTCAGTCCGCTTCGTCCCCGTGGGATGGCTGGTAGAGTATAGCTGTTTGTTGAGGCCGGAGCAATAGGCTAATATAGCAACCCTAAATCATTCAAGACTGGATTCCCGCTTGCGCGGGAATGACGCATAGGTAAACTGATGAACGCATGCTTTCAAATCATTTAGGACTGCTATATATAGGCATGGTCGAATTGAGGGTAGTCTGTCATGGAGGACCTTTTGGACGATGATAATCTGCTAGCAATCTGCTAGGCTTGTGCAGCGAGAGGCTAAATAAATGTCATTGCTCATGTGGTAGATCGGTCTTATATCCTATATTTTTCTATTCAGAAGGTTGTCGTCAATCCTGCGACCTTGAATCTGGCCTGACTTCGATTAACTTCAGGCTGATGATCGCTAAAAACGAATCCGTCTGGAAGACAAGAGTTCTACACAAGACGGCTTATGCTGAGGATCAATTTGGACGACAGGAACTGTAATCGTCGATTACGATCAGGAGATATATCTTAGATGGGCGAGATAGAATTACATACAGGTTCTCTTACAGATTATATTATTGATTACCAAAAAGGGCTGACTATTCGATTAATAAATATGATCGATGAGAGAATTGATGAGTTATAGATCTAATAAAAGAGAATAGTCATATAGACGATGAGAGCATTTGTGAGAGCATAGAGCACATTGTAGGACTTGGTTTTGTTGTGCTTCAACAATATATGACAGTTGTGTACGGAAATTTACAAAAAAAGAAAAAAGATATGTTGTCGAAGGGGCCAGAATGTAAAAAAAGTGGTAATGGTAATACTTTCTCGGAAATAGTTAATGCTTCAGCCAATTACTGGAAGCATAATAGCGAATGGCCATTAGATAAAGATTGTAGTCATAAAGAAAAGATCGAGGCTATTTTTAAGACGATTTCTAATGAGCATCCTGTTTCTGTATGTGATCCCTATCCATTGAGTAGTATATTATTTGAATTATCGCACACTGATAATGGACGATTTAGTGCCGTATTCAAAAAAATACTAGAATGGCGGAATGAACTAAGCGGAATGAACTAAACCGATAGTCTAACTACGCAATAATCGATTCGATGGGAATGAAGTCCTTGTGAGCTACCGACTGTTCTTGGACGCCGATTCGACCTCGGCTAGCTCCCATAATTAGGAGGACTGAAACAGATGATCGAATAATCACTAAAAACGCCTTCTAGGAGAAGTCAACATGACCGCGACTGCACAAGAAGTTTTCACTGAAACCGTTCGCGCCTTACCACCGAGCGAGAAGTTTCGTCTCGCAGCACTCATTTTACAGGAGCTGGCACAGTCCGAAGTGGTTGTTGTGGAACGAAGTGATACTTGGAGCGAACAAGATCAAAGCGACTTGACCTCTGCCACCTTACAGTATGCGGCAAAACTCTACCCGGAGGAAGAGGAGCTTGTTTAATTGAGGTGACCCGCTATCTTATCCACGCAAAACCTCAAAGGAGCAAACCGCAATGACCGCACAAGACCAACCCGTCGTCTTCGTCTCGCTCACCGGCAACGAAGCCATCAAACTCTACGACCTCGACCCCCAATCGGGCGTACTGGAACTGCGCGCCACTAGTCCGGCACACGGCCCGTCGGGCGCGCTCTTTTTGCACCCGTCGCGTCCCGTACTCTACGACGGCCACGTCGGGGACTCAACCCTCGCCAGCTTCCACCTCGACACCGCGTCGGGGGAATTGACCCTGATCAACAAGGTGGATACCGGTCTCGACACCCCCGCTCACCTCATTACCGACCCCGCCGGTCGTTTTCTCCTCACCGCTTATTACACCGGTGGTGGAGTCACAGTACACCGCTTAGACGACGACGGAGCCATCGGCGACCTCGTCCAGCGCATCGACACCGGCCCCAAGGCACACGCCATCCTGCTGACCGAGGACGAGCGCTTTGTCTTTGTGCCCCACGTCTATCCCAACAACAAGACCAGCCAGTTCCGCTTCGACGCCAGCACCGGCCAACTCTCGCCCAACGACCCGCCCGTGCTGGCTCCACCGGAAGGCGAGCCTGGCCCCCGGCATATATGCTTCCGCCCGCTCGGCGACGTCGCGTACATCGTCAACGAGCAGGGCAACACGGTCACCGCCCACCGCTTTGACCCCGAGCGCGGCACCCTCTCCATTTTCCAAGACATTTCGACCCTGCCCGCGGACTATACCGAAGGCGGACACACCGCCCACGTCGAAGTCCATCCCAACGGCCAGTGGTGCTACGCATCCAATCGCGGCCACGACAGCATCGTCGGCTATAACATCGACGCCGACGGCGCGCTCAGCCCGTTTGGGCACTACCCAATACCGGCCAGCCCGCGCTCGTTCAACATCGACCCGACCGGCACGTACCTGTACGGCGCTGGAGAAGCCGCAGACCGCATGACCTGTTACCAAATCGATGCAACCAGCGGCGCACTACAGCCCATTGCGGATTACGAAGTGGGCAGTCAGCCGTTTTGGGTCATGGTGACAACGCTTTAGAGGCCGTGAATATCACCCCACATCGGCGCTCATCTGCGTTCATCTGCGGATTTAGGCCAACCCAAGCGCTTCGTCAATGTCCTGCTGATAGGCCCGCACGGCTCCGCCCATAATCTCCTCCATGGACAGCGAACGCCCGGCGTGCGCCGACTCATAGGCCCCCACAATCGCCGCCACGGCCTGCATCCCGCCGAAACCATCCACTTCGGGTTGGCCGCCGGTGAGGATGGCTTGGGCAAAGTCGTGGTACTCAATAGCTAAGTGCCGGGAGTCGATCTCGTAGAAGGATGTTGCGGAAGGATCGTATTCTACGCCATCGGCACCAAAGAGGCGCTCGGTGATCTCGTCGAGGTGAAAATCCGGTAGGAGTTCGAGGATTTCGCGGCCTTTTAACTCCTTGCCTTCTAAGCGCAGCACCACGGGCCGGCCATTGCGGTCGCCGGGAGAATAGAGCGCGCCCCAACGGCCGTGGACGCTGCGCTCCCTTCCCCGACCGCCGCGTCCCGCCACCAACACGAGCTGCGCCAGCGCACCGGACCGCATCCTGTATAGCGCGACGACTGAATCCTCGCCCGTGGCCTCTACACTCTCGGGATAGGTCTTGGCCCGCTCGCGGTAGGATTCGAGGGGGTGATCGTCGTAGCCTTCTGGCCGGCGCCGCACCGGCTCGACGATGAAGCCACCGCCGAAGACGTGCGCGTAGTCCCCCATGTAGTATTGGATGATGTCGCCGTAGTGGACGCCCATGTCCAAACCAATGGCCCCTTTCTCCTTGAGATGGCGCCAAGGCGTAATGGTTATGCGGTCACTGCCACCGGCCGACGCCTGGATCATCAAAAAGGGATCCCCGAGCAGGCCAGACTCGACGATGGCCCGCGCCAAGCGGTTGGGCGGGTCGCGGCGGTAGTTTTCGGCTGTGGCCAGCACGGCATTGCCGATGCGGGCTGCGTCGATCATGGCTTGACAGGCGCGCATGGTAATGCCGAGGGGCTTTTCCACCAGCGCGTGCTTGCCGGCCAACAGAGCTGGTACAGCCACTTGGTGATGCGTTGAGCCGTCGGTAACCACATCGACGGCTAGGATATCATCGCGCTTGAGCATTGAGTCCATATCCGTAAAGATCAGCGGCTCGCGTCCGAACAGCCGCTGCACTTCGCGGGCGGCAAACTCGGCGTTCGCCCGGTTCACATCGCAGACGGCCATCAATTCGACATTGCCAACGCCGCTATCTTCTAACACCTTGTAGGCCAAGATGTGGCGATGGCCCATGCCGCCGCAGCCGACGACGCAAAGCGGTACTTTTTCCATAATAGGGTCTCCTGTTGTGTATGCGGAAACTCGTGCGCGGCTACGGGCATTGTCAAGGGGAAGGCAAAACGCAAGAGGAACACTTTGCTAAAACGTTCTCCACCGATCATAAAGGGATGCACGCCCAAGGCGCTGATCGTCGGGCTGCTTGGTGCCCTTTGCATGGGCCTCGGCTCGACTTACAACGACATGATCATCAAAGGCTCCGGGCTAGCCGTGTGGAACCTGACCCCTGGAGCGACTTTTTTCTTTTTTGTGCTAGTCCTCCTCTTAAACCCGCTCTTGCGATTGCTGCATCCGCGCCTGCCCTTGCAACGCGGCGAATTGGCCGTAGCCTTCTTCCTGATCCTGCTGGCCAACACCTTGTCGGGCCGCGGCCTGCCCGCGCAACTCCTGCCGGTAATCACTGGGGCCTATTACTACGCCACGCCGGAAAACGGTTGGGCCGAGATCGTCCAGCCCTACATGCCCGATTGGCCGGTGCCCCAAAGCCGCGACGCCATCTGGGGCTTTTACGAAGGCGATCCGACCGGGGCCGTGCCATGGGCAATCTGGGCGGCTCCGCTGTTGTACTGGGCCGTGTTCGGCCTAGCCCTCTTTCTGGCCATGGTGTGCCTAATGGTAATCGTGCGCCGACAATGGGTAGAGCACGAGCGCCTAGCCTATCCCATGGTCCAGCTCCCCCTAGCCATGATCGCCGACGACGGACGCGACCGGACCATCAAACCCCTGTTTCGCAGCGGGTTGATGTGGACGGGATTTGCCGTCCCCTTCGTCCTAGCCTCGATCAACGCCTTGCACAACTACTTCGTGATCATTCCTACCGTCAGCACCTCGCTCGGCGGCTTGTCGATATTCCGCGGCGCGGTGTCGCTGGGCTTGAATCTAAATCTGTCGATGGTCGGCTTCTCCTATTTCATCCCGCAGAACATCGCCTTGGGCTTGGTCTTTTTTTACATCGTCAATGTGGTGCAGCGCGGGCTGTTGGGGATGCTGGCTTGGGGGGGCAAGGATGAGACCATGGGCGCGTACAGCCAGTACACCGACCCGATCATCATCCACCAAGCCATGGGCGGCATGATCGTCTTGGTCGTGGGGTCGTTGTGGGTGGGCCGGCGTCACCTCGGGAACGTGCTGCGCAAGGCGTTGGGCCGCGCGCCAGAGGTAGAAGACGCCGATGAAATCACCTCCTATGGCGTGGCCGTGTGGGGAGCTGTGGCCAGCTTCCTAGTGATGGGTGTCTGGCTGTGGCAATCCGGCATTCCGCTGCCCTTTGTTCCCCTGCTACTATTCGGCGCATTTGTCGGGTTTATGACCATTGCCCGCGTCGTCGCGCAAGGTGGGGTCGCGTCGATGTTTCCGCCCACCAATGGACCGGACTTTGTCGTCGCCAATGTCGGAGGCACCGTGTTGGGCACTAAGGGCATGGCTGGCATGGCCCTGAGCTATGCTTGGAGCGTGGACACCTTGATCCTGATGATGAGTGCGTGCGCCAACGGCCTGAAGCTCGTCACCGAAATCAGCCTACCCCAGCGCCGCCGCCTATTCGGGGCCACCGTTGCGGTGATCGTCCTGACGCTGACCTGCGTCGTCTCCTTAACCCTCTATCTAGGCTATCAGTACGGGGCCATTAATTTGTCGCGATTTTACTTTGATAACGTCGCGCAATATCCCTATCGGTTCATGGAGAAGAGCATCCTCAATCCATTCGAGCCGCGGCCGAGTACGTGGCTACACATCGGCGTTGGCGCGGCAATTATGGGCGGGCTGATGGCCGCCCAGCACCGTTTCCTGTGGTGGCCTTTCCACTCGCTCGGATTCCCGATTAGCTGCGTCTTCGGCTCGATGTGGTTCAGCGTGTTTGTCGCTTGGCTCATCAAGAGTACGGTGCTCAAATACGGCGGGTTGACGCTGTTGAACCGCCTCAAGCCCTTCTTTCTCGGGCTGGTCTTGGGCGAGGCCGTAGCGGCCGGGACTTGGATACTCATCGACTATGTAATCGGCATGCAAAACAATTATCTAGGCGGGATTGTGTTCCAGTGATAGCAGTGGTTAGTAGCCAGCCATACGAGGTCGTCCTGAAAACACGACCTTTACTGAACGGTCCACGGGACAGTACCCGGCGTTTGCAGGCTCAAAACTACCGGCTGAGTATCAATGGCTTTCAACTTCTTACGCAGCTTTGAGAGCACATCGGCGGGATTGATGGCATGTGGCCGAAGCGGCGAAGTCGCAACCGACTGCTGTTCGAGGTGCAATGCGACACGCCACCGTCGCTTTGCCAGCGCACGTTCTGCCAGCCCGCGCTCGCCAGTGTCGCTGGCGTTAGCACTCGCGGCCGCCAAACCCGCTAGCGTGTCGCGGACTTTGCTCTCCACTTCGTCGCCGAGATCACTCGGTTTCGTCCTCGGGTGCAGCCGATAGTCCTTTATTTCGATCAGCCAAGAGACACCTTTTTGGAGGCAGAGGATATCGATTGCCTTCGACCCCCCGGCGGTGGACTGGAACCGTTTGCGATAAAACTTCCAAGCATCGTACTGGGTGGCTTGGCAGTGGGCCGGAAATGAGAATTTGAGACCGCCTTCCTCAATCACGGTCATGGCATGAACACCTTGAGAAAACGATCCGATTGCTCCAGTTCCTCGTCGAGCAATAACAGCGGCTCGACGCCATCAATCTCGCTGGACTGGGAAATTTCTGCGCCACCATCATCCACTCGGCGCAGCGCGAAGTAGCGCTGCTTAACACGCTCGAATTCTTTATGCTTGGCGAGGATTTCGAATTCTCTGAGTAGGAAGAGGTTGTGCGTTGCAACAAACACCTGCACCCCTGCACCACAGATACGGAGAATCGCCTTCGCGACTTCGCGAATCAGCTTCGGATTGAGGTTGGACTCGGGCTCGTCCCAGAACAGGGCACCTTGGTCGAGTAGGGCCCCGGTGGTTATCAGCCGCGCCAGCATGGCGAGCTTGCGCCACCCCTCGGCTACCAAGGGCATCTCCATAGTGCCAACACCAAGGCCGGACTGCTTCAGGTAAAAACGGCCATTGCGTTCCAAGGCGACCTGCCCGATCTGTTCTTCCAAGGCCCCCAGCATACTTGTGAAAACCTTACCGCGAGGACCCCGCACCGTCGGCGAGCCGAGTAACAAACAGGTGTCCCGCCACGTTTCCTCGAATTCAACGTTGTGTGTCTCGTATAACGAGATAAATCCCGGGTAAATCGTCAGCAACTCGCGGGGGGGCAGGAATACCGGCATGGAGTCCACCCACTTGGAGGGGAGAGGAGCCATGACGACCTCGGACTTGCTTTGCGAAGCGAAATTGAACCCAATGGAAGTCTCGCGCCGTCGGAAGTTCACTTTCACTTCACAGCGGTTACGACCCTGCTGCCGACGTACGAGACGCCCTAGACGGCTCTCCTCCGGGCGAAACACGTTAACGATCTTTTCGGCCACTCGAGTTTGTAGCAAGGTCTTGGTAGGTTGCCGGTCATCCCCATGCCTCCTGCGTTCCTCGGCACTTACCGCCATAACGGCATAAGGCAGCTTGAGCAAGTGCGTCTTACCCGTCCCGTTCTCACCTACGATGACGTTGAGCCCCTCGGCGAAACACAATCGGGCTTCCGAGAAGGCCGTAAAATTCCTGACTTCAAGCGACTTGATCACGGAATTTATCCTGAGAATTGAGCATGTTAGACGTATAAATAAAAAAGACATCTTTTAGGGACCTCTGTCAACGCACTGAACCTAGGCAAAGGATCGTGTTCCAGTGAAGTGCGCTTGAACAGTGCTGTTGAAACGGCTATCTTACCCACCCCAACAAAGGCCCAACCCCATGATGACACCCGACCAACGCTACTTTTTCGATCTGACCGGCTACCTCCACTTGCGCGGTGTGCTCAGCCCGGAGGAGCTCGCGCCTGCGCAAGCGGCAGCCGACCGCTACATCAACATGCCGCCCGAGGAGTGGCCACCCGAATTCGGCGCGGACCTCGAGCGCCGCGACCTCACCGGCTACCAGCACGGCTTTGCCTTTGACAAGAGCCTCGAAGTACTCACCCGGCACCCTACTACTTGGCCGATCCTCATGGAACTCACCGACCGCCGGCCGCGCCTCAACGGCGGCACCCTCGGCTACAACCGCCACGGCCACGGCTTCCACTACCTGCATGCCGGATGGCGTCCCTCCAAACAGCCCGATGTGCGGCGCTATTACATCGAAGACGGCCTAGTCCGCTGCACGGACTTTATTTTCTTTTTTTACTTGAGCGATGTCTTCCCCGGCGACGGCGGACTCGTCGTCTTACCCGGCTCGCACAAGGCCCTCTTCGACCAGCCCCGAGCGATGTTTTATCTAGGATCCGAAGACGACGAGAACAGGGACTACGTCGCCGATACCGTGCCCCCAGGCGTCCACAATGTCTGCGCCCGCGCCGGCGACGTATTCATCATGCCCGAACACCTCATGCACGGCGCACTCACTTGGAAGCCCCGCGACCGCGACCGCCGCTTCCTCATTCTGCGCTACAACGTCCAGCACATGCTCACCGGTCAGCGCCGCCCCTTTCCCGAAGCCATCCGCCAACGGCTCGACCCCGAGACCATTGACCTGCTCGAATTGGCCCCGTACTACGAGTACAAAGACATCGTCAAGCAGCGCGAAAACATCGACTAGCCCAAGAGCTATATTCTATGGGGTCAAAACAAAACATTGAGAACCTGAGCTTCCGCGCCCGCGTCCCGGTCTTCGACGCCAACATCGGCGTCGGCCACTGCCACGACCGACCCTCGCCGTTTGCCGACGTGGCTGGCCTGCGGGCGGAGATGCAGCGCCACGGCGTGGAGCGCGGCTTGATCTACCACCTCCAAGGCGAAACCATCAGCGCGATTGAGGGCAACGAGGCCCTGCACGCTTGGTGTGGCGACGGACTCGTCCCCCAATGGGTCGCCGGACCGAGCGCGGACTCTTTGACGCAACTACGCGCGCTCCACGCCGCAGGCGAGGTCTCCAGCGTCCGCCTGCACAACACCGAGGCGAGCCGCGTCCCCTTTGCCGACTGGATCTACGGCGAGTTGCTCGCTTGGCTGGCGGCCGAGCGCATTCCCCTGTGGATTTCGCTGGCCGACACGCTGGTCGCCGAAGTCATGGAGACCTTGCGCCGCTTCCCAGATTTACAAGTAGTACTCCTCGGCGCGCACTACGTGCATACCCTCGCCTTGCGCCCCCTGCTCAGGGCACTGCCCCACGCGACAATGGAGCTAAGCCGCTTTGAGAATCTGGGCGGTATCGAGTCCCTGATCGGCGAATTTGGCGTAGAGCGCTTCCTCTACGGCTCCTACTACCCGCGCTACGCCATGGGGCCGATGCTCTTTTACCTGCACCACTTGGCCATTGACGACGACGCGCTCGCGGCTTTGACCGCGGGCAATCTAGAGCGCATTCTCGGAGGGAGCACATGATTATCGACTTTCACGGCCACGTAGGCCGCTGGGACTCCCTCGACATGGTCGATGACCCGGCCGCGATGTTGCGCGCCATGGACGCGGTGGGGATCGACAAAAGCTGCGTCTTCAACATCTTCCATCCCGAAGGCAAACCCGGCAACGACCAGACCGCGACTTTTGTCACCCGCCATCCCGACCGCTTCATTGGCTTTGCCTATGTGTGCCCCACCTGCCCTGACACCGTGCGGCCCGAGCTGGAACGGGCCATCGACGAACTAGGGTTCCGGGCGATTAAAATCTACCCCCCCTACACGCCTTTCCCGCTCGACGATCCGGCTTGGGATCCAATCTACGAGTTTGCCGCTGAGCGCGGCCTCGCAATCATTGCGCACACAGGCGGCGAGCCAACGGCCGCACCCGCCCAGTTTGGCCGCGCCGCCGCGCGCTTCCCCAACGCCCGCTTCGTCGCCGGCCACTCTGGCAACATTGAGCCGTATCGCAGCCAAGCCATTGCCGCGGCCCAGCGCTTGCCCAACTACTTCCTCGAAACCTGTTCGACCTTCCGCACCCCAGGCGTCATCGAAGATCTGGTGGCCAAGGCCGGGGCCGACCGCGTGCTCTTCGGCTCGGATACGCCCTTGATGGACCCCCGCCCGCAGCTTGGCAAGATCATCACCGCGGCCATTGACGACGACGCCAAACGCCTCATCCTCGGCGAGAACGCCCGGAGCCTGCTCGGGCTGTAAGACGCAAAAAGCCCGCCTGCCACAGAGGGCAAGCGGGCTTTCTTTGCAAAGGGTGTGAAACCGGGTACTACTGCTGGTACTGGTACTTAATCCGGCCCCAACTCTGCCCCTCAACCGCAGTCGGCTCGCCCCAATCAATGGTGTCGTCCATGGGGGAGATGAGCAGGTCCTGCGAAGAGTGACAACAACTCGTCGGAGTAGTAGCCCACATGCCGACGCGGTTGTCGGCATCGCCGGCGCTGTCATCTACGTCGCTGACGAAAATAGAAAAGCCGATCACCTCGCCCGCGGTCAGGTCGTGCTCAATCACCTGATCTTCCGTGATGTTCTCCTCGGTGGGCTTGGGATACGAATCAATGGCAATCGTGCGGAACTCGTAGATATACGTGCTCTCGCCGTACTCCTCGCCCTCAAAGCTATAGGTGCAGTAGTACCAACGGCTGCCGTTGGCCAACAGCGTTGGGTTCTCGACGTCGGCGCTACTGACCGCAGCCGTTTGCAGGGCCGGGCCGAAATTGCCGTTGAGCGGCGGGAACGCGAACGAATACTTGTGGTGCGTCACCACGTCTTCGGGCTTGGGCAAGTAGTCGTGACGCGGGTTGAACTCGATCTCAATGCTGTCGTCCCACCAATAGGAGCCTAGGTCCTGGCGGGTAATCGTGTGCTTGTTGTCGAAGATCCGCGTCGTCACGTACAGCTCGTTGCGCGAGTCGTTCCAACCCAAAATGTGGCGAATCTGCATCGAAGCCGGATCCATGCCACCGCGCGGCACGTCGTCGCCAGCAAAGCCGTGCACCGAAAAGAGCCTCGAACTGGGAATGGCGTACACTTCAAGCGGCACAGCCGACCAATCGTCGTCAAATCCGTCGATGTTCGGCACATTCGCATCGGGGAACTGCACGGCGAGGAAGACCTCGCCTGGGGGCTCGTGTGCCCCGGCGGCTAGCGCAAAAGCCAATAGCGCGATTGCCGTCAGGCCACAGGTGAAAAGGCGTTTCATAGCTACCTCCTTGGGTAGGTGGACAATGAAAAACTAAGTCGCAGACGAACAACTAAACTGCAAATGTAGTCAAATGGTTCGCCAAATACAACCAACTATTGCAAGCCAGCGTATAGCGTGACAAAGGTCTCGGTCGTCGTTGCGGCCTCGGCCTCCGCAAACGCCTTGCGCTCTACCACAAAGCCGGCCAACGCCTGGATCCGGTAGCCCAAATAGGCCGACTCGGTCGCCAACTGCAAGGCCCAGCTCAGGGAGTCGAAATCCTCCGCATCGCGGTCGAAGTCGTTGAACAGCGCGTACTCGACGCCGGCTTGGAGCCGCGTGGCCTGCAATAGCTGCGTTTCCAAAAGCAGCGAAAAAAGCTCCATCAGCGTCGTGCGCTCCTGCTGGTCAAACAGCGACCGGCTCTGCTGCCGCCACTCGCTCTTCCAGCGCGGCGATAGAGTCAACCCGCGCCAAGTGTGGTGATAGCTGGCCTTGTTGATCAAGCCAAAGAAGAAATCCGACGCATCGCGCTGCCGTTGCGCGAAGAAAACTCCGTTCAGCTTGCTCATCACCAACAATGCGTCGCTCGCCAAGCTGTGGCCGACGAATAGCTGGTGGACCCAAGCATCGCGCGCCAACAGCGGATCGGCGATGTGCACGAGCTTGCCGCCGCGCAGCGTGTTGTCTGGCTGCCACTGCAAAATTGGATCGGGAATGTCGTCTTGCACTAACTGGCTCATCTCAAACAGCCGCACCCGACCCACCCGCGGCCAAGCCCGCTCGTACCCTAGCTGTAAATACGTGCTGTGATTTTTGCGGTCCGCGGAAATCTGCTCCTCGCGCAAGGCCCCCACCTTGAGCTGCCAGTGCGGACTCAGGTCAATGCCCCCATAGACATTGAAGCCTTGTTGATCGCGGCGATAGGGGTAGTCCGGCTCGGTGTCGTTTTCGTACAGATCGACCCAGAAGTTGTGATTCATATCCACGCCGAAGAGGAACTCCGGCCGATCGACCAAGAAGCGGAGGAACGGCTCCTCGTAATCTGGAACGGCGTTGGCTTTGACGCGGTTGTCGTTTTGGTTGAAGTCGGGCACCAAGTCGTTGTTGAGATCCCAGCCGGGAAAGACCAAGCGGTCATCGACCAAAAAGTCCGCCCGGAACCCATCGGGGAAGCGGTCTTGATCGTCGTTGTCTTCCACCAAGTCAAAGCGGTTGCCCTGCCGGGCGTAATCGAGGCCCGAGCTCGTGGTGACAAAGGATTGGGTATTGTAGCGCGGATCGATCGAATACACTTCCCCGAACAGCGACAGCCGCCTCAAGTTCTTACTCAGATTCACCATCCACGCCGGTGCGCTGGGCCGGTCGCCAATCCCCGCCGAGGAAGTGTGCGTCTCTTCGGCGACATTGGGATACTTGCGGAAATTCCAGTTCAGGTCGTATTCGCCATACAGATCGAAGCCGAGCACGTCTTCCACCTTGAGTGTGGCCCCGGCGATTGTCGTAGCCGTCGGCAGCCCATACTCAAAGCGGACCGTGCGCAGGTTGGATATGTCCTGCACATTGCCCTCGGCCTGCGCCACCAGCAAGAAAACTGGGTCATCCACATCCGCGCCGAATACGTCGCCCAAGCTGATAGAGCGCTCGCCCGTCCAAGTGAACGAGCTCGATGGCCGGCCGACCGTTACAAAGCCGCCGCCCTCGCCCAACTGCTGGTCCGAACTCATCCAGATCTGGTAGTCGTTGGCCAGCACGAGGCGAAATTCCACCGCCACAATCTCGGACTTATCGGCCGAGGCGCGGTTGACAAACGACGCGCTGTCAAAATCGTAGAGCAGGCTAATTTGCCCGTCGCCATCCGCGGTGAGAAATCCCTGCCGCTCTAAGCCACCGCTGATCTCCGGGCCAAAGCGAATGTCGCGGCCCGACTCCACTGTGCCGTCGCGGTAGGTGATAATCACGTCCGAGGCATCGGGGAAGAATGCTGCGCCGCCGCTGCCGTCCTCCGGTGAGTCGTCGCGCAAGGCGATCGCGATCTGGGAGATAGTCGCGTTCTGCTGCTTGTTCAGCCCGCCTTTGTACAGAGTCTCTATTAGTTGGTCCGACTCGCTGTTGGTCTGGTGGGCGTTGACCGCGTGCAGGCCCAACTCCACGAAATCCCCTAGCTGGGCCGTGAATCGCCCTCCCACGAGAGACGTCGCGTCCGTAAAGCGGCTCTCCTCCTGCTGCAAACCGCGCGGGCCGGTGATCAGCGAGTGGAGAAAGGTCAACTGGTATTTGTCGGTGGCGAGGTCGATCTGCATGCCGTTCAGACGCGGTTTGGAAAACGACAGCGGCGTCAATGTGGTCCGCAGATTGTTGCTCGCCGTCAGCGCGTAGTGATATTGACCCTTGTGATCGCCGGCAATGACCAACTCGTTGAACCACCGCGCAAACCGCTCGGTCTTGAACAGGGAGCTACCGGCTTCCTCGGGCCGCCTCTGCGCCGTGTTGAAGATCAGCCAGCCTTGGGTCAGGTAATTCCCGTACAGATCGTAGAAGTAATCGCCCTCTAAGTCGATGTTCACATAGCGTTGATACGGCAGCCGCGCGCGGTTGGTGTACTCCCACTGCCGCCACGGGTATTCGGCGAACATCACCTGCGGCACGTACCAGCGCCGCAGGGCCGGGTCCAGCGCGTCGAGGTACACCTCCGGGCTTTGCGTTACTTCCTGTTGCCATAAGCGGCTACCGTAGGCCCCGTCAGCGAGGGCGAGGGCGAGCATAGCGGTACAGAGAAAACTGGTTGCACTGCTCATTTTGGCTGACTCCGCCGCACTGCGACCTTAAAATTGGTACGAGTAATACAGGGCGATGCCGCGCTCTTGCGCATAGGCTGCAACATCGGGCGATGAAATCATGTGCGTGACCAAAACGGGAAATACGTCCTCAAATAACGGCTCGAGGCGAGTGAGCCGGCCTTGGATAAAATGGTCGATATTCTTGGCCGACAACTGGCTCTTGCTCTCGCCGATTACGACTACCTCGCGCCCATTCCTGCGCCCCCTGCCGAAGATGTTGACCTCGACCGGATAGCCGCGATCGGTTGTGAGGTACGTGCGAATGAGTCGATCTTCTACCTCGAGACCATGATCGGCTGCAAGGAGCGCTGGCAAAGCGCGGTAGGCCTCATTTTCGAGGATGTACCCTACGGTATGCGAGAGGCCGCCAAGCTGTTTGCGCGTTTCGTCGTGTGCTTCTGCCAGCTTTTTGAGTGCCTCTTCGGTCCCCGCCTGCGCCGCCGCCAAGCGGTCCAACGTCGCCTCCACCCGATCCATCCGCGTCTCCACCCCTTCTAACCGCTCCTCTGCACGAGCCTGTGCCGCTTCTAAGCGGTCAATCGCGGCTTCCACCCGATCCATCCGCGTCTCCACCCCTTCTAACCGCTCCTCTGCACGAGCCTGCGCGACCGCAAGCGCTTTGACTACATCTTTGAGGTCTTGCATGTCAACGGAGGTGGCCAAACCAACGTGAAATTCACTCAACACGCCGGTGAGAATATCGGCCTGCTCTTGGGTAAACGCCCCGCCTAATTTGCGTTTGACATCGTCAGTATTTAGCATGGCTTTTTCCTCGTGACATTGCGTGTTCGCTCTCGCTTATACTCACCGGGCCGCTAGTCAATGTCAAGCCTCCAGCTAGTACGCCACACCCACCACACCGTTGGCCACCTCGCGGCCCTTGTCGGTGTCCCAATCGAGCTGATAGAGGTACATGCCGGGCGGCACGAGTGCGCCCTCTTCGTCGCGCCCGTTCCAAGTTTGGGCAAAACTGCCGCTGCCAGTGCTAGCCGCGATTTGGCGCACCAGTCGGCCGGACAGATCGTATATCCGCAAGCGGATCTGCCGCAGGCTCTCCAAATCGCGCAATTCGTATGCGATCGCAACGTGGTCGTTGACCCCATCGTCGTTGGGCGTGAAGGTCGCTGGCGTGGCCTGCACGCTGCTGATGAGACCGCCGCCCATGGGCGTGCGCACCGATACTACGTCGCCGCTAAAGCGGAACGTCGCGTTGCCCGGGGCGACTTGCTGCTTGAGTTCGGGTTCGGCGCTGTCGTACACCCAGCTTCTGAAGTCCGCGCCAAAGCGCAAGACCTTGGCGTCGAAAACCACCTCGATCCGCTTCTCGTTGTCGCGCGGCCCCACCAAGCGGTCGAACGAGACGATCAAGCGGTCGTCCTTGATCTCGGGCGGGAAGCGGTCGCTGATCTCCTCGCCGTCGATGAGCACCGAATGCACCCGCTCGACCGGGATCTGGGTAAAAATTTCCAGCCGGTCAAAGCCCAAGTCGCTCGCGCGCAAGACCGGGCGCACCACATAGGTAAAGGTTTCCGCCGCGAAACTCTGCGTGGCGATCGGCCAGATCTCGCCAATCACCTCTTGGGCCACCGGATCCTCGGAAAACAGCAGCGACATGTTGTCGATGCGCGGAGCCGCGTCGCCGCTGGCGAACAGGATGGCCTCTAGCTGGAAGTAGCGCGCCGGACTCGGCGAGAGCACGGGCGTGCCGTCCTGCCACAAATCCGCTGGCAACTCGACCTGCCGCAGCCCAGCCGCGAACTCATAGGGCGCGGACCACGGGCTCCAATTTTCTAGGTCGTAGCCCAATTCCACGTCGTCCCACCGCCGGCGGCCGAGCTGGGTCAGGTAGTCGTCGAGGGTAGATACTTCGAGCGTGCCGGTCGGGCCGATGGTGCGATAGACATTGGGCTGCGGCGTGTTGCCCGTGCGGGTGCGGAGCAAAAGCTGGGTTCCCTCGGGCACCTCGCCTTGCCAGCGAATTTTACTCCACGCGACCTCGCGGCCAAAATCCATGATCGGGGTGCGGTAAGTCGTCCGGGTCACAAAGCCCTCGCCATAGATTTCGAGCTCGGCGATTTCCCAGTCGCGCTCGGGGTCGAGCGGGCGGATGGCAATCCACTTGAGGTCGCGGGTCGGAAAGCGCAAATCCACCACCACATCAAGGCTCTCGCGGTTGCGCGCCAAGATGTCAAAGGCCGGATCGTTGGGCGCGCCCAAGGCCGCGTCGATAACCATGTACCAACGCTTGCCGCGCTGGCTGCGGTCGAAGTTGCTGTCCCAAAATGGCCCGGTGTGGTCGGCCACACCGATTTCGTACCACGCCAAGTAATTATCTTCAAACCCAGGCCGGGGGAAGAAGCGGATGCGGTTGATGGGCAACTCGGCCCCCAAGTGCATGACGTTGTTTTTGACCACGCCGGGATTGTTGCGGCCGGCCAAGCGCGGCGGCTCTGGCACTCGCACTAGCATGGCGGTCGTTGGATCGCCGTCGATGAGAAACTGCAAGGGCTGAGAGTCAGTTACCAAGTGCGTGCCGCCGTAAATGCTAGCCGTGTAAAAGTGCCCTTGGCGCTCCTTGAGCGACCGCGCCAGATTGTCGCTCGGGTCGATGTACACCGGGCGCAGGCCGCCGTCGGCAAAGTCGATTAAGGTATCGACGCCCGCGGTGTTGAAGCGCCCACTGACCTCTTCGTCCACCGCGCCAATGTCACCTCCTCGACGATGCCGCCGTCGGCGTCGAGCAGCACGTATGAAGCCGTCTGCTCGGCGACCAATGCCTGCCAAGAATTGCCGTCCGCGCCGCCGAGGCGGAACTCGCCGCGGCCCCACGCGCTGGTCGCTAAGACCACCACTAGCCAGCTCATCCGCTTTATCCGATTCAGCACGACGTCTCCTTTCATTCAGTACGCCACGCCCAAGGGCCGCATCGTCCGCCCGCTGCGCGCATCCCCTTGCACCTCAATCCGCACCAAGTAGATGCCGGGGGCAACGCGCTGACCCCGCTCGTCGGTGCCGTCCCAATGCACTGCCTCGTACACGCCGTTTTGCCCTTCGGCGTCAAAGAGGCGGAGCACTTGCCGCCCCCCTAAATCCCACAAATCGATCACAATCCGCGCTTTGCCGATGACCGCCAGCACCTCGAAGTTCACGTCGAGGACATCGTTCACGCCGTCCCCATTGGGCGTCAAGACTTCGCTGCCGAGGGCGAAATTGCCGATCAAGCTGCCCTCGTTCACCGCACGGCTCAACACGGTCGTCCCCGATTCGGTCGCCACGTCGCCTTCCGCCAAGAGGGTCGCGTTGCCCGGGGTAATGCCCTGAAAGGCATCCTCTTCTAGCAGCAGGGCGCGGCCGCCAAAGCGGGTGCTAAAGGCCAGCACCCGGCTGGCAAAGTGAATTTTCAACACCGCGTCGTGCTGGTTTATGGCCGGGAAACTCACCGCAAAGCGCCGGTCGTCAATGGCGGTGATGGCGACCTCGCCTTCGGTCGTAACTCCATCAGTGACCGCAAAGGCGTGATCGAGCACTTGCTGGCCGCTGGCGTCGATGATCTCGATCCGCTCGACGCGGCCCACGCGGCTCGGCGTGAACACCTCAAAGCTGTTGAAGCCCTGCACGTAATCGCTTTCCATCTCCGCCCGCACCGCGTACACAAAGGGCACGTCCGCGGCAGCCGGCACCTCGCGGGGGAAAATCTCGCCGACGAGGGCGTCCGCCAGTGGCGGCGCGGAAAACTCGAGCGCGATCTGCTGGAGAATGTGGCTCGCCTCCAAGTGCTGGCTCTGGAATTCCACGCGAAACTGGAAATAGCGGCTGGGGCCGGGCGAGAGGATTTGCGTGCCCGCAGCCAGCTCTTCCAGCGCATAAGGCGAAGTCCACGGGCTCCAGTTTGCCAAGTCGTCGCGCACCGAGCCGCGCTCCCAATCGTCGCCCTGACGCCCGCGCTCGGGCAGCTTTAAGTACTCTTGGCGCAGCAGCGGCTCGTCTGGATTATCTACGGACAGTGAAATTTCTGGGGCGTCTTGCAGGGCCACCTGCTTGCGGGTGTACGCCAAGGGACTGGGGTCGTGGCCGCTGCGGGTGCGCAACTGCATGTCGGCCAGGTCCGCAGCGCCTACTTGCTGCTGCAAGGTGCGGATGAGGCCCCAATTGGCCGGGCTGCCCATGTCGATGATTGGCGAGATGTAGCGCGCCGTCGGAAAGAACCCCTCGCCAAAGACTTGGAGCTTCTCGATCTCAAAGGGAATGGCCGACGTGGCCCGCAGGCGGATGAAGCGAATATAGCGCGGCGGATCGATGGGCACTTCGGTGATTCGGTCGCTGTTGTCGTTGTACACGGCATAGGTCTCCCAAATCGGGTTGCCCGAACTAGTCAGCACCAAGCCGTCGTTGATCTCCACTTCAAAGTTTTTCAAGAAGTCGTTTTGAAAGGGGGTGCCGGGCGAGGGAAAGATCGTGTTGCGCGGGAAAAAGCGCAGCCGGTTGACCCCAAAGCGCGCGCCCAAGTCGAGAATGAGCTGAGTCCCCAAGATGTCGTCTTCTTTGCGCTCAAATGCCTGCCCGGTTGGATCGGCCGCGAGCATGTCCTCAAAAATCACTTGGAGCTGCAAGGCGGTCAGGTCGAAGACGGTCGGTGCGCGCAGCGAGCCACCGCGATCCAGCACCTCTGCGGCCAAATTCTGCTCGGCACCCACTCGCCGCGGCAGAATGCTGCTTGGAAAATCCGCGCTTCTAAACTCGATCAAATCGGCCGGCGCATAGCCTAGCTCGGTAACGTTGGGGTCGAGAAAGGAGCGGTGCTCGGGCTGGATCGTCGCGATGTCCTCAGCCCCTTCGACCCGCCCGGTCCACGAGATTTGCCCGTCCTGTCCGATGAGCAGAACCTGTCGGGCTGCTAGCGGCTGTACCAAGCACGCAGTTAGAACCCCAATCAGCAACGCGGCTCTCATAGCGTGGACATCAAGCGTCGGCCGCCGATACGGTATACGTGTAACCTACCATAGAAATCCTCCTTTTGGCTTGTCCAGCCTCCACAAATCGGCGACGACATCGGGCCTTTCCGCAAGCGAGACTTCGAGACAGCACTTGACGCAAATGCCCTTTTCAACTTTATAGATTAGCTTCACAGTACAGCACCAGACGGTTTCGATTGAACCTATTGGGCAGCAAGCAATAAACCTAATATCGGGCTGTGATTCAACCTATCTTTTGGTGTTGCATATTAAGGATTTTGGCTCGCGGAGAAGAGCTATGGCGACCGTTATTGCAGTCGAAGAACAACGAGCGCGGCATTTGATCGCTCAGGAGACTATTGATGCCATTGTCCAAGTTATTGCCGAGCGTCTTTCACCCAAGCTCATCATCCTGTTCGGCTCCTACGCCTCTGGCTGCCCCACGCCTGATAGCGACCTCGATCTATTAGTTGTCATGGATACCGATCTACTCCAGCACCAGCGTGCCACGCCGATCCGCCTGTTGTTCAAACCAGTGCCCTGTGCCTTGGACCTTTTGGTCTATACGCCCGCAGAAGTGGCTTATTGGAACGGCACTGTAAACCACATTATCACCGCAGTATTTCAACACGGCAAAATAGTATATGAACAGCCAGCACCTTGAACTGGCCCAGCACTGGCTGCGAAAGGCCGATAACGATCTGGTCACCGCTCGGCAAACGCTTTTACTGTCTGACGGACCGACTGACACGCCCTGCTTTCACGCCCAGCAGGCCATTGAAAAGGCTCTGAAAGCTCTTTTGACCGCCACCGAAACTCCTTTTCAGCGCATCCACGACCTGAGCCGCCTGCTGGACCAGGCCCTCCCTCTATTGCCCGCTTTGGAATCCTTCAGGGAAGGCTTAGCCACCATTTCCAATTATGCAGTTGACACGCGCTATCCCGAAGTTGCCTCCGATCCCACTCGCCAAGAAGCCATTGAAGCCTTGGCCATCGCTGAAAAGGTGATGGCGATGATTCGCGCTGGGGTCGAACCTGACTAGACGCGGTAGAAGGCAAAACGCCTTCTTTTAGGAACCCCGCTGTCAGCTTCATGGTATTTCCCCCGACAATTGTTTCAGCAACACGTCCCTCTCAGTTCGGACGCGCGCGGCGACTTTGGCGCGCTGCTCTTGGCGCTGGTACTGAGCAAACGCTTCCCGTGCAGCTTGCTCATCGCCCAACAGCCCGTGGAGCTTGCTCAGAAAGAAATGCACCCGGTAGTCATCCGGGGTGGTCTCAGCCAACTTAGCGACGCAAGTGAGGGCTTCTTGGTAGCGTCCCTGCCAGAAAAGCAGCTTGCCCAGCCCCCACAAGTCGGCGCTCGAACTCGGACTTTCCACCAGCGCGGCCTCGAGCTGTGCTTCCGCCTTTTGCATGGCTTCCTCCCCAACCAATCCTTGCTGCCGCCACCAGCCCTCTGACCTGACACTGCCCAGTTCGCCGTTGCGGCGGTCCAACTCAATGAGGAGATCCGCCAGCCCCAAGGCCGCTTGCCGCGCATAGGTCTTTTGCGCCAATAACTCGACGTAGGCCGCAATCGCTGGTTCGGCCCGGCCTTCGGCTTCGTAAATGCGCGCTAGCTGGTACCGGGCCCGGCTGCTGTCGGGACGCAGCACCAGCAAGTCGCCGTAGGACTGGGCCGCACTCTGCAAATCGCCGCTCAGGCTCTGCGCGTCGCCGAGACGACCGAGCAACGCCGCGGGATCGCCTCCTTGGTCGAGCAAGGTCCGATAGAGGCTGACGGCTGCGGCTGGCTGCCCGGCAGCTACATAGCGGGCCGCCAGCAACTCCTGCGCTCGGCTTTCTTCGGGCCAGCGTTCCAACAACTCGCGGTACGCGGCAATGGCCTTGCCGTGCTCGTCCTTTTCGCCGTAGAGCGCGCCGAGCGCGTAATAGGCGGCGGGAGAATCGACCCCTGCCGCGACCGCACTCCGGTACTCGCGCAGGGCGTTGGCCGTCATGCCCTGCTCTTGGTATGCGTGGCCGGCCCAGTAGTGCTGCTCCCCTTTTGATCTGCTATCACACGCATGGAGTCCAATAGTGAGCGCGATCAAGACCGCCCACGGCCTCTGGGCCAATATAGCAGTCCTGAATTCCTTGAACGATTCAATATGCATATCGTCTTGTTTCTACTATTCTGCGTCCATCTGCGTCCATCTGCGTCCATCTGCGTCCATCTGCGGATCTAATTCAGCCCCGCGTAAATCGTCACAAAGGATTCGTTGGTCGTCCGCGCCTCCTGCCCGGTGAACTGCTTGCGCTCCACCTTCATGCCGGTCAAGGCGCGGAGCTTGTAGCCGAGATAGTTGGATTCATTGCTGAACTGAACGGCTACGGTCACCGAGTCGAAATCGTTTTCGTCGGCGTCCAAGTCGTTGAAGATCGCAAACTCCACGCCAGCCTGGAGCTTGGTCACCTGCAAAACCTGCGTCTCCACCAAACCCGAAAACAACTCCATCAGACTGGTGTGGCTGTTGAGCGACAGCAAGCTGCGGCTCTGCTTGCGGAACTCGCTCTTCCAGCGCGGCTCCAACGACCACGCCCCGAGTTCGAGGCGGTAGCTCGCCTTGTTGATCAGGCCGAAGAAGAAGTCAGAAGGTGCCAAGCCGTATTGCTCCCGCTGGGCCTTTTCCATCTGCTGCTCGAAGTGGAGCCAGTGCATCTTGGTGGTCAAAAAGAGCGCCGCCACCTGTAGATTGTGTCCGACAAAGAGCTGGTTGACCCACGTGTCGCGCGCCAACAGCGGGTCCTCGACCTTGGTCAGCTCGCCGCCGCGTAGCGTATTGTCCGGTGCCCACTGCAACAGCGGGTTGGGGATGTCATCCTGGACCAACTTGCTCATCTCGAACACCCGCAAGCGACCCAGCCGTGGCGCATCGCGCTCGTAGGTAAACATCAGGTAGTTGCTCTCGTTTTTGCGCGCCGAGGAAATCAACCCCTCGCGCAACGCGCCCACCGCCAAGCGCGCCCGCGGCGTGATGTCGGCCCCGAGGTGGACGTTGAATCCCCGGTGATCCCGGCGATACGGATAATCCGGCTCCTCGTCGTTTTCGTATTGATCGACCCAAAAGTTGTTGTTCATATCAACGCCAAAGAGAAACTCGGGCCGATCGACGTAAAACCGCAGAAAAGCCTCTTCGTAGTCCGGCTCGGTATTCGAGCGCACGAACGTGTCGTTTTGGTTGAAGTCGGGCACGAAGTCGTTGTTTTGATCCCAGCCCGGAAAGACCTGCTGATCGCCGCTGAGAAAGTCAAAGCGCACGTTGTCCGGGAATTTGTCCTGATCGTCGTTGTCATCGACCAAATCGACCAAACCGCGCTCGTTGTCGTAGTCGAACTCCCCAGTGCCCGAGGTGATAAAAGTCTGGGTATTGTAGCGCGGGTCCATGCTGTAAAACTCGCCGAAGGCAAAGTAGGGGGCGGCCTTCTTGGACACGTTGACCATCCAAGCGGGTGCCGAGCGCCGGCCGCCGATCCCCGAGAACGCCTCGTGGGTTTCCGTGAGCACGTTGGGGTACTTCCGATAGCTCCAACTCAGGTCGTACTCACCGTACACGTCAAAACCCCGCAGGTCCTGCAACTCGACGCTGCCGCCAAAAATGTGGGTCGCCGTGGGGAGGCCGTACTCAAAGCGGATGGTCTGCAAATTAGTGATGTCTTGGACATTGCCCTCGGCCTGCGCGACGAGCAGCAAGACCTCTTGGCCGTCGAGGTTGATCTGGCGGTCCGAAGTCATCCAGACCTGATAGTCGTTGCCCAGCGTCAGCAGGAATTCGACCTTGGCGATTTCGTCCTTGGCAAAACGGGCCCGATCGACAAAATCCGGGCTGTCGAAATCGTACACGAGCCGCATCTCCTCCGGCCCGTTGGCGGCGACAAAACCCTGCTGCAAAAAGCCGCCTTCAATGATCGGCTCAAAACCAATGGCCTTGCCCGATTCCTCCGAGCCATCGCGATAGGTGATCTGCACATCCGACGCATCGGGGAAAAACGCCGCGCCGCCCACGCCGTCTTCGGGCGAGTCGTCGCGCAACACCAGCTTGACGAGCGAGATGGTTTTGTTCTGCCCGATGGTCAGCGAGCCAGCGAATGGGTTGCCGGCCTGCTTGTCGAGCAAGGTGTGCGACTGGTGCGCGTTGGCCGTGTGCAGCGCGACTTCGGCAAAGTCGCCGATCTGGGCCCCCAATCGTCCACCCGCCAAGATAGTGTTATTCGTCCGCAGCACCTCGCGGTCTCCAGTCGAGCCGCCGCCGGGGTTGCTCAGCCGCGAAAACAAAAAGGTCGCTTCGTAGCGGTCAGTAGCTAAGTCGAACTGCACGCCGTCCATGCGGGCCTTGGCAAACACCATCGGCGACAGCACCGAGCGCAGGCGGCTGCTCGCCGTCAAGGTGTAGAAGTACTGGCCCTTGTTGTCTTGCGCCACCACGACTTCGGAAAACCAGCTCTGGAAGCGAGAGGACTTAAAAAGCACGTTGCCGAACTGCTGGGGCTTGCTCTGCGAGTTGTTGAAAATCAGCCAGCCGCGCGTGAGGAAATTGCCGTACAGATCGTAGAAGTAATCGCCTTCCAAAGTCGTTTCCACGTAGCGCTCATAAGGATTGCGCGCATAGTTGGTGTATTCCCACTGCCGCCAATGGTATTCGCTGTACAGCTCCTGCGGCACGTACCAGCGGCGCACGGCCGGGTCGAGCGCGTTCAGGGCCACTCCAGGGCCTTGCGGCGCGAGGCTAGTCTGGTCGCCGAGCTGCAAGCCCAAACGCGTCCCGTACTGGCCCTGCGCGGCAGCCGGCGCACCGACCGCGCTCCACAACACTAGGAGACCGCAATAAATACCGATCTTTGGTCTCAAGATAACCTCCCTTTGCAATACATTAATTGTTACCGATCAATCGTCCACATAGACCGTCGGGGGCAGCCCCTCCACCTCCAGCGAGCAGAAAGGCACCGCGTCGGCGACGGGTTTGGCTGCCCCGGGGGGTGGTAGCTCGTAGGGGTCAGCCATCGAAAAATCAACCGTGTAGCCCAGATCGCTCAGCGCACCAAGCGTTATGGCTGAAAGGACGCTAGAACCGCCGCTTGTCATAAGCTCACCGCTCACGACACTCCCTCTCCAATGGGATCTATAATACGGATCGTCGCTAAGGCGTCCTATTGGTACTTTTGCGCCTTGATAATCGCTGCCCCCGGCTTGATCGAAGGCCGCAATCGCCTGCGGCCCGGCAAAATGAGTATCACCATTTAGGTCGCGAATCATCCTGTCCCAAGTGGTACCGATTCCCAAAACGTGTCCTATCTCATGGAGTCCTGTTCTCCACATACCATGGAAATCACCCTGAGACTTTACGGCAATTCCGACACAACCAATAATCGGCATAGAGCTTGAGCGCCGCGATATTTGGGGGCCCCCAAAGCCACCTTGTCCATAAAGGTCCACAAAATTCGTGATGTAAATTCGTAGATCGTCTATTTGTTCGCCGGCAGGTATGCTAATCGAGTGATCGCCACACAGTAGATTCCTCCTAGCAGAAAACGTATAATCGGGAAGGTCCATCTGTATCGCTGCTTCCCAACGATGGGCAATTTGGTGCCATGCCTTCTGTTCTATCTCTGTGAAATCATCAAGAAAAACTAACTCAATATCGAAGGGACTGCCCCGATCCTCAAATAGACGGTAAGGAGTAAACACTACCTCAACACCACGTTGTTGAAGGGCTGGGATATGTTCGTCGATAGAAGCATCACTTAAAAGAGGATTGCCTCTAAGATCGAGATAGCGCAGCTCGGATAAGTGGGCCAATGGCGTCAGATCCGAAATCTGGTTGCCTCTAAGATCGAGATGGCGCAGCGCGGATAAGTGGGCCAATGGCGTCAGATCCGAAATCTGATTGCCTTTAAGCTCTAGATGGCGCAGCTTCGATAAGTGGGCCAATGGCGACACGTCCGAAATCTGATTGCCTCTCAGATCGAGATAGCGCAGCTTGGATAAGTTGGCCAACGGCGACACATCCGAAATATTATTGCCACCTAGGGCTACATTTTGCAGGTTCGTCGCTGCTTCTAAGCCGACCAAGCTCTCAATTAGTAAGAAGTCTAAGCTACCTCCTGTATCCTGAAAGGTTGTGTGTCCCTCCAGCAGGTTTACGATCTTCCTCATATCGGCGTGGGTGATCGTCGCCCCGCGCCTTTTCTTCAGCACCCTCTCAAGGTATCGGCGCAGCGCCTCATCCGGGATGGCCACCGCCGCGTTTGCCGGGGCCTCGCGGGCGCTATTTTCTACGGCCACCCCGGTGAGGGTGTACTCAGTGGCGACCCAATCCGACGGCTCCCATCCGGCAGCAGCCAAAGACCGCACGCGATAATCATACGTGGTATCTCGCATCACATTGACGTTGTACGTGCGCACTTCGGTTTCATAAGAAAACTTGTAGGTCGCACGCGAGCGGCGTTTAAGTTGGACGTTATAACGCCCACTGAACCCGGCATCGGAAGCGGGGGCAGACCATCTTATATCGACCGAATTGCCCTCTCCTTCTTCAATGCGTACGGAACGGGGCGGGTCCACCTTGGTAGTACGTATTTTTCCCGCGGGATTGAGAGGGCCACTATCCTTCTCACAAGCGGAAAGAAACAACAAGAGTACCATGAAAATCATCATTTGAAACTCCTTGCTAGGCTATACGTGAAAAACTCGTTCAACGAATAGGATCAATCAATCGTCCACATAGACCGGTGGGTGCAGCCTCTCCACCAAGCAGAAGGGCACTGCGTCGGCGACGGGTTTGGCCGCGCCGGGGGGCGGTAGCTCGTAGGGATCCGCCATCGAAAAATCAACCGTGTAGCCCAGATCGCTCAGCGCACCAAGCGTTATGGCCGAAAGGACGTCATGACGTGGTGATATTGACATAAGCTCACGGGATAGAACGCTAGTGCGCCAATGAATTCCATCTTTTTCTAGTGGAACTTTTGCGCCTTGATAATCGGTGCCTCCGGCTTGATCGAAAGCCGCAATCGCTTGCGGCCCAGCAAAATGAGTATCTGCACTATAGCGATCGCGAATCATTCTGTCCCAAGTGGTACCGATTCCCAAAACGTGCCCTACCTCATGGAGCCCTGTATTGAAATCATCTTTGTATCTCATTCTGACACAACCAGCAAGCGATATGAGGTTTGAGCGCACTAGCACGGCCGACGCAGCGCCCATTATTATTATCTCATTAGGGCCTATGTCGTCAATCTCCCTAAACTTCGTGGTCGTGATATAAATTCGTAGATCATCTATTTGTTCGCCGGCAGGTATTGTTACAAAGTGATCACCGCAGTAGAAGGAGTGCGCACGAGAAAACGTATAATCGGGAGCGTCCATCTGTATCGCCGCTGCCCAACGCCTTGCTATACGACGCCACATTTCCTGTTCGTCCTCTGTAAAATCATCAAGAAAAACCAACTCAATATCGAACGGACTGTCCGGAAACCTACGCTCATAAGGCGAAAGAACGACCTCGACCCCACGGCGTTGCAGCGCAGGGACATGTTCGTTGATAGAAACATCATTTAAAAATGGATTGCCTATAAGATATAAGTACCGCAGCTTAGGTAAGTGGACCAACGGCGTCAGATCCGAAATCCGATTCCAACCCATCGCTACGTTTTGCAGGTTCGTCGCCGCTTCTAAGCCGACTAGGCTCTCAACCCCTAAGCCGTGTCCATCCAACAGGTTTACGATCTTCCTCATATCGGCGTGGGTAATCGTCGCCCCGCGATTCTTCTTTAACACCCTCTCAATGTATTGGCGTAGTGCCTCATCCGGGATGGCCACCACCGCGTTTGCCGGGGCCCCGCGGGCGCTATTTTCTACGGCCACCCCGGTGAGGGTGTACTCAGTGGTGACCCAATCCGACGGCTCCCATCCGGCAGCAGCCAAAGACCGCACGCGATAATCATACGTGGTATCGCGAATCACATTGACGTTGTACGTGCGCTCTTGGGTTTCATAAGAAAAATTGTAGGTCGCCCGCGAGCGGCGTTTAAGTTGGATGTTATAACGCCCGCTGAACCCAGCATCGGAAGCGGGGGCAGACCATCTTATATCGACCGAATTGCCCTCTCCTTTTTCAATGCGTACGGAACGGGGCGGGTCCACCTTGGTAGTACGTATTTTGCCCGCGGGATTGAGCGGGCCACTCTCCTTCTCACAAGCGACAAGAAACAACAAGAGCAAAGCGAAAATCATCATTTGAAACTCCTTGCTAGAGGCACATACATCCCGACCTCATGGATAGCCGACGTTCGGACGCCTAGTTTGTGCGTATCCTATAGCAGTCCTAAATGATTTGAAAGCAT
>JAJDUT010000076.1 GCA_022826515.1 Candidatus Latescibacterota bacterium
CCGGTCGCGCCACGTCCTCAATCTGGGTCTCCAAGGGAAGCGCGGGTCCACGAGTGGGCGGGTAAACTTCCAATACCTCAGCCGCTTTGAACGGGTATCCGGCCTGTTTGCCGAGTGCGGGCGCGACTATGTGCCCATTTACTTGCTCGATGTGCAGTTGAGCCACCAGTTAGGCCCCTTGCAGATCAACCTGCGAGTGGACAATGCGCTGCAGTATTACTATGCGACGATCGAGCGCCAAATACGCCCCTTGCGGCGCATTTCCTTGAGCGTGGATGGTGCGCTCTAACAATCCCTATACAGCTAGTATAGCCCAGTGGCAGGCCGCCCTTGAGCAGGGCCGCTTCGACGGCGAGTTCGGGCGGATCTACGGGCGGGAGCAGGTGGCGGCTTGGCGGGCCAATTACCTAGAGGCCCTGCGGCACTTTGCTGCTCGTTACGGCAGTGAAGGCTGCGTGGTCGTGGCGCGCTGTCCCGGGCAGATGAACGTCATGGGTATGCACATTGACTACGGAGGCATGCCCTCGGTGCGGCTGGCCGTGCGCGGCGCGGATACATTGGTGGTGGCGCGGGAAGCCTCCAGTCGGCGGGTGCGGCTCGCCAGTTTACTGCACAGCCCGGGTGCGCCCGCAGATCGCTTCAAGCCCGTTGAAATAGACTTGGAGGCTATTCTGCCGAAGGCCCGCGTGGCCGAGCGGCAGGCGCTGATGGACTACGCAGGTCAAGTGTGCCGCCAGCGCCTAGAGCACACGGGTAGCGCCTTGGCCCGAGATTGGTCGGCGCTGGTGGAGGGGCAGCTCGTGTACTTGGAGAGTTATTTCCGCGATCGCTTGGACTTGGGCGGTTTCGATGGGCTGGTGTGGAGCAGTGTCTCGCCCAGCGGGGGCATGAGCTCGTCTTCGGCGCTGGTGGTGGCGACGGCACTGGCGACGATGGGGGTTCACGGATTGGATCCGCGGCGCGATATGCCCGAAGCGGACTTGGTCGATGGGCTGGGTACCTCGGAGTGGATGCGGGGTACTCGTGGTGGCACGGCTGACCACGGCGGGATGATCTTGGGCCGGGCGGGCCAGTTGGTCGGCGTCGGCGTCTTTCCGGCCCGCGTGCAAGGCGAGGCCGCGTTGCCCGACGAGTACGCGGCTATAGTGCTCGACAGCGGCGTTGTGCGCACATACGACGAGGCCGTCAAGGAAGAGACGGTTATCGCCTACCCGCTCGGCGCGTTTATCGCCCGCGAGTTGATTTTGCCGCAGCTAGGTAAAAATAGCAACGTGCGCGATCGCATCCGCTATATCCGGGATATTGCGACAGCGCCACTCGGGTTGTCGCTTGCGGAGCTGTACCGGGTCTTGGGTCAGATGCCTCGGCAGACTAGTCTGGCGGAGTTAGCTGCCGAAGCGCAAGCAGCCGGAGTCGGGGAGCATTTCGACGCCATGTGCCAGCGGGAGGTCGCTGGCAAGTTTCAGCTTTTATCCGAGGACACGCCGTTGTTTATTCGCCGACGCTGTGTTTACGGCTTGGCCGAGCAGGACCGGGTGGCCGGTATGCTCGCGTACCTCAATGCGGGCGATATGTCCACGGCCTTGGAACTGATCCGCATCTCGCACGACGGCGATCTGGACCGAGAGGTCGAAGACGAAGTTTTGGCGCAGCTTGCAGAGCGAGCCGAGCGCGGGGAAGAGCGAGCGCAACTGCGCTTTTTGCCGGGGGGCTACGGGCGGATGACGCCGTCCTATGATCGGACTGTGCGGGTGGTCAATCGGTTTCTCGCCGCCGAGGGACCAACAGCGGGGGCCGTGCAGCGGCTGGGCGCTGGTTGGGGCGGCAATATCGGCGGGCTAGTCCACCGTGCGTTTGTCGATGGAGAACGCCGTGCCGCGTTTGCCGAGATGTTGCGAACGGAGCTGGGCCATGAGCCAGAGCTAGCAGTGGCCGTGCCCGGCGAAGGAGCCGGTTTGCTCGCCGCGCCCCAAGGAGATTGAGATGGAACCTTTATTGGACGGCGTGCGGGTGCTCGACTTGACGCGGGTGTTGGCCGGGCCGTACGCGTCCATGGTGCTGGCCGATTTGGGCGCGGAGGTGATCAAGGTCGAGCTACCGGGTACGGGCGATGAGGCGCGGGGATTCGGGCCGTTTCAAAACGGCGAGAGCGCGTACTTTGCCAGCGTCAACCGGGGCAAGAAGAGCGCGACGATCGACTTGCGGCAGGCGCAGGGCCAAGACTTGGCGCGGCGTTTGGCCGGTGAGTGCGACGTGTTGATTGAGAATTTTCGTCCCGGTAGTATGGAGCGATTTGGATTGGGATACGCGGACCTACACGCGCTGTATCCGCGCTTGGTGTACGCGTCGATTTCGGGTTTTGGCCAGACTGGCCCGTACGCGCAGCGGCCCGCGTACGATGTGCTCATTCAGGCGATGGGGGGGCTGGCCAGCATCACCGGGCAGCCCGATGGGCCGCCGGTGCGGGTCGGCTCGTCGATTGCCGATTTGAGTGCGGCGCTCTTTGGAGCCATTGGCATTCTCGCGGCCTTAGAGCGGGCGCGGCGCACCGGCGAGGGGCAGCAAGTCGATATTTCCATGCTCGACTGTCAGGTGGCGCTGCTGGAAAACGCCCTCGCCCGCTACGCCGTATCTGGCGAAGTGCCCCAGCCGCTCGGGTCGCGGCATCCGGCCATTACGCCTTTTCAGTTTTTTGCTGCCAGTGATGGCTATATCGTCATTGCCGCGGGCAATGATAGGCTCTGGCGTCAGTTCTGCGACGCCTTGGGCCTCGGCGCACTGGCCGACGATCCGCGCTTTGCCAGTAATGCGCTCCGCACCGAGAATCACGCGGCGTTGGAGCCGGTGCTGGAACGGGTGCTGGCCGAGAAAACCGTTGATGAGTGGTGCTCTATACTAGCTGAAGCCGGCGTGCCGAGCGGGCCGTTGTGCGATGTGGGGCAGGTCTTTAGCGATGAGCAGGTGGCGGCGCGGGATATGATCGTCGAACTGGAGCATCCAGTCGCGGGCCGACAGACGGTGGCCAATTCGCCGCTGCGTTTTTCCGCGACACCGGTCGAGTTGCGCGGGCCAGCGCCCTTGTTGGGGCAGCACACCGAGGAGGTCTTAAGTGGCGTTTTGGGGCTGACGGAAGGGGAGATGGAGGGGTTGCGGGATGAGGGGGTTATATGAGAGGCGGGGAACGCGCTCTAAACAGTCCGGTTGGGACCTCGGATCGCATCGAGAGCTTGGATGTGCTACGCGGCTTTGCCGTGCTCGGTATATTGGTCATGAACATCCAAGCGTTTGCAATGCCTATGGCTGCGTACTTTAACCCCACGGCATACGGCGATCTCAGCGGTAGCAACTTTTTTACTTGGCTGGTTGGCTACTTGTTCGTCGACCAGAAGTTTTTGTCGATGTTCTCGCTTCTTTTTGGTGCCGGCATCTGCTTGTTCCCGAGAGGGTAGAGGGAATTTTATCACCCGCTTTAGGGCCGCTTTTCCACGAAGCGAGTACTGAGGGGACTGATGCCCGCTAACGAAAAAGGTTGACTTGGGTTGGGTGTTCGGCTAGTATCAGATCTAACTCCAACAGCAAAGTTTCTATTATGACTGAACAAATGGTTGCCCCGATGACCGCCGCCGAACTGCTGGCGATGCCGCACAATGGCTATCGCTACGAACTTGTACAAGGAGAATTGCGCCAGATGGCACCTGCCGGCAGACAACACGGACGTATTGCCGCCAATTTTATTGGCAGCCTAATTGCATTTGTCAAAGAACATAATCTGGGGGAAGTGCATTCGTCGGAGACCGGCTTCATCATTGACACCGCGCCCGATACAGTTCGTGCGCCCGACGTCAGCTTTGTGTCGCGGGAACGCGCTGAGGCGACCGCAGAAGAACGGGGTTTTTTCCCCGGCGCACCCGACCTCGCCGTTGAGGTCATTTCGCCCAATGATCGCTACAGGGAAGTGGAAGAGAAAGTGTCCGACTGGCTGCGGGCGGGTACGCAGATGGTCGTTGTGATCGATCCCTACCAACGCACCATAGCGGTGTACCGCGCTCCCGACGATATTTGTATTCTCACCGAAGGGGATGTGCTCGACGGCGGCGATGTGGTGCCGGGGTGGAAGATGCCGCTGGCAGACGTGTTCTAAAGGCTGGATCAGGATTTGGTGCTGTAGTCAGATCGGAAGGGACAACTGTTTATCCTTCGGACTCGTTTGATCGGACAGTTCAAAACACACCGGCCGCAACTTCTTGATGACCACTTTTTGCTCGATAGCCCTGTTCATCCAAGCGTCGAATTGCGACTTCTTAAGGCCATAGTGTTTTTCTAACTCTGTTTTTTTGATAGCCCCATTGGCAAGTCGTGTGCGGAGCGATTGAATGAAGTGCCCGTATAGGTCAGAGCTGTCTGATGGCACCTGCGGGCTGATGTGCGCGGGTTGTTCCGAGACTTTACCGGCACCAGAAGGAGCGGCCTCTACTTCAGTGGCTGCATATAAGGAGTTGTCCTCTATCTGCTCTGATGAGGCGGCTGGTTGATCCGAGGCACAGAGCCGCTGGATTACCTCCTGCGGGGGACCTTGTGCATGATGGACGCTTAAAAGGGCCGTATTGCCAGAACCATCACTGTCTTGGCGGACCCAGATTGGCACCCATTGTTTCTTCATGTTCTCAATGGCACCTTCCCAAGTGCCACCTTTTATACCGGAATGAACAACTAACGCTCTATCGGACAGGCAGTAGATGTACTTGTTCCTTTGCATGGCCCTGCCGACGGTGAAACCTGTCTCGGGGTTAAATGACGATATCAGCACCAGATCCTGGGACCGCAGATGGGAGCGGTACATCTTACTTGACGACGCACGTAGCAGGCTGTCCGCAAGAATGCCGACAACAGTGCCTCCCTTATCCAGTGCCCCGAACATTGCGGCTTGGTCAATTCCCCTTGCTCCGCCTGATACGACGGAGTAACCGGCAGCAGCCACAGCCTCGCCGAATAACCGAGTCCAAGAAAGATCGCGATCCGAGGCTTTTCGAGAGCCGACGACCGCGATTCCTCCAGAGCACAGCAGCGTTCGGCGACCGCAGCCGTATAGCACCGCAGGGGATGCTCGGCCAAGTCGCTTCTTCAAGCGTTCCGGATAGTCCTCGTCAGCACTCGTCAACCACCATAAGCCAGCTTGCGCCCACCGATCCTTGGCAAGCCCCAAGGCACTTCCTCGGTCTAGAAGCCTCTTGATCCGCTCCGTAGTTCCTCTAGGGTCGGGTCTGCCTCCCAAGACTTCATCCACATTCTCTAAGAGGTATTCTAGGGTTGCATCCCGTTCCTTGAGCCAGTTTGCGAATGCCCACCATTCTTCCGTCGTTAAAGGTTTCGCTCCGTTGTCATCAGAGCCGGAAAGGTGTGCCGTCAGGAGCAGCACCGCATCGCTGTTACCAGATGTAGCCATTTCAACCTCCTGTGCTTGCTAATGCTAGCTCCCTAACGAGGCGAATAAAACAGCGTCAAGCTCAAGTCAAGGGCGGCCATCTCAGCACGTCGAGATGGCCGCCCTTTTTGTTTTCATCGCTGATAAGCAGCTTTGAGGATTTTGGTCGGGGATGTTGGAACGGTACCTCAGAAAGCCTCAGCGTCTTGCGCTGACTGGGCTTCCTTCAGAATACGACCAAAACTAGTAGCTTCGTAACGTACATTTAAATAACTCTCAGAGGCGGAGGATGCCATTGCGTCTACTGTAATAGAAGAAAGAGGATCATGTCCCTCAAAATAATAAAACTTGACTAATTCACGGTCGCCGTCCGCCAGCGCCCGCAAAAAGTCGTCGTCGCGATTCCAGTTACTAGAGGACTTTAAGTAGTCAAAAGTCTGGGCGATTCCAGCTCGATTTCCTGATACTGACTCATTTACAATATGTCTGAGATTCACCCCGTACTTGCCATCTAGGGACTTAACAACACGGTCAAAGGTACCTCGAACAGCGTTGCCATACTTATCATTCTTGTTGGTCTTTCCAAACGCAACGATTTTAAGTATTCCTAGCTCATCATGTACAGAGACACTATAAAAGTCAAATAGAGGATGGGGGTTTGGGGGATTATAAACGCTGTATTCATACAGAATTCCACCTATTACATTCGAGGGATCACCTAAATCTATACCCTGCAAGGGACCCGCCTCAAGCGGCAGTCCAAAAGGAGAGGGTGCATTATTCATAATAACTCCGGGTGGGTTAGTAGAGCGTGAGTGCTCTACACCTTTGGAAGGGGAAGAGGGAGAGGGTTCAGAAAGTGGTTTGGAAGGCGACGCGGGCGGCAAGTAGGTCGGACCACTGGCAATGGGACGTAACTTGTCAAGCTCTCCACCCGGAACAACGCGACCTTGCTGTTTCATCTTGAGCAGAATACTTCGCAGAAGAGAGCGTGCTGGCAAGCGCTTGTCTAAGTGGGTCAGATTAGCAAGCACCACAAAGTGTTCCTGCGCTCTACTAACCGCGACGCTGATCAGACGCGCCCCAACATGGTCGGGCGGCACCCCCTGCACGAACTGTCCGATAGCTCTACGTCCGCCGCTTTCGGGAATTTCCAACAGTACAATTCGACGTTCGTCACCTTGAAAACGATGGACTGTTCCGCAATGCACTAAGTTGTCGGGGCTATCTTCTTTGAGCAGCTTTTGGATATGGCGTGCCTGTGCGGCATAAGGTGTGCAGATGCCGAGGTCGTGGTTGGTTTCTACCACACCGTTCAGTCGAAGATGTCGCACAAAGTTGCTCACGAGCAAGGCATGGAGTTTGTTCAAGCGTGAAAAGGAAGCATTATGGCTCTCGACCGGCCTAAGATCCGACGTGTCGATGATGGTGAGCGGCTTTTCAAACGGATTTGGTGGCAAACGACCGAGTACCTTTTTTCGTGCTGGGGAGGTCCTCAGTTTACCTTCGTACATTGGCTCGGAGATAAGTCCACAGATCTCAGGGTGCATCCGGTACTGGGTGGTCAGCATTATCAGGCCGGGAGCATCGGGTTTTGTCCGTTCTGTTGCGGTGAAGGGATCAAGCCCTAGCTCTTGGAAGATTGCTTCCTGCTCGGTATTCACAATAGGTGGTATCTGACGAAAATCGCCTGAGATCACCACTCGTTCGCTCGCCAGACCAGCCGAGAACCATACCGCTGGTCGGAAAACCATTGATGCTTCCTCAACGATAACCAAGTCAAATTGGCCGATTTCCTTAGTGAGGTATGCTTTAGTACAGGTTGCTCCAACGATCCTCGCATCCTGTAGCTCTGTCTTCCCAAGGGCTGAGAACTCTGCCTCTATTTTGCGTATTTGGGTGCCCAACTCATCGCGTTGCTGTTTGGACTTGTCGACGATGGCCTGTGCATTCGTCTTATCTTCACCGGCCACAGCGGATTGGAGATCATCACGCATTTGCTCGGCCTGATCGGAGCGCTGGATAGCCGTCGCACTTTGTTCCTTAAACTCTCTGATGCGCATCTCGATCCGTAGGGACTCCAGCGCATCGCGTTGAATGTTATGGGACAATTCCTTCTTTAACGCTTCACCTTTACGGAAGGTTTGGTTGATGTTTTGCATCTCCGTTTTGACACGCCGCTCTGCTTCGTCGAGAGCTTTAAATTGGGCAAGACATTGTTGCGCGTGCTGAGTCTCGGCGTCAACCCGTGCGATCTTTTTCTTAAGTTGTCGCTTTTTCTCTTTTAGCTCGGCTGTGTGCCGTCCCATGGTGTCATATTCTCCAAGCGCTGCGATTTCTTTTTCAAGTTGCTTCTTTCTTTGAGGTGTCTTCCCAAGTGTTGCGATTTCTTTTTCAAGTTGCTTCTTTCTTCGCACTGTCTTCTCAAGTGCTGCGATCTCCGCTTCTGTTTTGCGTAATTCGGTGCCCAACTCATCGCATTGCTGTTTGAATTTCTGAGTCTCGGCATCCACCTGTGCGATCTTTTTCTCAAGTTGCTCCTTTTTCTCCGCTAGCCCGGCTGAACGCCGTCCGACAATCTCATCGATTACTACATATTTGCGATATTCAGACTCCAGTTTGTCATCGGCGATGCGGCCTAAACGAACAACCTTACCTTCCTCCATGGCGGGGTGCTCATGGGTAAGTGTTTCGCAAATCTTATAGAGAACTTGATCTACGGCCTTGTTCGTATTGGAGCAGATCAACGTTCGCTTCCCGCTGTTGAACGCCGAGCGCACAATCGCACTTAACGTCATGGTTTTGCCGCAACCGGGAGGCCCCCAAATGAACATTAGTGCCTCCCTAAGTGCAGCCTGATAGACTTTACGCTGACTGGCGTCTAATTCAGAACCGTCACCCGCCCGGATTGGACGAGCGGGCCTTTTGGGCGAGACACCCGGCTGGACTACCGCATCGGCGAGGGTGCGGTTGAGCGTGATTTCTCCTTTATTGACCGCTTCGATTTTCTCCTTGAGTGCCGCCAACAAACGAGTCGCATCAATCAGCAGCACCGCAGAGCGCACCTCGTTGCCGATGCCCTTCTTCAGGGCCAAGATCAGATGGCTAGCCCCAATCGACGCAATCGTTCCCTCGACCCGCCGCTGACCGACTTGAATCTCGATCTGAGCTTCCAAAAACAGTTCCACCTCGTCGGTAAAAGGAAAATGGTAGAGAATGTCACCGCCGGCTGTCTCGATACGACGGCCCGCTTTAAGCTCATATCGTCTATAGCCCGTTCCAGTTGCCTTCATTTCTCGGATTAGCTCTCCGAGAGCCGCAATGAAGCGATCTGGAATATCCGCATCGGCGGATAGGTCCAATGAAACTTCTTGTTTAAGCGGCCGTTCATATGCATTCGGCAAGCCCGTTGTTCCGGGAGGACGAATCTTGGGACGGGAAGAGGTCTCAGATGGTGGCTTGGGAGGTGGCACGTCAAACTTGTCTCTTTTATGATTTGATAGATAGGCTTCCCACCAGCGTCTCTGGCTGACGGTCACTCAAACTCGACTCGAAAGCCGTCGAGAAACAGCGGATTAATATAACTTGATGTGAGCGGGCATCCAGTCGCTAGCCGAGCCGACACCTAAAGGCGATGCGATTTTGCAGACCTACACGGTGCCACGGGATCGCCTATTCATAGTGTGTCCACAGGCAGAGCACCTGTAAAGACCAGCTTCCAACTCACCAGTCGGGTTCCTCGGCGCACCCCTCTATGGGCGTTTTCAGGCCCTCGATGACAGATTCACGCATTCCGGGAATGGAAAGCAAGTGCAGCGTCTCCTGAATCGAACGCCAATCGCCCTCGGCAATGAGAATCGCCGATCCTCGCTTGCTATGGAGGCGAAGATGTTTTCTGCCTGCGGCTACTTGCTCTAGGAGCTTGTACAGCTCAGGACGTGCTTTGGTTACGTTGATCGTCGTCAAATCTATGACCTATCGGGGCAAAATTTCGGCTAAATGTCCGGCCATGGGGTATAGGTTTCACACACTAGGAGTCAAGCCAGTGGGCGGCATCGCCTTGCGCAAACGGATTGCATTTGCTGCGCTTGCAGACGTATTCTGACCTGCCGACGACCTCACCCCAGTTAGCATCCGTTGTCACGCCTGCTCCACGTCAAATGCCGCGATATTGCACTCGTCCTTGCTGAACTCCACGGCGATCAGGTGAATCGGCTGCCCCAAGGCGCGGTACTTATCCGCGTAGCGCCGCTCCTGTAACTGCGCCATCGCCGCACCCGCTGACGCCAGTTCGACGACCTTGAACTCGAACAGATAGACGTGGTTGTTGAACAGAACCGCCATGTCCAAGCGGCCGTGGCTGCTACTGTCCTCTACCGTGATGTTCAACCCCAATCCTGCAAAGTAGGAGTAGAACACGCTGGCGTAGTAGCCCTCGTAGCGGGCGATGTCGTTGTTGGTGTACCACTCGTAGGGAATGCTAGCGAAAAAGGCGTGAAACAGCGTCTCCAGCCCGGCGAAGTCGTTGGCTTCTAACAGCCGATACAGCCGCACGCTGTTGGCCATCTGCCGCGTCGAATCCCGCACGAGATAGCGCAGCAGGCTCTCGTTGAGGCTCTGGCGCACCTCTTGGTTGGGATAGCCTAGGCGATAGAGGGCCTTGCCGCCCAAGTCCTCCTCGTCGGTTATCGTCAGGTAGCCGGTCTGGAACAGCAGCGCCTCGGTGGCGATGTCATCGACATCGAAGGTCGATAGCAGTTCGTCGCTGCCCTCCATCGCCCCGAGTTCTAAGGAACTGACGCGGCGCTTGAACAGCGTTTCGACTAGGAATGTCGGCGTCTTGGTCTCGAACCAGTACGCACCAAACTGGCGCTTGTCGAACAGCAGCAGGATGTCGAAGGGGTTGTACACCTTCTCATCGCCGAGCCAACTATAGCCGTTGTACCGGTCGCGGATCTGGTCCCGGTCCAAGCCCGGCAACTCCGGCGCGAACACTCGGTCCAAGTCCGCGTCCGTGTAGCCGCAGATAGCCGAATAGCACGGGTCCAAGGTGATGTCGGTGAGATTGTTGAGGCCGGAAAATAGGCTGCCCTTGAAAAACTTGCTCACCCCGGTGAGGAACGTGAATTGGATGTGCGCGTCGCAGTCCTTGATGCCCGAATACAGGCCGAGCAGAAAGTCGCGATGGGCACGGGCGACCTCCGGCGTATCTAGCGCATCCAAAATCGGCTTGTCGTATTCGTCGATTAGCACGGCGACCGGCTGCCCGGCTTGGTCGTGTAGGGCCTCTAGCAGAAAGGCAAAACGGCCGGGTGCCGTGGCGTACTCGGAGACAATCCCCGCCCGGCGTTCGGCCGCGGCGAGTTGCTCCATGAGCGTGGCCTCTAAGTAATCGGGTTCTTTGAAGTTGCCGCTGCCAAAGCTGAGGCGCAGCACCGGATGGCGAATTGACCAGTCCCAACGGTCGTGAATGTACAGTCCCTCAAACAGCGGCTCGTTGCCCTCGAACAACTCTTTGAGCGTATCCAAAAACAGACTCTTGCCGAAGCGCCGTGGACGCGACAGGAAGTAGTGAGTGCCCTCGTCGAGCAGCCGGCCGATGTAGCCGGTCTTATCGACGTAGTAGCAGTCCTCCTCTCGAATTTTATGGAAGGTCTGAATGCCGATGGGCAGTCTGCGTTTGCTCATGGCTGTCTCCTTGGCTCTTAATCTGCTTGCGGCCACTTCAGCGCAGAGTTGTGCGATGGCTTTGGTAGGGCTGGCTGGGTCCTCGTATTATCTTAATGGTCGGCGTTAGCGTACTCAATATCGACGAGAGTACAAAACAGCGTCAAGCTCAAGCAAGAGGAGAGCGGATGGATGATCCACAGATGGACGTAGAGTGGAAACGAGACGATCCGCCGCTCGAATCGTTCAATCGCGCAGGATTGCTATATGAGCAGTCCGATTGGGCGTCTCGCTAAGCTCGCGCGCAAGGCCGTAGAGCCGATTGCGGTCAAGGCGTTACTGGCGCGGGAGCGGCTCGAATCGGGGGTTTCCTACCATCCCGGCTCAGCCGAGATCCTAGCGGACCCATATCCAAAGTACGCCCAGATGCGGCAGCAGGATCCCGTGCATCGGATGCGGCTGTTGGACGGGTGGGCATTGACGCGCTACAAAGACTGCGATGCGGTTTTGCGGGACCACGCCCGATTCTCCAATGCCATCCCCAGCGTGGTGCGCGAACAGACCGGCCTCATCAGCATGTTGCACCAAGATCCGCCCGAGCACACGCGCCTGCGGGCGCTCGTCTCGCCGGCGTTCGCGCCACGCGCCATTGAAAAGCTGCGCTTTAGAGTAGAACGGACCGCCGAACAATTGCTCGACGCGGTCGCCGGCCAGCGCTGCTTCGATCTGATCGCCGCTTTGGCGTACCCGTTGCCGATTACGATCATCGCCGACATGATGGGCGTCCCGCCCAAAGACATGGATCGCTTCAAGGACTGGTCCAACGACCTTGCGCTCAGCATTGAACCGTTTTTGCCTGAAGACGCAATCGAGCGCGTTAGCCGCGCCGCGGAAGAATTGACCGAATACTTTGAGGCCATCATCGCCGTGCGGCGACAGGAGCCGAGGGACGACCTAATCAGCGTCCTGCTAGCGGCCGAAGAGGAAGGCAGCAAGTTGACGCACGACGAACTCATCAAGACGCTAATGCTGTTGCTGGTTGCCGGGAACGAAACGACTCGGAACCTGATCGGCAACGGCATGTTGGCGCTGCTGTCGAATCCAGATCAACTGCAACGCCTGCGGCACAACCCGGACTTGCTGAATTCAGCCGTCAAGGAACTGTTGCGCTACGACCCGCCAGTCCAGCTCGACGGGCGGGTTGTGCGCCAAGATGTGGAGATTGGCGGCAAGCACATTCGCGCCGGGCAACTGGTCATTTCCTTGATCGGCGCGGCCAACCGCGACCCAGCCGTTTTTGAGCAGCCGGACGTGCTGGACATTGGCCGCAAGGGCACCAGCCACCTCTCATTCGGGCGCGGCATCCACTACTGTTTGGGCGCGTCGTTGGCCGAGATGGAGGGTCGCATTGCGTTCAAGACCATACTGCGGCGGTTTCGGGCGCTGCGCTTGGCGGGCGAGCCGAAGCGCAGGGAGCAAATATCCTTACGCGGGGTCGAGGAACTCTGGGTCGAGGTGGAAGCGGGATCAGACGGGTGAATGTGCATGTCGGTGCTTACTGCAATGCATAAGGTGTATAGGGCGGTCGTCTGCGCCGTGTTAATCGGGGGCTGTGCGCTGATCGCCGCGCCGGCTACAACGTCCCCAGAACCCTCGCCCAAAGCCGCGCAGCTTTTGGCTGAGGGTGGCTATGTGGAAGCGCATCTGATGCGCCGTTTTGCCGAGGGGGGCTTGTTGGTGCGGTTGCCAGACGGGACCGTTTGGTTGCTCGACCCCAAAGAGCATTGTTCTTGGTGTTGGATCTATGTCGGTAAGAGGGTATGGGTCAAGCTGGGCAAGCTCTCGGCTACGCTGCTCAACCCCAAGGGCGAGACGGCCGAGTGTTGGAACGGCGGGCAGATGAGTAAGTACTAATCAGGCTTTGAACTTTAAGTAGCGGCCCGGCCAAGTCGGCCCCAAATCTTCGACCGCGCCTCCGTTGCGGACGATGGGAACCCCGTTGACGAGGACGTGCTCGACGCCGACCGAGTACTGGTGAGGATCGGCGTAAGTGGCTCGATCAGCAACAGTTGTCGCGTCAAAGACAACTAGGTCTGCGTAGAATCCCTCGGATATTTGACCCCGTTGTGTCAGCCCAAATCGCGATGCCGGGTGGGCGCTTAACTTGTACACCGCGTCTTCGAGCGAAAAGAGCTTGTGGTCGCGTACGCAAGGCCCCAACAAGCGGGCGGCCGATCCGTATAAACGCGGGTGAACCGCGCCGTCGGGGAAGTAAATCCCATCGCTGCCCAGCATGTATTTTTCGTGCGATAGGAAGGGATGAACCAAGGCGTCGTCGCCGTGGTGGAAGACGAGGAGGACCGCCAAGTTTTCTTCGATCAACAGGTCGCAGAGCGCGTCAGTTGGAGAGGCACCGGCTTGTTGGACGTATTCGTCTATGGTGCGACCGATAAAGCGGGCGTTGTCTCGTCCGGGCAGCCAAGCAATGGTCATCCGGTCGAGGGGATTGGCATAGCGGTCGAGGACGCGGGCGAAGCGGCGACGGATCGCGGGATCGTTGAGTTTGGGCAGCACACCCAACGGGCCGTCTTCCCACACCTCATAGGGCAACATGAAGTTGAGCATGGTCGAGCCGGGCAGGTACGGGTACACGTCGAAGCTGAAGTCCACCTCGTTGACTGCGACTTGATCGACGTACGACAGGAGTTCGTCGATTTGCTCGGGAGAGGTGCCCTTGAAGTGGGAAATGTGGACCGGGACACCAGCGCGTCGGCCGATTTCGACGGCTTCCTGCACCCCGGCTAGGGTGCCCTTTTTGTAGCGCACATGGGTGGCGTAGAGACCCTGTTGGGCCGCCATGGCAGTGCAGGCTTCGACGAGTTCGTCGGTGGTGGCAAAGCATTCGGCGATGTAGTCGAGTCCGGTTGAAATGCCGACTGCGCCTTCGGCCATGCCGCGCTCGACCCCAGCGAGAATCTCTTCCATTTGCACGTCGTCGGGGACGCGGCGGTCCCAGCCACAGGCCATGGCCCGCAGGTGGGCGTAGGGGAGGTGGGTGATGGTGTTTTGCGCGGTGTGGCCGTCGAGTAGCTGCATGTAATCGGCGAGGCTCTCCCAGCCTGAGTAGTGGCTTTGCATCAGGCCATTGAGGGCGCGCATATAGTAGAGCCAATGGGCGCGGGTGGTGGCGTCAACTGGGGCGTAGGAGATGCCATCCGCCATGAGGACTTCGGTGGTGAAGCCCTGGAGGGTCTTGGGGAGGAAGTTGGGCTTTTGTAAGAGCCAGCCGTCGGAGTGGTTGTGGACATCGACAAAGCCCGGGGCGACGATTTTGCCTTGGGCGTCGATGCTGTGCTGTGATTCGGTATCGCCGAGGTCGCCGATGGCCGCGATGCGGTCGGCGCGGAGGCCAATATCCGCGGGATAGCGGTCGGTGCGGGTGCCGTCGATGATGGTGCCGTTGCGAATGATCAAGTCGAACAAGACGAGTCTCCTGTAGGCCGCAGGGTGAAGAAAGGTGCCGGTCAATCTAGGCGGCTGGACGTAGCATCGCAAGCGGTGTCATGCTGGACGCGGGCAGGCCTTTTTTGCATGTTATCGCGCCGACACTTCTCAGAAAGGATGCCGAATGCGCATTATCGACCCTCACGTACATGTATGGATCAACGATCCGGCCTTTCCCTGGCCAGCGGAAAACCCCAATCCGCCCGCCGAAGACCACACCGCGGAAGACCTACTGGCGCTGATGGACGCCAACGGGGTAGAAAAGACCGTGCTGGTGCAGGTCATCCACTACCGCTGGGACAACAGCTACGTCGCCCACGTCATCAAGAAGTATCCCGACCGCTTCATGGCCGTGGGGCGGATCAATCCCGAAGACCCGGCCTCGCCCGACCACATGTCCATGTGGACTGAGGAACACGGTCTGCACGGGATGCGGCTCTCGCCGTCGCGGGATGCGGCGGGCGATTGGTTCAAGGGGCCGGGGATGGACCCGATTTTCGCGCGCGCCCAGGATTTGGGGATCCCGATGTTGATCCTGACCGGCGCGAGCCGGATGCCGGATTTGGCGCGGATACTCGACCGCTACCCGGATGTGGATTGCTGCATCGACCACATGGCTGACGCCCATCCCGACAACCCGGAGGAGCGGCAATTGTTGATGGATATGGCTCGCTATCCCCGCGTGTACGTCAAAATCAGCCACACGTGGTCGATTTCCCAGCAGGGCTATCCTTGGGCCGATACGCACGCGATGGTCGAGGAAGTATATCAGGCTTTTGGTCCGCAACGCATTATGTGGGGCACGGATTGGCCGGTGTGCCTGTCCAAGGCCCGCTACGATCAGGCCCTGACGGTGGTGCGCGACGAGATGAAGTTCATCGCGCCGGAGGATCTGGAGTGGGTGCTGGGCAAGACGGTATTGAAGCTGTGGCCGTTCGGGGAGGCATAAGATGCTAAACATCGGCATCGTCGGGGCGGAAAACAGCCACACGGCAGCTATCGCCAAGGTACTCAACGTCGAAAAAAGAGTGCGAGGGGTGCGGGTGACCCACGTGTGGGGCGAGACTGCCCAATATGCGCAAGCTGCTGCTGCCGCCGGTCAAATCCCGCATATCGTCAGCACGCCTGAAGAGTTGATCGGCCAAGTCGATGGGGTGGTGGTCGATCACCGCCACGGCAAGGAACACCTGCCTGCGGCCCGACCACTGCTAGAGGCCAAGATTCCGCTTTTTATCGACAAGCCGTTTTGCTGCCGCCAAGCCGAGGGGAAGCGCTTTTTGGCGCGGGCTGCGGAGTTGGGCGTACCGGTCTGTTCTTTTTCTACGCTGCCCAAACAGGCTTCGTACCGGGTCTTTGCTAAAAAGATGCGCCAGCTCGGCTCCATTCAGGCCGTGGTCTCCACTGGTTCTTGCGACATCAAGTCGAAGTGGGGCGGCGTCTTTTTTTACGGCATTCACCAAGTGGATATGGTGCTGCGCCTGCTCGGCACGGACATACGCTGGGCCGAGATCCATCGCGGGGCGGGTGCTAACCACACGGCTACCCTGACTTACCGCGACGGCTGCGTGGCCACTCTGAATTTGGTGGGGGGTGCTGCGCCCGGTTTCCATCTGAGCGCTATTGGCGAAAAGGGCCGCATGGACGAGCCGATTACATTCGACGAAAGCTCGTATCTGAGCGGCATCCGCGATTTTTGCACCATGTTCCGCACGGGCAAAACCGACGAGACCGCGCAGACCATGCTGGGGCCGGTGGCGGTGCTGGAGGCGCTGGAGAAATCTCTGGCGAAAAAGAGCCGAGTGCGAGTGCAGCTATGACCGAGAAAACCATTCGCAGATTGAAGATCGAAAACTTCAAAAGCATTGACTCTTTAGAAGTAAAGGGGCTTGCTCCGTTTTCGGTATTCGCGGGAGCGAATGGCTCGGGCAAGAGCAATTTTTTTGATGCGCTAGACTTTGTCAGTCTCTTTGTGCGCGGCGGGGTTGACATCGCGCTACGAGAGCATGGGGGTTTTGCAAATATCCATTCAAGGAAACGCGAGGGGGAAGATTCCAAAACGTTTAGCTTTGAGATCGAATGCGATCTTTTGGAAAAGCGGGAAATTTACCATTTGAGCATTGACGACCTCGATAATGGACCCGGAGTCAGGGAATCATACAAACTCAGTAAGAAACCAACTATTAAGGGAAGAGGGGTTGAAATAACGGACAGTATCTATTCAGCTCTATCGCTTTATTATCGAAAGCATCCGCTTACCAAACTCCTGAGAAATTTGAATGTGTACCGAATTGAGCCTACAGGTGCAAAGGAGCCGGATAGATCCGACCTTGATCCAACAATGCAGTTAGAACGCAAGGGAAACAATCTGGCTAGTGTCTTGCATCGTTTAGAGGGCAATGAAGCGATATACGAAGAAATTCAGGACTGGATGGAAATGATTGTCCCGGGGTTCGAGAAGGTCCAGACCGAGCAGCAGCGGCTGGATGGCAGCACCGCTCTGCGATTCAAGGAGGAAGGGATCGAGAAACTGTTCCCAGCTCATCTAGTTTCAGACGGGACGATGTACGCGCTTTGTTTGCTGGTTGCCGCGCTCGACGAGCCTTCAGGTTGCGGAATGACGTTGATTGAGGAGCCGGAAAGAGGGCTGCATCCCAAGGCCATCCGCGAGCTGATAGATTTGATGCGGCAGCAGGCTTCGCCTGAAAATCCTATATGGTTGACTACTCATAGCGAGTCGGTGGTTCGAGCGCTTAAACTCAGCGAACTCGTTCTCGTGGATAAGGTTGAGGGCTGTACTACAATGAAGTCGGCCGATTCCGGAAATCTTTCCCAAGAGGACCTTGCTCCGTTGGGTCTCGACGAAGTGTGGCTATCGAATCTGCTGGCCGGGGGGATTCCATGGTGATGACTGTGGGGTTCGTAGTGGAAGGGGCCTCAGACAAGTACTTGGTCGAAAGCGAGTTATTTCGGAAATGGCTACGCGAAGATTGCAACTTGGAAGTGGTTGATCGGGCGGTTGATGCCGCTGGGAACGGTAATATGTGCAGCCGTAATATCGGCGACTTCGTCCAGCAGCTTAGGACGGAGAAAAATCCCGACAAGGTGGTGGTGCTGGCCGACCTCGATCCCGAGATCTGTGCGCCGTGTGTGCAAGAGCGCAAGAAAATTATTGGTTCCCAAGACATTGATTTAGTAGCAATTGCAAGAAAGGCGATGGAATCTTGGTTTCTCGCTGATACGGAATCGATGCGTCGGTGGTTGGGCGACGACACCTTCTGCGAGGCTAATCCAGAAACGCTAATCGGAATGCCTTGGGATCGGTTGAAGGAACTCCGAGACGAAAGGGGCAGAGGACCGGGGAAAAACCGACGAATTTTTGCCAGAAAATTCATTCGCGATCACGGATTTGACGTCAGACGAGCAGCTCAGCACACCAATTGCCCCAGTGCCCGTTATTTTGTCGAACGGCTCTGTGCGTTGGGCAACTGACCATAACGTCAACAACACAAGGAGGAAGAAGGTACATGAGCATCCAACTTAAATCAGCAGACCAAACCCACTACGACGCCATCGCCCTAGGCGAAGTCCTCATGCGCATCGATCCTGGCCAAGTGCCCACGGCCCGAGCGCGCACCGCCCGGATCTGGCACGGAGGCGGTGAGACCAATGTCGCCGAGGGGCTGAGCTATTGCTTCGGCTTGCGCGCCGCTGTCATTACGGCTCTGGTGGACGACGGGATTGGCCGCAACATCGAAAACCAACTGCGCGAAGCCGGACTGGACACCGGGCACATCATCTGGTTTAACAACGGCGGCAAAGGCCAATTTAGCACCGACGCCAAGGGGACTTTGCACAACGGGATCAACTTTACTTGGGCCGGTAAGGGTCTCTTGCCTTCGGTGACCGAATACTATCGCGCTCATACCCCGGTGCGCGAAATTGGGCCGGGCGATGTGGACTGGGACCATCTCTTCGGCGCACTGGGGACGCGGTGGTTTAGTACCGGCGGGATTTACACCTTGCTCTCGGAGAAGACGGCTGCCCTAGCGCTAGAGGCCATGCAGAAAGCTGGCGAACACGGCGCAGGCCGCTCCTTTGACCTCAACTACCGCTCCAAGGTGGAGCCGGACAAAGAGCGCGCTCGCCAGATCAATCGTTCTATTGTGCCGCACGTCGAGTTCCTCGTCGGCAATCAGGACGACTTTGACGACGCGCTGGGCTACGAAACCGAAAAGGTGGCCAAAGACGCCAGCTTTGATCAGTGGTTGGCGATCTACACCAAGATGCTGCACCAAGTCGCCAACGATTATCCGAACCTCAAGTACATCGGCACTCAGTTGCGCGGCGCGCTGACCGCGGATCGCATCAACTGGGGCGCAGTGCTCTTCGATGTCGAGGAAGGCGAGATATATCAAGCGGCCGTGCGCGAAAACATTGAGATCGCCGATCGCACTGGCGGCGGCGATTCCTTTGCCTCGGGTGTGGTCGCAGCGCTGCTCGATGGCCGGGGAGCCGCCGACGCAGTGCAGTGGGGCGCTGCCCACGGCATCTTGGTGCAGGAGTGCATCGGCGACACTACTATGGTCACGCGAGACGACGTCGAAAAAGAAGTCGCCCGCGCCATCAAAGGCGGCGGGGTTTCGGCGCTCAGATGAGGAAGCAGAAAATGAAATTATTGCAGTGCGTTATGTTGGCGGCGCTGGCTGTGCCCGCGATGGCCCAGGTTACAGTCGAGGAAATCGAGTACGAAGGCTGGGCAAGATCGATTGAAATTGCCAATCCCGATGTGCGCCTAGTCGTGGTGCCGGCCATTGGCCGCATCATGCACTATGGGTTCGTCGGGGGCGAAAACATCCTCTGGTCCGATCCCGAACTACACGGTCAGGTATTACCCGACGGCCAACCTAATGTAGATGAGGAAGGCCAGTACGTGTGGACTAATTTTGGCGGCGACAAGGTCTGGCCCAATCAGCAGAGTGAGTTTGTCAAAATCAACGGCCACTCTTGGCCGCCCGACCACGCTTTCGACGGCGCGGTACACGAGGTGGAGTTGCTGCCCGAGGGGGTGGTGATCTTCAGTCCGGTGAGCGAGTATAATGGGGCGCGTAGCGTGCGCGAAATCCGCTTGGCGGAACAGGGCACGCGCGTGGAAATTGACCAGCGGATCGAAAAGCTGGCCGATGCCAAGGTCGAGCCGTTGCGCTACACCATTTGGAACGTCACCCAGATCCAGCCGCCTGAGCAGACCCTCTATCCGCTTAATCCGCACAGCCACTTCGATCTGCGCTATCATCCCTTTGGCTTTGCCGAGGGCGCGGCCATGCGCAACTTCACCATCGAGGGCGACATTGGCATTTTTGTGCCCGACCCGGAGGAGGCGCAGAAGACCGGGGCCGACTCGGACCGCTGGCTAGCTGGCATTGTCGGCGACGTGGTCATGGCCGAGTTCTTTCGCCGCGATGCGACCCAGCGCTACCCGGATGGGGGCCTGAGTGCCGAGGTCTATACCTGCCTGGATTACACCGAGCTAGAGCTGTTGAGCCCTTGGGTCTATTTGCAGGTGGGTGAGATCTTGACGCACGAGATCGCTTGGGAATTGCACCGCTTGCCAGCGGACGCGGACACGCCGCGGGTGCGGCGGCAAGCCGCAGTTGAATGGCTCGCCACGCGGTCGGAATGAGGAGATAGATAGGTGAAACCTAAGGTGTTGGTGGATCCGCATGGTTATGCACAGTCGGAAGACTTGGCGCGTCTGGGGCAAGTGATCGAGGTAGTCGAGCCGACGGAGCGCCTGTCCGAGCCGGCTTTTATCGAGGCGTTAGCGGGCTGTGAAGGCGTGATCCGCCTCGGAGGCCGGCTGCCCGAGTTGACGCGGGCTGTGTTTGAGGGGGCTCTCGACTTGCGGATTGCTGGCGTCAGCGGGGATCGCTTTGGCACGGGCATCGATTTGGCGGCTGCTCGGGAGCGCGGCGTGCTGGCCGTGGATACCGACAATATCGCCTCGGCTGCGCCGGTGGCCGAGTGGGATTTAGCCCTGATGCTGTTGTGTTTGCGCAATGGGGCCGGGGTCTATCGGCAGATGATGGCGGGTGAGGAGCAATGGGCGCGGGCGGGCAACGACGATTTTGTCCACGGCGAATTGACCGGGAAGAAGATAGGGTTGGTCGGATGCGGGCACGTGGGACAGCGGTTGGTCGAATTACTAGACCCCTTCCGAGTGGATCTGCGCGTCGCGGACCCGTATTTGCCCGAGGAAGTGGCCGCTGGGTTGGGCATTGTGCGCGGCTCGCTCGACGAGGTGTTGCAACACGCCGACATCCTCGTCGTCCAAGTCCCACACACGCCCAAGACCGAAAAAATGATCGGGGCGCGGGAGCTCGATCTGCTGGGCCGCGGTCGCATCTTGATCAATTGCTGTCGCGGGCCGGTGGTGGATTACGAGGAACTGACGCAGCGGCTCATACGGGGTGAGCTAATCGCCGGCCTCGATGTCTTCGACCCAGAGCCGCTGCCCAAAGAAAGCCGTTTGCGCCACTTGCCCAACGCTTTTGTCAGTCCCCATGTAGCTTGGTATGCGCCTGAGACGTTTGGCCGCTATTTCTCGATAATGGTCGATGAGTTCGTGCGATTCTTCAGCGGGGAAGCACTGCGGTTTGAACTGACGCAGCGGATGGTGGACATCCGGCACGGGCGGATCTAGCAGGGAGAGGGGCAGGTCTGTGGCGACCTACCCCTCGGAAAATGGTTCCTACTTGGAGCCTTTGCGGCCGGGAAAGGTCAGTTCGGCAATGCCCGATTTGTCGAGGTCGCCGAGACCCAGCGTTTTCATTTTCTCGTATTGATCCTTGGTCGCTTGCGCCAGCGGTAGGCTGAGTCCGGCCTGTTGCGCCAGTTCAAGAGCGATGCCGGAATCTTTAGCCGCGTGGTCTGCGGAGAAATAGCATTCGTGGTCGCGGATGGTCATGTCCTCGCCGTCGGTCTCCAAGACCCGCGAGTTGGCACCGGTCTGGGAGAAGACCTTCATCAGCATTGCTAGATCTAGTCCGAGGGCTTGCCCTAGCCCCAATCCTTCGGCTAGCCCGGCGGTGTTGATGTTCATAACCATATTGACGAGGGCTTTGACTTGGGCAGCTTGGCCGGCGGTGCCGATGTACAGCAAATCAACGCTCAGGGCGTCGAGGATGGGCTGCACTTGGTCGAAGACGCTGCGTTTGCCACCACACATCAGGTACAGGGTGCCCTCGCGGGCTTGGGTGATGCTAGAGGCCATGCAGCCTTCGAGCGAGGAGGCACCGACTGCTGCTGTGCGCTCTTCTACCTCTACGTGGACGGCCGGCGAGATGGTAGCACAGTTGATAAAGATCGTGCCCTCGGCATCGACGAGTAATGAGTCGCCGGAGGTAGTGAAAATCGAGTGCATTGACGCGTCGTTGGTCACCACGGTGATGACCACGTCCGATTGAGCCGTAACCTCGGCTAGGGTTTGAGCGGCGGCGCAGCTAAGCTCTTCGGCTAGAGCTTGGGCGGCGTCGGCATTAGCGTCGAATACCGCCGAGATGTTGAAGCCTTTGTCCACGAGGTTGCGGGCCATATTGGAACCCATGCGCCCGACGCCGACAAAGCCGATTGTTTCTGCCATGATGGCCTCCTATTAAGTTGAAGTTAGGAGGACAAACGTAGCGATTTTGCATCCGGACTTCAAACGGGTGTGGAAGACCAGTGGGCTAAGCTGTAAGTTTCTGTCTAAGAGGAGGTACTATACCAATGAAAATAGGAATCACGCAGATCATTTTGGGGAGCATGTCGCTGGAGGACACGCTGCGGCTGTGCGAGGACGCTGGCTACCAAGCCGTAGAGCTGGTCTTTGCCGAGGGCAAGGAGCTAGATCCGAACATGAGCGCCAGCGAGATTGCGCAGGTCGGGCAGCAGTGCGCGGATGCTGGCGTTGAAATCGGCAGCGTCATCGTCTGGTATCAAGAGCGCGGCAATCTGCTCAGCCGCGATGCCGGCGAGCGCGAGCGGTGCCTCAAGTGCTTGCGGCGCTCGCTCGAAATCGCCGGTGCGCTGTCGGTCAATGGGGTGCTGTTGCACCCGGGTCAACTAGCGGTCGAGGGCACCTATCAGCAGGCTTGGGATGGGTTGCGGGACGCGCTCATTGCCACGGTCCCCTTGGCCGAGGAAATGGGCGCGGCCATTGGCTTGGAAAACGTCTGGAATAAGTTCCTGCTCAGCCCGATCGAAGCCCGGCTTTTCGTCGATGAAATCGGCAGCGAGTGGGTGGGGATCTACCTCGACACGGCCAACATGATGGCCTACGGCTATCCAGAGCACTGGATCCGCGAGCTAGGGCCGCGTATCAAGAAGGTGCATTTCAAGGATTTCCGCCGCAGCGAACACAGCTTCGTCAACCTGCTTGAAGGGGATACGGACTGGCCGGCGGTCATGGCCGAATTGAGGGCGGTGGGATACGATTCTACGCTGATCCACGAAGTGGGCGGTAGCCGCGAGGAACTCATCGATTTAGGTGCGCGCATGCGCCAGATCGTCGCTTTGTAAACTTAGGAGGGATAAGACATGGTGTACATCATCAATTGGCGCGACGTCCAACCCAACATAGCCCACCTGAGCGCCGTGCATTGGGGCGGGTTGCGCGACCGCGATGGCGACGACGATCCGCGCAATTGCCTAGAGCGCCTACAGGGCTTTGCCCGCCACGCGCTCCAGGGCCGCAAGAACTCGGATTACCACAAGCACCAAAACCTCGAACAGGTGTACTACATACTTTCGGGGAGTGGCCACGTGCTCTTTGATAAGGAGCGGTTTCCCGTACAGGAGGGCGACGCGGTGTACCTGCCGTCGGGTATCCACCACCAGATGTTTAACGACACCAGCGACGATTGGCTTGAACACCACGTGATTAGCCAAAAGATCGCGGCCAACAGCGGCGAGTTTGCCATCCGCAACTGGCGCGATGTGCCGGCGATGGGCGACGGTGCGGGCGCGGTGCGCTGGCACCAGCTAGGTCTGGTCGGCGAGGAGGGAGTGGGCTTTACGCAGGGGTTGCGCTGTATTGATCGGGAGGCTGTACAGCCGCATGGACAGACGGTCGAGCGTTGCGAAGAGCAAGAACAGGTCTATTACGTGCTGGAAAACAGCGGCGTCTTGGAAGCTGATGGCGACGAGCAGGAAATTCGAGAAGGGGATATGATCCACCTGCCACCGGGCACGCGCTACGCGATTCGCAACCCGCACGCCGAGTGGCTTTCCTACCTCATCATGGCGGCTTGAGCTATGGCACTAGAACAAGTACACATTACCCTGCAAGCGCTGATGGCGGCTATCGACAACGGTGAAGGCGAGTCGATTGCCGCGCATCTGCGGCAGCTTGACGAACTTGGTCAAGAGCTGGGCAAGGAAGCTCCGCCGAAGTTGCGCCACTATTTGGAGAAGCGCAGCTATACCAAGGCCCTGGACCTTTTGGAAGGGCGCGATGAGGCCGCCGCTCCCAACTGCTAAGAGCACCATGCGCCGGGCGTTCTATGAGACTATCGCCTGCGTGCCCTACGGCAAGGTGGCCACCTACGGGCAGATCGCCACCTTGGCTGGCTACCCGGGGCGGGCGCGGCAGGTTGGGTTCGCTTTGGCGGGGATGCCCGGGGAGTCGGATCTGCCTTGGCATCGCATCATCAACGCCCAAGGCAAGGTCTCGCCGCGCGGCGGCAGCAACCATCTGCTGCAATACGAGCTTTTGGCCAGCGAGGGCGTTGTCTTTACAGCGCAACGCATCGACCTGAAACGGTTTGGCTGGCGACCTGAGGCGGAGGATTGAACGCACTCGACCGCCGGATTTTCAGCCTCGCCGTCCCCAATATCCTCGCAGCCCTATCTGCGCCGCTGATCGGTATCGCCGACACTGCGATGATCGGCCATTTGCCGGAAGTAGCTTTTATGGGTGCGGTCTCCACGGCGAGTTTGATCTTCAATGGCATATTCTGGTGCTTGGCCTTTCTGCGGATGGGGACCACGGCTCTGGTGGCCCAGTACAGCGGGGCCGGGGATCGGCAGCAGAGTGCCGGGGTACTCTACCGCTCGCTTATTGTGGCCGTCTGCCTCGGCCTGGGGATCGTGGCGGCTAGCGGCTGGATCAGCCGGATTGGGTTTGAGTTGGCTGGCGGGTCTCCGCAAGTCCAGCACTGGGGCATACGCTACTTCGCCATCCGAGTGTGGGAAGCGCCCTTGGCCCTGAGCATTATGACGCTCAACGGCTTTTTCCTCGGCACCGCCAATGTTATCGCCCCCCTCTGGGTTATGACCGTTGCCAACTTGGTCAACATCGGCGCGGACTATGTGCTTATCTACGGCAAGTTGGGCGCTCCCAAGCTGGGCGTCGAAGGGGCGGCTTGGGCTTCGGTGCTGGGCAATGCGGCGGCGCTGGCCGTCGGGGTTTTTTGGTTGCTCTCTCGCTACCGCTCCTATCTGCGAGAGTGGCCTACAAGGCTGTGGGATTTGCGCGCGATGAAGCGTTTGATGCAGACCAACGCCTTCCTCTTTGGTCGCACCCTCTGTCTGCAATTTGCCGGTTTTTTTACGCTCGGCATGGTCTCGCGGATGGGCGAAGCACCGCTGGCGGCCAACGCCGTGATTTTGCAGGTCTGGGGGCTGACTAGCTTCGCCGTTGACGGCTTTGCCCACGCGGCCGAGACGCTGGTTGGCCGCTGCCTAGGGGCGCACCTTTTTGCTGAGGCCCGGCAGTTTGCTTGGCGGATCATCTGCTGGGGCTTGGGTTTGGGTGCGGGGTTTGGCTTGGCGTACTTTGCGGCCTTGGAGCCTATTGCCGCGCTGTTTACTCCGCATCGGGAAGTTGTACAACAGGTCGGCGCGCTCTATGTACTCATCGCGCTGCTCCAACCGCTGAACGCCGTGGTTTTTGTCTTTGACGGAATTTTCATCGGCGCTAGCGATATGGGATATCTGTTCAAGGCTATGGCGCTGGCTACCTTTGGGGTGTTTTTGCCTGCGGCGTTGGTTTTTATATACTGGTTGGATTGGGAATTGGTCGGTGCTTGGATGGCCTATAGCGGCCTGATGGTCGGTCGCTTTGTTACGCTGTGGCCGCGCTATCGCGGCGATGCTTGGTTGCGCAGCTTTGTCGAATAGGAGAGGAGACTATGCCTTTTATCAACCCCGCAGAACTTGCGGCTGTGGAGCTTTTTCCCCAAATCAACAGCGGCTTGGTGGCTGGCGAGCGGCTGATGCTTTCGTTTTTGGACATGGAAGAAGGTTGTGAAGTGCCCGAGCACAGCCACCCGCACGAGCAAGCTGGCTTGGTGCTCGCCGGGCGTTTCCGCTTTCGCATTGGGTCGGAGGAACGCGTCACTGGCCCGGGCGATGCCTTTTTGATTCCGCCGAACGTGGTCCACTGGGGGATCGTCGAAGAAGGGCCAGCCAAAATCCTCGACATCTTCAGTCCGCCGCGTGAGGATTACATAGAGCACTACAATAAACACGCCACAACTTCCACCGAGACCGTTTGGGCCTAGCGATAAGGGAGAATACTATGCAGATGTTGCAACAGGAACACTGCCACAACGTGCTGGTTGTGGCGATTACCCCCCGCGACGAGGACCGGGGCATTGACTTGGCGGGGATTGGCCGCAATGTGCGCTTCCTCTGTGAGCGGGGCGTCGATTTTATCATGCCAGCGTGCGGTACAGGGCTGGTGTACGATATGACCTTAGAGGAATACGAGGTTGTCGTGGGGACCTTTGTGGAGGCGGCAGCCGGGGAAGCGTTGGTGGTACCGGGGATCGGACCAGGATATGGTCGGGCGCTGGAAATGGGGCGGATTGCCCGCTCTTTGGGCGTCGCTGGAGTGATGATTATGCCCATCGTCGGGCCGGCTTCAGCCGGAGGAGTTGCCGTCGGCTTGCGCGACATTGCCGAGAAGACTCAGTTGCCCACGGTCCTATATCAACGCCGTCTGGATATTATGCCGGTCGAGCAAGTAGTGGCGCTGTGTGAGCTAGACGAAGTGGTGGGGCTCAAATACGCCGTTGAAGACTTAGGGGCGTTTCGACAGATCGTCGCCGATGCTGGGGAGGACGCGGCTATGGTCTGCGGCATGGCCGAGGATCCCTGTATCGACTATATGGCCACTGGCGCGGTTGGATTTAGCTCAGGGATGGCCAACTTCGTTCCCGGCATGAGCTTGACGCTCCTAGAGCGCTTTGCGGCGGGGGATCGCGTCGGCGCGGAAGAGATTCGGCAGCAGATGGTGCCGTTTGAGGATCTGCGCGGTGAGCGGGCGGCGCGCTATAGTGGCTCGGCGCTGCACGCGGCTATGGAGCGGTTTGGGCTGGCCGGAGGCCCGGTGGTGCCTTTTGCCGAGGACGTGGTCGCTGAGGACCTGCCGAGGTTGCACGCACTCGTGGATAAACTGGCCGAGACAGAGAGGCAAATGCAAATGCAGATAAAAGAGGTCGTATGAACCAAGATGCACTGCGCATAGGACTGGTAGGCACAGGCGGCGTCTGTGCAGGGGTACACTATCCTGGACTGCGGCTAATTCCCGGGGTCGAGATCGCTGGGATCTGCGAGCCAGACGAGGCGCTGCGGCAAAAGCGGCAAGCAGAGTGGGGCATTGCCGACGCTTTTGACCGGCTGGACGCGCTCTTAGATACGGTGGCCCCAGATGCGGTCTGCATCGCCGTGCCCAACGTCTATCACTACGAGCTGATCGTCCAAGCCTTAGACGTCGGCTGCCACGTGCTGTGCGAGAAGCCCTTGGGTATGGACTTTGCCCAAACCCAGGAAATATACGCTCGGGGCAAGGCGTCAGGGCGTCGGCACATGACGGCATTTACCTATCGCTTTGTGCCGGCCATGAACTACATCCGCCATTTGGTGCAGACTGGGGCTCTCGGGGCGATTCGCCATGCCCGTTTCCAGCGCCTGCAAGACTGGGGAGAACGCGCCATTGGCTGGCGGCAATACAAGCGCTACGCCGGGTCGGGCGAACTAGGCGATATGGGCATTCACCGCATTGATTTTGCCGAGGATTTGCTAGGGCCGATAGAGGCTGTGTGCGGCGCGGCCAAGCAGTTGGTGCCAAGAGATCAGACCCGCGAAGGCCAGCCGTGCCCACCGCAGGACGTGGAAGATTGGATCGCGTGGATCGCCGAGTTTGCAAGCGGCACCACGGGTGTCTTCGAGATGGGCAAGCTGAGCAAGGGGTACGGCCCAAAGGGCGACCACGACTTGGCCGAGTTCAACGGAGATGATGCCTCGGTCGTCTATCGCCTGCACGCGCCACACGAGGTGCTCTTCGCGCCCCGCGGCCAGCCCTATCAGAGCCAGCCTGTGCCCGCCGAGTTCCTCAAGCGGCCCAATGCGCCGCGCGACTCGTCCGTCGGCGATCCGGTGCAGACTTTCCGCTATGACCAAGCTTGGGAATTCGTCAGCGCCATCCGCGAGGGGCGCGATTGCGTACCGTCGTTTTACCACGGGATGCGGGCGCAGGCCGTGGCCGATTCCATCCTCCAAGCCGCGGCCGAGCGGCGGTGGGTGGATATTCCCGCTTGTCCGGTTTAGGAGGGACGATGCTGAGTGAAAGTCCCAAAACGGCGTATGTGCGGGATGGGTTTTATCGACGACCTGACGCATTGCCCGGTAGCATTCAATCGCGATTCCTGATTCCAATTTTGCGGACAGCGATTAGCGAGAGCGCAAGGGCGCAGAGCAGGAGCGGCCAGTCTCCCCAGCGCGTGTAGATCGTCTGTCCACGGTGCAGGGGCACGTCTATGGCAAATCTCACGGTGGCAAAAAGCGGCGTGCGATAGGCAATGCGCCCGTTCGGTTTGATTAAGCCGGAAATGCCGGTATTGGCGGCGCGGACTACGGCCCGCCCACTTTCTACGGCTCGTAGGACAGCTTGTGCAAAGTGCTGATGAGGGGCCGCGGTGGTGCCAAACCAAGCGTCGTTGGTGGTGTTGACGAGAAAGTCCGGGTCTTGAGCCATCAGGGTGCGGGTGATTTCTGGAAAGATGGACTCGTAGCAGATAAAGACCCCAAATGAGGTGTCGCTGCGCGGAAGCCGCAGTACTTTGTGCCTTTCCCCGTGGGCGAAGATGCCACTTTCCGCCGTAAGTCCTCCCAAATACTGAAAGATGGATGGGAAGGGCAGAAACTCGCCAAAAGGCACCAAGTGCACTTTGTCGGCGTAATCGACTACTTCTCCTTGAGCGTTGAGTAGGAACGCCCGGTTATAGACCGGAGCCGTGCGGTTTTGCGAATCCCCCTTGAGGCTGCCTACTAGCATGGGCGTATCTAGCTCCGGTGCCAGAGCTGTTATCGAATCGACATAGGCCGCGTACAAAGGGTCGCCAAAATAGAGCGGCAGAGCCGTCTCGGGGTAGATGATCAGGGCTGGTTCTTCCGCAGCCGCCAAGTCCCGGGTAAGTGTAGCGTAGTGCCGAGCCGTCCAAGCCAGCCGGTTCTCCTTCCACTTGCGGTCTTGGGGGATATTGCCTTGAACGACGCCGACCTTCAGGGTGGATGGCGGCGGGTCCGGCTCGTCGTGCAGCCGATAGAAGCCCCATAGATGAACGGCGACTATAAAGAAAAGGGGCAGGCTCAGATAGGGAATGAAGGCCCGGTGCGTGAGGGCTTGGGCCAACGCGGCGTTGAATAGGACGATGAGGAAACTCAGGCCATAGACGCCGGTGATGGTAGCCCATTGTAGGAAGGGCAGGTTGAGGTATTGCGAGTCGCCCAAGAGTTGCCAAGGAAAGCCGCTCAACATCCAATTTTGCACCCACTCTAACAGAACCCAGATGCTAGCCGCCGACCAGGTAAAGAGCGGAGAAGAAAAGTTTAGACGGCGGCACACCGCGACAAAACAGGCCAGATACAAGGCCATGTATAAAATGAGCAGTGCATTCGTTGCCGCAGCGGTTGCCAAGGACAGAGCACCGTACAATTGCAGGGTCTCGGTGATCCAGTAGGTGCGTCCGGTGGCCCAGGCGAGGCCGGCGACTAGTCCGAGGGCGAAGTGGCTTTGGGCGGGCAGCCAGTTTCGAGCCCAAAAAAGCGGTAGCAGACAAATCCAAGCGAAGTAATACTGATCGAATTTGGGGATGCTAACTACGAAGAGCAGGCCCGAGAGTAGGGCCGGGGCGAGCAGAGGAAAGAGCCGCTGCGGCAATTCAGACGCCTCGGTGCCAATCCTCGAGCCCTTGGCGCAATTTTTCTAACCCGCTCTGCTCTAGTGCAGCCATTGCGTCGCGAGAAATGCCTAGGTGCGCTGCGACTTGGCCGGGCGATTTCTTGTACTGATAGCGGAGTTGAATAACGCGCATCTCGTCGTCGGAGAGGGCTTGGAGGGCACGGTGGACGAGCTGGCGCAACTCTTGGGCTTCGAGGCGATCTTGGGCGTCTTCGGCGACGAGCAAGGATACGAAGCGCTCGTCGAGGCGGATGCGCTCGGCCGGAGCAGTGGTGGGATTGTCGGGAACCTTATTGTAGATAGGCATAGAAAAAATCAGGGAGCCGCAAGCGACTCCCTGAAAAGGTGGTAGCGGGGCTAGGATTTGAACCTAGGACCTTTGGGTTATGAGCCCAACGAGCTACCAGACTGCTCCACCCCGCAACAAGCTATGTGGCAATTAATCTAAAGGATGGGGCAGGCGGGCGCAACCCTCTCAATGGCCGACGGGTGTCAAGCGCCGGAGTTTGACTTGGGCGATGCGCTGGCCCTCCACTTTGAGAATGTCGAGCTCTAGGTCGTTTACCTTGAAGGCTAAGCCCTCCACGGGAATGCTCCCCAAGTGGTCATAGATAAATCCCCCCAAGGTTTCAAAACCCGTCCTCGGCAGATCGGTAGAAAGCAACTTGTTGAGATCGTCTATGTCGATGCGGGCATTAGCGATGAGTATCTCGCCGGGGACCTCCCACTGGTGCAATGCTTCTTCCTCGTCGTACTCGTCTTGGATTTCCCCAACGATTTCCTCGACGAGGTCTTCGGTGGTGACCAAGCCCGCCGTGCCGCCGTATTCGTCGAGGACGATGGCGAGGCGAATTTTGTTGGCTCTCAAGTCGTTGAGCAGGATGTCGATTTTCTTGGTCTCAGGGATGTAATAAGGCTCATGGGTAAAACGCAGGCCGTCCTCTTGCTGGCTGGTCAGTAGTTGATTTATCGGCGTCGATAGATCGATTTCGGGACGGGATACCAATATCTGCAGCAGATCTTTGGCGTACACGATCCCTTGGATATGGTCGAGGCTTTCTCGGTAAATGGGCAGACGCGAGTGCCCCTTGTCCCGGATGAGATCGATCAAGTCTTTCAAGGAGGCCGCTTGGTCGATGGCAACCATATCGACGCGGGGAATCATGACTTCGCGGACGACGCGATCGTGGAAACCAAAAACGCCCTCAATCATCTCTCGCTCGCCTTCTTCTAGGACGCCAGACTCGCCTTCTGACTCGACGATGCTGCGCAGCTCTTCTTCCTTTTCCGCGCGGAAGTCCTCATCGCTGTAATCGGAGCTGCTGAGACGTTCGAGGAGATTGGTCAAGGGAAGGAGCAGAGCGTGTACCGGCACATAGGCTAAGGCGACGATGGGGACGCGTACTTCGTCGCCTTCTTCGTCAAAGCGAATGCGTCGAGGTGTCGCTACGACCATAAAAAGCCCTAGCGCACCCAATAGGGCTACGGCCGCGGAGATATAGCTCGCAAGGGCAAAAGCCTGCGCGAGAAAAAATAGGGAAAGAGCGAGGACGATGATGCCGATGGCTTCACCGAGGCGGGCCATCAGGCGCAGGCGCAGGCGCGGCTCGTAGATGCGGAGCATGGCCTGCGTATGGGATACGCCGCTTTCGGCCATTTTCTCCAGCACGGATTTGGAGATAATGGCGAAGGTTGTCTCATAGCTGGCTACCACGAAGAGCCAGACGAGACTAATCGTGCCGACCAGTGTGGCGTATGCGACCAAGGATAAGTCAACTTGTGGGGGTTCCAAAAAGGCTCCTTTCGGTAAAGCGACCGGCCAAGGTCGCTTAGGGAGAGAGGGAGACTGTGGTGAGAAAGTGGTCTGTTTCGCGCTCCATAGCGTCTAGTTGCTCGGATGTGTCGTGTACCCAGCCGGCTAGGTGCAGTAGGCCGTGTACCAACAGGCGGGCTAGCTCCACTAAGAGGGGGACGCTGAGCGCGGTAGCTTGCCGTTGCGCTTGGGGTAGTGAAATGTACACTTCGCCGCTGCTGTTCTGACCCGGTATAGTTCCTAAGTCGAAAGACAGGACGTCCGTGGTGCCCTCCTTGCTGCGATAGGTGGTGTTGAGATCGCTCATGTCGTCGTCGTTGATGAGGACGAGCTGGACTGCGTCTGGCAGTGTGTGGGCGTAAGCGACTTGCACAGCGATGTGATGTAGGGCTGCAAGCGCGTCTGCAGGCAAAGGGGTTAGGCCCGCGTCTTGGACTATGTGGAGGGAACTCGCTAGACGGTCTGCCATTTGCGATTGGCCTTCTGCCAAGGGTATGCCATCCGGCTGTGAAGGACGCCCATCAGCACGCGGATGAAGCTATCCTCTATTTTGAGCAAATCCCGCAGGGTCAGCGCGCACTCGTCGAGTTCGCCCGCAGTGAATTTCTGCTGGATAATTTTATGCACTAACTGGCGCATCCGGCTGGGCGTGCGCTCGGCGAGGGTGCGGGCCGCCGCTTCGACCGAGTCGGCCAACATCAGGATGCCGGCCTCTTTGGTCTGGGGCTTGGGGCCATTGTACCTGAAATCTTCCTCGCGCACGCTGCGGTCGCCCAATTCTACGGCGCGCTCGTAAAAGTACTCAATGACGGTGGTACCGTGGTGTTGGGCGATCAGATCGCAGATAGATTGGGGGAGGCCGTGTTCTTCGGCCAACTCGAGCCCCTCGCGGACGTGCGAGGCGATGATGAGCATGCTCAGGTAGGGCATCAGACGATCGTGGGGGTTGCGTCCACCTTGCAGTCCCTGATTTTCGCTGAAGTACTCTGGCTTGTTCACCTTGCCGATGTCGTGGTAATAGCAGCCGACGCGGGCCAAGAGCGGATTAGCGGCAATGGCCTCGGCGGCGCTCTCAGAGAGGTTGGCCATAATCAGGCTGTGAGTATAGGTTCCTGGTGCCCGGACAGCCAATTGTCGGAGCAAGGTCCGATTGGGATCCGACAGTTCCAGCAGGGTGATATCCGTGGTGATGTGGAAGAGACTTTCAAAGATTGGCAGCAGGCCGATGGTGAGGATGGGGGCGGCCGCTCCAATGACGATCCCGGGCAGAATATGATCGTATATCTGTTCGACCGGAAAGAAGCGCAATAGATCCGCCGCCGCGATGAGCAATGCGTAAGAGATCGGCAGGAAGATCATGGGCCGATAGAACTGATTGCGGTGCCGCACGTGCCGCACCGCATAGACGGCGATGGCCGCCGTTAGGGCGCAGATTATGACTACGTAGAAATCGGCGAAGAGGTTGCTGACAAAAAGCGCGAGCACAAACGAAAGTACTAAGCCAATTTGTGGTGTTAGCAGGATCGTCGCTAGCATGGCGGCGAGAGGGATCGGCACCCAGTAGGGGGAGAGGTCGTGCGTTTTGATATAGGAGGCCGCGACGGCTGTGGCAACGGTCAGGATGGCTAAGAGGACGAGTTGGCCGGGATGGTCAAAAACAGCGCGTTCGTGCGTGGCGAGGAAGTAGCCGAAGACGAAGATCAGGAGTCCGGAAATCGTCGCGGCCGCAGCCAGTTGAATCAGGCGCTTAATCGGATGTTGGGATTGATCTTGGGCGATGCGGGCGGCCAGTGCGTCGAGTGCATCGACGTGCTCCTCGGTGACGGTGGCATTTTTGTCGATGATGAGGTCGTTTTGGGCATAGATCCGCTTGATGCTGGCCACGCCGCGCCGCGCCGCGTCCCTGAGGCGGGCAGTCTCCGGCTCGTCAATGGTTAGATTGGGAACCACAAAGAGGCTTAACAACTCGTGTACGGCTTGGACAGCGTTGCGGTCGGCAATCGTGCGGTACGTTTGGATGTGAGAGATTAATTCGCCTTGTTTGAGTTTTTCTTCGCTATAGAGGGTTTCTATGTGCTGTTCCCGATCTTCGAGGCGGACTTGGGTCGAGGGGCTTAGGAGGATCGGTTGTTTGGAGGCGATGATGCCCGCAGTGTAGTAATTGGCCAGAATCTGCCGACAGATGGCTTGGAAATCGTGTACATAAGGCTCGCTGGCTGTGGAGAGGACGTCGATGAGGGTCGAAAGCGCATCGAGCGAGAGCGAACCTACGACTTGAGGGAGTTCGCGTTGGAGTTCGCGTTGTTTGAAGGAGTCGGCCATCTGGACCCGGATTCTTGGGATCATTACTGCAAAGACCGAATCTAACTGAGCTAGCTGCTGCTCCTGAATTAGGGGATTGCGGTGCAAAATAGTGGGAATCTCGGCGCTAGCTGCTTGTCGTTCGCGCTCCAATTCGGCATCGCTTTTGGGCACATTAAAGAGAAAAGGAGCCTCGATGCGCTCTTGAGCGACGCTGCCTACGCGTAGCTGGGCAACGTTGTAGGGACGTTGGTAAGGCGATAGATAGGTGAGCAGGCCGATGACTAGGCCTGCCAAGACAATGTGGAACACCCGCGAGCTATGCGGGTGCCAAGGTTGGGGCTGATTGCTGCGGCGTTTAGAACCAAACCACTTGAGTTTAAGCGCGTTCATGGATCGGCCGAGGTGTGGGCATCCTCATAGCTGTCGTAGGCTTTGATGATCTTCTGCACGAGCGGGTTGCGCACCACATCCCGTTCGTTGAGTCGAACAAAGGCCAAGCCAGCGATCCCGGTCAGAATTTTGGGTGCGACGACTAAGCCCGAGGGTTGGTCATCACTGAGGTCTGTCTGGGTAATATCGCCAGTAACTACGGCCTTTGAGTGACTACCCAATCGAGTGAGAAACATCTTCATCTGCTGGGGCGTAGTATTTTGGGCTTCGTCGAGAATAATAAACGAATCGTTGAGAGTGCGGCCGCGCATGTAGGCCAGCGGAACGACTTCGACAATTTTCATATCCTGCATCCGCCGCAGGCGCTCGGGTTCCATGAGATCCTGTAGTGCGTCGTAGAGTGGGCGCAAGTAGGGGTCAACCTTATCTTCAAAAGAGCCAGGCAAAAAACCGAGCTTCTCTCCGGCTTCGACAGCGGGCCGAGCGAGCAGGATGCGAGATATTTGCTTCTGCCGCAGCGCAGCAACGGCCATGGCCACTGCAAGATACGTTTTGCCGGTGCCAGCTGGGCCGATGCCGAAGACCACGTCGTTGTTGTCGATAGCTGCGAGATATTTCGCTTGGCCTTCGGTGCGGGGATAGATGGCTGTCTTATAGGTGTGAGCTGCGGAGTTTGAGAGAGTGCTGTGGTCGCTCTTAGGCAGAATCGAGTTGCAGTGAATCAAGCTCTCTAGCTCGGCTGCTTCGATAGGCGGACCGTGGCGCAGGCGTTTTATAAGGGGACTGAGGAAGCTATCGGCCTCGCGCACCGAGGCATCGGATCCCTTAATCGTCAGCTTGTCGCCGCGGGCGACTAAGCGAATGCCGTATCTCTCTTCGAGATGAGCCAAGTGTTGATCGTTGCGCCCGAAGAGAGAGCGGCGATCAATGCCGGCGATAGAAATGTCCTTCATAGTTCTGGTAGCTGGACAAAAATACAAAAAGGGGTTTGAAATCCTTTCCTTAAACCCGGAAGGATCAAACCCCTTTAAGTCTTGAAAAGTATTTAAATCAAGTAGTTGTAATTACTTGGGAATTTCGAGGACTTGAGCAGGAAAAATCATATCTGGCGCGACGATTTGCTGCTTGTTGGCCTCGTAGATTTTATGCCATTTGCCAGCATTGTTGTAAAGCTCGGCGGCAATTTTGAAGAGGAAATCTCCTCGGGTGACCAAATACTGATTTTCAGCTACCCCGAACGGTACGGCCAAGACTTGTTTGGGATAGATTAAATCCGGGTCTTTGATTTGGTCCTTATTCTTTCGGTAGATGCGGGGCCACATATACGGGTCGTCGTAGATTTGTTCTTTTTTGGAGATATTCCACAAGTTGTCCCCCCGCTCGACCTTGTAGTCAATGACCACGGGTTGGGCTACGCGCGCTTTGAGCTCGGCGAGCATCTGGTCAATCGTAGCTAGCTTGTCCATCATTTCGGGCAAGGCGGCTATGTTGCTCTGCTTGAGCTCGGCGACTCGGGAATCGATAGCGGTGACTTCACCGCGACGCATAATGAGCACTTCTGGAGCTAGTGCCATCAGCCCTTCGAGTTGGGCGATAATAGCGTCGAGTTCGCGCCCAAAGGCCATGACTTCGGATTCGGAGTGGCCGATTGCTGCGAGGATCTGGTCATTGAGGTCGGCGTTGGCCCGGTCAAGCTGGGCAATCTGCATATTAAGCGCTTCAAGCTGGGCGTTTAGTTCTTCAATCTGGGTGTTGGCTGCGTTTTCGCGGTTGACAAGTTCGTTCCCCAGAGCCATGTACTCCTCACAGGTCATCTGCTGCTCTTGAGCAGAGATGTTTCCGCTCGCTAGCACTAGCAATGCTAAAGCCAACCCACCAACGGACAACTTCTTCATAGTCGGACCCTTTCTTATTTGCCTTGGTTGGCGAGGTTGCTCTTAGTAGCGGCTAGTTTTTCTTCTAGTGCTTTCTTGGTGGCTTGCCGCTCGGCGAGTTCGCGCTCAAGCTGTGCTTTTGCGGCCTGTAGCTCGGTTACTTTTACTTCGGCGGCCAGAGTGGCTTGGCGCTGTTGTTCTAGGTATTCCATATCCTCCTGCGACGGAACACGCGAACAGCTAGCTACCAACGACAGAATCACTACCGCCAAGGCGACGCCTGAGTATCTCAAATTGGATATAGTGGAAAGACAGCTCATTAAGTAGTTCCTCCACCTAAGCTTAAGGATCAAACAGCGATCTTACATTAATATACGGGATATGGGCACAAATATAGGCGACCTAGAGTGGATGTCAAGCAGAACAAGTGAAAATTTGCCCCACTTGCTGAAGTTTTCAGGCAGACCGAATACCCAATTCGCGCAACTGGCCCAAATCGACGGAAGAAGGGGCGTTTTCCATCAAACCCACGGCCTTATTGGTCTTGGGGAAGGCGATGACTTCGCGGATTGAATCTTCGTTGGCGAGCAAGGCGATTAGCCGGTCGAAGCCAAAGGCGATACCACCGTGTGGCGGGGCCCCGTAGTCGAGTGCTTCAAGCAGGAAACCGAATTTGGCCGCGGCTTCTTCGGTGCCGATTTCTAAGAGTTGAAAGAGACGGGCTTGTACTGAGCGCTGGAAAATCCGCATGCTGCCTCCAGCAATTTCATTGCCGTTGAGGACCAAGTCATAGGCTCGTGCCCTAGCGTCGGCAGGGGCACTATCCAATAGGGCGAAGTCCTCTTCTAGGGGAGCTGTGAAGGGATGGTGCACGGCTGTAAAGCGGTCGGCTTCCTCATCGCGTTCTAGCAGTGGGAATTGGCTGACCCAAAGGGGCTGCCAAGAATCCTCGGGAACCAATGAGAGGCGCTGAGCCAGCTCCAAGCGCAGTGCTCCGAGTATCCGGGCGACTTGCTTGGGCTGGTCGGCGACAAAAAGCATCAGGTCGCCAGGGACGGATTTGAGAGCCTCGATCAACTGGGTTTGAGCGGCTTGGGGGAAGAATTTGACGATGGAGGATTCAAGGCCAGCGTCGGTGTGTTTGATCCAGCTAAGACCCTTGGCTCCCAGCTCTTGGGCAAAGGCGATTAAATCGTCGATTTGTCCACGTGAGAAGCCACTACAGCCCTTGACATTTATGCCTTTGACTTGACCACCACTGCCAAGAACGGAATGAAAGACTTGGAATTGGGAAGCGCGCGCTGCCGCCGCTACATCTTTGATCTCTAGGCCGAAACGCAGGTCGGGTTTATCGGAGCCGAAGCGCTCCATGGCTTCGCGATAAGTGATTCGCGGAAAAGGGTTAGGTAAATTGATTTGGCGCAACTGAGCAAAAAGGGCGCGGGTCAGATCCTCGGCTATGGCCATGACGTGATCCTCGCGCACGAAGGCCATTTCGATGTCGATTTGGGTAAATTCGGGCTGGCGATCAGCGCGCAAATCCTCGTCGCGGAAGCACTTGACGATCTGGAAGTAGCGGTCATAGCCGGCGATCATCAAGAGCTGTTTGTAGGTTTGAGGTGATTGGGGCAGAGCGAAAAAATGCTCAGGATGTACTCGACTGGGGACGAGATAATCTCGGGCTCCTTCGGGGGTGCTCTTGGTCAGAAACGGAGTTTCAACTTCAATGAAGCCTCGCTGGTCGAGTAGGTGGCGCACGATCTGATAGCCCCGGTGCCTGAGTAGCAAATTGCCTTGGACACGAGGCCGACGCAGGTCCAGATAGCGATACTTGAGCCGAATTTCCTCTCCAGCGTCGGTTTGGTCTTCAATGAGAAAAGGCGGGGTCCGACAGCGGTTGAGGAGGCGTAACCGATCGCAGTTTACTTCAATAGCCCCGGTGGGCAACTGCGGGTTGACCATACCTTCAGGGCGGGCCTCGACTTCGCCTTGTACGGCGATGACGTACTCGTTGCGCAAGTGGTCGGCCTGCTGGTAGGCGGTGGGATCGCGCTGTGGGTTGAAGACGATTTGGGTAATGCCGTAGCGGTCGCGGAGGTCGATAAAAATAACGCCGCCGTGGTCACGGCGGCGCCAGACCCAACCCATTAGCAGGACGCGCTGACCGATGTCTTTATCTGTGAGCGTGCCGCAGTCATGCGTACGCTCCCAGTCTCCTAAGTCTGCGCTCGGTTCTTCCATAAGTTACACCTGAATGATAAAATTGGATTTTAAGTGGGAAACAAAATAAAATAAAATAGAATGCAGTTTGGAGAGTGTCAAGAAAGGATCGGGTTGGTTGACATGGTGGATTTTGGTTCTTTTAATCGTAAGGGGAGATTTTTGTGATTGGCCTATCGGTCGTCGAGCAGATTGGTGATACGCCGCTTTTGCGGCTGAGGGATCCGGCGATTCCACCAAAGGTGGAAGTGTATGCCAAGCTGGAGTTTTTCAATCCTGGGGGGTCGGTCAAGGACCGGCCAGCGCGACGGATGATCGAGGAGGGCGAGCAGGACGGGTCGCTGGGGCCGGGCAAGGTCATTTTGGATTCCACTTCTGGAAATACAGGCATTGCCTACGCTATGATCGGTGCTGCTAAAGGCTATCAGGTAACATTGGCCATGCCGGCTAATGTCAGCCGCGAGCGCAAAGCCATTCTCGCCGCCTATGGTGCTGAAGTGGTGTACACCGATCCAGGGGAGCTTTCCGACGGAGCTATACGGGAAGGGCGGCGGATATACGAAGCCGACCCCGACCGGTACTTCAAGCCCGACCAATACAACAATCCCGCGAATTGGTACGCCCATCGCGACACTACGGCACCCGAAATCTGGGAGCAGACCCAAGGCCGTGTCACTCATTTTGTCGCCACTATCGGCACTAGCGGTACCCTGATGGGCACTGGCCGAGGTCTTAGGAAGTTCAATCCGGCGATCCAGATCATTGCCGCTGAGCCGGCCGAGCCGTTTCACGGCATTGAGGGCCTTAAGCACATGGAAAGTTCAATTGTCCCTGGTATCTACGACGAGGCGCTCCTCGACTACAAAATACCGATAGATACCGATGATGCTTATGATACTGCACTGCGTCTGCCGGTCGAGCAGGGGATTCTCGTCGGCCAGTCTTCGGGTGGAGCTTATTGGGCCGCGCTGGAAGTTGCTCGTCAGCTAGACACGGGGGTAGTGGTGACGATATTTTGCGATGGCGGCGACAAGTACATGAGTACGCCCATGTGGCGGCTGGCCCTTGAGGGCATTACTAAGTGAAGGGATAGCTGAATGCTGCGCATTGCCCGCAGGGACTTTGATCGGATTTGCGCCCAAGCCTTGGCCGAGTACCCACACGAGTGTTGCGGTCTGTTGGTTGAGGGGGTGCCGAGCGGGGTGTCCGCTGCCCATGCTTGTACCAATGTACAACAGCAGCGGCACGAAGAAAATCCCAACCGCTATTCCCGCGATGCGAGCACGGCTTATCTGATTGACGCCGGTGAGCAATTGCACATCGCGGAAGCGGCTGAAAAGGCTGGGGGCCGGGTCTCGGGTTGCTACCATTCCCACATTGATTGCGCGGCCTATTTCTCGGACGAAGACGAAAGGCGCACTTGGATATTCAACAGCCGAGAGGCAGGAGACGACCCAGACGACCCGGATGCGATGTATCTGGTGCTTTCAGTCTATGGCGATGAGACGGGTAGCCCGCGGAAAGTGCAAGGCTACAAATGTTTTGCTTGGGACGGCAACCACTACGCCGAAACGGGTGTTGAAATAGTTTAGACACTAATAGAATGCGGGCGGTGGAGCCGCTCAAATTACCACATGGAGGATGAAATGCCGGTTACTGTTCACATTCCCACGCCGTTGCGGAAATTGACCCACAATCAGGCCGAGGTCGAGTTGGAGGCAGGGACTATTAGCGAGTTGGTAGATGGTCTCGACGGTTCCTACGAGGGCTTGGCCGGTAAACTGCTCGACGAGGACGGAGAGGTACGCCGTTACGTCAATATCTTCGTCAACGACGAAGATATTCGCTTCCTCGACGGCAAGGATACGCCCCTTAACGACGGTGACAGCGTCTCTATCGTCCCGGCCATTGCTGGCGGCAGTTGAGGACTACCACAGGCGGTTGGCGTTAGGTTTGGTACAGGATGAAACGCGCCCACAATGTGCTGGAGTTAATCGGGGCTACGCCTATGGTCCGTCTCAGCCGAGTCGTCGGGGAGGGGGCGGCCGAGGTGTGGGGCAAGTTGGAGGCGACCAATCCGGGCGGTAGTGTCAAGGACCGCATCGCTCTGGCGATGATCGAAGCTGCCGAGGAGCAGGGACTGCTGGCCAAGGGCGGCACGATCATTGAGCCCACTAGCGGCAATACCGGCATTGGCTTGGCCATGGTGGCTGCCTACAAGGGCTACAAGCTCATCGTCACCATGTTCGACACGGCTAGCCGCGAGCGCCGCTTACAGATGCAGGCGTACGGTGCCGAAGTTGTGTTGACGCCAGCGGCCGAGGGCATGCGTGGCGCTATCGACAAAGCGCTTGAACTCAAGCGCGAGCATCCAGATTACTTTTTGCCACAGCAGTTTATGAATGCAGCGAACCCCGAGATACACCGCCACACGACCGGCCGTGAGATTATAGAACAGCTAGATGGCCGAATCGATGCCTTTGTGGCAGGGGTGGGTACTGGGGGATCGTTGACTGGCGTCGGCGAAGTACTCAAGGAAGCTCTGGCCACAGTGAGGGTCATCGCCGTCGAGCCTGCCGGGTCGCCCGTACTTTCAGGCGGGAGGGCTGGATTCAGTTATATAGAGGGTATTGGCGCGGGTTTTTTGCCACCAATTCTCAACCGCGAAGTTATCGACGAGGTGCGGGTAATTACCGACGACGACGCGTATGAGATGGCCCGCCGCTTGGCGCGAGAGGAAGGACTTTTGGTGGGGATTTCAGCAGGGGCCAACGCCTATATCGCCATCCAAGTTGCTCGCGAAATGGGCGGAAATGCTCGGGTCGTGACAATCCTCTGCGACAGCGGATTGCGCTACTTGAGTACTCGTGCCTTTGAATGAGGGAGCATCAAGCCATTGTCTGCACGAGATGGCTCAACCGCGACTTGTAGCGGGCGGCGGCATTTTTGTGGATAATGCCCTTGTTGGTGGTCCTGTCGATGATCGAGATCGCCGCCTGTAGCGCGATCTCGGCCGAGGCTTTGTCCGGAGCTTGACGGACTTTCTTGAGGGCCGTACGCATCCGCGAGCGGATTGCGCGGTTGCGTACGTAGGCTTTGGCACTAGTGATTTGGTGCTTCTTGGCAGACTTGAGTTTAGGCAATTTTGTGCTCCTTCAATAAAATTATTAAATATATAAGAAGTGGGGAGAAGGGGCAAGGCGGGTCTTCAAAAAGAGGCTAGCGAAGGCTAGAATGAACTGGAGCCCCGCATAAAATTATGCCCTGTGGTCTTATCATGGCTTCTTCTAGTGATCAGATGGGATTTGATTTTGGCGAACGATGCCCCCCTAGCGACAGTGCGCAGATCGCTACGCACTGTGCGCACTGTCGGCTAGAGATTGAGGTGCCGACTTGGTATGCAGGTCAAGCGCAGTTACACTTTTGCGACGCGTTTTGCCGCCGCGCTTGGACAGAAGCTATGCCTTCGTTAGAGGTTTGCTTGGGGGAAACTTCCAAACGGCGGGGGGCCAATTGGGAACTCCAAGCATTAAAGGCGCGGACGCGCGATGGCTTCATTTGCCAAGTATGCGGGGTTAGCGAAGAGGAACTTGGGCGCCAGCTTGACGTACATCACAAGATTCCCTATCGCAGTTTCTCTTCCAACATAGAGGCTAATAAACTGGAACATCTGATTTCGGTTTGCCCCTCTTGCCACTCTAAGTTGGAGGCCGAGTTGCGCCACGATCTTCCTCTTTTTGCACGATATTGACCTTTCTGCGTGCTAGGTGCTGATAGACCATATAGTTTAGAAACTACCTCTTGCATCCTGGATATTAGATGCGTATTTTGTATTGAGTACGTGAAATGATCTCAGGCTTCTCTACACGCTCTTCAATTAAGCTATTGTTGTAAGGGCCGCTAAGGGAGAGGAACCATGAGTGCGGTGGTGGAAGGTGGTTGCGGCCTTAGAGCGGCGAGGCGGCGGTCTAGTGCACAAAGTCGCGCTACAACTTAAACTTAAAACTTAAATCTCTCATTGGAGGGTCAATTATGAGCGGTTGTGTAGTTAGTAACAAACTCATTTGGAATAGATCGCTGTCCTGCCTGAGTATGCTTTTTCTGGCGGTCACTTTGATACTGGCTCCGGAGGCTGAAGCGCAGGATGCGCCGAGCTTTGGCGGTGCGACGGTTGCCAATCAAATGTACGAGGCCGGAGTGGAGATAGGGGATCTGGTGCTACCTGAGGCTACAGGTGGCAGTGGCGATTTGGCGTATGCTCTGAGTCCCTTGCCGCCGGGATTGGCATTTGATGCCGCGACTCGGACGCTTTCGGGCACGCCTTCGGATGATGTCACCTTCCCGAAAAAGATTTTTTACTCGATGGTCTACGAAGTGACGGATGCCGATGGTGCTACGGCCACATTGACGTTCAATATTTCAGTAGAAGAGGAGGATGTAGCGCCGAGCTTTGAGGGGGTGACGGTTCCTGATCAGATGTTCTCGGACGAGGTGGCGATAGAGGCTCTGGAGTTGCCTGCAGCTTCGGGAGGTAACGGGGGCTTGACTTATAGCTTGAGTCCCTTGCCGCCGGGATTGGCATTTGATGCCGCGACTCGGACGCTTTCGGGTACGCCTTCGGAAGTGGCTATTTCCTTGATGACGTACGAAGTGACGGATGCCGACGGCGATACAGCCACGTTGACATTCGAGATAGAAGTCGATACGAGGCCGAGCTTTGACGGTGCGACGGTTGCTGATCAGTCGTACCGGACAGGCGATGATATAGGAGTTCTGGTATTGCCTCCGGCTTCGGTGGGAGAGTATGAGGAACCTCCGAGATATAGCTTGTCATCTATGTCATCTAGCTTGGTCGGGGAGTTGCCGGAGGGTCTGTTGTTTGATGCCGAGGCTCGGACGCTTTCGGGTACGCCGACCATAGCCGGGACGTACGAAATGACCTACCGGGTGGAAGATTCCGATACCAATATGGAGGACAGCGATGCCGAGGAATTGACCTTTACGATCTATGTAGAGCTGACCTTCGCGGCGGTCGCTGCGCGTCAAACAACCTTTACTGCAGGCGAAGAGATAAAACAGCCTTGGGAGTTGCCAGTAGGTCGGTCCACCGACGCTCTGACGTATAGTTTGATTGGGGAATTGCCTGACGGTCTGTCGTTTGATCCGGCGACTCGGATGATTTCGGGTACGCCTCCGGCTGATGTGTTGTATGACGCGTCATATGAGTTCATGTATCGGGCGGAGGATTCCGATGGCGATTCGGCTGAGTTGACCTTCACGATTGTGATAGCTGCTATGCCCAGCTTCGTCCGGGAGGAGGAAGATCATCTGTACCCGGCGGGTGATGCGGTGAGCTTAGAGTTGCCGGAGGCGGAAGGTGGGAATGTAGCGTTAACCTATACGTTGGAAGGGGCGTTGCCTGCGGGTCTTTCGTTTGATGGGGCGGCTCGGACGATTTCCGGTACGCCGCCGACGGATGTGACGTATGATGAGTCCTATGGGTTGACGTATCGGGTGACGGATGTGGATGGCGAT
>JAJDUT010000115.1 GCA_022826515.1 Candidatus Latescibacterota bacterium
AAATAGTACTTAGGCTCTTTGCGCAGAGAGCGGGCTACATTGACGTGCCAAGGCCGAATCGCATAACAAAAGTAGAGGGATTCGAGAATCCCAATCCAGCGCCGCACGCTATCTACTGAGGCGCTGATGGCGCGGGCGAGGCTGGCATAACTAGTCAGTTGGCCGCACTGTTGTCGAATCAATTCGGCCAGCGTCTCTACCTGCCCTAGCTCGCGCACCTGCGTCAGGCTCCGCAAGTCCTCTTTGAATAACTGCTGGACGCGCGTGCTGCTCCAGCGACGCCAGAAACGGGAATCGGCTCGGAGCAAGGGCTCGGGATAACCACCGAATTGGAGCAGGTCTGCAAAGGCCCCAGCACCGAGGGGGGCCGGAGGACGGACGAGTGCGGTGGCCTCGGGGGCCAGCAACTCGGCCCCGGACAGTGGGTGCATGCGGTAGCCGAAATAGCGTCCCATCAAACTATCTCCGCCCGCCTTAAAGACATCGAGACGCGCACTGCCGGTGACAATGAATCGGGCTTGGTCCCCGTACGTATCAAAAAGCCCTTTGAGCAATCCTTTCCAACGCCCAAACTTATGCAGCTCGTCTAAAGTGCAGACCGGAAAATTTTCGCGCAGCCGATCTAGGCCCAGCGCTTCGGCAATAGCGGCTGGTCCGGCGAGGATGCGCTGGCGATCATCGCCGTTGTCCCAGTTGAGATAGACCGCCGCGCCGCTGTCGGCGGCCCCGCGACGGGCACTGGTCGTCTTGCCGACTTGGCGTGGCCCCATGAGGAAGAGCATCTGTCGGTTTTCGGCGCAATGCGTTTGGATCAGGTGTTCGTATAGGCGTCTCATGCGCTGACTAAACGGGGTATATATCGTAAAATGGACATGACTATTTTACGATGTATATATCATTTGGTCAAACAACGTACAAGCGACACGCCCGCCACGACTTTCGTTGGCCGTTGGCCGCTGGTAAGCTCTCTCAAGACGGTGCTCGCGCCAGCCCATCAAAGACCGTGTACTGACTGCTCAACACGTGCTCAAAAGATAGGTCGCTCATACTCATTCTTCCGACGATCGTTAGGGGTAGGGGCGACCGGCCAGTTGCCCCTATCTCAGGTCTAAGATACGCCCGCCACAGCCCTAAAGCTAAATCCTACGCAGCTTTCCCAACACGCGCCCTTTGCCTATCCTTCTCAAGCAATTCTAACAGGTGAAAACATGCTGACGACCAACGAAATGCGCTTCTTCAAGCGCAACGGCTACCTCATCAAGCGCGGCGTACTCGACCCCGCGCTCATGGAACGCGCCCGCACTCGGCTGTGGGACGGTGCCCCTCCAGACCGCCACCGCGACGACCCCGACACTTGGGTTGGCCCATTCCGCCAAGACGAAGAAAACCCCGACGGCGCCAACCACCGCCGAGGCTTCCGCTGGAACTTCCGCGAGCCGGGCGACGAGGCGTGGATGGTGCGCCTTTTGGCCACCGATCCCAAGGTGTGGGCCATGGCCGAACAAATGCTCGGCAAGGGCCAACTCGTCCAGCCCGAGCGCATTCGCGGCATCTACTGCACCCTGCCCTACGGCGATCACCCGCCCCAAGCCCTAGGCTGCCACACCGACGGCCACCCCTTCCACCTCGGCGTGGTCGGCTACATCGACGACGTACCGCCCAACGGCGGCAGCTTCATGGTCTGGCCCGAAAGCCATCGCGCCTTCTACCCGACCTTCACCTCGCAGTACCTCCGCGACCAAGACGAAGCCGCCTACGAAAAAGTGCGCACCGAGTTCAACCAGCGCACCCCCGTCGATACCCACGGCCAAGCCGGCGACATTGTATTCTGGCACCACCGCCTCGGCCACATGGCTAGCCCAAACACCTCGCGCCAACTGCGCCAAGCCGTGCTCTACGATTTTCTCAAGAAAGACATCGAACAAACCCAACAGGAGCCGCCGCAAAAGGACATGTGGCGCGACTGGTCGGACGAAATGCGCGCCATCGATCTATAAGTGCGCCCCAATCCTCCCACCTCTGCGTTCATCTGCGGATTTTAGTCACCCAGCAAACGCATCCGAGGGCACGCCGCGCACGCCCGGATCGACTCGCACTAGCGAACCGGCCAAAGGCTGAGCCTGCCGCGCCTCAGCATCCAAACCCCGACAAGCCGAGGTGATGTAGAGCTGGTCCAAGCCCGCGCCGCCAAAGGCGCAGGACGTCACATTGGACATGGGCAGTTCCAAGTGGCGCAGCAACTCCCCAGAGCGGGGGTCGTAACACAGGACGCACCACCCTCCGAACACGGCAATCCACAAGGCGTCTTCCTCGTCAATGGCCATGCCGTCTAACACCCCCGGCCCTCCGTACTCCACTACCACGCGCTCGTTGCTAATGTCCCCACTGTCGCGGCAGTAGTCGTACGCGCGCACATTGTTCAAGCCCGAATCGATGAAGTACATAGTCTGCTGATCGGCACTCCAGACGATGCCGTTGGACACGCTGACCGGCGCGACCTTCCGGCTGACTGAGTGATCTACATCGAGACAGTAGAGCGCACCTTGGTCCCGGGCACCCCCAAACTCCATCGTCCCCGCCCACAGCCGACCAGCCGGGTCGCACTTGCCGTCGTTGAAGCGGTTGGCGGGGATCTCACTCTCTGGGTCTTCGCCGAGGGGCACCATGCGCTCCGTCCGCAAGTCGATGTGAGCAAAGCCATTGTGTAGCACCACGACGAGGCCGCCGCTCTTCCGCTTGACCACCGTACCCACGGCTTGGCACGTCGGGATAGTGCGATTGATTCCGCTCACTGGATCGTACACATAGACCTCGTGGCCGAGGATATCGACCCAGTACAACAACTCGTCGTCCGCATCCCAAACGGCCCCTTCGCCGATGAGCGCGTCCTTTTCCACGACTAGTTCGGGTACTATCTTTTCCTTGTTCATCTTAGATTTCCTCCTTTGGGGGCAACACTAGGTTGCCTGCCATTTTCTGTCAAACGCGCCGCTCAGGAGCACAACGCCATGACCACTTTCACCTATGAAGACTTCGACCGCCAACTCTGGGAACGAGAACTCGAGGATTTCGTCCCCGCCACGGTTTACGACATGCACACGCACATGTGGTCTGAGGACCACCGAGGCTCCCTCACGGGCGCACCTACCGGCCTGCGCGAGGAGATCGACTTTCAGGACCATCTCGACTGGGCGGCCAAACTTTACCCGGGCCGCGCCTTCCACATGCTGGTCTTGGGCACCCCCATGCCGGGCATGGACGCCGCCGGACACAACGCCTGGATGGCGGCCCAACTCGCCGCCGACCCCGAATCCGCGATCAACATGATGGTCACCCCGGACATGACGCCTGAATACGTAGCCGCCCAAGTCGATGAGTACGGCTTCCTCGGCCTCAAGCCCTACCGCACCTTTGCCCCAGACCCGGCTGGCGCTCGCATCTGCGACTTCCTCCCGGAATCCTTCATCGAAGTCGCCCACCACAAGAAGCTGGCCATCACCATGCATCTGGCCAAACCCACCGGCCCCGCCGACCCAGACAACCAGCGCGACTTAGCGCGCTACACCCGCGAATACCCCAACGCGCAGTGGATTTTAGCCCACTGCGCCCGCTCGTTCAATTCCTTTATGATGGAAGAGGCCATCCACTTCCTGTGCGACCTGCCCAATATATGGTACGACACCTCGGCGGTGAACGACCTGTATGCTCACTATCTGCTGATGAAACACGAAGACCGCAAGCGGGTGATGTTCGGGTCGGACAACGTGGTCGCCGGCTGTGCGCGCGGCAAGTACATCACCTATGGCCGCGCCTGGCTGTTCTATCCTGGGAACGAGGCCGGCACGCCGCACTGCGACTCGCGGGCCACACTCGTCATCTACGAGCAACTGCGCCAAGAGCGGCAAGTGGCCGAGATGCTGCAACTAACGCCCGCGGAAATCGAAGATCACTTTGCCGGGAATGCCCAGCGATTTCTGGCGATGATGCGCGGGCAGGGTGCGTAGCGTTCGTCAGTGTGCTTTAAGAAAGAAGCACAGGTGCTTATACTTTAGATATCCATCTGGAGACTGGGAGTGAATAAACAACAGCGCAATGAGCGCAAATTCAAAAACTGGACTGATTTACAAGATGGTGGACGACAATACTGGTACGATGTCCCCGGTCGTCAGGGATGGAAGGCACGCTATGTAAAGGAAGTAAACGAGAGCGAAGAGACAGTGCGATTCTACCAAGAAATTTACGACCAAAAAGGGCAGTTGGTAGAAGTGCATCAGAAGTACCCAGAAGATACCGGACACCAGCCCGTTGGAAAGGAGTAAGTAATGAGACTCATCACGGCTGAAGTCCTCGCAGACCAAATAAAGGCATACCTACAGCACCAATTGTCTCTCAAAGAACTGGTAGATTGGGCTGAGAATGCAATGATGGATGGCACATTTGAGGAAACGGAGGACTACGCGCTTCGCGATATTACGGGTCGCTTGGGCGTTGCAGACGTAAAGGCATTCCGTTTGAGCGAGGATGATTTCGAGCAGTTTCTTGCTCAGTTGGAGCATACAGAACGGAAGGAGAACGGGAACGTGGCTACTGCTAATGGTTTGTTAAAATGGGATATTCTTCAGATAGCGGAAGCACTGAAAATTCCTCAAGACGATGTGCGTGATTACTTCACCGATGGACGCCGAGTATCCTTTCTGCTAGAACGACGCATAGCCTACGAGGTGCTCAATGGATCGCTAGCCAGTAGCGAAGGAGCCGGTTATGATGTACTGGATTCCGATGGCCGCAAATGGGAAGTCCGCAGTGTATCCAAAGGAGGCATCTATTTCTGTCCCAGTTACATGGTCGGATCAGGAAGGCGCTTTGGAAAGGATGGTTTTCTACAAAAATTAGACGAGATCGCTGGCTATATCGTCTCGGACATCCAATGCTTCCCTTCCGTACCGTACTGGCAAATTCCGGCGGACACGGTCCGAGCTTGGTGGTTTCAGGGGCAGCTTGGTACAGCATCGAAGATAAGCCGTGTCAAGGCTCTCGCCTTACTCAGGAGTATATCGTGACTACACCCCAACTCGAATTATTCTCCCCTGAGCCTCCTCGATCCCGACCCCTAAACGCCAAGGAATTCGCCGCCGAAATCCAAGCCTTTGCGGATTTTGGCAAAGAGACGAACATCCTCGACTTTCCCGATCCGGCCATTTCCATTCCGGTGTATGTCAACGAGTTTTGGACCGCCAAGCAGCGCGCCGCCCACTCGCTCCACGAGGTCTCCTATCGCGCCTGTTTCAAGCCGCAATTGCCGAGGTTTTTCATTAGCCGCCTGACGCAACCCGGCGACGCAGTGTACGACCCGTTCATGGGGCGCGGCACCACGGTCCTTGAAGCAGCACTATTGGGCCGCCGCCCTATCGGCTGCGACATAAATCCCCTCAGCGAGCGCCTAGTTCGCCCTCGCCTAAATCCACCTGAATGGACCGAGGTAGAAACGCGCTTGACAGCGCTGTGCCTCGATAAATCGAGCGAGGTCTGGGACGAGCTCCTCGTTTTTTATCACCCTAATACTCTCCGCCAAATCGTCAACCTGCGCTCCTATCTCCTCACACGCCGCCAAGAAGGGCCACTCGACCGCGTCGATGCGTGGATTCAGATGGTAGCGACCAACCGCCTGACCGGGCACTCGCCGGGATTTTTCTCTGTATATACGCTGCCGCCCAATCAGGCGGTGTCCATCGAGTCGCAAAAACGCATCAATCAAAAACGCGCTCAAGTGCCGCCTGAACGCGACGTAAAGGCCATCATCCTCCGCAAGACGAAATCCTTACTGAGCAAGCTGCAAGCACGCGAGCTAGAAACGCTGACGGCGAATAGCCCCCTGCTCATAACCGGCTCGTCTGACAATACCTCCACTATCGTCAGTGAATCCATCCAGCTCGCCGTTACCTCGCCGCCCTTTTTGGACATCGTCAACTACCAAGCAGACAACTGGCTGCGCTGCTGGTTTAACGGCATCGACGCCAAAGAGGTAGCTATATGGCAATTGAAAAAACCAGCGGACTGGCAAGCAGCGATGACTCGCACCTTCCGAGAGTTGCACCGGGTCCTCGCAAGCGGTGGCTTTGTTGCCTTTGAGGTGGGCGAGGTCCGCAATGGCAAAATCTTACTGGAAACCCTCGTCGTGCCCGCGGCCACAGAGGCCGGCCTCAAGCCGCTGATGGTGTTGGTCAACGATCAAATGTTCACCAAGACTGCAAACTGCTGGGGCGTGGACAACCGCACAAAAGGCACTAATACCAATCGGATCGTCCTGATCGGCAAGTAGGGGGCGGTTTGCAAACCGCCCCCTACGCAATTGACACTGTTCAATCGCCCCTCGTGCTTTAGTTCTGTAGTGAACAACCGTTCAGTCTTCGAGGGGAAATATGAACTCTGTAGCAAATGTCTTACTAGCTCTGTGCCTGTTGCATCCGGCCCTCGCCTTTGGCGACGAACGCCCTGACCTCCAGCAGATACAAGATGTAGTCCAGCGCTTCTACGAGGCGTGGAATCAGCAGGACTTCGTCGCGGCCGAAGACCTGATCGGCGAGAGCGTCGTCGAGCTCGACATGCGCAGTCGCCAAGAGCCGCAGACCTGGCTTTTGCGCAAGGTGCAGTCCCGTGAGGAGTTTCTCGACGGGATCGTCGTCGAGTGGACCGGCGGCGACGCTTGGGACTACGACCCGGAAATCCACCAGTACATCAAGAAGGCCGAGTTTTTCGACATCCTCCTGTGGGGCGACCGGGCGATGGCCATCACGCAGGAGCACTTGGTGGGAGTGTCCGGCCCCGTCGGCGACAAGCAATACAACGCCTATTTGCTCGACCGAGTGGACGACGGCTGGAAGATCGTCGGCGTCCTCCACCAAGTACCTGCCGAGGAATACAAGACGGTCTCGGTCGAGCCACGAGGCGAGCAGCTTCGCGTCCGTATCTTCGTCGATGGCGGCGACGAACTATTCGCAGACAGCGAAGGTCTGTGGGTCGAGCACAGCTACGGTGCCCTGCCCGGACGGCACGAGGACGGCGACGGCTTTTCGCCCGTCGAGGTCAATGGAGTGCGCTGGCAACCCATCTGGCAGGGCGACAAGACCCGCAAGGTGTATTTTGCCGATAGGGTCGCATGGCCTTCCGACGCGCAGTACCACCTAGTCAAACACGAGGCGCGCGACGTCGCGCAGTTGGAAAGGGAGCCTCAAGCACCCGGCGACACCCTCAGCATCGTCTTCGCCGACCAAGACAGCGGAGCCGACTGGTACGACGTGGAAGTGCGCTGGGGAGACGAGGCAGCCGACCCCGGCGCAGGGCTGCCCGCGCCAAACCCGCCCGGCCGCGAGGACTTACTCCTTGAAGTCCTATTCGACGGCGAGATCCGCGACACCAGCCCTCATCAGCGCCCGCTCAAAAACGTCAAAGTAGTGTTCGCCGAGGACCGCGCCGGCGACAAAGACGGTGCCGGTTATTTCGACGGCAAGGCCGTCGTCGATATCGAAGGCTTTTTGCTCAATGGCCCCTTCAGCGTCTCAATTTGGGCCAAGTACGACGAGATCGAAACCCGCCCTTACTGGTGGAACAATTGCATCTGGGCGCAGGACAACGGCGGCGGAGTGCGCGTCTTCCAGCTCAGTACCCGAGGACGGCGGGTCACTTGGCACCGAATGCGCGACGACGACCTCCACGCCAAGCTCCTTTTGCGCCAAGGGCACTGGTACCATTTCGCAGCCGTCTTCGACGGAGATTACCACCGGCTCTTCGTCAATGGCGTGTTGCAAGAGCAGAAGCAAAGCGCGGTCAAAACCTCGCCCGATCAGCCCATCTACATTGGTGCGAAAAACCTCGACGAGACGGACTTCTTCTTCACCGGGACCTTAGACGACGCACGGCTCTACGGCCGCGTGCTGACAACCGCGGAAATTAGCGCCCTCTATCAGGGCTTGGCCGAATGAACTTTACAGCGAGAAAGACCCAACCCATGCACCAGACACGATTGTTCGTCGGCGCGTTGCTGATCCTTGCCGCCGGAGCAACCCAAGGCCAAGAATGGCCCTATTACGCGGCCGACGCCAACAGCAGCAAATACGCGCCCCTATCGCAGATTGACGGCGATAACTTCGCCCGCTTGCAGGAAGTTTGGCGCTTCACAGTCCCGGATAGTTCAATCGCCGTGGCCGAGGATATCTGGACCCGGTCGAACAAGGGCACTCCACTGGTCATCGACGGCGTGCTCTACTACGGGTCGCCCTTCAACGTCCTCAGCGCCATCGACCCGACCAGCGGCGAGGAGCTATGGACCTTCGATCCACAGTCGTGGAAGGATCGGGGCGATTTCTGGGGCTTTGCGCGCGGCATCGCCTACTGGGAAAGCGGCGACAAGAAGCGCATCTTCTACGGTACGGCTTCCGACCGCCTCTACTCAATCGACATCGAGACTGGCCAACCCGACCCAGGGTTCGGTGCGGGCGGCTTCGTCGATCTAGGCAAGGGGCTGCGCCGCCGCATCGACCGCAGCCGCTACTGCATCACTTCACCACCGATCATCTGCCGCGACGTAGTGGTGGTGGGTTCAGGCATTACCGACTGGCACGACCGGCCTCCTGCCAAATACTCCACTCCCGGCGACGTGCGCGGCTTCGACGCCCACACCGGCGAACAGGTGTGGGTCTTCCAGACAGTGCCGCAGGAGGGCGAGTACGGCAATGACACCTGGGAAAACGACGCCTATCAGACTTATGGCCAAGCCAATGTGTGGTCCGCGATGAGCGCCGACGACGAGCTCGGCTACGTGTACCTACCCGTCAGCAGCACCACCCACAACCACTACGGCGGCGAGCGCCCCGGTGCCAATCTCTTCAGCCAGACGCTGGTCTGCCTCAAGGCGGCAACCGGCGAGCGCGTCTGGCACTACCAGTTCATCCACCACGGCCTGTGGAACTACGACCCGCCAGCACCGCCGGTACTGGCCGATATCGAGGTACAAGGCAAAGCGATCAAGGCCCTAGCTTTGGTGAGCAAACAGGCATTCTGCTACGTATTAGACCGCACGACCGGCGAGCCGGTCTGGCCGATCGACGAGCGCGAGGTGCCCCAGTCGAAAACCCCAGGCGAGCAAAGCTGGCCGACCCAACCCTTCCCCAGCAAGCCCGCGCCCTACGACCGCCAAGGGCTACAAGAAGACGACCTGATCGACTTTACGCCCGAGCTGCGAGAAAAGGCGCTGGCGATCCTGCAAAAATACGAGCACGGCCCGCTGTTCACCCCGCCCAGCGAAAAGGGCACGTTGGTATTGCCTGGGGGCTTGGGCGGCTCGGATTGGAGCGGCGCGGCGCTAGTGCCAAAAAAGAACGTGCTCTACGTACCTTCGCGCACCCGTCCCGACATCGTGCGACTGGAAAAGGTGGAGGGCCTGCGCACCTTTTCGGACTACGCCTTTTTCAAGGACGACTCCGAATACGTCGATGGCCTGCCGCTGACCAAGCCCCCCTACGGCCGGATCACCGCCATCGACTTGGACACCGGCGAGCACGTCTGGATGAGTCCAGTGGGCAAAGGACCAATCAACCACAAGGCCCTGCGCGATCTCGACCTGCCCGCTATGGGCTGGTTCCACTACAACTACGTACTCGCCACCGAGACCGTGCTGGTGGTGGTCTCGCAACGGCCCGGATGGTGGGGAGACGTCAGCGGCGACGCCTTTGTCGAGAATGGGCCTTACCTGCGCGCCTTCGACCTAGATACAGGCGCGGTGCTGGCCGAGATGGAATTCCCCGGCCAGCCCAACGGCAGTCCCATCAGCTATATGGCCAACGGGCGTCAGTACATCGTATTCCCAATCAATAGCGACGATTGGGTGCCGCAGCTTTTGGCGCTGGCGTTGCCGGAGTGAAGGTCACCCCCTCGGCAGCGGCAGTTCCACCTTCGCACTCCCCGCAACCTGCGACCACAGCGCGGCTACCATGATCTCCAACACGTACCGGCCTCGCACAGCCGACGACGAACTGTGCGCCTCGCCCTGTATGGCCTGCGCCAACTCCTGCACAGCCGGAATCAAGTTCGCGCCAAACGGACTGGCATAACCGCGACCCGGCGGCGGCGACACCACCTCGGGCGTCCCCTCAGAGGTGTCGGTCTTCCAAGCCATGCAGTGCTGATCGGTCATCCAGAAGCGACCGTCCGTGCCCTGTAGGTCCAACTCGAACATTTGCGGCGTCCGCTTGGCGCAATTGATCAGCCCGCGCACCCCATTGGCAAACTCCACGATGATCGTCGATCCGGGATCGAATTGCGGGTCCCTGCCGCCCCGGCCATCGTACACCGGGCCGTAGTCTTCAAACCCGCGCTCGTGCGCAGCGATCACCCACACCGGCTCGGCGTCCGCAAAAAAGCACACCGCATCCACTAAGTGCGTCCCATTGCGAAAGAGCATGGCGCGCCGACCGCCTAAGTGGGCCACAATCCTCGTCAAGCTGCCAATCTCGCCACTGCGGATGGCCGTGCGCACGGCCTGATAAGACGGCAGCCAACTGCGCGTGTGATCCACCGACAACACCGCGTTGTGGCGGTCGAGCGCGGTGATGATGCGATCGGCATCCTCCACCGTGGTCGCCAGCGGCTTCTCGCAGAAAATGCCGCGCACGCCCGCAGCCACCGCATCGCAGACCGGATCGGCGTGGAGGTGATCCGGGGTGGCCACGCTCACCACGTCGAGGCGCTCCTGCGCCAACATCTCGCGGTAATCCGCGTATTCGGCGACGGATCCTCTTTCGATCTCGGCCCGCTCGTAAAAGCGCGCCAACACCTCTGGGTTTATGTCGCAGACCGCCACAAATTCGTATTCCGGAGCGCGAGCGTACGCGTATCCATGCCCCCCACCCACACCAGCGCCAATAACAGCCGCGCGCAACTTGTCTTCAGACATCTCTCGTCCCTTTCTAAGTGTTCATGCGCCCGCGCACAAAAGCCGCTGACGCCGCCACCTGCTCCTCTTCAAGGCTGTGCAATATCAACGACCCGTCAAAGCCGATCTGCCGCAAGCACGCCAAGTAGTGATCGTAGTCGAGCAACCCCGTACCCGCAGCTTGGTGCCCGACATCGCCATCCCGCTCCAAGTCCTTGGCGTGAGCCAGCCGAATCGAATCCCCGAGTAGATCGAATGCCTCGTCTAAAACCTCGCGCATCCTCGGCAACTGGCCAGCGTGGAACAGATTGGCTCCGTCGATGACCACCTGCAAGTGCTCGGATCGCACCTCGTCGAGCAAGCGCCGCGCCTTCTGCGCCGAATCCACCACATTGTTGACCTCCGGCTCAAAGACCAAAGTCGCACCCTGCGCCTCGGCAATTTCCACGGCTTCCCCCATGGCCGCAACCGTCTCATCCCATGCGCCTTGCGTGCTGTTGTCGGGATGACCGCCCCACAGCCAGTCGGGATTGCGCGTACCCGTGCAAGAAGTGATCAGTTCCGTCCCCAACTTGCCGCTTGCGGCGGCTAGAGCGGCGAGCCAGCGCATCCCTGCACGACGCTGTTCTAGGTCGGGATCGATGATGTTGAAGGTTCCCGACAGCGCGGCGATCTCAATGCCGCGCGTTGCGTGTGCAGCGCGGATGTGATCGCAATCGGCATCTGTCAGCTCTGCTGGATCGATGCCCGCAGCCGGCAAATCGAGCTGCACGGCCTCCAAGCCAGCGGCCTGCACCCCGTCCAAGCTCTCCTCCAGCGTCGGCCGCGCAAAAACCTTGTGGAAAATTCCCAGCTTCATTCTACACCCTTTCTCTTACAGGTCTCCCCGGTCAACGCAAAAACTGCAATGCGTAGAGCCGCGCGTCCCGCATCTCAAAGCGCAGCCGCACCGGCGTGCTCGCCAGCTTCCCAATAGGCTCTTGCCAGCTCACCTCCTTGCACACCCCATTGCCCATCACCGCCTCGGACGTTTGCACCGCCTGCCCGCTTTCATTGAGCACTTCCACCCACAGCCAACCCCCAGCCCCGCCATCGAAGTTCAGCACCAACCGCTCGCCGGCAAATTGCAACAGCGGCGTCGTAAAAGACCCACCGCCATAGCCCGCCTCCGCCGCCACAAACCCATCTAACCGCAGCGAGGCGCGAAAAATTCCACTCGCTCGCGCCTTCCCCTGGTCCTCCCTGCCGCCGTGCCGCCGCGCCGTGCCGTTGTAATAGAGCCACAGCTCGTCGCCCACTGGAATAAACCACGGATTGGCAAACAGCATCCCGCTCAACAATCCGTCGTCCCAACCCTGGCGCAAAAAGGCCCGACGCTCTCCTTGCCGCTGCCAGCTAATCCCATCGCGGCTGCTGAGTAACTGCACGTCCATGGTCGCCGGGAAGTCGTCTTCTCCCCAGTGATAGTACGCCGCCGGCAGCATGAAATAGGCGTCCTGCGCTGCGTCGTACTTGGTGGCGCAACTGGTGTAAAAGTCAATATTGGGCCGGGGATCATCGCGCTGGAACGGCACCGGAATCTGCAAATCCTCCTCATCCGCTTCAAAGACGATCTCCTGGGCGGACCAATGCCTAAAATCGGGCGAAGTCATCCGCCCAACGCAGCGGTACGAGCCCCTGCCCTCGGCTGCTTCGGACAAGTGCTGAGTCTCCCTAACCCGCGTATAGCCCACGTACAGTTCAAGCCGGTCGTCCCAGAAAAACATATTCTGCGTGTCGCACATCGTCCGCGGCGGATTCGGCTGGTCTGGATAGTACTGCCAGTGCAGCCCATCGGCCGAGTACATCGCCCATAGCCCCGGCTCGATGCCCTGCGCCCGCTCCTCGTCGGTCGGCTGGAACTTGGTCCACAATTTGTAGCGTTCCTCGGCTGCCACCCGCTCGTCGCGCAACACAGTCGCCCCCTGCATGCTCTGCTGCTCGACCAACGGCGCGACGATATTGTTGTCCCGGCTGCCGCGAAATTCCACTAGGCCCAGCACTGGCTTTTCCCAGTGCAATCCATCCGCGGATTCTGCATAGCCCAGCCGCCGCGCTCCCTCCATCGGCAATCCCGTTTGCATAGTCGCGTCGTACCACATCCGCCACTGGCCATCCGCCTCCCGCCACACCGTATTATACGCCCCAATCCCCCACTCCTCCCACGCCCGATCCGGCCGCAACACCGGCTCTAAGTGCTGCACCGGCGTCCCCATTTGCAACGCGATCCCCTCGCGCTTGGCAAAAAATCGCTCGTCAATAAAAAGCTGCTTCCTGTCGCCTATATCTAACATGGAGTTACTCCTTGGTGAGGACGTGTTGATGCGGTCGAACGGATCGACAATAGCTGCGCCCCATACTGTATCCTTCCAATGAAACCAGGGCAAGGATCATATAACACCTTATTGACAGCGGGCATTAAGCCCCATAAATATAAGGCCGTTAAAATCCCAATTTTTCTGGATTACACGAGTGAGAACTAAAGGAGTAAACATGACTACAACCCGTGAAGAACTCGTCTTTGCCGATGCTTTCGACGGTGCCCTCGATCCCGAGTGGATTTGGCTGCGCGAACATCCCGGCTTCTGGCGTTTGCAGGACGGCCTAGAAATTCGCGTCGAACCGGGCGTGGCCCCTACCGTGCAAAACGCGCTTTTGCGTCCAGCCCCGGATCGCAGCGCAGGGACCTGGGCCATAGAAGTGACGGTGTACAACCACACCCACCCCATCCAGCAGTACGAGCAGGCCGGCATCACTTGGTACCAAAACGGCGAGCCTGTCTTCAAGCAAGTCAAGGAATTAATCGACGGCGATCTCTACATTATTCCCGGTCGCAAACCCATGCCCACCCAGAGCGTGCGCCTGCGCCTCGTCGTCACTGCCGACTCTTGGGAGGCCCAGTACCGGCCCGAGGGCGAGGACCAATTCCACACCGCGGATCGGGGCGAGTTGCCCCCGCCCGGCGACGATCAAGTCAGCATCCAGTGCTACAACGGCCCCGAAAACGCCGAGCACTGGATCCGCTTTCAGGACTTTCAGATCAAACGCCTCTGCTAGCGAAACCAGTCGTAATGCAACCCCAACGACCGATCCTGCAACGGCAACTCCACCCGCTCCCCACCCTTTGCCGCGGAAACCTTCAACGCTACCTCTACCTCTAACGCCACGCCCACGCGCCGCCCCGAATTTTTCGGTTCCTCCATCTCCCCGGCCAAACACCGCATCACATCATCCACGCAATACACCGCCCCATACGGCACATTGAACTGCGGCTGCGGCCAATCCAACTCCGCCACTACCGGCCCCTGTGGCCCTTCCACCTGCTGCCACAACCGCCATCCCTTGCCGTAGTCGAAAGTCATCTCCCCACGCGCTCCACACAACCGCACCCCCGGTGCTCCCTTGCGGAAATGCACTACCGTCCCGTCCGCAGCCACCAACATCCCCTGACCGGCGAACTCGTCGCTGCCCGACTCTCGCCGCGGCTGATCCCCCGTGCCGACCACCCACGCCGGAGGCGCGTCGAGGAAATACGACCAGTTCTGATGCTGCGCCCCAGCGCCCGGAGCCTCGATCGACACCAGTTCGCCGATCACCCCTTCTGCAAGCAGCGCCTTGGCCCGCGCAAACGAAGGATGGGTCGTGGTAATCGCCCCGCAACACAGGGGCACCTCGGCCTCGGCGCAAGTCCCCACCATCCGGTCCACTTCCTCTAGCGTATGCACCATCGGCTTTTCCGTGACAATACCCTTGGCCCCGCACTCAACGGCCAGACAGGTAAAATGCGCGCGGTATTTGGTATTGGTACACACCGCGACGATATCTGGCCGCTCCTTTCGCAGCATGGCCTCAGCGTCCTCGTAGAGCGTCTCGATCCCATAGCGCTCGCCATAGGCTTTGAGCCGCTTGGGATCGCGGTCGGCGGCAATGACCGTCTCCACCTCGGGCCGATCCCACAGTGCCTCGGCATACGAGGTGGGATTGCCCTCGTCGCCGGGGTGGTCGTAGTGGTGAAACTTGCGATGGATGTCCAACGGCGGCGTGGGCCGGTCGATATCGTCGATTTCAAAGCGATCTCCGATCCGGGCTGCCAAATCGTAGAGCAGGCCCATCCAGCCTAAACCGATAACTGCGGCGCGATACATGAGCAATCTCCTTTGTGATCGAAATCAATCGGCCCGCAACACTGCGTTATGCGCGGCCAGATCCCAAGTCTCGTTGTACACCAGCGGCTGGGCACGTTCGGGTGGATAGCCAGGAGGTGGATTATTGGGATCGAGCAACTCCAGCCGATCGCGACCCCGGGGCTTATCGAGCCATTCCCGCTCTTCGGGCGCGGCTTGCACCGGACGCCGCAAAATAAACTCCACCCGGTCGCGGCGCGAGAAGGCCGCATGGGCGACGAACACCCGGTGTACATCACTTCCATCCCAAGTCGCTAGATCCGGCAGCAGCACCGGCCCCGTGCAGACCTGATACTGACCATCAGCAGCATTGAGATTCATAACATTGATCGGATATTCCAGTTCGACCTCAATGCCACTCGCCTCATCCTGATACACCGAGCGGGCGTTTTGCGCGTCGCCGGCAAAGGTCGAGGCCACAATGGCGTCGACTTCCTCTAATGCCTCGGATGCGGGATAGGAGCGGATATCGATAGTGTAATCCTGATACGCATCCGCCAGCGAACGCGCACTGACTTCCTCGGACTCCGTGCTCGGCCGCTGGGCAATCGCCGGAATTGAGGAGCGGCTAAAAGGCATCCGCCACTCGCCGCTGGGGATCTGGAACAGGTTTTCGCTGGCAATGGTGTATTCGCTGCGGCAGGGCGCGCCTAAAAAGAGTTCAGCCAGCTCGGCCCCGCCACTGTCGCGCAAAATGCAACGGGCCTCTAAGGTAAAACGCACGTGATAGACCTGACCGTGCTCGCCGACGAAACCACCGGGCCACTTGTAATAAGGGTCCGGCTTCCAAGGATGGGCCTTCCAAGTAAAGGACGAACGGGGAAAATTAATCATCGCCATCTCCTGCCGGGGAACTTGCCCCGGCTGCTATAGGTTATCATCTTACAGCGCCAGATTCGTAGTATAGCAAAAGGCATCTTTAGATAAAAATGCCTGATTCACTCTCACATCAATAGCCAAGGAGATTTCCATGACTCGTCCCAATGCACTCCGCTTCGCATGGATTGCCGCTCTGACGTTCGCCCTGACCGCCGAGACAACTTTGGCGGAAACCTACGTGGTCGATGCTTCGCACTCTTCAGTCGATTTCAGCATTCGCCACCTCGTCGGCCGCACCAAGGGCCGCTTCGGTGACTTCAGCGGCACCATCAGCTACGACGCTGCCAAGCCCGATTCCTCCAGCTTCTCCGGCACCATTCAGGTCAAGAGCATCGACACTGGCAACGAGCGCCGCGATGGCCACCTGCAAAACGACGACTTCTTCGCTGCCGAGACCTACCCCACGATCACCTTCGAATCTACCGAGGTGACCAGCACGGGCGAAAACACGCTCGACGTCAAGGGCAAGCTGACCATGCACGGCACGACCAAAGAAGTCACCCTGCCCATCGAAATCCTCGGGACTGGCATCAATCCGAGGGGTGGCAAGGCGCAGATCGGCCTAGAAACGAACTTTTCCATCCTCTGCTCCGATTACGGAGTCAATAGCTGGGAACGCTTCAGCGCCGTGCTCGGAGACGAGGTAAAAATTCAGGTACTGATCGAAGCCAACGCAGAGTAAGTGCGAAACTAGAGGAAGCCATGAAAATACTCATTACCGGTGCCGCCGGAGCGGTCGGCTCCACGCTCGTCAAGGGGATGGGACAGCGCCACCAATTGCGCGGTTTTGACCGCGTGGAAATGCCCGACCTAGCAGACAGCCAGATGGGCGATGTGGCCGATTACGATGCTTTGTTAGCAGCCGCCGAGGGCATGGAGGCCATCATCCATTTGACGGGCGTCGATAGCGAGTGGGAAAAGGCCCTGTCCAGCAATTTTATCGGCACGTACAATATGTTCGAAGCAGCTCGCATCCAAGGAGTGCGCCGGGTGGCGTACGCCAGTCGCGCCGGAGTACACGGCCCCCTGCCCGAGGACGTCATGCGCCGCGTTGATATCCCTCCCCAGCCACTGGGCTACTATACGATCAGCAAGCTATTCGGCGAGCATATGGGCTATTCCTACTCCCAGAGGCACGACCTAGAGTTCGTCGCAGTGCGCATAGGCAATTTCAACATCAAGCGCGATCAGCCCGAGCACCCGCACCATCTCAGCCACGGCGACGCCGTGCGGGTCTTTGAGCAGGCCGTGGTACACCCCGGAGTGCGCTACGAAATCGTGTACGGAGTGTCGGACAGCACTTGGCCGCGCTACGACCTCGACCACGGGCGGCGCGCCATTGGCTACTATCCGCAGGATAAATCGGACTGGCAGCCCGAGGAGGAATAAGCTGTGATCAAATTGAGCACAATGGCCCGCGAGACGCCTACCACCACTATTGGACAGGTCATCGAACAGGCCTGCCAATTGCAGTTGGACGGCGTCGATTTCCATTTGTCGGGCATGGACCGCAGCGTCCAGTATATCAACCACGTCAAGCGTCTCTGTCTCAAAAGCGGTTTAAACATTGGCTATGCTGGAGCTGGCAGCTTTGTGGGGCCGTCCGAGAATCGAGCCAAGCGGATGGATCAGGGCCGCGCCGATGTCGATGCCGCAGCTTTGCTAGGAGCACAGGTGCTGCGCGTTTTCGCGCGCCACAAGTGGCCGAACACCGTCGAGGAACAAGAAGCCCTGTGGCGTCCGATGATCGAGGATTTCCAAGCGATTGCCGACTACGCGGCCCAACGCGGTGTCATGGTCGCCTTGCAAAACCACGACAACGGCAGTTTCGCCATGACCGCGGATCAAGTGCTGCGCATCCTGCGCGAGACCGAGCGCGACAATTTCAGTTTCCTATTGGATACCGGACAGTGGCTGGGGGCCATTGGCTCGCATCCGCGCGGCGAGTTCGATCCGAATGTCGATTTGTACAAAGACTATCTGGAGCCGACTGCGCCTTTTGCCACGTACGTGCGGGCCAAGATCTACAAGATCGACAGCGGCGTTGAGGAGTTTATCGACTACAGGCGCGTATTAGAAATTCTGCGCGGTGTAGGTTTCAACGGCACAATTGGCTTGGTCTTCGAACTGGGCGAGTTCAACAGTTGCAGCCACGAAGAATGCATGCGCCTAGCCGTGGCCCATTTGCGCGAAGTGCTCGCCGCTAGCTGATGTATCATTCCGTCCCTATTTGTGCGCCGCTAATCTTATTGCCCTATCTTCGTCGGGCCAACTGAAAGGAATAGCCATGTCCGCACCTGACCCCAGCACTGCCAAGCCCCTCCTATTTCAACAGAGCCGCGTCGGCTACGTCGAAATAGACGAGGTTGACCTACCCCGCACCAATGCCGCTGGCAAGCCGGTAATTGATCCGACGCCAGAACAGAGGTACTTGTTCGATACCCAGGGTTGGCTATTGATTCCCGGTCTGCTCAGCGAAGACGAAATAGAGGAGATGCGGACCTTTTGCTACCGCTTGCACCAGCAGCCCGAATCGCTGCCGGAGCCGCAGCGCAGCCCTATTGGCGGCCCCTTGGAAGAACTGACCGACCACCCCTTCATCGTCGGTTTTATGAACGAATTCCTCGCCAATCCCGATCTGTCGAGCCAAGACTGCTACGGTTTTCGCATGGAATCGACCAGCCTAGCCATGCGCCAGACCGGAGAAGGGGGCTTTGGACCCCACAACGGCAATGGCCTGTGGCGCTTACCCGGCGACGGGCACAACTACCGCTGCGTGCCCGGCAAGGCGCGCAGCAGCTTGACCTGCGTGGTATGGGAATTGAACGAGGTCGAAGCCAGCGGCGGCACTCTATTCATCAACGGCAGCCACAAGGCCGCCTTCCCCCTGCCCGCTGGAGCCCAAAATCTCGATTCGGACCTTTGGACTCGCTACACATGTCCACCCGGCTCCCTGCTCATTTTCGCAGAGAGCACCACCCATACCGCCTCTCCGTGGGGCAGCATCAATCACGAGCGCTGCGCCATCTTCAGCCGCTACAATTACGTCGATAGCAAATGGCACAAGTGGCAACCCCATCCCGAGGCGCTCGAAGCCATGCCGCCTAAGCGCCGCACGCTCTTCCGGCCCGTCCACGTCGAAGGCAATCTGATATAGTACGCGATAGTAAAGTCGAAAATAGGAAATCGTTTCGCTAGTCATAGACCTCCCTCATACACGCTCACATAGTGTTCCACCTCGGGAAATGGATCGTAGAAGTGATGCAACAGTCTGCGCCATTCTTGGTACTGTTCAGACTTTCTGAAACCAACAGTATGATCCTCAAGCGTTTGCCAGTTCACCAGTAGGATATAACGGTTACCTTTCTCAATACACTTCTGTAACTGATGGGAAATGTAGCCGTCCATACTCGATATAATCTTTTGCGCCTCGTCAAAAGCAGCCTCAAACTCCTTCTCACGACCGGGCTTAACGTCTAGTATTGCAACTTCTAAAATCATTGTTTAGTCCTGTGAATTTGCGAAGACAATTAGCCAACTTATGTCGGCACCATGCAACCGTAGTAAAAGAACTCTCCGCTCGTTCCAACTGAGCCGCTCCAGCCGAGATCGCGTAACTGCCGTTCCAACTGGGCCGGGTCGTGGAATACTTTTACGATATTAAACGTCCGACCGTCATTCAGCTTCCGTTCCATTACGCCAGAATCGTCGATTGCAGCGTGATCTCGTGCGGTTGACTCTTGCGTTGCCAGACCGTCAACAAAGAAAGCTCTACCCCCCGGCTTTAGGGCGGCGCGAACCATCTCCCATAACCGATTGAATTGTTGTGCCGGAACGTGCGACAGCCAGAACCCAAAAAAGACAAAATCATACTTTTCGGTCGGCCACCACTCAAAAAGATCCGCTACTACATACTGCACCGGAGCACTACCGATCTTGGTGCGATTGATCTCAATCGTCTCGGGAGAAGCATCTATGGCCGTCAAGTCAGCGGCACCCTGCACCAGACACATCGTCCACAATCCCGTACCGCAAGCAAGCTCAAGACACTTGCCGAACGGCCGCTCCCGCTCAATTGCCGATCGCACAGCATCCAATTCTGCCTGCCACTGGAGGTTGTGCTCGTCGCCCCGGTCGTATCGTCCCTGGCGTGAATGCCACTCGTCATACTCGGCAGCTCGTGCCCGGTAATAGGCGACTTGTTCCTGCAAAATTGATTTGTCAGCCATCGTTTCTACTCCTTTGCGATCTCGATATCAGGCCCGCGCCGTCACAATCGGTTGAAAATAGCCAGATTGCTCAGGCTTATGCCAAGCAACTTCTGTAAATCCGGCTGATTCCAAGGCCGCAGTAAGCTCGCTGCGTCTCATTGCCCTATAGCGAGTCCTAATCTCCTTCACTCGCCATTCACTCGATGCCCGACTCATGATAAAAAGCCGCAGTAGATAGGTATCTGATTCCTTGGACCAGTCCCAGATCTGAAACACTATTACTTCTTCCTCATGTGTACCGCCGGGATTCATAGCTATAAACGATGGTTTTTCCGCGAGCAACCGATCGTAATCGCGGATACTGGCAACAAACAATCCCTTATCCGTCAGTACGTGCCGGATGTTTCGCAGAGCAAGCGTTAAATCTTCGTCAGTTAAAAGATGCGGCAGGGAATTGTCACAGCTAATCACTACGTCAAACTTCTGGTCAAACACACATTCCAACTCGCGCACATCGGCAACCGCGAATCGCACATTTAGCCCCTGCTTGGCTGCTTCTGATTCCGCCCGTGCGACCGCCTTCGGGCTGAGGTCGGACGCAAAAACTTCGTATCCTCGCTGCGCCAAGCCAATCGCCTGAGTGCCGATTCCGCATGAACAATCTAGGACAACCGGTACACTCGCTGAAGACTCACATTGAATCAACCGATCTAGCACGGATGCCTGCCGTTCGATTCCTGATTCCCAATCTGCGTAAACGTGATGGTAATCAGCAGCCAGATCGTCGTAAAAGCGTTCGACGGATTCGCTCACCTTTATGATTTCTTCTTGCCTGAATACTATCTATCATCCAAAAACTCCACATAATCAATTTCCATTGGCTGCTTGAGCCGCCTCTCCAATTCCAACAGATCCGCTCGCCCCTCCGGCACATCCTTCTCCATAATCCCATCAGGATACACCGTCACCGTAGTCGTCACTCCCATAAATGCCTTCTCTGCCGTCGTCCGCGACACCTGAATGCCGTCCTCTGAAATGGCCATGCGAGAATGTGCAATACGCCCCTCGCCAATAACCCGAAAAAGAAGAGCCAATACGCCGGACATTGGACGCCCTGTAACCCCCTCAATCTCATCGTAAACAGCCCGATCCCCAAAATCCAGCAAGCGATAGGTCATCACCTGCCAATTAGTCACCTTAAAACGCGGCGTCGAAAGCGTATCCAAGTACGAATACCGGTCTGGCTTACCCGGCTCATCCTCCCAACTGATCCGTACATTCACAGCCAGTTCCGGCATCGGCCCCTTCTTCACCTCCCGAATGACCCGATCTAGCCGATAGTCCACTTCCATATTCTGTTGGTGTTGATAGCTCAGCAGCGCAAACTGAGGCGCTGTATGCTCCGTCCGCCCAGTCACCGCCAAAAAAGCCCGAAACCAATCCTCATACCCTATAAACAGCGGCAGTCCATCTGGATCGCGCTCCCTAGCTTGCCGCGCAAGATACAACAACACCTCCGCCTGAAACCGCGCGCCATTAGTCGTCGCGGTCGGATCGTAATCACCATGCTGCCGCATCGCCGCCAGCACCTCCGACCGATCCACCACATTATACGCTCCCTCTACACCTGCCAGCGGACCGGGCAGTAGCAAAAAACAGAGGACGGTTACAATCCTCAACCTCCCACCCATATTACCTATCGTCCGGGAACTCCACATAATCAATTTCCATTGGCTGCTTGAGCCGCTCTTCCAGTTCCAGCAGATCGGATCGACCATCCGGCACCCCTTTATCTATGATCCCATTGGGATAGATCGTCACCGTGGTCATCACTTTCATAAACGCCTTTTCTGCCCGCGTCCGCGACACATGAGTGCCATCCTCGGCAATGGCTATTCGAGAATGGGTAATATGTCCCTCGCCAATGAGCTGAAAAAGAAGAGCTAATACGCCGGACTCTGGACGCGCTGTAACCCCCTCAATCTCGTCGTAAACAATCCAATCGCCAAAATCCAGCAAGCGATAGGTAATCATCTGCCGATTAGTCACCTTAACAGGCGGCGTCGAAAGCGTATCTATGTATAAATACCGGTCTGGTCTGTCCGGCCCGTCCTCCCAGCTAACTCGCACATTCAAGGCCAGTTCCGGTATCGGCCCTTCCACCACCCCGCGGATGACCCGATCCTGCCGATAGTCCACTTCCATATTCTGTTCGTAGCGATAGTTCAGCAGGGCGTACCGCGGTGCCGTATGCTCCGTCTGCCCGGTCACCGCCAAAAACGACCGGAACCACTCCTCGTGCCCGATAAACAGCGGCGGGCCGTCCGGGTCGCGCTCCCTAGCTTGCCGCGCAAGATAAAACACCACATCCGCCAACCACTTGCCATTGGTCGTCGCTGTTAGTTCATAACCACCATAATGCTGCCGCATCGCCGCCAGCACCTCCGACCGCTCCACCACATTATAGCCTCCTTCTGCACCTACCAATTGATTCGGTAGTGCCAAAAGACAGACGACGGTTGCGATCCTCAAACTCCCAATGTATTGAAAGCTGGTCATTAACCTATATCCCGTCTCCACAAAAGGGTGAGTGATAGAGCGTCAAAACAGCAACGCAAAGTCCCTACTGCAGCAACTCGCCCGGGATGCGCGAGCCCGGGTATTCCTTTTCCGGGTCGCGCTCGGCAATGATGGCCGGCACTTCATCGGTCCAATAGGCGGGAACGGTATCCGGTCGCCGGTGCCAAGCCAATACCAACGTCCGCCGTTCATCGGTCTGGTTGCGATACGCCGAGTGCAGCACGCGGGCATCGGCCAGCACTAAATCGCCGGCCTTGACGCAGACATCGACTTGGTCGGGGTGGTCGCTGAACATGGTCGGGTGGTCTTCTTCTATAAAACGCGCCCCTTGCTCGTGGGCCGGCACCATATCGTCGTGCAGGGGGATGCGCTTGTGGTGCGTGCCGGGGATGACTTTGAGGCAGCCGTTTTCCGGCGAGGTATCGCTCAAGTAGTAGGACACAAAAATGATCTGCGGCCACGGCGAACAGCTCAAAGGATCGTTCCACTGCATCCAGTCTTGGTGCCAGTACAGGGCTGGCTCGTCGGGATCTTTGGTCAAGAGGATGATGCCACCCGTGCTGGCAAAGTCGCCTAGCCCCATCTGTTCGAGGGCGCGGCGCGTGGGGGGCCAGTCGAGCAGCTTCTGGATGGTCGGATTGTCCTCCCCGCGCGCGGTGACGTGCTGGCCTTGGTATTTGAAGTCGGGCGGCGGCACCCAGTCCTCCATCATGCGCTCGGTCTCGTCGTGCAATTCCCGTAAGAATTCGTCGCTGAGAATGTTATCAACGACGCAGAATCCATCGCGCAACAACTGTTGGCGTTTTTCTACAGCTTCTTCAGGAGTCATTGGCAACCTCGTCGAAAAGTGTGGGTTCAGAGTTTCAATTTTGATAAGGCCCGGTGCGGCCTCCGGTCAAGGTGCGGTCAAAGCTAGGACGCATCAGTTCGGTTAAAACGGGCGGTAGCTCGCCTCGCTGCGCTTTGAGTGCCCACAGCGGCGGCACAGCGTGGGGCGGCTGCACCAAGCCAGTCCGGTCGTCGGCTTTTTTATACGCATACAGGGTACACCAGCGCGTCTCTTTGTCCGCTCCCTTCGGAGCCACGCCGTGTGCTCCGTGCGACAGGCAGCAGACGACCGAGCCGGGGGGCAGTTCAAGGTGCTCGATGGCCAGTGGCTTCCCCGTGATGGGATGGACGCGTCCCTTGAGCCAACCAGCTTCGATCTCCTCGTCAGTGGCCGCTCGGCAGTTGTCCGGGTCGCGGAACAAGTGGCTGCCGCGAATGAGCTTGAGGCCGCCATCGTCAGCGGCGCTAAATCCCTGGGGATAGCACAGGGTGAGGTTGGTATTGGGCTGAGCCTGGTACTCAGCCACATCGCGGATAGGATCACGGTCGCAGCCAGCACCTATCTTGTGACTGTGCCAGCCGCCGCCAGCATACCCCGGCGGCCGCGTGAGGAGCTGGTTGTGATCGAAATACACGGCTTCCGTGCCCAAGCACAGCTTCTGTAGGTACAGCATCTGCGGATGGGTCAGCACGTCCATGAGGAATAGGACGTGCCCAGCCGGGAAGTACTCGGTGAAAACGCTGTGCCGCCGCAGAGTCAGCACGCCAGCCTCGTCGGTTCTTTGCGGCGCTTTCTGGCTGCCGCCCAAGGCACCGGCAATAGCCTCGGCGCTCAGTTGGCACTCGGGCGGGCGGAGGCCCAAGGTGAGCCAGTCTATTTGGCTCCAGTCCGCCTGCAAAAGGGCGTCGTTGCGCTGTTGGCCGTACTGCAGCGCCTCAGTCCAAGTCTCAATGACGGACGGGGGCACAATGCCCCGCAGCACGGCGTATCCATCGCGCAGATAGGTATCGCGGTCGAATTGAGCCTCCAACTTGTCCCAGTCAAAAATATCGCGGCGCTCGGCCTCCAAGCGATCCCAGTCTTCTATCGTCCATTGTAGAGGCGTCGGCTCATCGCCGAGGAAGTCCGGCCGACTCGCCCGCGCCAAATCGCTGGTGGAACAGTGTATAAAGCGCTCCCACAACGGATCGTCCAATTGGTCTTCTAGCAAAGGATTGGGAGGCATTGACATCACGAACTCGTCCCCTCGTCAACGCCCTCAAAGAGCGAAGGGAAAAAGCGATGCGGATCAGCCGGCTCGCCAAAGAGGATTTGCCGCCGCCGGGTCAGGTCGGCTGGCGGCTGCACGCGCCTGTTGGTCCAAGCCATTTGCGAGACGCAGTACTTGTAGAGCAAAGCGCGCCGCTGATGGTGCCCATGCCAAGCGGCCGTCCCGTGAGTCAGGGCCTCGGTAAACAAAGTGACAGAACCAGCCGGGGCCGAGGGAATAATCACACAGGGGGCCTGTTCAGGCGCGTCGGCAATCGGTTGCGGCAGGATGAAATTGCTCTTGTGGCTGCCGGGAATGCAGCAAAAGCCGCCGTAGTCCGGCCCGGCGTCGGTCAAGTTCCAAGTCGCCACGACAAAGCCGTTGAGTATCTGGTTGTCGCGCAAAGGATGGTACTGGCCCGGCTGCGCCCCAGAGGTAGGCGACGTGGCGCCGTAGTCGCTGTGCAAGGTGCCTCTGGCCATGCCGTGGCGCAGACACAAGCCGTAGATCCGGTCGAGGCGGAAGCAATCTCCTAGGCGGAAGCGCAACACGGGCATGATTTGGGGGTGGTCGAGCAGGTCGATGAAGGGCTGGCCCCAGTCCAAAAAGCCCGAGCCAGCGGGAGCGGCACCAAAGCGGCTGCCCTTGGCCGGTGGCAGGTGCGCGTCGAGCAAGTGGTTGAGAGCGGCCACTTCTTCGGCGTCGAGGACGTTTTCGAGCACCAAATAGCCCTGCACGTCGAATAGATATTGCAGCGTTTCGAGGTCGTTCATGGCTGATGAGGCAGGTTACGCCTGCTCCACGTCAAAGTCCGTTATGTTGCGATCATCCTTACTAAATTCCACGCCAATCAGATAGATCGGCTGTCCCAAGGCGCGGTACTTGTCCGCGTAGCGCTTCTCCTTCAACTGCGCCATCGCCGCGCCCTCAGACGCCATCTCCACCACCTTGAACTCGAATAGATAGACATTGTCGTTGAACAAAACCGCCATGTCCAAGCGGCCGTGGCTACTGCTGTCTTCCACTCTGACATCCAGCCCCAGCCCAGCAAAGTAGGAGTAGAATACACTCGCGTAGTACCCCTCGTAATTCGCAATGTCGTTATTGGTGTACCACTCGTAGGGAATGCTGGCGAAGAAGGCGTGGAAGAGCATTTCTAACCCGGCGAAATCGTTGGCTTCCAATAAGTCGTAGAGCCGCGCACTGTGCTCAGCCCGGCGCGACGGATCCCCCGTTAGCTGGTTCAGCAGACTCCGGTTGAGGCTCTGGCGCACCTCCTGATTGGGATAGCCCAGCCGGTAGAACATCTCGCCACCCCGCGGCTCGGGGCGAATAATGGTCAGATAGCCGGTCTGGAACAGCAGAGCCTCGGTCGCGATGTGATCAACATCAAAGGTCGAGAGCAACTCGTCGCTGCCGATCATCGCATCGAGTTTGAGGGAGCTAACGTGGCGTTTGAATAGCGTTTCGACCAAGAACGTCGGCGTCCCGGTCTCAAACCAATACGCTCTGAACTCGCGGTTGCGAAACAGCAGCAGGATATCGAAGGGATTGTACACCTTCTCGTCGCCCCGCCAACTGTAGCCGTTGTACCAGTCGCGGATCTGGTCTCGGTCCAAGCCGGGTAACTCCGGCGCGAACACTGCATCCAAGTCGGCCTCGGTGTACCCACAGAGGGCCGAATAGCGCGGGTCCAAGGTGAGGTCAGTGAGATTGTTGAGACCGGAAAATAGGCTGACCTTGGAAAACTTGCTCACCCCGGTGATAAACGTGAAGCGGATATGCGCGTCGGCAAACTTCACGGTCGAGTACAGGCCGCGCAGAAAGTCGCGGTTGGCGCGGGCGACCTCCGGCACTTCCAGTGCATCTAAAATCGGCTTGTCGTACTCATCGATCAGCACGGCAACGCGCTGACCGCTGCGCTCGTGTAGTGTTTCTAGCTGGCGGACGAAGCGTCCCGGCACCGTAGCGGACTCGGCAACTATCCCAGATCGGCGCTCGATAGCGGTTAGCTGATCCATGAGATTCGCTTGCAAGTAGCCCGGTTCGGTGAAGTTGCCACTGCTGAAATCGAGCCGCAGTACCGGATGGCGCACCGACCAATCCCAACGGTCGTGGATGGCCAGCCCCTTAAATAGCGGCTCGTTGCCCTCGAACAATTCCTTGCACGTGTCCAAGAACAGGCTTTTGCCAAAGCGGCGCGGACGCGACAGGAAATAGTGCGTGCCCTCGTCGAGTAGCCGCTGGATGTAGGCGGTTTTATCGACGTAGTAGCAGTCCTCTTCGCGAATTTTGCGAAAGGTCTGAATGCCGATGGGGAGTCTGCGTCTGCTCATGGACATTTTCTTGGGCCGATCAAGGCTATGGACAATGGCCGTCTTCGCTTTAGCCTTTCCAATCGGCGTCGGCCCGACGAGACTTGCCCCTCCATTTGACTCTTATAGCCAAATATATGTGAAGTCGTCTGATTTAAAAGGCGGGCTTCAATGAGGCCGGGGCGTTTCCACCCCGGAAATGAGCCGCAGAACATCTTCATCGGTCGGGCGATCTACAAGCTTCAATGAGGCCGGGGCGTTTCCACCCCGGAAATGCCGGTCGAGGTAGCCCAACGGCTTGCTGAATGCTTCGCTTCAATGAGGCCGGGGCGTTTCCACCCCGGAAATGAGGGACGTGTTGGTAGTGTCAACAACAAGAAGATGCAGCTTCAATGAGGCCGGGGCGTTTCCACCCCGGAAATCTTGAACGTTGCCACATGCAGGAGATCGTTGACCACGCTTCAATGAAGCCGGGGCGTTTCCACCCCGGAAATGGTCGCGGTGTCGATGATGTGGAGGTCGTTCGAGGACTCGCTTCAATGAGGCCGGGGCGTTTCCACCCCGGAAATTTGTCATCCAGCGCAAGCGATTTGGTGACGATTTTACTGCTTCAATGAGGCCGGGGCGTTTCCACCCCGGAAATAACCTGAAGGAGGCCCGTGATGGACGGCCTGTTCACGGCT
>JAJDUT010000007.1 GCA_022826515.1 Candidatus Latescibacterota bacterium
ACGGTCCCACCCAACCCTTGCAGCGGATAGTGGCCTTCTCGCCGTAGCACTCCATTCTTCCTGCCCATACTGACAACGAGGGCCGGCTGGCGGAAATCGCGATCGACAAACACCGCGTCTAACAGACCATCTTCATCAAGGTCGGAAAACACCACGTCCTGTTGCACGTACCCCCTTTCATACCATGCAACCTTGTCCAAGATGCCGTCGCCTCGATTGATTAAAAGATCCAGCCCGGTGAGCACAGAGCCTATAGTCGTAGAGGTAACGGCTCTTCCCGCCACCATATCGGTATCGCCATCCCGATCAAAATCGCCCGCATAGCAGATCAAATCCGCTGCCGCATCCACGCGGAGATACTCTTGGACGGTCTCGCCATCTTCGTCCAAATAGGTCGCCATATAGTCATGCGGAGTGCCAACATCCGGGCCGGCCCAAAGCAGCCCCGTCTTGCCGCCTCCCGGGACATGGTGGATCAGACGCATGGGAAACCAATCGAACTCGCCCAACTCGGGTGCCAGAGTCATTTGTTCGTCGAACCGTCCCTCCCCGTCATTGAGTAGAATGACAGCACGTACCGAAGTTTTGGAGTAGACCTCGGTCAGCCATATATCTTCATCTCCGTCCCCATCAACATCGCCTATACCCAAGGGAAGTGCCCTATCCGCTATATGCTGTGCCACCGACCAACCGGCGGCTGAATGCTCCAATAGGTCGAGTGAACGACCGAAGCCCACGATGAGTTCCATGCGGTCATCGCCGAGCAAATCAGCACCGACTAACCTCGGTACGGGACCGATTTCGGGGAATGGTTCCATGCGGACCTCTGGGGAGAAATTTCCACCTTCATTGAATGCACACAGCCAACCGGCACTATCAGAATCAGTCCTCGGCTGCCAGTCTTCCCATACCGCCGCCATATCCATGTCGCCGTCGCCATCCAGATCCCCCAATTCGGCTACGGGCCGACCTCGCTGTCCTATGTCCAATCCATGCAGATCTAGAGGATAAAAAAGCGGTAGTGCAAAGAGTGCCCCGACAGGATGCGGCTCTTCCCCTCTCGGCGGTGCGCCCTCTGAGTCTGGCCTTTCTGCATGGGTCAACTCGATCCAATCGATTTCCACGGCCTCGGGGATTTCTTCCGGCCCTTCCACATCCTTTGAGTAGTTGAACAAGGGCAGGCGAAGGCGTATTTCGAGCAATTCATCTTTCCAGATGCGCCGATAGACCTTCTCGCCTAGTACGTAGGTTTTAGACGCCACACTATCAATCGTCACCTCCTGCCAATCCGCCGTGTACGTATGGCGTTGGCTCTTTAACAAGGCAATATGATCGATTCCCGTTCCCGGCTGTGCATTGATAAAGAATCCTCGGAGGTACTCATTAGCAGGATTCTTCCAGAAGAGCGTAATCTGACTCTCAAGCGGTTGCGTATGCAGCACTCGCAGGCGGACGCGCAAGCGATTGAACAGAGCCGAATCGCGGCCAATTGGCGGGGAGATCAATTCGACTATCGGCCTGATACCGAGCGCAAAGTCCCGGGGCGCAACGCGCCATATTCCGTCAGTCGTTTCCGAATTCAGCGGTGCTCTAATCACCGCGCCCGAAGCCTCGCTTTCCCAAGCTACCCAACCCTCGGTATCGCCTTCTCGTGCAAAATCCCAGGTGATAGCACTGAGACGCGAAGTATCCAGCAACGACAGGGCTATCAACGCGACCAATCCACCGAATCGCAGCGCATGTCTCACCACTGAAGTAACCATATAGCAACCTTTCTGATGTAGCAGAGCTTAATTCATAGAGCACCACCAGCCATCATCTTTTGTATATCCTCTACTCGTTCTATCTGGCCTAGTTGACGGAACATTTTCTGTGCCTGTTTCCAGTTCAATATCGCGTCGTAGTGCTTGCCCCAAGCCGCGTACATAGCACCCAACCACACGTGAACGACAGCACATGCCTCGTCGTTGCCTAAACTCTTTTGGCAGGTCAGGCATTTGCGGTACATTGGCTCGGCGCGGTCGAACGAACCCTCGGCACAATACAGATCGCCCAAAATCTCAGCCTGCCAAGCAATGCCCTGCGTATTCTCTATTTCCTCGAACAACTGTAGTGCTCGGTGCGCCATCTCGGTCGCGCTTTGGTATGCTTGGCGCTGCTTATATATCATGCTCAGATGGCCAGCCGCGCTGGCTTGGTTGCGCTTGTGGCCCAACCGCTCCTGCACCGACAGGGCTTGCCGATACATGGATTCGGCCTCGTCGAGCCGCTCGGTTTGGAGATAGATTTGTCCCAAGGTGTCGTATTCAATCCCCAGCCCTTCGAGACGACCGAGCGGTTCGTCTATGGCCAACGCTTGGTGCAACAATGCCTCGGCATGAGCCGTTTCGCCTTGAACCATGTACACACGAGCGAGGCTTTGGTACTGGTTGGCCATACCGGCGCGGTCGTCTAGCGCTTGGTATGTATTCAGGGACTCTTCTAGATACTCCAGTGCGCGGTCTAACTGGTCGCGGGCAAAAAACAGATTGCCCATGTTGCAGTAGTCCAAGGCTCGTCCGGCTTGGTCTGCCAATTCTTCGCGCAGGTGCAAGGCATAGCCATACAGGCGCTCGGCATCATCAAAATCGCCCTGCATTTGTGCAACAAAACCCAAGTTGCTGTAATTGTCCGCTAAACGTGCCCGGTCTTCACTCGCCTTGTTTATCTCGTAGGATGCCATGATCAGCTCCCACGCCTTTGCCAAGTTACCCTGCACCTCACACAACAGACCCCAGCCGCTATAGGCATCGGCTTCTAGCTGGACATTCCCCGACTTTTTGGCTAAGACGCGGGCACGCTCATAAGCGGCATCCGCTCGTTCAAGTTGGCCGGCTTTCTTGTGCAAATGACCTAGTTGAAGATGAGCTGCTGCCATCCCTTGTTTATCTCCAGTTGCTTCCGCCCGGGCCAACTCTTCAAGTACTTTCCCCTCTTCTATCTCTTGGCGACTCATGGGATTCTCGCTTCGCTCAGTTCGGCCCATAGTGGGTGATGATCCAACAATATCCGCAGCTCGCGCAGGGGGCTAGTCGATCCGTGCGTGTACGCATGGTGAAATTCTATCAGGTCCCCCAGCAACGTTTCTTCGGGCAGGAAGGGGTCCGGCCAGATACTGGCGTGCCAGAAGTGAAACAGTAGCAATTTGGGATCGCCGTATTTCTGCTCCATGTTTCGGCAAAAAAGTTTTGCACCACCGCTTCTTGCGCCAGCTTTGGGTCAATCTCGCTGTAGCGACGGTACTCGCGGTCTGACAGTCGGGTCGGACCCGTTGGTCCCCTACGCCCCTGCACGGTCAGCTCACAGGTGTAGGAAAACTCCACCGGAGCCGAAGCGGCCTCTTCCACTCGGAAGGGGTAGTCGTAGAAAAAACCGGCCTGCGGAGCAAAGCACATTCGCAAATCGTCTGGCGCACAGGCGCACAACTCGATATCGCCTTGATGTGGACTAGGCATAGGATAGGGCAAAAAGAGCCGGGCACTGATGTCTGGCGGCAAGGTCAATGGGTAGAGTCGATACGTATAGGTGAGGCGGTAGCGCTGGCGATGCCGGCGCAGCCCGATATGGCCATTCACCGGCTGGAAATAATCGCGACGTTTCTCCTCAAGAGCGCGATAATCGCTTTCAAAAAACACCGGCTCGTGGTCGTAGAGCCAGTTCCAAGAATCCGCCCGGTCAAAAACGATCTGGCTACCCTGCCGGACATGCGGCAGACCGCGACTCAGATTGCGATGAAGCAAGGGGCGGAGCTCCTCGACGCCGAGGTTAGCCGGGGTGCTCAGGTTGAGATAGTGGAGAAATTCAGACTCGGGTATCCGATAGACCGCCTCTACCTGATGGACGGAACGCTGGTCTATAAAAAAGGCGTCCACTACATCCGCCGCGGCCTCGCCCCCATCCCATTCCCCGATGTGTGTAGCAAGTGCCCGGCAGCGCAGGGCAAACTCGTCGCGGTGGGTTAGAAGATCGTCTATGGCCTCTAACAGCGGGTCCACCCGGAGGAACGCATCCCAGTTGAGCTTGTATCCCAAGCCAAGGTCGCGCACTCGGTTGAGGTGATATTCTTGATCCAAGTGCTCAGGCGCACCGAGCACGGGCACCCCTTGGCGCAAGGCATGATAGATGGAACCAATGCCGCCAATACCGACAAAGAGAGCCGCACGCGCCAACACCCAAGCCGCGGGCACAAAATCGACGACGCGGATATTGGAAGCCTCTATTGGTCCTGACCAACGACCCGCTGTAGTCACCAAGACGCGGTAGGATTTGTTGGCCATGCGGTGCAGTACCGCGTCGAGAAAGCCGGGATGCCCGCCGGTGCTGCCACAGTTGAAATAGATCAGCGGTAACGAATCGTCCCAATCGCCTAACGCTGCGATGGGACGGAGTGGCGGCGACTCGATCAGTGGCCCCACATAGCGGTAGTGAGACGGGGTAACTTCGCCCGGCGGGTGAAATTGGGGCACATCGGCCACCAAGCGGAGGGTGTGGTGCGGCTTGAAGGTCGAGACGTTGCCGCGGGCGTATTCGTCGAAGGGCTCAGTGCCCAAGGAAAAGGCGGTGGGCAGGCGAATGGGAAACGGATAACCCGGTTGGTTGTAAGCCGCCTCGATCAGGGCTATATCCACCCCCTCAAGGGAGGCGGTAAGCCGCAAAGTGGGCCGCAGATCTGCCAACGCGAGGGCGGGACGAAGTTGCCGGATGAGCGCCCGTTCAGCTTGCACACAGCGGTCTATCCACTCCGCATTGTAATAGCCGTAGTCACTGCGGGCCACGTACTCGTCCATACGGCTTTGCGGCATGGTTTCTACCGGGTACACTTGAAACCCTTCGGCGGTGATCCGGTCTGCGTGAGGCCCCACTCCCGCGAATTCTACGGGATAGCCGCGCGCCCGAAGCGTACGCCCTACGACCAGCGGCCGGATGGTGTGGGCCAAGCTGGAGCCGTGGAAAAAGATTAATACGGGACATTCATGGCGCGGCAGGCTTTCGACCGTGCCAGCCCGTGCCAGCCGGACGCTCAAATGTTGCAAGCCAGCCGCTATGCGTTGGCGCAATGCCTCCAGCATGTCTGCTCTCCGTTCATGTGTCTATTCGAGTTTGACCATCTTGCGGATGCGCGTCTGGTCGGCCACCTGCAGCCGCACCACATAGACCCCCGCGGCAACGGATTGCCCCTGCCCGTCCCGACCATCCCAAGCCAGTCGATGCTCACCCGCCGCCAACGGACCATTCCATACCTGACGCACCGGCTGGCCCAAGACGTTGTAAATGGTTACGTCCACATCGTCCGCGCCAGTAATTACCGATACGGGAATGGTC
>JAJDUT010000056.1 GCA_022826515.1 Candidatus Latescibacterota bacterium
ACCGAAACACGGGTGGGATGTGCCATACTCAACCGGCTACTGCATTTGGCTAAACCCGAATCCTATCCCCTAACCGAGAAAGCCTAAACTACACACACAAGAAGCCAACACCCCGGCACGAGTTTTATGCACCAAAGCCGTTGGAAAGTGTAGATAATTGGTGACCCAATTATCATAAAATCGTTGATGCGTAACTCATTTTATGTTATATTACTTACCATAAAAGGAGAGCTTAAAATGTCACCTAATGGCCCCGGTAAATCGCATCGTAAAGGCATCACGATCATCGACCTTTTCAAGATGTTCCCCGACGACCAATCTGCTGAACAATGGTTCGAGGCCCAGCGCTGGCCTAGCGGTGTTCGCCAGTGTCCTGACTGTGGTTCTAATCAAACTGGCCTAACTACTCATAAGACTATGCCCTATCGTTGTAAGGAGTGCCGCCAGTTCTTTTCTGCACGTAAGGGCACGGTCTTAGAGGGTAGTCGTATCGGGATGCAGAAGTGGGTTATTGCGATCTATATGATGAGCACGGCACTAAAGGGAACCTCCAGCTTGAAGCTACATCGTGAGCTAGGTATCACCCAAAAGACGGCGTGGTATATGATGCAGCGCATCCGTGAGGGTTTTCTTGGGGAAAGTGCGCCAATGGACGGCCCGGTTGAGATCGACGAAACGTACATCGGCGGTAAGGAAAAGAACAAGCACGCTAAGAAGAAGCTCCGCGCTGGACGCGGCACAGTAGGTAAGACCGTCGTGGTTGGTATGAAGGATCGTTCCACGAATGAAGTTCAAGCTGAAGTGGTGGCTAATGTCAAGCGAGAAACGCTTGAAGAATTTGTGGAGAATTACACGACGATAGAGGCCACGAAGTACACAGACGAGAGCGCCGCCTACAACCGCCTCACAAACCACTGCGCTTGTAACCATAGCATAGGGAGCCTATGTAGATGGCGAGGCCCACACAAACGGCATAGAGAGCTTTTGGGCGATGCTAAAGCGTGGGTACTATGGCGTGTTCCACTACCTCAGTCCTAAGCACCTAAACCGATACGTGCATGAGTTCACGGCGCGGCACAATATGCGCCACCTTGATACCGCCGATCAAATGGCACATATCGCCGACCTTATGGTGGGTCGGCGCATACGGTATCGAGACCTAATAGCCTAGGAGGTATCACATGACTTCTCCGGTAGCCGTTCCTCAAGAAGTGTCTCAATCCGTTGTAGAGTTGCCAGTTCCGGCGATGGATCAAGATGTTCAAGCACTTGTCGAGCAAAAGACACAAGAGCTTTTTTCTCTATTAGAAAAGGAACCGAACTTGCAAGGTTTAGATCGGGGCCGATCTCTCCTATTTCCTCATCCCGATGTCTGGCAAATACCACCAGAGCTAATGTTTCTCGATCAGGTACCAGAGCTATTTTATAATTGTAAACACGCTCAGGAACTACATCAAATACTTTACGTAGTTCTTCAGTGTTATAGGCATCAAGCATTAGAAGTCCTTTCTTCTAATAGTGGGCAGCCATTGGTTCCAGCGCAGACGTAGATATAGCTTGCGTCTTACTCTGAATTACCGTAGGTTCAGGGAACCTTTTTGTGACAACGCCAGTAGGGCCGCTAACCCTATGATCTGGCGATAGGTAGAACGTAGAAAAGTACTTGCTTTCTTGCAAGGACTAAAAAAGCAGCGCCTAGCATCCTCGCTAGGGGCTGCTTTTACGTTGATCTAAACATCACTACTCTAAGGCTGCGGCCTGCACCTTTATGAAGGTTTTTCTATCTGCCGTCGCTAGGAACTTTCTCCCATCTTGAAGCACCGCGATAAAGGTGATCTCCTTTCCCCTGCCTCCCACTAAAGCACCAGCTAATAGGCCGAGTGGGCCTAGTAATACTGCGCCAGCCGCCCCCCAGCCCACCGTCCCCGCTAATCGCTTCACAGACTCTTCCGTTGCGACCTCAACCGTTGTGATTTCACTAGCGGACATAACCTCCCTTTTATCACCTAAAAGGCCATGCCGTATCGGAAGGGATAGTGTGCCTAGCATAATTGACCCTTCTCCACCCTTTAGAAAATCCCCAGCGTGAATTTTGAACATAGCATACCTCCCTAAAAGTCGGACGTATGCGCTAGCTGAAAGTCCTGCACGTATCCACTGCCAACGGTCGGCAGCTCGCCGTGCGAGGTATAGAACAGGTCAAGCATTCTTGATGGATCGCCTACTGCGGAAACCGACAAAGCACCGGCCACGTCTTGAGTGAAAAACATGAATCCGCCAAGTGCGTCTATCTCAATAGCACTCATCACCGGCCAACTGTATCTGTGTCGGCTGTTCTCTATCTCAAAAAGCGTTTCAATGTTTCCGCCGTCCAAGTCAGACCTTCTGATACTGTGAATCCAATACAGGTCATTGCCGTTCCTATATGGCAAGCGCGACACCGACCAGTATATCTTTCCGGCCATCGCGTCAATCGCAAAGCTGTGTATATCAGCAAGTCCCCAATGTCTTGGTTGAATCAGACCGTCGGGGCATTCGCCGCCACACTCAACAACCACTTGCATGTAGGACGAATCTTCGCTTGGTATCATGGACTTGATTGAGCTTGAGCCTATCCGTCCTCCGCCCCTTGCGTTGCTAACAGAAATGCTTGACCAGTACAACCGGCCCGTCGATGGGTCAACAGTTATGTTGCTCAAGTTATCTGAAAGGTCGTCGAGTGGGAAAATCTCTTGCTTGTCGCGTCCGTCCGGCAACGTAGCATGAAACAGGCCACCGCCGTTGCCGTCCACGTTTATCCAATAGGCAACCTGTCGCTGGTGGTCTATGGCAAGCTCTCGGTATCGTATCGCCGGGCCTATGGCATCTTGCAACACCGCCCTTCTATTGGAACCATCCAAATCCGCCTGCATAAAGGGCGTTTGCCGGTCGTTTTCGTTTATCCAATACACCTTGCCAGTGGCAACGTCAAGCTCAAATTCCTTCATTCGGACGGAATCACTAAGGGGAATCAAGGTCTCATGGTTGCCACCATATATGTCGCAACGCCTGAACGCATCCCAATCGACGTAATAGATGCTATTGTATTCTTCTTGGATATACGGCTCAGGGGGTACTACATTCGGATCGACTAGCGTCGTGAATACCTCCGCTAATACCCAGGGTGAAACCCCATCCCGATTTTGAGCGCGAATAGCCCAGCGATACTCCGTATCTGGTTCGAGAGGATGGATCGTGCTGTGGAGCGTCGCAGCGCCCCGGTGCGGCCAGTTCGTCCAGCGGCCCCCCTCCATCTTCTTATAGTTGAGGTCGTAGTCTGTGGCGGCCTCTACGGCATCCCAAGCCACCTTGACGGATGTATCCGTAAGGACCTCAATGCGTAGGTTAGTCGGCTCTTGGAGCACGTCCACCGCAATGGCCGTGCCTTTACCGGCTGGCGCTACTGGAGTAGATTTATCACCTGAACAGGCGAGAAGAAAAAGAAAGATGGGTACTGCGATAGAACGGAGGATCATAGCGCACCTCTGCTGGTTAGGAATGGAGGCTAGTCCCGACTAAAAATCGGGCCTTGCCTCCACCACCGCAGAGGTGCGGGACGGTCCCACCTATTTACCTGATATTGTACACTGAGCTTCGGGGTCCGGGAGCGACCCTAACCACGATGCTCAAGGCTGTTGTATTCAGCGAGAGACCCGACAGAGCGGCCCCCTGCTGGTAGTGAAGGCAGTTGAAAGATAAAAAGCTCCCGTTGGTAATTCAAGTATTTTTTATTATACTCTCTGTACCATTCATAAGGAGCTAGTCATGTTATCTGAGTACATCACCCCTGCCGTACTGCTCGCCGCCATAATAGCCGTTTGGCGATTTCTACACGCTGATATAAAGAGCTTGGGCAACCGCATAGATGAGCTCAATCGCCGCATAGATGCCCACCTCGAAGGCCACGCCCCTAAACCATAGAGCAAGGAGCTAGTCATGTCTAAGAAAGATAGCCCTCGACGGGGACGGCCTGAGACAAGGGTCCTCCGCATCAACGCCACGCCCGAAGAGATAGCGCGGCGCATCTGTGAGAATGCCCGCCCCCCTAAGCCCCTCCAGCGCCAGACGCGGAAATAGAAAAGGCCCCGGTAGTTGCTCGCTACCGGGGCCTTTCTGCGTCTATCTGGTAACTTAGCTATATAGTTCCCTAAATTATTATGATTCAAAAGAAGTTTTAGTTGGGCAGATCCTCGGCGGGAATATCCCGCAGCCGCGGGTTATTTTGGTCTCCTTTCGAGATTTCATGGGGGATATGCCTTCCTAATGCCCTGTGGCTGGGCGAGAAAATGCAAGGCCCTCTCCAAGGTTCCAAAGCAGGGCACACCGGCATTCCGCAAGCGGTCAAAGTCGAGCATCCGGGTCATTCCGCGCCTCTTTGCAGGCCCTGTTCTAAGTGAAGATTATTCCAGCGAATAGGCGTTGACCATGGAAAAGTAGAAAGCCGAGCGAGAAGGTTCCCCGCCGCCTGTACCTCGCCGTGTCCTTCTACCAAAACGTAGCCCTTTCCCGGCCAACTCATTGCTCGGTGAGTCCTAGCTGCTCTTGCTGTAGCCCCTCGGTCGTCATCAGCTCGCCTAATCTGATTAGATGGTTTGAGATGGCTTCGCGTTGATTGTCAGCCAAGGGACAGATAATGGTCCCGCCATTTGTGTACTCGACAACCCGAACTTCCTCTACTTCCACCAAATTCAGAAGTTCAGGGCTGTGAGTCGTGATCAGCACTTGGCTCCGCTTGCTGGCTTGTCGTAGGTAATCCATCAGCAGGGGCAAGGCTCTAGGATGAACCGTCAGTTCTGGCTCTTCAATGCCCACAATCGGCAGGGGTGGCTCTTGGAGCAGGGCCGTCAATATCCCCGCAACGCGGAGAGTGCCGTCGGATTCCTGTACTGCCTCAAACCACTTGCCCTGTTTGTTTGACACATGCCTGAATTGGGCCACTAGGTAGCCTGCCACCTCGCTCACCTTGACATCCTTGATATTCCCAGTGAGCCGCTCAAGCCCCGCCACGATCTCCGGTTTCCACGTTGACTGTTCCTGATCTCGTAAAATCGAGACCCAATTGTCGCCATGCCGGTGCATCGGCCGGTCAGGACTGTACTTCTGGGGTTGCCGCAGGGTATCTGGGTAAATCGAGTAGATCACCGGACATACGAGCAACTCAAAGAGGTGTCTGAACCGTTCGTCGCCAGCGATGGTCGGCAGCGCGAGACTGGTGCCGCTTACCTTGGGTTCAAGCCCCTCTGGTCCATTCCATTTACCGCGCTCGACCGTGAACCTCACGCTGCCTTGGTCTGTGAAAACGACAGCTTCTTCCGATCTGACTCGGAATTCTTCCTTCCGGTCACCCGCGATCTCAAAAGAATAGGACCCCGGCCCAGATTCCAGTGCGACGTTGAGCTTGATGGAGACATTGTGCGGATGTCCCGAACTCCACCGCCTCACCGCGCCGATCCCTCCCCGATCTGCAATCGCGCCCGAGAGGCCCATCTGCATGGCGTCGCGGACGAAGCCAAGGACATCAACCACATTGCTTTTGCCCGAACCGTTGGGGCCGACGAGGACAGTCATACGTCCTAGTCCAATGCACTGGTCGCGCCCTATGCTTCGATAGTTAGAGATGCTGATTTTCGTGATTCGCGGATGAGATTCTGTCACGTTAAACCTCACTCTGGTGGCCAACACTCCTTCGCGTACATGCCGCTCTGAACTCTCTGAGGAATATCTTCACCTCCTTCAGGATGTACAGGTTTTGTGGAATTATGGGCATTGCAAAACCACTTAGTTGGGCAGATCCGCGGCGGAAATATCCCGTAGCCGTGGGTTGTTTTGGTCTCGCGGCGAGAGAACCGGCACCCCTTCAATACCCCAGTCCAACCCCGCATCGGGATCGTCCCAAGCCACGCCCCACTCATCCGTGCCGTCGTAGTAGGAATCGACCAAATAGAAAAGCATCGCGTCGGTGACGGCGTAAAAGCCATGCGCCACCCCCGCCGGAATAAAGACACCGCGCAATACCTCTTGGTCTAACTCGATGACTTGTCCCTGCCCGCGAGTCGGCGAACTGCGGCGCAGATCGAGCAGCCCGACGCGCAGCGTGCCCAAGCCGCAGTGCCAGTAGTCAACTTGGCGGTGGTGATAGTGCAAGCCGCGCAGCACCCCCTGCTGCGACTCCGAGCGGCTCCACTGCAAAGCGTCCCAGCAGCGCTGGGGAAACCACTCCTTGCGGTACACCTCGGTAAAGCGGCCTCGCTCGTCGCCGTGCGACTGTAGCTCGGCGATATAGACGCCTTCAATGGCCATAGAGGGGCGAATCTGGGCCATCTCAAGCGGCCTTGCCGCAGCATCTTTTGAACTTCTTGCCGCTGCCGCAAGGGCACGGGTCGTTGCGGCCGACCTTGGGGGTTTCGCGGCGGAAGGTCTCCACCTTGGTGGGAAAGAGCCGACCTCCGTCCAGCACGTCGGCCGGTTTTTCACCTTCTAATGCGGGACGCGGCGTCTGCAACCACTCCTCGTGCAATTCCCGCATGGCCTCGCTCATCTCCGCTTCGCCCAGCTCGCCATCGAACCCGCGCTCTTGGCAAAAGGCGCTAAAATCGGCCAGCATAGCGCCCTGCGGCGAGCGCAGCATTTGCTCGACTTGCTGCACGTCAACTCCGGGCGGCAGGGCCTGCTGGAGTTGGGCCAAGTCCAACTCCTCCACTGCGGCCGGTTCTTCATCGTCTGTATCTGGGGCAGGAGCAGGTGCGACCACAGCGGCGATTTCGGCCAGCACTTGGCCCATTTCACTGCGGTCGGCCTCAGCCGCCGTCGGCAGCACTTGATCGAGGATCCAATCTACCTCTTCACCATCTTCCAACAGCTCGACTATTTCTTCAGCCGAGAATTTTTCTGCCCCCTTGGCTTGGCACAAGGCCTCCAAGCGCGTGGCCAACTCTTGCACGAAAGCACTCCATTTTTAGCAATTACGCGGGTGAATTTACCGGTGCGAAATCTACCGCTTGCCCCTGTACCTGTCAAAAGACGCGCCTCAGAAATCTGAGGATGTTCAAATATCTGAGGCTTTTTGGTGTCAATTATCCCTAAAAACAGGCGATAAGACGCGAATTTTCCCCTTAATACATAATGGCATGATTTTTGCTTATTACACATAGCCATGACGATAATCGCTTGAATTGTACCAGAAAGGAGCACAACCATGGTAGCGATGAATGAATTCACCGATCGGGAAATTTTGCTGCGGGCCGCCGAAGACCAAGGGCACCTTGGCGTGCTGGTCAAACGCTATCGCACCCCCCTGTATAACTTTGTCTATCGCTTTGTCGGCGACAAGGAAACAGCCGAGGACATCGTCCAAGAGACTTTTCTCCGCTGCCTGCGCCACAGCCACCAGTACCCAGCCATCGAACAGGTTTCCACTTGGCTCTACACCATTGCTGGCAACTTGGCCAAAACCGAGTTGCGCCGCCGCAAACGCTGGAATTGGATTCCGATCAGTCCCACTGACGACGAACAGACCGCCGCCTTTTACGAACCGGCCGCCAAAGATCCCCTCCCCGGTGAACAGACCGACGGCAATCGCGTCAAGTCCCTCGTCGTCGATGCCATCGAGGATCTACCCACAGAATTTCGCGCCGCCGTGCTCCTCCGCGACTTAAAAGGACTCTCGTACGAGGAAATCGCCAAGATCATCAACTGCCCCGTAGGCACGGTCAAATCGCGCGTCAACCGGGGCCGCCTGCGGCTGCAAAAGACCTTGCGCGGGCTGGCCGAAGAAGTGATTGGATCGCTCGCCGCACCAGCCTAATCCCTTTGCCAGCTTCCCGTAGCGGCGTTGTCGTTGCCCCGCGGCGTGCTCCTAACTATCTTCGCTCACCTGCAAGGAGCAAGCCATGACCATTGATGCCCAACGCCTCTACGGCTTTGTCGAGCAACTGCTCGCCGCGCACGCGCCCTCGGGCGCGGAATCCGCGATGGACGCCCTCGTCAACGAGCTCGCCGCCCCCATCGGCGACGCCGTCTGGCAGGACGCAGCCGACAATATCATCATCCACATCAAGGGCCAAAGCCAAGATCAGCCCGTGGCCGCCGTCGCCCACAAGGACGAAATCGCCCTCATCGTCAAGCGCGTTGACCCCGACGGCAAAATCAGGGTGCAGCCCTTGGGCGGTTTGCACCCCTGGGCACTAGGCGAAAGTCCAGTGGAAATCATGACGCGGGACGGCCTCTGCCCAGGCGTGCTCTCCACCGGAGCCAAGCACGTCTCCACAGAAAGTCCAGCGGGGCGGCTCAAAGATGGCCAATCGCTCAAGTGGGAACAAATGTGGATTGAAACGAGGCTCGCGGCCGAAGAGTTGGCTCAGCGTGGGATCCGCGCTGGCACTCGGGTCGTCATCGCCGGCAAACACAAGACGCTCTGGCGGTTGGGCGATTGCGTCTGCGGCTATAATCTCGATTGCCGCGCCGGCTTGGCGGCCATGCTTGAAGTGGGCCTGCACTTGCGGGAAAACCGCCCGGCCCAAGACGTATATCTCGTGGCCAGCTCCAGTGAGGAAATCGGCGGTCACGGCGCAATCTACGCGCTCGGGCGGCTGCCGGTTGACACAGCCGTTGCCGTTGACATCGCGCCCGCGGCGGCCGAATACGGCACGGCCAACAGCGGCGACCCCATCATCGGCGTCCGCGACAGTCGCGGCCTGTACGACGCGCGCATCATCGACCGCTTTGACGCCCTGGCCGCCACTGGCGGGTTCAACATCCAAACAGCCGTTCTCACTTCATATTCCAGTGACTCGTCAATTGCCAAAACGTCCGGTGCCATTGCGCGCGCTGCGTTGATTGGCTATCCGGGCGACAACACGCACGGGTACGAAATCTGCGCGTGGGACGGCATCGTCAACACGGCGCGGTTGCTTTTGGCTTATTTGGAAAATCCAGTGGTGGACTAAAACGCGCGCTGGACCAGAAAGTCCAGCATTTCCCCCAGCATATCGCGCGCGGGATTGGCCGGGAGTTTTTCTAGGTGTGTCAAGCTCTCTTCGACCTTCTGCTGGCACACACCCTCGACATAGCGGTCGCATTCGTAGTGCTCGACCAAGGCTATGACCCGCTCGATTTCGGCAGTCGTGTTGAGGTGCCGCTCTTGGTGCAAGATCGCCAGCACTTCCTCGCGTTCCTCAGCCGTGCATTTGCCCAATAGGTCGATGATAATCAAGGTCCGCTTCCCCTCGGCGATATCCCCGCCCCGCTCCTTGCCGTAGGCCCCGGAAGTAACCCCTGGCGCAGAGCCTGCGTCCTGTTCGGAAGAGCTCAAGTTCAGCAGGTCGTCGCGAAGTTGGAACGCGATGGCCATGGACTCGCCGAAGTCGCCGATACGAGTTCGCAACTCCATCTCGGCCCCCGCGATAATCGCCCCGGCCGTACACGGCCCCCGGCCCGTGTACCACCCAGTCTTTTTGCGCAACATGATCATAAACTCGGCCTCGCTGGGAATGTAGCGCTGGCGAATCCAGCCCACGTCGTATGCCTGTCCCTCAAACGTCTCGCACGAGCCGCGAATCATCTCGTCGATCAAATCGAGCGCAATATCCGCCCCCAACACCTCGCGGTTCGCGTTGAGGATCTCAAAGACCTTGGCGTATAAGGCATCGCCGACGTTAATGGTCAATGGAATCCCGTGCAGTTTGTGCAAACAGGGCTTGCCGCGCCGCATTTCCGAATCGTCTTCAATATCGTCGTGGACTACGGCAAACGACTGGAACATCTCAAAGGCCACCGCAGTTCGCATGGCCTTCTTCACGTCGCCGCCGCAGGCTTGGCAAGCCAAAAGCACCAGCACCGGGCGGAATCGCTTGCCGCCGCGCTCCGGGTAATCGCGCATCAGCCGATATAGGAACTCCTCGGGTTCGCGCACCGCGAGGAACGAAAACATCTCCTCTTCTAGGGCTGGAATGTAGTGGTGCAAAAACTGGCGCAGGTCTCGGGGGACCGCAGACATGTTCAACCTTTCGTTGCAGAGGCTAGCGCATCTACCATTTAGTGCGCTCCACTTGTACCTCGGGATGCGAGACAATTAAGTGCCAGATAACGGCTTGGAAGGATTCCGTCAGCGGCGTGACAGCGTCCGGCGCGATCGTCGGCACAATCGCGCAGGCATCGGCGACTTGAGCCGTAAAGCCGCCATCCCGCCCCACGATGCCGCAAATTTTGGCTCCGACCTCTTTGGCATACTCCAGTGCGACAACCAAGTTGACACTTGTATTTAGCGGGCGATGGCCACCGCCGACGGACAAGACCAAGATCAGATCCTTTTCGTTTAAACGGCTGCCCTCCAGCCATTTGGCAAAGGCCGTGTCCCAGCCCTCGTCGTTGATGCGCGCCGTCAGTTCCGAGACGTTGTCCGTGGGTGCGTAGGACTCAATACCAGCGATCTTGCGAAAGTCGTTGACCGCGTGGCTCGCATTGCCTGCGCTGCCTCCCACGCCGAGGATAAAGAGCCGCCCGCCGCGCTGACGAGTCTCGACGACGAGTTGGACTATCGCTTCAATCGCATTGCGATCTAGCTGCTCGATGACTTGAGCCGCCGCCGCCAAGTACTGTTGGGTGTAACTCATCCGCCGGGCTTACAGGCTGTAGCCGGCAGCCGTGGCATCCGCGTAAAAGATCTGCACCGTCTCCAGCGAGAACTGCCCCATTTCCTTGCCCAAGGTCGGCAGCTTTTTGATGATGTCGCTGGTGCAGGTGATGATGTGGCAGCCGATGCTGTCGGCTTGAACGACATTGTACACCTCGCGGGGGCTGGCCCAGATGAGTTCGGCTTGGGGGTTGGACGCGAGTAGCTCGACCGACTCGGCCATGACCGGCATGTAGTCTAGCCCAGCGTCGGCGATGCGGCCGGCAAAAACCGATACGCAACACGGTGCCCCGCCCTCAACCGCGGCTGCCACTTCTCGCACTTGGTCGAGCAAAAAGATCGCCGTGACGTTCACCTTGACCCCGGCGTGAGACAGCCGATGGACCAAGTCGTAGCTGACCTCGCCCTTGGTGTTGCTGACGGGAATTTTGGCGTACACGTTTTCGCCCCAAGTGGCGATCTCGCGAGCTTGGCGCTCCATGTCGTCGAACTCGTCTGAAAAGACCTCAAAGGAAATGTGGCGATCGGGAATGGCCGCGACGATGTCGTGGGCAAAGGCCCGATAGTCGGTGACGCCTGCTTGGCGCATTAAGGTGGGATTGGTCGTAAACCCAGAAACTAGCGGATTGGCATAACTCGCCAACATGCTCTCGCGGTCGGCTCCGTCGGCGAAGATTTTGACTGCGAGGTCCGCGGCGGTTTTTTCGTACGCCAACTCTTGCGAAGTGAGGGTGGTCATGGCATTGCTCCTTTAAGTTTCGTGATAGGCTTAAGTTCAAGGAATTAAACATAAAACCCACCGCGAAAAATTGCCACAACCGCGGCGCGGTGCGGTTGGCGATAGTAAAACGCGTATCGTATAATTACAGGTAGCCGCTGCCTCCCGCTCGCCAGCCAATAAGAAGGGACTCTGTGATGAAACACCAATGGGCACTCGTCGGTTTGCTAATCGCCACCACCTGCTCGACAGCCGAGGTTCTCTCGCTGCAAGAGTGCATCGACTTGGCCATGCAAAACAACCTGCAACACCAAATGGATCAACAGACCCTAGCCAACAGCCGCGCCCAACTAACGATGGCACGTGCGCCCTTTGCCTTCGGCATGAACGCTGACGTCATCTCCCCTAGCTTTACCGGGCTGAGCGATACCCAAGAAAATATCGCCCTTGAAACCCGAGTTCGCGAAGAGAGTTCCGATGTCTTTTACAGGGGCAGCCTGCGCATGACCCAGCGCCTGCGCCACCTCGGCCAATTCACGCTGAACACTACGGCCCTACGCCGCGATTTCTCATCCAATCGCCGCGCCGACTTCCTCGACTATTCGGGTTCGACGCGCCTTTTTTACGAGCGCGATCTGCTTGGCCGGCCCAGCGAGGAAGTCTCGCTCAAGCGCGCCGAGCACGGCCTGCAAAGCGCACGTCTCAACTTCGACCGCCAGCGGCTCCAGCTAGAGGGACAAGTCATCGACGATTACTACGGTCTAGTGCAAAGCGTCCGCGAACTCGAAATTGAGGAACAGCGCCTAGCGCAGTCGCGCGCCAATCTGGAGCTAGCTCAGCGAAAATTTGAGGTCGGCCTCATCGCCGAAGTAGAAGCTCTGCGCTTGCAGGTAGAGATGCTGCAAGCCGAGGCCACGTACGACCAAGCCCAAACCAATATCGAATCGCGCCGCGACATTCTCCGCGAAACCCTCGGACTCGATGTGTGGGCACCGCTCGAAATCAACACTGATGTCCAGTACGAGATTCACCCCATCGACGCTCAACGAGCCCTTGAAATCGGCTTGGCGCACCGCACCGACATGAAACGAGCCGAGATTTTCGAGGAAATCCGCGCGTTGGAATTAGAAGACACCCGCCGCCGCACCGGCATTAACGCGACTTTCGGAGCCAATGTTAGCATGCGGGGGCACGGCAGTGAGATCGGCGACGTTAGCGATAATTTCGAGCGCAATCAATGGGGAGTTGACCTGCAAATAACCCTGCCGCTGATCGACAGCGGCCAGCGGCAAGCCAACATCAGCCAAGCGCGCATCGCCTTGGAGCAAAGCCGCCTCAGCCGCGAGCAGCAGCGACGCCTAATCATCCAGCAAGTTCGCGACGCCACGCGCCGCGTCCACGAGGCCGAGCGCCAGATCGACCTGCGCCAAGCCGCCCTCGAATTTGCCCAGCGCACCTATGACGTCGAGCAGAGCCGCTTTGAACTCGGCTTGGCTGACAGCCAGCAATTGCTCCAAGCCCAGGGCAACCTAACCCAAGCCCAGATCAACGCCTTAGCCGCGGTCATAGGCTACCAGCGCCAGCTCAAAAACGTGCGGCTCGCCACTATGGCCGAGTTAAAAGAACTGGCTCCTTAGCTTCTCAATCCTCATACAAAGTAGGGGCGACCGACCGGTCGCCCCTACTTAAATAACGCACGAATCAAGCGCCTATTTGTCGTCTTCTGAGTCCATCAGCGGATGCGTGAATTCTTCTATGTCCTCGCCAAACATCCGCCGTGGGCGCAGCCGGGTATAGGACGGAATCTGGTTTTGCTCCTCGGCCTCCTGACAGGACACGCACAGCCGCGCCGTGGGCAGGGCCTCCAAGCGCGGTTTGGGAATAAACGGACAGGTCGCACACAGGTTTAAGGGCTTCTCAAGACAGGCTTCGCACTTGCCATACGTCGTGCTTTCTAGCTTTTCGAGCGCCAGCGTGACCTCCTCTAACTCGCGGCGCTCAGTATCCCCCAGCGCCACCAAAAGCTCCATGGCTCCGGCCTCGACTGCTCGGTCGAGATCGTCGGCCTTGGGATCTTGCAGTTCGTCGATCTCGTGCTCGGTGCCGTCCAAGTCGCTGAGCAACTCAGCGCGGCGCACTAAGAGCCTCTTCTTCATTCGCTCTCGATCTCGCTTGTTGAGGGCCACCTTTTTGGCCATAGTCTTCTCCCCTTTAACCGGCTCTCAAGCCAGTGGATTACCTGTTTAAATGCCCGCTGTCTGCAAGCGGAAAACCGCCGTGCCCAGCGGCCCTAACTCCGCGGCGAGCCGCCCGTTGGCCAGCGTCGGCTCCGCCTGCCCCCGGACCACTTCGACCCGCCCCATCGGCGGCAAGCCCTCCAGACGCAAATCGAGCTGCCGCGGATCTTCGGCGACATTGACGGCAAATGCGTAAAAGTCGCCTTTGTACTCTTTGATCGCTACTGCGACCTCGCCACTGGCCGGTTGTGCCTCCAAGCGGTGCTCCTCCTGCAAGAGCACCGGGCCTAATTCGGCAAGCTCGGTGGCGAGATGCTGCACTTCTCGCCACAAGGCGAGGGGCTGGATGTGGCGTTCGTTTTCTTGGCAATAGCGATAAAACAACACGCCCTTGGCCCCTCCAACCAAGCCTTGATAGATCATGTTCCGCAACTCGGTCGCTGTCGGCGAGCGCGCCCAATGCTCCACGCCGCCAAAGGCTTGGGCGATAAACCAGACCGGCTTTCGCTCCAGCGAGGTCCAGCGCGCCCGCTCCATATAGTCGCCCACCTGACTGATGGAGTAGTTCGGAATCGGATAGACATCTATAGCCAAGATATCGCTGGCGTCCGAATACGCGGCGTATGTGTGCGGCCGGTTGTTGACCAAATAGACGGGATGATAGGGATCGAGTTCCCGGATTAGCTCGTATATCGCCGAGGCAGACGCAGGAGCCATTTTGGTCTCGTCTGGCTCGTCAACCAGATACCATGCCAAGAGCGCCGGATGCTGGCGATAGCGTTTGACGAGGGCAGCAATGGCCCGATAATCTGGCTCGGGCTTGCGCCGGGCGTACTCGGTCAACTCTAGGAGTATCTGCATCCCCTCTACCGCGGCCGCGTCCATCAACGCGGCAACCTCTTCGCCGCGCAGCTTGTAGTAGTAATCCCCGGAGTTGAAATGTAGCTGGCGCATTGGGCCCAGATCCTCGGCCCGCAGCCAATACAGCCCAATGGGGAAAAAAGGCTCGCCATCGACGAGCAAGGACTGGCTGAACAGGTCGATTTTCACCTCTCGTATGGCTGGCGCAAACTTTTCGCAAGCCACGGCCAGCGAATCGGCCCCGCCGACCGGATCCAGCCACCGCGCCACCAACTCATAACGCCCTGCGAGCAAGGCGTCTGCGGCAAAGGCCCCAGCGACCTCCTGCCCAACCATGTTTACATCCAAGCGATCCAAAACCTCGCCGCCGCGCCGCAACTCGACCGCTACGGGGATGGTCGTATCAGCGCGGCGATTGCGCCGCAGCCGGAAGCGGATCTCATCCTCTACGGTATAATACGAGCGATCGCCCGAAAGCTCCCAAGCGGGCCGGGCAAACAGGCGCAACGCTTCGACCGCGTGGATAGTCGTGTCGCGTTGCGGATCGTACAGCCGCAGGGACGCGCGGTGTATGCCGGCCTCTGCCAGCCGATACGGCAGCGCATAACGCACTAGACGCCCCTGCGGTACCTGCAACCGGTGCTCGACCTTGTGCTGCTTGCCCGAAGGAGTTTCCCACTCCAGCAGCGCTAACAGGAGGCGCGAACCAGTACCCGGCCTGAACAACTGCAAGTCGAGCAAGTTGTCGCCTACTATGGGTAGCTGTTCTTGGATGATCTGGACCGTCGGCCCATCAGGCTTCGTCTTGGGAGCCATTTGCCCGCAAGCACTTAATAATGCCAACAAGGCAAAGTAAAAGGGCCGAGAGACAGCGCCCCTCGGCCCACTCCTCGGCAGCAAGCGTTCCTTCAAGGCGACCTGCCGGCTTGCTCGGTTTCGAGCGAACGCAAGCGATCCCTGAGCGAAGCGGCCAGCTCAAATCGCTCCGCTTCGACCGCGGCCTGTAGATCAGCCGTCAGCCGCTCGCGCAACGTGCGCGGTCGAGTGCTTTCCACCTCGCTCTCCCACTCGTGCAAAAAGAGCAGTTCAGGGCATTCGTCGAGCTGGTCCAATTGACCAATTTTGGCGAGAAACTCCTCAATTTCGACGATGCCTCGGCGAATCTCAGTTAGGGCCTCAGCATAGTTCTCTGCCTCTAGGCAGGCCAGCGCCCGCGCCTGCACTCGATGCGCTGTGACAAAAACGCGGTATTGTTCGGCTAACTGACGATCCTCGTCCTCTTCGGCGTATTCGTAGCACAGGTCGAGGATGGCGAGGTTGTGCTCGGCGTCCTCTTCGGCCCGTTCGTATTCTTTCAGTTCAAAAAAACCGATCCGCCGCCAGTAGTATTTCATGGCCTCTTGGGCCAGCTCGGAACAATCCTCGTGCGAGAGACGAAAAGTGCCCGGACCGTGTGCTTTTTCCCACTCGCGTCGCTTTTGGCAGTAGTAATCCAACAGCGACACATAGCCGTGCGGACGGAGCGCGTCGGGACGGCCCCGCCACTCTAACTGCATCAAGCCCATATCCATGCGGATTTGGAGCTTGGCTCTGCCATTGCCGCCTCGTATCTTGCGCACGCTCAACTCGCCTGGGGCGTATTTCCAATCGCCGAGGATCGGGCCGATATCGCGTTCCATAATGAGTGATAACCTCGAATTATACTTGGTCTTTCGGCCGGGGGAAAACAGGCAAACCAAGCGTCCGCGTGTCCCGCTTCAACGAGGCGGGCCTAACGCACATTTCGGTGATTTTTCGGATAGAATCGTCCTATTATATGCGCTCGCCGTACCCTTGTCAACTTACAGATCGGAGACTGTGGAATCGGCTTCTATCGCCGGCGGCACACCACTGATTTCGCTTATTATGACCAGTAGCTCTTTGCGCAAGGTCGGGCGGCTTACGCGCAGGCTGTCTAGATGATTTTCAATCACTGGAATGGCGTCCGCCCCCACGGCTGTAATCGCCTGATGGGTTAGGGTGCGCTCCTCGGGCGTGGGGTCGTATTCCATCTGCGTAGGCTCGATAGGTGTGCCGAACATACTCACCCGAGGCTGGCCCCCCTCCCCAAAGGGGTCCAATCCCACATTTGGATAGCGTCGCGGGCCGTCCGTGGAGTCGGGATGCATCCGTCCGTAGGGATAGGGCGATATCTCCTCGCCGGTGAACACCCCCCGGGGGGTTCGCTGCTCAGAGCGCAGGGTAAGCATGTCGTAGTAGTCGAGGGCATTGACCAAAATTTCAGCCGCCTTGGCCCCTCCCATCTGCCCGAGCGCTTCAATGGCGGCCATCCGCAGTTCGGAGTCAGCCGTATTGAGCGAGTAGTTGAGCAGCCTCCCTATATCCAAGGCCGCGCTCTGGTCGCCGATGGTGCCCAAAGCGCGCAGCGCATCCTGCTTGAGCGTGGTGCGCTGGTCGTAGTCTTGGAGCGCCATTTTCAGCACCGGCACGGCGCGGGGGTCGCCGATCTCGCCGAGAATGCGCGCGGCCTTGCGCCGCGTGGCATAGGGGTAATCCTGGCGGGAGACGATCTCCATAATCCGATCTAACTGCGCGTGGTCGCCCTCCTGATACAGCTTGTGCATCTGGTTGACATTGGTGCAGCCCAAGGGGGCCAAAACGACCGCCAAAAGCGCGATCCTATACATGGCTAGCTCCTTTGTCTCTCCCCTTGCCGCGAGGAGGTATTTCCTCTATACTTCAACTTTTCCACTACACAGCAGGAACTTCAGTGAACGCCCCACAAACCCACAATCGCCAACCCATTCCCGGTATAAAAGATACACTCGCCATATCTAGCGGCAAGGGCGGCGTCGGCAAGTCCACGCTCTGCGCCAACTTGGCCGTGAGCTTGGCCAGCCAAGGGCTGCAGGTCGGCTTGCTCGACGCCGATATCTACGGGCCCAACATCCCGGGTCTAATCGGCCTAGAAGGCAAGCCAACCGCGGAGGACGGCCGTATCCAGCCCTTGACTGTGCACGGCCTCAAAGCCATTTCCATGGGACTGCTAATCGACGCAGGCACCCCGGTCGTGTGGCGCGGCCCCATGCTGGCCAAGATGATGCACCAATTCCTCTTCAACGTCACTTGGGGCGAGCTCGATTTGCTACTCATCGACCTACCCCCTGGTACCGGAGACGTACAAATCACGCTAACCCAAGTGGCCCCCTTAACTGCGGCTTTGATCATCACCACGCCCTCGGCCATTGCCCTCGAAGACGTGCGTCGCGGCGTCGAAATGTTCCGCCAGACCGAGGTCCCCATCGTCGGCTTGGTCGAGAACATGAGCTATTTCCACTGCGACAACTGCGGCCATACCGACCCCATCTTCGGAGCCGGAGGAGGCCGCGCCACAGCCAGCCGCTTGGACATTCCCTATCTGGGTGAAATTCCGCTCGACCCACTCGTCCGCAGTCAAGCCGACGCAGGAGAGCCGGTCGTCAAAACGCATCCTCATGCCGAGGGCAGTCAAGCCCTAGTCAACCTAGCCGCCGACATCGGCAATTATTTCCAGCGCACATGAACCGCGTCCAAATCGCCTGCGTCGGCGCGGGGTATTGGGGCAAAAACCTAGTGCGCGTCTTCCACGACCTGCCCGACGTCCATCTGCGCCAAGTCTGCGACGCCAGCCCGGAAATCCGCAGCGCCATTCAGAGCCAGTACCCAGAAGTTCCTATCACCGCCAACTACGACGAGATACTCGGCGACGACGCACTCGACGCCGTGGTATTGGCTGTCCCAGCCGCTCAACATTACGAATTAGCCCTCCGCGCCCTAGAGCGAGGCAAGCACGTGTACGTCGAAAAGCCCATGACCCTCGATGCCGCTACGTCGGCCCACTTGGTCGAATTAGCCGCCAAGCGGGATCGGGTGCTGATGGTCGGGCACCTGCTAAAGTACCACCCAGCCGTACACATGCTGCATGATTTGGTGCGGGAAGGCGCACTAGGCGACTTGTATTATCTGTACTCCCAGCGCGTCAACTTGGGCATTGTCCGCAGCGACGAAAACGCCTTGTGGAGCTTGGCACCACACGACATATCGGTCATCCTGTACCTGCTCGACCAAGAGCCGGACGCGGTCAGCGCCCGCGGCGAGTGCTATCTGCAACCCGACATCGAAGATGTGGTCTTTGCCAATTTGCACTTTGCCGATGGCAAAATGGCGCAAATGCAGCTCTCTTGGCTCGACCCGCACCGCATCCGCCGCCTGACCGTGGTCGGCAGCCGCAAGATGGCGGTCTTTGATGATGTGGAAAGCACGGAAAAGGTGCGCATCTACGACAAATCGGCCGAGCGGCCGCAATACGATTCCTATGGGGACTCCATCGCGCTGCGTTTTGGCGATGTCGTCATTCCGCGGCTGCAAATGGCCGAGCCGCTCAAGCTAGAGTGCCAGCATTTCGTCGAGTGCGTGCGCACCGGCCAAACACCCCGCAGCGATGGCCGCGACGGCCTGCGCGTCGTGCGGGTCTTGGAGGCTGCGCAGGCATCGCTGCGCCAAGCCGGTGCCCCGGTGCCGCTGCGCTAGCGCACGGTAAATTCCGAATGTACCTCGGCTTGGTTGCCGCTCATATCCCGCACCTTGAGCACTAGGCGGTGCGCACCCGGCGGCAAGTCTTCCACTAAATGCCCGTACACGCGCCCGGCTTCTGGATCGTATTCGGCGATCAGCGGGCGTCCGTCGAGCTCAAACTCAATGTCTGTTTCCCGCCCAATGCCCGCGCCTTGATCGCGCACTGCGCCGCGAATTTTCGGGCGCGAGCCAACGACGGCTCCTTCAGCAGGCTGCAAACTGCTGATCTCAGGAGATTCCAAGTCGGCCAACAGCGCATAGCGGCCCAAGCGGCGCACCTGAGCCACGACCTGCCTGCTCACAGCATCCCATTCATTGCTCACCAGCGACCACTTTTCAGCGGCAACCTCTCGGTAAATGCCCAGCTTCTCCGGCGGCAGCGTTTCCCGATCGTAACGCAGGCGCAACGCGACCTTGCGGTCAAAGCTGACGTCAGGCCCCAAGGCAAAAGCCGGGCCGGCCGCGACTAGCGCAGCAGGCACGCGCGGCTCAAAGGCCACGACCTGTGGAAAGAACGGCGCGTACGCGCTCGCCGCGGCAAAGCCCAATTCGACCGCGCCGTTGGCATAAGTCAGCTTGGCGGGGGCACCCGGCCTCACGAATTGCCGATCGAGGACGACCTTTTGCACAGCGGCCCCCGGCGTCCGCAACAAAACCGTCCCCGCTGCTGGGTCGTTCGGCCCAAGCGGCACTGCAACCCGGAACTCGCGCAAGCCGGTCTGACGGGGGCTAATATTAACGGTATCAACGCGAACTAAGGGCGTAGCGCTAGGCACTTGTTCATAGCGCATCACGAGTTCCACGAAATCCGGGTGGGAGCGGCGCTCTAGGGCAAAGGGCGGCGCAGCGGCCCCATCGTCGGGCAGGCGACAAACGGCAAAAGCTGCGGCACCCGCCGGATCCCGCGCCTGAATCCGCCAATAGGAAGCGTTGCGGTGGATCTGCCACTTGAGCGGGCCGGGGCGGCTCTGCCGCCGATCTACGCGCCGCCAGTTTTCGCCATCGCGAGAACTGGCCAATTCTACTTCCACGAGCCGATTGTCTGCATCGGTCATCCGCGCCTCGATAAAAGTCCCATTCGCTTTCGCCACGATCCGCGCTCCGGCAATGGCCGGCGGTTCATCAACCACCAAGCCAAAGCGCGCCCGGCTCTCATTGCCATTGACATCCGCAACGACGACGACGACCTCGTGCCTCCCCCTGGCCAAGTTTAGGATGCCATCTTCAGGCCCCTCGTAGAATTCGAGGCGATTGCCCGGCAGGCGACACAAGTTGTAAAAGCGGCCCACCCCACCCTTAAAAGCAGCCAGCGGCCGGTCCAAATACATCTGGTGCATATCGCCGTATCCGACCCGCTCGTAGCGCACGGCAAAAACCATCTCGCCGTCGATGTGCAATTCCGCGCGATAGGGGGCTAGTTTGTTGGGAGCCGCATCGGCGCGATCGTACATCAACGCGCTAATGCTCACCGGGCCGAGCACTTGCACGGGCCGCACTCCAATGAATTCTCCTCGGCTCGGCTGCCAACGCAAATTCAGCACATAGGGGTCGTGCCCTCCCTCGACTTGGGCATTGCGGCCATGCGGCGTGATAGCCACTCGCTGCAAGGTCGGCGCGACTGTATCGGCGATGGCGAACCCGTGCAAGAGGGGATTGATCGCCACGTTATTTGCGTCGCGCAACTCTAGGTGCAAATGGGGAGGACCGGCTCCGCTTTCGCCACTCCACGCGATGACCGAGCCGCCGGTTACTGGAATTTCCCCTTCCTTGAAATACAAATCCACGCTGTAGCGTCCGCGCTGTTGCTGTGCTTGCTGCACGAGCTCGGCCATGGGCGCGGCAAAACCCTCCAGATGGGCATATACCACAAGGCGGCCATCGGCCAATTTCTGGTACAGCGCCCGGCCATAGCCCCAAGGCGAGGTGCGCACGCGCCATATATAACCATCGGCTAGAGCCTGTACGGGGTGGCCGGTCTCACCCCAAGTCTTGAGGTCTATGCCGGCGTGGAAGGCACGGGAACGCGATTCGCCGAAGGTGGAAGTCAGGGCCGGTGCAAGGCTCAGTGGCCAGACGAGGCCCCCTTCTTGCGCGCTAGCTGGCAGCCACAAAGCCACCGCCAATAAGAGTGTCCGTTTAATCACAGTCGTCCTCGTATGTATGTAGGGCCATGCGGTCCGGGGCCACTTCGAGAAAGTGGAGGGGTTTTTCGGTCCAAGCGCCGGTGTTGAAATAGCGCCGCCCCTGCCGCTCAATTGCCATGGCCGCGTGCGTATGCCCACAGACCACCGCTTCAACCCCCTCCTGCTGCGCCACGCGCAAGGCGTTGCGCGCTACGTGCTCGTTGAGCACCCGGTAGAGCAAAGGCCATTTCTTGGCGTATTCGGCTACGTGGGCATCGCGCCCACCGAGCCAGATGCGGCAGCGATGCAAGCGGCGAAAGGCCCATTTGAACGCCGCGTGCCGGGGCATCAGCCGGTCGAGCCGATGGCCGTGAATTACGAGCAATCGTTGGTCGAGCCACCAGCTATCGACAAAGCGAATTTGCCCCGAATCAGCCAGCCTGAACTCGGCATCGCGATTGCCGTACACCCAGATTACGGGCCGGGATTGCGACTCGCTCACGAGGCGCTCCAACACGGCCCGATGGGCGTCAGGCAGGGCTTGGCCCGGCCGATCTATGACGTCGCCGTTGAGTATGAGCGGCACCCCTTGGGGCAAGGTATCCAGCCAAGACAAAAAGTGGCGGTGGTAAAAGTAAGCCGATCCGAGGTGCAGATCGCTGACGACGAAGCAGCGTGTGACGCCCATGCCCTTTGCTGTGTGGGTTATATTATTAGGAATTAAGAATTAGGAATTCCCGGCCCCAATTTTTAGTTCCTAATTCCTAATTCCTAATTCCTGAAAGCTGCCCGATGAATAAACAGACAACCTCACCTGCACGCAAAGCGTACGACCCGGATAAATTACAGGCTCTGCTCCAGTACATCGGTCGCCTGCTGCCCAACGACGAAGAGCGCACGGTCTTTTATCAGTGCTCGCATACGCCTCCCCCAGCTTCGCTGCGCTTGAACGCGCTGCAAGCGCAAGCGCAACACGTCCGACCCTACCTAGACCAGCGCGGCCAAAGTGTGCCTTGGTGCAGCGAGGGCTTCGCTTTGCCGGAAAGCGACACCAGCCTCGGCCAGACCATTGAACACGCCATGGGCGCGTACTACGTCCAAGCCAAGGCCCCCATGCTAGCCGTCGAGGTCTTGGCCCCTCAGCCCGGCGAACGCGTCCTCGACCTGTGCTCCGCCCCAGGCGGCAAGGCCACCCAAATTGCCACGCGCATGCAAAACAGCGGCTTGCTGCTGGCCAATGAACCCCAGCGCAAGCGCATGCCCGCTCTCGTGGGCAATTTGGAGCGCTGCGGAGTGGCCAATCACGTCTTGACCCAAGCCCGAGGGACCATGCTGACGCGCTACTTCCCCAACTTCTTCGACCGCATCCTCGTCGATGCACCGTGCTCGGGCGACGGCATCGTGCGCAAAGACCAGAACATGCTCACCTACTGGTCGCCGCAAGACGCCCAGCACCTCGCGCAACAACAGAAGGGCCTTTTGCGCGCCGCTTACCAGATGCTGCGCCCTGGCGGCACCCTAGTGTATTCGACCTGTTCGCTGTCGCTGGAGGAAAACGAAGAAGTACTCATCGGGCTGTTGCGCCGCTATAAGGAAGACGTCGCTATCCTCCCCATCGCAGAGTTTGAAGGACCGCCGCTACCGGATAAACTAGCCGCCCAATTTCCAGCCGAGTTCGCCCGCTGCGTCCGCATCTGGCCCCACCACCACGACACCGAAGGAGCTTTCATCGTTCGCCTCTCCAAACGCGCACCGACGCCAAGCCTCGGAGACGCCCCTGATTGGAATACCTCGACGACCGAGCCTACTGCCGCCGAAGCCCAGCTCGCCATCAAAAATCGGTGGAACGGCACCCTGCCCTGCCCCTCGGACCAGATATTCACCCTCAGCAAGCGCCACCTGTGCCGACAACCAGCGCTCGGCCCGGCGCTCCAAGAGCATTTGCCTTACTTCGTCCGCAGCGGCATGAAGGTGGCTCGCCTCCACAAAGGCTACCACTACCTAAGTCAACAAACCGTCGCTATGTGGGGACATCTTATGCAGGGGCCCAGCATCGAGTTGAACTGGTCCCAACTACAGGACTTGTTTGAGGGTCATCCACTCTACTGCGACCCGCCTACGGACCTCAAAGGCGAAATTTTCTGCCGCTTTGGGCCGTGGACCGTCTGTCGCGCCATCGTCAAAGAGGAAGGCCGCCTGATCGAAGGTATGCTGCCGCGCGCGTTGTTCCGCGCCCAGCTAGCGTCGCTGATATAGGGTTACTTTTTCCCTTCCGGCCCCTGCCAAGGCGGGAAGAGTTGGTGTTCAATCCGCAGCACGTTGCAAATGCGACCCGCAATAAAATCGCCCAAATCGTCAAAGGTCTGCGGCTTTTGGTAGAAGGCTGGCATGGCCGGCAAAATGACGGCACCAGCCTCGGCCGCGGTCGTCATATTGCGCAACTGAATCAGATTGAGCGGGGTCTCGCGCACCACCAGCACCAGCGGCCGCCGCTCCTTGAGGCTGACATCGGCCGCTCGCTCAATCAGGCTCGCAGACGCCCCGCGAGCAATGCCCGACAGCGTCTTAACCGAACAAGGCACCACCACCATGCCGTCGATGGATACCGAACCACTGGCGATGGGAGCCGCTAGGTCGCTGGCATTGTACTCGCGTAGTTCACCAGCTTGGGTCTCCTCCCCGTAGCACCGAGTTATAAATTCGCGCAAGCTCTCCTTGTCGGGGCGGAAGCCCAATTCTTCGACGAGCAAGTAGCGCCCGTATTTGGACAGGACCAGATGCACTTGGTGTCCGCCGATCAGCAGGGCGCGCAGCAAGCGACCAGCGTAAAGCGCACCACTGGCCCCAGTGATGCCGACGACGATCTGCTTGCCGCTCACGACGTCTCCTTTAGCGCCGCGCGACCCGCTTCGAGCGTGGCGACAATCGCGTCCACGTCATAGACGCAACCGCCCCAAGTGCCGCCGCCGACGTTTTGCAGCGCCGCCCACAGCTTAGTGTCGTCGGGCAGTTCCGCTTCGGGCGCAAGGTCTGGGCGCAAGGCGCGCTCGTCCAGCACCCGCTGGCCTTCCTCCGCGCCGAACTCCTCGCCTTCGCAGCCGACCAAGTCGATGCGTCCGCGCAGGTCGTGGCAGTCGATTTCAATGGCGATCAAGTCGCCGTCCCGCAGCTTGCCGATGGGTCCGCCAGCCAAGGCCTCCGGGCCGATGTGCCCAATGCAAGGACCAGAGGAAAATCCCGAAAACCGCGCGTCCGTCAGCAGCGCCACGCGCTTGCCAATATCCGTGTATTTGAGCGCGATCGTAACCTGCGCCACTTCCTCCATCCCCGTGCCCATCGGCCCGCAGCTAATCATCACCAGCACGTCGCCCGGCTCGATCTTGCCGTCCTTGATCGCGGCAATGGTATCGCGTTCGGTGGTAAAAACCTTCGCCGGTCCCGTGTGCCGATAGATCCCTTGCGCGTCGAGCAGCGAAGCGTCGATGGCCGTGCTTTTGACGACCGCACCCTCGGGCGAGATGTTGCCGACCGGAAAGCAGATGGTGCTGGTCAGACCCTTAGAGTGGGCGCGGTCGGCATCCATAATCACGTCGTCTGGATCCACCCCGTCTAGCTTTCGCAGTTTCTCGCGGAAGCGGTGACGGCGCGGTGCATTCTCCCACCAGTCGAGGTTTTCACCTAGCGTACGGCCCGTGACCGTCATAACCCCCTCCTCCAACAGCCCCAAGCGACGCAGATGCAACATGACCTCCGGCACTCCACCGGCCAAAAAGGCGCGCACGGTAACGTGGAACTCAGGGCCGTTGGGCAGCACATCCACCAAACGCGGCACCTCGCGATTGACCCGGTCCCAATCCTCCACCTCTGGCCGCTTCCGCCCAGCCGCATGGGCAATAGCCGGCACGTGCAGGATCAAGTTCGTCGAACCGCCAAAGGCCGCGTGGACGACCATAGCATTGTGCAGCGCCTGATCAGTGACCAACTCCTGCGAGCGAATGCCCGCGGCCTCCAGGGCCATCAGCGCCCTCGCCGAGCGCACGGCCATATCGTGCCAGACTGCTTCTCCCGAAGGAGCCAGCGCCGAATGCGGCAGCGACAGCCCCATCGCCTCGCCTACAACTTGGGTCGTGGCCGCAGTCCCCAAAAATTGGCATCCGCCCCCCGGCGTGGCACAGGCGCGGCAGCCGAGCACCTGAAAGTCGTCGATATCCATCTCGCCCTGCGCCAGCCGCGACCCGGCGGACTGGATCTTGCCCGCGTCCTCACCTTCTTCCGGCGGCAGAGTCACCCCACCGGGCACGACAACGACCGGCAGGTCCGGCGTACCCGCTAAGGCGATGAGGATCGCCGGCAATCCCTTGTCGCAGGTGCCCACGCCCATCACGCCGCGCCGCGTCGGCAACGAGCGGATCAAGCGGCGCAGGATCACGGCCGCGTCGTTGCGATACGGCAGGCTATCGAACATGCCCGTCGTGCCCTGCGTGCGGCCATCGCACGGGTCCGAGCAATAGGCGGCAAAGGGAATGCCGCCCCGGCGGTGGATTTCCTCGGCCGCGGCTTCCATCAGCAGGCCGATTTCCCAGTGGCCAGTGTGGTAGCCCAGCGCGATCGGCCGGCCGTCCGGGGCGCGAATCCCACCCTGCGTGCTGACGATGAGGAACTCTCCCCGGCCCAGTTCGTCGGGGTTCCAGCCCATCCCTGCGTTCTGGCTGTAGCCAAAGATGTGGCCACTCGGCGCTTCTACTACTTGCTCTATGGTCAGCGGCAGCTTGCCGCTGGGGCCGGGCGCACGGGTGCGGACTTGGTAGATTTCGTCATCGGTCTCGCCGACGATTTCTGCAAAGGAATCAGTACTCATGCTACCTCGTTTATGGTTCACTAATTCACTGATGTTACGCATCGTCCTGTCTGTATGCCAGCCCCTGTCATGCTGAGCGGAGCGAAGCATCCCATCTAGGTGCTCGTGCGGAGCGTCAGTAATTCAGAGAGATGTCCCTACCAACCTTCTTCGCGGACTTGGATTTTCTTTAGCAGAGGACGCCACCAAGCTTCGTTGTCGCGGTACCAGTGGACCGTATCGCGGAAGCTCTCGGCAAAATCGACTTGCGGTTCCCAACCTAGTTGAGTGCGGATTTTACTCGAATCGAGTAGGTAGCGCCGGTCGTGGCCGGGCCGGTCATCAACGTAGGTTTTGTGCGCGGCGTCCATCCCCAAGGCGTCGAGGATCAGGTCGGCGATGGTTTCGACGTCTTTTTCAATGCCGCTGCCAACGTTGTACGTCTCGCCGATCTCGCCCTTTTTCAGCACGAGGTCGATAGCCCGGCAATGGTCGTCAACATGGAGCCATTCGCGGCGGTTCTGGCTCGATTTGTACAGCGGCATCTTCTGGCCGGTGAGCAGACGGACGACGAAGAAGGGAATGACTTTCTCCGGGAATTGATAAGGGCCGAAGTTGTTGGCGCAGTTCGACAGCGTCACGGGCAGGCCAAAGGTGTGGCCATAAGCGCACACGGCCAAGTCGGCGGCAGCCTTAGCCGCATTGTACGGAGTGCGCGGCCGATAGGGCGATTCCTCGCTGAAGGATTCATCCGCGTCGAGCGCCAGATCGCCATACACTTCGCAGGTGGAAATGTGGTGGAAGCGCGGCACTTGGACATCGGCCGCGGCCTGCAACAGCTTTTGCGTCCCCACGACATTGGTCTGGAAAAAGGCCGAGGGATTGACAATGGCCAAGCTGTTGTGCGATTCTGCGGCAAAGTTGACCACGTAGTCCGGGCGGTGGACCTCGAAGAGGTGACGGGTCAGATCGGCATTCTGAATATCACCGCGGACAAAGGTGTAGCGGTCGCCGTAGTTTTCCTCCACGTCCTGCAGGCTGGCCAAGTTGCCGGCGTAGGTGAGCAGATCGTAGTTGACAATGCGGTCGTCGGGGTAGGTCGATAGCCAGTAGCGAATGAAATTGGAGCCGATGAAGCCGGCACCGCCGGTGACGAATAGGGTGGTCATGGATGCTCTTGGTTAGGGATTGGGGACGTGGTCCGTCATTTAATATAACATATGGGCAACTCGCAGCCGGAATTTCAGTTAATACCCTTATTACTACCCTCATTCAAGCGTTACTACCCTTATTCCCGAGAAAACGCCAGCGGGCACCCGGACCCCGGCCGCTACAAGCTACATCGCCGGATTTCTTTAGCTCCGCCAAGAGGGTGCGAATCCATTCACGACCGACGCCGGGGCAATCGCGTTCTAGGTCGCTCAGGCGGAATTCGCCCGGTTGGGCGCGGATGGCGGCGAGCACCCGTTCGGACTTGACACCCCGTGGGGCCTTGATCTGACCGGCGCGTTCCTCTAACTCGACGTAAGCACGGCGGATAATCGCGAAGAGGAAATTGAACCAAGGCGTCAGCTCGTGTTTGCCGTCGTGCCAGTGCTGTGAACTGAGCCGGAGGCATTCGTAGTAGGACTCCCGGGATTCCTCAACGAGGCGTTCCAAGCTGATGTAGCGACCCACCTCGTAGCCGTGCTGGTAGAGCGCCAACAGGGTGAGCAGCCGAGATACGCGGCCGTTGCCGTCCCGGAAAGGGTGGATGCAAAGAAAATCCAAGATAAGGGCGGCGATGGCGATGAGCGGTGGGATATTCTCTTGGTCGAGAGCGTGCTGATAATGCTGGCAGAGTTGTTCTACAGCCGCCGGAGTCTCCGCAGCCTTCACACAGCGGAACCGAACCACTGGGGCCTGTCCAGGCAGGAATTCCACGATGTCGTTATCGACTCGTTTGAACTGGCCCGCGTCGCCGCTGGCGGACTGACAAAGAGCATGTAGGCGTTGCAAGGTATCCGGCGTGATAGAAAGCGCGGCGTAGTCGGAGTGAATTTCGTTCAAGGCGCGGCGATAGTCCTGCACCTCCTGTTCGGAGCGGTCACGGGGTTTCGCTTGGCCGAGCACCAGCGGATAAAGGCGGGCTTGGGCGACCGTCACGCCCTCAATGCGGTTGGAGGATTCAGCGCTCTGAATGACAGCCGTGTCGCGGAGTGCTTTGAGGGCTTGTGGCGACTGGCGCGTGAATAACTCCTGTCTCCCCCTCGACTCGGCGATATCGTTGAGCAGCCACACCGTGCTCAGAGGTGTTTCGTGGTCGCGTAGGCGATTGTTGTGGAAAGAGTTCATGATGTGCTGGCTTAACGGTCAATGGCTCCTATTCACGGACCTATTAACTCAACGATACACTTCACTCCTGTGGCCAATCTTCACAATGAGGATGAGAAGGGCATCGTCCTTGATATGGCTGATTACGCGATAAGCACCCACGCGATATTTCCAGAACTCGCCTAACTTGGAACCTTTGAGGGCTTCGCCAATGCTGCGCGGGTCGTCCAGCCCAGCAACACGGTCATGCAAGAATCTCAGAATCCGCCTTGCCGCTTGTCGATCTATTCTTCTCAATTCGCGCTCGGCGTCCTTGGCAAGCTCAATCTGCCAAGCCATGCTCTTCCATGACTTTCTCAAGCGGCACAGTCTGAGATTTTCCCTCGTGAATATCCTTCAGCCGTTGTTCGGCAAGATGCAAGTCTTCGAGGTCGTCCAGATACTCCCGGATAGCCTCAATCATGTATTCGGTTTCGCTGCGTCCCGTGCGGGCAGCCAGTTTTTGTAGCCGCTCAAAGACTGTATCGGGCAACTGAAAAGCTACTCGGCTCATGTCGCTTCTCCTATGGGTTATCTACGAATCGTCTCGTGTCAATTACTCCCCGTATTCTTGCAGAAAACGCCAGTAGGCCCTAGACCTCGGCCTCTGGAAGCTACATCACCGGGTTTTTCACCTCAGTGAGGGGTTAGTTCTGAGGAATTTGCACCTTAAGCTCCTCCAGTTGCTGCTTGAGTTCCGGTGAGATATCTGACTGAAGGAGTTTATCAATGAGTTTCGGATCTGGAAGCCATGTGTAGGCCGGTAAACCACAATCCCACAAATAGACCAACAGCTTTGCTACCGCTTCGGGATACTTCTGCCATAGGTCTCCTTCATTGAGTTCATGTATCACATAGCAACTTTGCAATGGAGTCTGTGGCATACCAATTGCCAAATCAACAGCTTCGGGAAATACCTCTATCAAGTGTCTCAGCCAGTCAATCATGTATTCGACTTCGCTAGCCTCAAAGACAGTCGGCACACCTTGCAAGCGATTCTCCCAATAACGCTTGAGCCAACGTTGCCACCATTCTCGTCGCACTTCTCCATCCAAGTCGCGCAAACAGTACCCTACTTCTGTCGCAAAGCAGTCTTTGGTCTCTTGACTACTATATTGAAAAAGTGTGGGAATCCACTTATCAAAAGGATCTTCAACGAAATACGCGAGCATGGAGATGTAGTATTTGATAAATCGGTCGCGTTGTTCAGAGAGGTCGCTGTCGATCCGCTCAACCGCTTTGATGAATAGGTCTGCCATAGCGTCAGCCACAACGGGACTGAGACGGCCCCACATCATAAAGCCATCCCAAGCTGCTTGAAAGTCACCGCTGTCAGGCGCAAAGAGGGGCAGCAAGTTTTCCTGTGTCCACACTTCATCAACAGTCAGTAGGAAGGTAAGATTGCCCACGAGGATCGTCCGCCCAAGTCTACCCGATAGCTCTCGATCTTGCAAGATGCCTGACAGTGCAGTGTGGTACTCATCGCTGAGGGTAGCGAGATTGGAGTTTTGTTCCTTGCGCCAGAGAGAGAATCCCCATAGCCAGAATCTGGCAAGGGTTCCTTCGGGGCGATTGATGGCCATCTGTAACCAGTCGTCCCTTTCCTCGGTCTGCTCAGTTCGGTCAAGATGATGCCATAAAGCAGTCGCGATCTTGTTGGCTTGCGGAAGTAGATTCAAGGCATAGGAGGTTCCTCCATCCTTCACTAGCGCATAAAGTACATTGGCGATTTCTCGATTGTATTTCGGATGTAACTCGGTCTTGCCGATCCAATAGAGCACTTTACGATGCTTGTCTTCATCCAACTCCATCTCTGACCAAGCTCCTATCAAGTCAGACCAGAAATGAATATCCCACTTTCCGCTCTTAGCCAAGGCATTAGCCAAACTAAGACCCCAGTCAAAATCCTGCTTTGCTGCCTTTGCGACATTATCCCTGAGTCCCATAAGGTCGCGTCCAAATGACTTCGTACTTTGGAATGACAACAAATCGCCAAGCCAATCGACAGCCGGTTTAGCTAGTAACTCTTCAACGCTCCAAGGGCTTTGAGGGACGATGTCTCGGATCGGATCAATCCAATGTGTAAAGTCTGGATTCTCGCTTGGCTCGAAGTCTGGATACGCCGCTAGTACTTTGTCCAAGGCTCGTTTAGCTAGGGTACAATTGGAATCTGATTTATGGAGCCAATAAAACCAGTTGAAGTGCTTATATGCGGTTCGTTCTTCTCTTTCGGGGTCTTCTTCGTCCGGCCAACGGTAGGTCCGAACAGCTTCTATGACGGCTTCTCGGTGTTCCAAATTGGCCTCAGGATAAGCTATCCGTGCTGCCCGGAATACTTCATGGTGAACTGGCAAGCCGTGCAGACCTATATGCTTTAGCAGCCAATCAATTTTTTCATCTGCCGTCAAGTCTTCGCGTTCAGACAAACCATGCACAGCCAGACGGCGAAACAGCGGCACTTCCGAGCCTGCAAGATGGATACACCAGTACACTGCCGCGTCTCTCCGGTTCTGAATCAACCATTCGAGGCAATCTCGTGCTGCGTCGATCAACACGTCAACCGCTTTAGGGTGGTTATCCTGCTCGTGAGTCTCAATGGCCGCACGAATATAGCTTTCAGGTTCCAACTCACGCTCTGCCATTTGCCAAGCGCACCGCGTGAGATACCGTTCTTCCAGACGCCTGATAACTCGCTCAAACAACGGTAAGGCTACTTGAGATAGTTTTGGCTTCAGACCGTTCTCCCACAGTTCATTTAGTGCGTAGTGATCTAGTGCGTAGTGCTCGCCGAGCATCGGCAATTTTACATCAACCGGTGCTCTCGTATCTCCCCCGTTGTTATCATCGGACCAAACGAAGCCTTCCTCAAGGAACAGACGACTTCCCGCCATTGCGTCGAATATCTGCAAGAGACTATCCAACATGCCGCGCTTGATACAATGCTTTCCTATCCCCGATAGAAACGCATACGAGTTTCCATGCACCGGAATGGCAGCAAGCAGGAGCGAAATCCAACGAGACAAAACGTCTATAGCCAGCGAAAAATCTTCATCCTTCCAAATTTTTCTCCCTAGATCGAACCAGAGGTTCAGATGTAGGCCCATGTTGTGCTTGCCAATCAGCAGGAACAGCTTATCAGCATGGTCGTATGCGAATTTCTCGGCTAACCACTTAGAGAGGATTTCATCCTGCTCGTTGAGCGTACCGTCGCCAAACAGCGCATCTAGAAGCCCGCGCTTGTCGAGCCAATCAATCCATTTGGGGTCTGATGCCGCTTCGATGAAGAATCGGGTTCTCGTGGCATCCTCAAGCGCATCCTCAATGAGATCGGCTGTTTCCGCCTCAAGGGGAGGTGGTCTTTGCGCGATCTCAGTAATTTCTCGCTGCCAGTCGAGGACACTGCGCTGGACAAGGCCAACTAGACGACTGATACCCTCGTAGAGTGCGCTATGATCGTCCTGGTCTGATTGCGGGTAGCTAATCGGTTCGATTCCAAGCAAACGCCAGCGTTGTAAGTCAGAATCATCTTTAGCCGTCAAAACAAAACGCCGGCCATCCTCACCCCCTGGCAGAGCACGCGCCAGATAGCTCAAAATCGTGTCATCGTGGCGATAGCCGACAAAGAGGACCGTGAAATTACGGAACAATTCGACAAGAAAACGTCGTGCCCACCCCTCAGTTAGATAGGCGCAACTGAAATCTAAGTCCGTAAGTACCATCTCGTTGGGATGGCTTACAGCACCATGGACATGAACGATACCACTGAACCGACGTCCCAAAGGTAATGCAGGTGCTTGGAAGACTTCGGGCTTGTCGTCAAATACGGCCCTTGACGCTTTCTCGAACAAAAGGTCGAAATTAGTGGTAACGACGCGAACTTGCGCGACGTCGGAATAGATGCGTAGAAGATTCTGATGTAGCTCTGTAGCCTCCCGACCTTCACAGGAGAGAGCTTCTTCGGCAAGGACGTGAACATTTACTCCCGCATGTTGCAGTCTCCCGAGGAAACGGTCTATCGGCTCTCCTGCCTGCAAGGCTTCACCGGTTCCTTGTGCAATCATATCCGCTAACTCTACAAAGCTCGGGAGGCAAGCAGGCGCACCCATTGAAACACCAGCCCCAGCGAAAACCACCAACTTGTCTTCGCGTAAGGCGTTTAACAGGCGTTTGGGGAAGTCAATTTTTGCAATTCTCACGTCTTGCCCTCAATGATACTGATCGCTTCCTCTACAATGGCAGTTTCTTCGACACGAGACCGTGCATCAGGATTCCTTGCATTTTCGTATGAGGCAAATTATCCACCTCATACGAGATTCATACATCTTCCACTGCCGCTACTTCCTCGTCCGCCAACTCATACATCTCATAGACCAGTCGGTCTATCTCCGCTTCCTGCTCACCGGTGTCCGCCAACCCATTCATTAGTTGTCTATTCCCCCGTATCCATCGTTCGGGGAGGTCACGGATTCCCGAGATTGATTCTTTGTATGATTTTCTTCGCCAAATCCCTAAAATCCTGGTGCGCGTCTTTTGCCGCGGCGGCATGGCTACCAATGGCACCATCGGCCGTGGTGAGGTGAAAGATGGGCTTGCGTGCTTCCTGAGCCATCGGCACCAAGCTCCGGTAGTGCTTGACGGTAGCGAGGGCGTGTTCTTTATCCTGTGCCGGTGTCTCGGGATACGGTCCTTCGTTATCGTCGCGTAGGTTGCGGGCGTATTCTTCCGGCATTCGATTGACCCACTTGTCATACGCCATCACGGGGCGATTCAGACGGACGCTGTGCTGTTGCACTACATAGCCGACGGGCTGCATGTTCCCATTCGGCAGGGGAAAGTCTGGTTGCGCCCAGTGATCCCTTCGCCGCTGCCAATCTTGTCGCCACCGATTCAGCGTCGGGCCGAGATTGCGCAAACCTTGGAGCGAAAACAGGTCAGCACCCAGCGGAACGATGATATAATCACTGGCAATCAGTGCGGAACGATTGATCGCACCAAGATTGGGGCCGACGTCGGCCAAGATGATTGAGGCGTCCATCTGTGCAGCCCCAGACTGCATGACGGTCGAGAAGGAAGTCAAAATGCGGAAGGGACGGTACAGCTCGCTAGAACCCAATGCGTTAGGCCATTCTGATGACAGAGTATCTTCAAATCCGGCCAGCGCCAAGTCTCCTGGAATCAGGCACAGTCTAGATATAAGCGTAGATGTGATTTCGACGAGCGCCGGGTCTTTGATGTCGCCAACTCTCGTCAGAGGTCGGACGCATTGCAGGATAGTCTTCGCAGATGCCTCGTTGTCTTCATCCCATAGCTTTTCCAATTGATCTTCATCCAGAAATGCAGCGGTGAGATTCGCCTGTGGATCGAGATCGCAGGCCAGCACCCGATAACCACTGTCGGACAACATCCACGCTAGGTGATAGACAAGCGAAGTCTTGCCGACACCGCCCTTGTTGTTGAAAAAAGTCAAAACGGGAACGGTCATGTCTGGTCATCCTGGCAAGACAGTATTGTGACTTGAACGTTGTTCATATCAACATTGAATTCCATTTCAGGGTGCCCGGCTTGTCGAAGGAGTCGATTGGCCAATGGAATGCCTATACCATAGCGTTGCACGAATCCCAAATTTCTCATCGCCTCTGCGACATTGGGATTGCGGTACGATGTTATGCCAGATCTACCGAAATTATCTACTGTTACCGAACCGAACACCCCCCCGGGACTCAGTATTTCTATGCGGTTGTCGTACCAGTAAACTCGGGTGGGAGCGTAGTTCCCCTCGTATGATCGGTGCATGACTGCATTGCGAGCGATTTGCTGGATCGCTGAAATCGGATACGTACTGACTCGCTTCTCGGTTGGTCTCGATGTAAAGTCAACCGCTGTCCGGTTGTGTCCATTCAGCTTTTCGTCGAGGCGGCGCAGTACGTCCGTAATAGTCCCACTGATTGCTTCTTCATCGGATATGGGGTCTGTTAATTCATTGCCGACAAATCTCAAGAATTGAATGTACGCTCCCGGTAGATGATCCAGCGTCCGTTGGCCCAGTACGAGTATCCCCAACACGGTTGGCACAGGGTCGTCAGCAGAGACAATCATCTTGGCTGCGGCTAACCGTTCTTCGAGGCTGCGTTCGTTAGCTTCCAGAATTTCGCGGTCAAAAGCCTGTGGCAAGTATTCATGCTCGAACTGGAACAGGTTGAGATCGCTCAAGGTGGCAAAAGAGACAGGCTGAAGGTCAAAAGGGCGGTCTCCGTGTCGCCGCTTTTCGTTGAGAATCCTCTCGTCTTGGGATGTGGCGATGCCACGGCGAGGACCGATGCGGACATGGATAGCACCCTTAAAGCGAACCGGCGGAGAGTTGGAGGGTTGCACTGTGATCACCGCAATTTCCTTGCCTTGCAGCCTATGCTTCTCCACCGTCAGCGAGGGCGGAGGTACAATGTTGCCATCGGTTTTCATATCGGCCAACTGCTGGAGCAACCGATCTGTAACCACTAGAGTGCCTATCGTTCCATCGTTTTTTACACCAACGAAGATGAGGCCGGGTTCTTCGTGCCCAGCCAAATCATTGGCAAAAGAGCAGATAGCTTCCCTGATTCTAGTGGCGGCATCACCAGACAAAGACTCCTTGAACTCGACGCGGTCAGTTTAGCCGGCTGCGATGATTTGTAGCAACTCTTGTTCTGTAAAATATGGCATTGCGATTGCCCCACTTCTGCCATGTCGGATAGAAAAAGAGGCGAACAGGCTTCCAACTACTTAGTGATTGTCTAGTTTCCATGCAACCTGAAGCCAGATTCCCCCGTCAAAAACGCAGCAATTCCCCCTCGCCAAAGACGAGCAGATCGGCCAAGATCGCGGCAAAGTAGATCAGGCTGACCGTGCTATTGACCGTCATAAAGGCCGTGCTCATGCGGGACAGATCGTCGGCCCGCACCAGCCGGTGCTCGTACACCAGCAAACCGGCTACCACTACGACACCCAACCAGTACAAAAAGCTCAAGCCAGCCATGCGGCCCACGATAATCAGCAGCACCACGAACAACAGATGCAAAACGCGGGCAATGTGCAGAGCACGGGCAATGCCAAAGCGGACCGGAATGGAATGGAGTCCGGCCCGAATGTCAAAGGCGTGATCTTGACAGGCGTAGATGATGTCAAAGCCGGCCACCCAAACCAGCACCCCCAAACACAGCAACAGCGGTATGAGGTCAAAACTGCCGGTAACCGCAATCCAAGCGCCCAGCGGTGCCCCGCCCAAACTCAGCCCCAAAACCAAGTGAGAGGCCCAAGTAAAGCGCTTGGTCAGCGAGTAAAACAAGAGCACAGCCAAAACCAGCGGCGACAGATAAAAGCACAAAGGATTGAGTTGATAAGCCGCCAAAACCAAGGCCAAAGCGGACAGAATCACGAACAACCCCACGGCTTGCGGCGAGACCACGCCGCGCGGCAGTTCGCGGTTTTGGGTGCGGGGATTGGCCGCGTCGAGGTGGCGGTCAACGAGGCGATTAAAACCCATCGCCGCACTGCGCGCCCCCACCATCGCCAGCGCAATCCAGCCGATCTGAGCGGGAGTAATGCCCGTGTAAGTCGCGGCCAGCAAGGCACCACTAAAGGCGAAGGGCAAAGCAAAGACGCTGTGGGAGAATTTGATCATGCGGCCGTACACCGCAATGGCCTGCAAGGGAGCCATCTCGACCTTCCTCGACAAAAGCGGCCTAGGTCAGACCGCTGAATAAAAGCGCAGCGGGGGCACCGCGTCGATCAAGCCGTGGCGGTAAGCCAGTTGATAGAACAACTGCAAACCAGCCTGAGCAGCCTCGTCCAAATCAAAGCGGATGTGGCGGGTCAGGTAACGCTCGTAGAACTCGGGCGAGCCGCCGCATTCTCGGCTGTGCGCTACGGCGATAGACGGCACTTGGCATACCCCCTGATCTTTGGCCCGCTGCAATTGTTGGACTTGGACGGGCGTGAGCGCCTGCTGGTGGCCAGCCCAAAAGGCAAACACAAAAGGCAAATCGGTCATGTCAGTCCATTCCCGACCCAAGTCAAAGCTCTCCACATCCCCGTCCAAGTGCGGGAAAACCTGATCGCCGATGAGCAGGGCCGCGTCGGCGCACTCCAGCATCGCCTCCAGATCAGGCGGAGCTTCGATCAATTGCGGAGTGAGAGCAAATTTTTCGCGCAGAAGGATGGATAACAAAGCCACTGAGGTGCGTGAACTAGTGTCCAAGGCTATGCGCTCGACCTGCGGCAACGGACGGCGGCAAAAGAGGCGCACCGTCAGCACCGGCCCCTGCGAACCAATGGCTATATCGGGGACGATCCAGTAAGGGCAAGCGCTGCGGGCGTATTCGATCGCGGGAATGATCCCCACGTCGATAGTGCCATCTGCCAGCTCCTTCGCGCAGCGCGAGGGCACCGAATAACTCAGGGCGAAAGGTGCGGGATCGCGTTCGAGGGCAACGACGAGGGGCCGCGTGTTGAGGTACGGGACCGCGCCCAAGCGCGGCTTCATAAATGGGCAGCCTCTTGCAAAGCGTCTATCCGACAGGGTGAGGCCACCGGCTCGTAGCGAGTGTTGCGCCGTCGCGGCGTAAAACCCGCGTCGCGAATTAGCCGCTCCATCGCATCCAAACCCATCTCGTTAGTGTGGCTAGTGCCGGCGGCGCTGACGACGTTTTCTTCGAGCATGGTGCTGCCGAAATCGTTGACGCCGTAGCGCAAGCTGACTTGGGCGATCTTAGGCCCTTGAGTTACCCACGAAGCCTGCAGGCTGGGGATATTGTCGAGGAAGAGCCGCGCTACGGCCACCGTGCGCAAGTGATCGTACCCGGTCGCTTTAGCACCGTTCCAACGCGACTCGTCCGCGCCCAAATCCGTGTGATCGGGCTGGAAGTTCCAAGTGATAAAAGCGGTGAACCCCCCGCGTTCGTCCTGTAGCTGCCGCAGGCGGTCGAGGTGCTCTAGGCGATGTTCGACCGTCTCCACGTGGCCGTACATCATCGTCGCTGTAGTAGGCATCCCCAGCGCGTGCGCCACGCGATGCACTTCCAGCCACTCCTCGGTGCGGTCCTTGCGAAAGCCGATAATGTCGCGTACCTCGTCGTTGAGAATCTCGGCCCCGGCACCCGGTATCGAATCCAGCCCCGCGTCGCGCAGGCGGCGAATAGTCTCGTCCAGCGGCAGCCGCGACAGGTGCGCGATGTAGATGATTTCCGTGGCCGAAAGACAGTGTAACTGCACCTGCGGATAGCGGTCCCTGATCGCCGAGAGCAACTGTTCGTAGTAATCGAGACGCAGCTTGGGGTTGAGGCCACCCTGCATCAGGATTTCGCAGGACTTGGGCTCGTCGCCGCCAAAGGCCACCAACTCGTCGATTTTGGCAAATATCTGCTCATTGGGCAGGACGTAGCCCTCACTGGAACCCGGCGGCCGATAGAAGGCGCAAAAGTCGCATTTGACCCAGCAGACATTGGTGTAGTTGATGTTGCGCCCAACGTTGTAGGTGACCACCTGCTCGGGGTGTTTCTGCAGGCGCACCCAATGCGCCAGCATCCCCAGTTCGGCGAGGTTGTGGTGCGCGTACAGGCGGCGGGCATCATCGAGCGCGAGGCGCTCCCCAGCATAGACTTTTTCGGCAATATCGGCGATCACGGGTGCTATCCAGCCGCCGCCAACAGCGTCGGGGTATCGGCGACGATATTGTAGAGGGAGTCGCGCTCCAAGGGCTGGCGACCGGCCTCGATGATGCGCTGCAAGAGTTCGGCCTGCGTCAGCCGCTGCTGCGTCTCGGTGAAACTCTTGCGGGTGATTTCGTAGTCCATGACTGTGCCGTCGATGTCGTCGGCCCCGTACCAGAGCGCGGTCTGCGAAATCTCAATGGTATTCATAATCCAGAAGGTCTTGACGTGGGGAAAGTTGTCCAGCATCAGCCGCCCCACGGCGATCTCCTTGAGATCGAGGCAACCCGTCGGCCCAGGCAAGTCCTCCAACTCGGTGCGCTCGGGGTGAAAAGAGAGCGGGATATAGCAGAGGAAACCGCCGGTCTCGTCCTGTACTTCGCGCAGCCGCACGAGGTGATAGACCTTCTCCTCAGTGTTTTCGATGTGGCCGTAGAGCATGGTGGCGTTGGAGGGCAGGCCGGCTCTGTGCGCCGCCTGCGCGATCTCCAGCCATTCTTCGGAATCCGCCTTAGTCCAAAAAAGGTCGCCCTGAACCCGATCGCTGAAGACCTCGGCCCCGCCGCCGGGCAGCGACTCCAGCCCAGCCGCCTTCATATCGTCAAAAATCTCCTCCAGCGGCTTTTTGGCAATGCGCTGAATCTGGGCGATCTCGATCATGGTGAAGGCCTTAAGATGCGCGTCGGGACGGGCTTGCTTCATCGCCTGCAAGACGTCGAGATAGTACTGATAGGGCAGCTTGGGATTGACGCCGCCGACCATGTGGATCTCGGTGATCGGAGCCTGGTCGTACTCGGCGACCCGCGCGGCGACCTGCTCGGGCGACAACACGTAGCCGCGCTCGTCTTTGGGCTTGACGTAGAAGGAGCAGAACCTACAGAGTTTGTTGCAGATATTGGTGTAGTTGATGTGCTGGTTGCGCACGTAGTACGCCGTGTCGCCGCTTTTGCGCTCGCGGACGATATTGGCCAGATAGCCCAAGACAGGCAGATCATCGCAGGCGTACAGGCGCAGGCCATCGTCCAAGCTCAAGCGCTGTTCAGTCAGCACTTTGTCGTGGATATCTGCGAGACCGGCGCGGCCGATAAGGTCGTCGTAAATCACTTGTTTCTCCTGCGTTTAGTACATAACCAACGATGCTAGTAAAATTGACCGTGGTCTTGGAGTTGCTAGGCCGAGGGCATCCTCGTCTTTCAGCTAAGGAGCGTCCCACGACCACGGCCGAGTTATAATAGCCTTATTTTATTATATCGACAATCAGATACAAGATCATTCGACTCTATACACCCCATGAGTTCGATAGTCAAACTCTTGCCGCAACGATGAAAGGTGTTAATGCGTATCACGCTGACACCTCCCGAGCTTCAATCCGCATCGACGAATTGCCGGGCTAATGATCCTTCTCGCGTCAGCGCGTACACCACGATATTCACGCCCAAATTATAGACCAACGGCTCCTCACCACTGGTGATAAACGGACTATTGGCCACATCTATATCCGCCTGTTCCCGTTGGGCAGTTCCCGCCCAGAAATCGGCGTAGCCCCGCATTGAATATACCCCTACCAACTGTTCCCCTACCACGATGCCCTCCAAATAGTCTGGGGTTAGCGGCACTGATCCTGTTCCTGTATAGTGCATATCGCGCATCCCCCGTGGGAGACTGTTTACATCGTAGAAGCAATGATAGACCGGATGGGTTATCTCCAATCGGCTAAACTGCCAGTCCTTCCATTCTTGATAACCCACTGCTTGGAAGCTAGCGCGAATGAGCGAACGCACTGCGGGAATGTCTAATTCGTCGTCGCTGTAATCGTGTAACAAATTGCTCACAATATCCGCAAACAGGAACCCGCCCGAAATCAAATACGCCCCTAAATTGGCCGCTTCCACCTCGGTAAACTCAAAAGGCCCACTCGCCGTCAGGAGGACGAAGGGCACCTGCAAAAGCTGCGGATCGTCGAGCCGAACCGCGTCGAGCACTTCTACGCGGACTTGCGTACTGGCGATCATCTTATCGGCCAACCCGTGCAGCATCTGTTTTTCTGCCAGTTGGCGCGTCTGATACAGTCGGCGCGATGTTTCCGACTCAGCCCGGTCAATGGAAGGACTATAAACACTAGACAAATAGAGGAAGCCCTTGAGCTGACGCCGGTCGTTGGGATCAACCACTACCATCGCCCGGTGCCGACCCGTGTCCAGCGCCTGCACATCCATCAACTCCAAGGACAAGTCAATCTCATCGGCCCCCTGCCGCGTCCCTGCCAACGCCCCAGCGCGCATCTGCGGCCCAATGTGCCGAGTGGGGAAATCTGGCACCGGCAGCATCAGCCGATCCGGCAGCGACGCCGACGGCAGCCAAAAAGCCGAGGACTTGAACACGGGCAAGGGACGCGACGCCGACGGGGCTGGTCGCATGGCCACGACTGGGGCGGCCTGCAAGGCCGGGCGGCGTATCAAGGGGCGTTGGAGAGGCCGTTGGCGGCGGGCGAGGGTGCGTTGTGGCGGCGGCCGTTTGGTAAACTTCACCATGATCGGAGGTAAGACGGGAAATTGAGTGACCCGCTCACGGTGCGTGATCCCAAAAATTACCAGCAGATGCATGGCCAACGACAACGCCAAGCAACTGTGCAGTTTTCTATTTTTATGGAATGAGACCTTCCATGACCGTCTCATCGGCTTACACCCGTCTCTTTTCAGCAGGGCGACCTATTCAATCGTCTGTTTTTGTCTGGTTGGACAAGATGTATAGGCCACTGCCCCCACCGCGAACGGCATTCTCCAGCACGGCCAAGTCTATATCTCCGTCTCCATCCACATCGCCTTCTACGACCGTCCCGCCCAACCCTTGCAGTGGATAGCGGCCTTCCCGCCGTGGCACTCCGTTCTTTCTTCCCATGTTGACCACGAGTGCCGGCTGGCGGAAATCGCGATCGACAAACACCGCGTCCAAGATACCATCTTCATTGAGGTCGGAAAACACCACGTCCTGTTGTACGTATCCCCTTTCATACCATGAGACCTTGTCCAAGACGCCGTCGCCGCGATTGATTAAAAAATCCAGCCCGGTGAGCACAGGCCCCATAGCCGTAGAGGCGATGGCCCTGCCCGCCACCATATCTGTATCGCCATCCCGATCAAAATCGCCCGCATAGCAGAGCAAATCCGCCGCCGCATCCCCTCGAAGATATTCTTGGATGGTTTCTCCATTGTCGTTCAGATAGGTCGCCATATAGTCATGCGGAGTGCCAACATCGGGGCCTGCCCAAAGCAGCCCCGTCTTGCCGCCTCCCGGGACATGGTGGATCAGACGCATGGGAAACCAATCGAATTCGCCCAACTCAGGTGCCAGAGCCATTTGTTCGTCGAACTGTCCCGTACCGTCATTGAGCAAAATGACGGCACGTACCGAAGTCTTGGCGTAAAACTCGGTCAGCCATATATCCTCGTCGCCATCCCCATCGACATCGCCTATACCCAAGGGAATCGCTCCATCCACTTGCCGTGCCACCGACCAACCGGCGGATGAATGCTCCAATAGGTCAAGTGAACGACCAAAGCCCACGATGAGTTCCATGCGGTCATCGCCGAGCAAATCAGCACCGACCAGCCTCGGTATGGGACCGATTTCGGGGAATGGTTCCATGCGGACCTTTGGGGAAAAGTAGCCCCTTTCATTGAACGCGCACAGCCAACCGGCCCTGCCGGAATTAGTAATGGGTTGCCAGTCTTCCCATACCGCCCCCATATCCATGTCGCCATCGCCATCCAGATCGCCCAACTCGGCTACGGGTCGGCCGCGCTGTCCTATGTCTAATCCATGCAGATCTAGAGGATAGAAATGCGGTAGGGCAAAGAGTGCCCCGACAGGATGTGGCTCTTCCCCTCGCGGCGGTGCGCCCTCTGGGTCTGTTCTTTTCGTATGGGTCAATTCGATCCAATCGATTTCCACGGCCTCGGGGATTTCTTCCGGCCCTTCCACATCCTTTGAGTAGTTGAACAAGGGCAGGCGAAGGCGTATTTCGAGCAATTCATCTTTCCAGACGCGCCGATAAATCTTCTCCTCTCTTACATAGGTCTTAGACGCCACACTATCAATCGTCACCTCCTGCCAATCCGCAGTATAGGTATGGCGTTGGCTTTTGAGCAAAGTGATATGATCGATCCCCGTTTCTGACTGTGCACTGATAAAGAATCCTCGGAGGTACTCATTAGCAGGATTCTTCCAGAAGAGCGTAATCTGACTTTCAAGCGGCTGTGTATGCGGCACGCGCAGGCGCAGGCGGACGCGGTTGAACAGGGCCGAATCGCGGCCAATTGGCGGGGAGATTAATTCGACTATCGGCCTGATACCGGGGGCAAAGTCCCGGGGAGCAACGCGCCATATTCCGTCGGTTGTTTCCGAATGCAACGGTGCTCTAATTATTGCACCCGCAGCCTCACTTTCCCAAGCGACCCAACCTTGGGTATCGCCTTCTTGGGCAAAATCCCAAGTGATGGCACCAAGGTGCGAAGGAAGTAGCAACGATAGAGCTACAAACGCAACCAATCCGCCGCATCGTAGAGACATATCTTGATTCATAGAGCACCACCAGCCATCATGTTTTCTATGTCCTCTGCTTGCTCTATTTGACCCAGTTGACGGAACATTTTCTGAGCCTGTTTCCAGTTCAATATCGCGTCGTAGTGCTTTCCCCAATCCGCGTACATAATGCCCAACCACACGTGAGCGACAGCACACGCCTCGGCGTTGCCTAGGCTCTTTTGGCAGGTCAGGCATTTGCGGTACATTGGCTCGGCGCGGTCAAACGCACCGGCAGCACAATACAACTCTCCTAAGAGCCCTGCCTGCCAAGCAATGCCCTGTACATGCTCTATTTCCTCGAACAACTGTAGTGCTCGGTGCGCCATCTCGGTCGCGCTCTTGTACTCTTGACGCTGCTGATATACCATGCTTAAATAGCCAGCGGCGTCAGCTTGGTTGCGCTTATGTCCCAAGCGCTCCTGCACGGATAGGGCTTTCCGATACATGGATTCGGCCTCGTCGAGCCGCCCAGTCTGAAGGTAAATTTGTCCCAAGGTGCCGTATTCAAGCCCCAGCCCCTCAAGGCGACCAAGCAGTTCGTCTATGGCCAGTGCTTTATGCAACAATTCTTCGGCATGAGCCATTTCGCCGTGAGCCATGTACACGCGCGCGAGACTTTGGTACTGGTTGGCCATACCTGCGCGGTCGTCTAGGGCCCGGTATGTATTCAGGGATTCCTCTAGATACTCCCGTGCGCGGTCTAACTGGTCGCGGGCAAAAAACAGATTGCCCATGTTGCAGTAGTCCACGGCCCGTCCAGCCTGATCTGCCAATTCTTCGCGCAAATGCAAGGCATAGCCGTACAGGCGCTCGGCATCGGCAAAATCGCCCTGCATGTGCGCCAGAAAACCCAAGTTGCTGTAATTATCCGCTAGGCGCACCCGGTCTTCACTCGCCTTGTTTATTTCGTAAGATGCCATGAGCAGTTCCCACGCCTTTGCCAAGTTGCCCTGCACCTCACACAACAGCCCCCAGCCGCTATAGGCATCCGCTTCCAACTGGACATTCTCCGACTTTTCGGCCAAAACTTGGGCACGCTGGTAGGCCGCCTCTGCCTGTTCAAGTTGGCCGGCTCTCTTATGGGCATGGCCCAGCCGAAGAGAAGCCGCAGCCATTTCTTGTTTATCGCCGGCTATTTCAGCTTGGGCCAACTCTTCCAGCAACTGTGCTTCTATTTCTCGGCGACTCATGGGATTCGCGCTTCGCTCGGTTCGGCCCATGTCGGGTGATGGTCCAACAAGGTCCGCAAATCGCGCAATCGGTCGGTGGGGCCGTGTGCGTACGCTTGGTGAAATGCTACCAAATCTCTCAGCAGGGTCTCTTCGGGCAGGAGAGGGTCTGGCCAGATACTGGCGTACCAGAAGTGGAACAGCAGTAGTTTGGGATCACTGTGTTTCTGTTCCATGTACCGCATGGCTCGCTGGGGGGCGAGCATCTCTTCGCGTGCTTTAATCGGGTCGGAAAAATCGTGGTAGTGATAGAGATGATAGGCCCTGGCCTCCGGTACGAAGCAGGGCCGACAGCCGTACTGTTGCAACCGATAAGCCAAGTCCCACCCTTCGCTAAAGGCCATGGCGGGATCAAAACCGCCTACCTCCAAAAAAGCCTCCCGCAAAACCGCGCCGTTGTTTGGGAAAAAGCCCAGCCAACCAATAGGAGAATCGGGATATTGTGCAAAGAGTTCGGTGATCTGTTCCTGTAGGATCTCAAGTTCGGGAAAGGGATACCAGCCAATCACGGCACGAGCTTCGATGCGGTCAAAAGCTCCAAGTACCATATCCTCAGTTAGGATCAATTCCTGCCGATGGACGCGGACGTACTCGCGTACTACGCTCGGCGTCTTGTCCTCCATCGGCGTACCCCGTTGGGGATCTTGCAGATATTCCAAACCGGGCAGACTGTATCCCGCACCACACAACAGAGACTCTCGCCCACCCTGTTCCAACGCTTCGATATGGCCTTGGAGCCATTGCGGATGCGGCAAAGCGTCGCCGTCCAAAAAAGCGACGAATGCTCCTGCTGCGGCCTCCACACCCCGGTTGCGAGCCACACAACGCCCTTCGTTGGGCCGCAGGCGAACGATCTTTAGGTCCATCTGGCGACCTACCTCGTCGAGCATCTCGGCTGTTCCATCGCTACTGCTGTCGTCCACGACCACGACTTCAAAGCGTACAACCGACGCGATCTGGCCGCGCAATCCGGCTAATACTAGCCGCAGACGTTCCTTTTGATTGTGAGTAGTAACAACAACGGAAATATCCATCTCAGAGGCACTCCATGACAAGACGACACTCGTATTGTAAGCCCTCCGGCACGTGGGATTGCGGCCCGGATGCGGTCTCGCGCCAAGCCAACAGGTGCGGTAGGGCCTTGACCGAGTTGGAACATACCACGCGGTGGCAATCCAACTGGCCAAAGTAAAAATCGACGTAGCGGTCGCCGACTTCGGCGATATGGCGGCGCAATGCCTCGTCGGCGACATTGTCTTTGGTCGTCGCCTGCGAGCCAATGACAATACCGTGAAACTCCACTGGCATCCAACCGCGCTCCGGCGCAAAAACTTCTGCCCAAGTGTGCCCAAAGATAATGTCTTCAAAGGTCGCCCATTCAAAACGACCATCGCCTGTGGGGTAAACAGCTAAGGCGCCAGTGACCTCCCGCGCCGCGACTCCCTGTAGGCGACAAAAGGCGATAAAGGCATTGGCCAGCGTTATGCAGTGGCCACCGCTGTCGTTCAACACCACGTGGATAGAAGAGGCCAAGTCTTGCGATCGCTCTTTGGTTTTTTTGAAGCGCTTGGTCGCGGCCAATTGGGCGTAGATGCGACGCGCCTTTTCCAACGGATCTTCCACTCCGTCCAAGTCCAGTTCGGCAAAAAAGTTTTGCACCGTTGCCGCTTGTGCCAGTTCGGGATCAATCTCTGTGTAGCGGCGATATTCGCGGTCCGATAGCTGGGCTGGCCCCGTTGGGCCCATGCGGCCCTGTACGGTCAACTCACAGGTGTAGGAGAAATCCAACCAAGCCGGCGCGGCCTCTTCCACCCGCACGGGATAGCCGTAGAAAAAACCGGCCTGCGGCGCAAAACAAGTTCGCAACTCGTCTGGTGCCCAAGCACACAACTCGATATCCTCCTGATGTGGACTCGGTATGGGATAGGGGAGAAAGAGCCGGGCCTCCATGTCGGGCGGCAAGGTGGATGGGTAGAGCCGATAGGTATAGGTGAGGCGATAGCGCTGACGATGCCGGTGGAGTGCGATGCGGCCATTCGCCTGAGAAAAAAAATCGCGGCGTTTCTCCTCAAGGGCGCGATAATCGCTTTCAAAAAATGCGGGCTCGTGGTCGTAGAGCCAGTTCCAAGAATCCGCCCGGTCAAAGGCGACCTTGCTACCCTGCCGGAAGTGCGGCATACCGCGACTCAGGCTGCGGTGGAGCAAAGTGCGGATCTCCTCGACGCCGAGCTCGGCCGGGGTGCTCTGGTTGAGGTGGTGGACAAATTCGGGCTCGGGCATTAGGTAGGCTGACTCTATTTGGTGAACGGAACGCTGGTCGACAAAAAAGGCGTCAACCACATTTGCCGCGGCCTCGCCCCCGTCCCATTCCCCAATGTGTGCAGCAAAGGCTTGGCAACGCGGGGCAAACTCGCTGTGCCGAGCCAAGAGATCGTCTATGGCCTCCAACAGAGGGTCCACCCGAAAAAACGCATCCCAGTTGAGCTTGTAGCCCAAGCCGAGATCACGCACTCGATTGAGGTGGTATTCTTGGTCCAAGTGCTCGGGGGCACCGATCACGGGTACGCCTTGGCGCAAGGCGTGGTAGATGGAACCAATGCCGCCAATACCCACGAAGAGCGCCGCACGCGCCAACACCCAAGCCGCCGGCACAAAGTCAACAACGCGGATATTGGGCGCGGCGACCTGTCCTGACCAACGACCCGCGGTGGTCACTAAGACGCGATAGGGTTTATAGGCCATGCGGGGCAGCACCTCGTCGAGAAAACCGGGATAAGCACCGGTGCTGCCGCAGTTGAAATAGACCAGCGGCAATTGATCGTCCCAATCGTCCAACGCCGCGATGGGACGGATTGGAGGCGACTCGATCAGCGGCCCCACATAGCAATAGTGCGAGGGAGTATCTTCACCCGGCGGGTGAAACGGGGGCACATCGGCCACCAAATAGAGGATATGGTGCGGCTTGAAGGCTGGGACGTTCTCGCGGGCGTATTCATCGAAGGCCTCAGTGCCCAAGGAAAGAGCCGTGGGCAGGCGAATGGGAAACGGATAGCCCGGTTGGTTGTAGGCCGCCTCTATCAGGGCTATATCTACCCCTTCAAGAGAGGCGGTAAGCGGCAAGGTGGGCCGCATGTCCGCCAGCGCGAGGGCGGGGCGGAGCCGCCTTATGAGCGCCCGTTCGGCCTGCACACAGCGGTCTATCCACTCCGCATTGTAATAGCCGTAGTCGCTGCGAGACACGTACTCGTCCATGCGGCTTTGCGGCATGGTTTCAATCTCGTACACTGGAAAGCCTTCGTCGGCGATCCGGGGGGTGTGCGGCCCCACACCGGCGAATTCCACCGGGTAGCCGCGTGCCCGCAGTGCTCGTCCCACGACCAGAGGGCGGATGGTGTGGGCCAAACAGTAGCCGTGGAAAAAGATTAGTACGGGATACTCGTGGCGCAGCAGGTTCTTAACTGTGCTGGTCTGTTCCAGATGGACGCTCAGATGCTGTAAGCCAGCCGCTATGTGTTGGCGCAGTTTATTCAGCATGTCAGCTCCTGCTCCTGTAGTCAGTTGAGTTTAGACTTCAAGCGGAAACGGGGTGGCAACCACAGGCCCATGACTCTTGGTTAGGTCGTCTATTCGATTTTGACCATCTTGCGGGTGCGCGTCTGGTCGCCCACCTGCAACCGATACACATAGACTCCAGCGGCGACGGATTGGCCTTGGGCGTCTCGGCCATCCCAAGTTAGTTGATGCTCGCCTGCCGCCAGCGAACCCGCCCACACTTGGCGCATCGGCTGCCCCAAGACGTTGTAGATGGTTAAGTCCACGTCGCCAGCTTCTGCCGCCAGTGATACGGGGATGGTGGTGGCCGGATTGAACGGGTTGGGGTAGTTAGCACCGAGGGCAAAGGCCGCTGGCGTGGCCACCGTCTCAGCAGCGATAGCTGTGGCCGGGACGCCTTGGTTGAGAAAGACGAAGGCCCCGCCGGGACCACCTTCCACACTCCTTCCCAGCACCACCAGATCAGTCGCCCCATCGCCGTTGAGGTCGCTGGCAAAAACCTCGCCGCCCGTGCCCGGCAGCCGATAGCGGCCTTCAACGACGGGTATGCCATCGCGCTGGCTGATCAGCACCACCAAGGCCGGCCCGGTCGCCAAGTCGCCATCGACGACGGCCAAATCCTGCAGGCCATCGCCGTTGAGGTCGCTGGCAATGGCCTCATGCGGCAAGATCGCCTGCGGATCGAGCAGGATATGGCGTACCACCACGCCCGAAGCGTCTAACTGCCACAGCGCCAAGCCGTGGCGGGTAAGGTTGGTGTTAGTAGGGTCGAATCGTAGATTCTGCTCGAAAGACCCGATTAACTCCACCCTTCCATCGCCATCCAAGTCGGTGAGCAGGTGCAGATCACAGGGAGGGACTGCGGCCTCAAAAAACAGCGGCTCTGCCTCGCTGGCCGCCCACGGCCGGGTTAGTTGCCAAGTACCTGGAGGCTGGGAGCACGCTTGATTCCATAATAGGCGCACGGCTTCGCCCAACGGTTGCCCGCCCAGCAGCAAAGGAAAGAGTCGTTCTTCGCTGTTGAGGGCGAACCGATCCCTGCGGACAAACCCGGCGGCTCCATCGTTGTGCCATAAGATCACGTGAGACGATTTGCCGTCATCCTCCCCGACCAATAGATCCACATCGCCATCGCCATCGCCATCGGCTAGGCCAACCAACCAGACATCGGGCTCGGTCAGTTGCAGGATCGTTTCAAAGCCGTCCTTGCCTTGGTTGTGCCACAGTTCAACGGGCCTTTCAAAGGCTAGGTCGAGGAGCCCATCCCCGTCGAAATCACCCCCTGCGACTCTGGGCGAGCCCGTGGTTGGCCCTACTTGTACTTCTCGGATGGAGACCAAGCCACCCCACCCGTCGTTGAATGCCACCGTCCAGCCCCAGTGTTGCTCGGGCAGGAAACTGCCATCGGCATCTGTGGAGCGCACCCAAACCGCCACCAAGTCCACATCCCCATCGCCGTCTATATCGCCCAAAGTGCCGTTGTTGGACTGTGGCCCCGAAACAACTTCTATCCCCTCGCCGACGGGAAAAAAGTCGGGCGCGGCAAACAGAGCATTGGGCAATCCCGCCTCCACTACCACCTCCCGGGGCTGCAACTCCCCCAGCAGCAACTCTTCGGCCCCCGTCAGTTGAATCCAGTCCACTTCTAAAAACTCAGGATGGTCAGCCGGCCCCTCGGCGTGGTCGTTTAAGTCTAAGTCTAGATGAAAATCAAAGAGGGTGTCCTGCCAAGTGACCGCGATCCCTTCTTCTGGGTTCGCTGCCGCAGCGGCTTCCAAGGCGCGGAGGTCTATCGTGATGTTTTCCCATTCCGTGGGATAGAATTGAAGACGGCCTGTAAGAAACGGTGATTGTGTGTCAAATTGTATATAGCCTCCGCGACTAGCGTCGATCAAGCGTTTGTACTCGGTATTGAACCACTCCATCACGAGCCGCCCTTCGGTGGGACGATCATGGATGATGCGCAGCCGTAGGGTGACCCGGTCGAACAAAGCCGAGTCTTCGCCAATCCACGGCGAGCGCAATTGAATGGCCGGTCGTTGCGCACCCGGCACCGGCGCGATGCGCCAAACGCCGTCGGCGACTTCGCTGTACACTGTGGAGACACTACCCCTATCAGTACTGAGGGCACTCTCTCGGGCCGTCCAGCCCCAAGTGGTACCTTCGTCAAAATCCCACGTTAAGGCCGAGGCTCCAGGTGGAACAGTCAATAACCCAACAACAAAGAGCAAGCAGCGCATCGTTCTTTCTCCTCCAGAGGCGGTGGGAGTGGTAGCCAGTCTAACGCCCTAACGACCGACATTTGAGCGATAGACGCAGTAAACAGAGGACGTATAGCCAACGGGGCACCTAGGCCTAGAGTGCCCCGTTGGCTCTATGTCTCAGGCGATGCAGGAGCAGGACCAGCTTCCTTCCTGCGTACAGCCATAACTCTCCGAGTTGCAGTATTTTGCCTTGAAGACCTTTATGGGCTGTCCCTTGTTATTAAACGCACATGGTTGGTTATCTAGACAAATCCATGAGCAATTTTTGCTCGAACCGGCACCTTCGGATATTCCGTGGCACTCATCGGCGGGAACCGCCTGCACCCGCTCAGCCGTGCCAAACACCACCGCCAAGCCAGCCACCACACTACTCAGCCAACCCAGGGCCAACCCCTGGCGCGGCTCGACGTGGCCACTAGACGACATGGCGAACTCCACCAGCGGTGCCAACAGAGTCGCCTCCAAAACAAACGTCAAAGACTGCATAATTTTTCTCCTTACAAAAAATGATAAATCATCAACAGACCATCAGGCCTGACCTAGGATCGAATCTACGAGAATGGGACAATACCTTCTCTCTGGGCCGTAGGGATGACAGATTCGGGTCCTCTATCCAAGCTTGAACAACCCCAGCCAATGGGACACCCGGCCCAGAGTGCCCCATTGGCTATACGTCTAGCAGCTACAGGACCAGCTTCCTTCCTGTGTACAGCCGTAATTCTCCGAGTTGCAGTATTTTGCCCTGTACCACCCTATGGCGTCCCCATTGGAATTAAACCGACATGGATTTTGTGGTTTTAGACAGATCCATGAGCAATTTTGGCTCGAGCCGACACCTTCGGATATTCCGTGGCAGTCATCAGGGTCAACCGCCTGTGCCCGGTCAGCCATACCGAACACCACCGCCAAGCCAGCCACCACACTGCTCAGCCAACCGAGAGCCAACCCCTGGCGCGGCTCGACGTGGCCGCTCGACGACGTGGCGAACTCCACCAGCGGTGCCAGCAGAGTCGCCTCGAAAACAAACGTTAAGGATTGCATAGTTAAGTCCTCTTTTGAGGTAAGAAAAAATGATCAACAAGCCAGCAAGGCTTCTGATCTGAATCAAACTTGCAAACGCGTGATACACCTCCTTTCTGGGCCGTAGTGGTGATTGGCTAATAGCCTCAAGAGCCTTCGCTAGGCCGTGCTCGGCCAAAATCCTGGACAAAGTCCCAAGCCGATGGCCACCCCACCGCCAAGTCCACCACATTTCCGTCGGTATCGATCTGATACACCGCAGGAACCCCTGGGGTTTTGTATGCCTGTGAAATTGAGCCAGCCGAGTCGATCAACACAGGGTACGTAAAGGAATAGGTCTCGCTAATTTTCCGAGCACCCTCCGCCCCGGTGCAGATCAACACCAGTTGTTGATCCGCATTCAGTTCAAAGGCTTCGAGTTCCTTATTCAATTTTTGACAATACGGACACTCCGCCGTAACAAAGGCGAGCAGAGTGGGCTTTCCCTGCAATGCGCTCAGTGCCATCGTGCCGCCCTGCACGGCCGGCAGCGCAAAGTCCGGCGCAGCCTCCCCTGCTTGAAGCACCTTGGACAGCGGATCGGTCGAAGGTTCGGTCCAGACCACCGGCGAGAGCGCCGACGAAGCAGGACGCAACGCCAAAAAGAGCACGGCAGCGGCA
>JAJDUT010000070.1 GCA_022826515.1 Candidatus Latescibacterota bacterium
GGCCTGAGATGGCTCAAACGGTGGATCGCCCACCAACGCCAACGCTTGCCCCCCTTCAATGCACAGTTGGCACCCACAGGAATCAGAACCGTTAGGAAAACCAAAAAACCTAGCAAAAAGTAAAAATGTAAGGGAATCAGAACCCCCGAATAAGGCTGGAACACGCCCGCCGGCAGCGAGATAACAGCCACCAGATAATTCTCCACCAGCATCTTGCGTAGCTGCTTATGGGCCGTCTGGCTCTGAAAGATAATGCCCTCCGGCACAATGATACCGGCGCGCCCCGTCGGCGTCAGATGCTCAGCTATGTAATCGACAAACAGCACTTCGCTGCGTTTGGATTGCACTGAAAAGCGGCGATGCGGACGAATGCCGCCCTTCGGCGACATAAACGGCGGATTGGCCAAAATCACGTCGGCATAATCATTCCAGCGCTCCTCGCTGGTCAGGGTATCGTATTCGGCAATATGCGGCTCGACAAAGCCGTGTAAATACAGATTCACCAGCGACAGCCGCACCATATCGGGCGAAATGTCATAGCCCCTGAAATTGGCCGCCAGAGCCCCTTTCTCATCCGGCGTCAGCGTACTGTTACCCTCATCGTCGGTATTAGCCTTGAGAATGTGCTTGTACGACGAAATCAGGAACCCGGCAGTGCCGCAGGCCGGGTCGAGAATGGTTTCGTCTTTCTTCGGGTCAACGACGGAGACAATGAAGTCGATGATATGGCGCGGAGTGCGGAACTGCCCAGCATCCCCCTGCGAGCCAAGAACCGAGAGCAGATATTCAAAGGCATCGCCGAGCCGCTCGCTGTGATCGTACGTAAACTCGTCGATAACCTTGAGAAAGGCGCGCAAAGTCTCCGGGTCGCGGTAGGGCAAATAGGCGTTGTTGAAGATGTCGCGGAACAGCGGCGGAATGCCCGGATTTTCCGGCATCCGGGTGATCGCCTCGGCGTATAGATTCAAAGTCTCGTGGCCGCCCAAGCCAGCGCGCACCAGTTGAGGCCAACCATAGCGGGCAAAGTCCCCGGCAAAAAACGTGCGCTGCCCGCCCAATTCCTCGCTCTCGGCGTCAATGTCGTCCATAAACTTGTAGATGAGCGCGATAGTAATCTGCTCTACTTGGCTCTTCGGATCGGGCACCTTGCCGACGAGAATGTCACGGGCCGTGTCAATGCGGCGTTTGGTAGCGGTATCGAGCATATTAGCTCCGGTAAACGAATCCCTCCCCGATCTTCCAAACCCCCTTCTCGCGAAAAGCGGGAATAGTCTGGCGACGGGCAGCGTTGGTGACTGCGGGTGCCGAGAGCCCATGCTGCTTGATATAGTCCGACAGCCGGATAATGGCCTCTCCCTGTAAATAGCTCAGCCTCTTGTGCAGCGACTCTACGAGTCCCAACGCCAGAATATCTTCCATCGTCCTAGTCGTTTGGCGGCCCCCATAATCCCTGAACGCCTGATAATACCGCTCCTTTTCCGAATTGCGAATAATAAGACGCGGCAGTCCGAGCTGGATAAGTTGAAAATTGATGAGAACCCGCCCCAAGCGGCCATTGCCGTCGCAAAAGGGATGGATGGTCTCAAAATCTAAGTGGAATCGGGCAATTTTATCGAGGAAGTAGGAGCCGAGATCGCTGGAATACTCGACGAGAATGTCATCTATCATGCGCTCCACATGCTCGGGTGCCGGCGCAATATGAGTCCCCACCCGCACGTATTCCCCCTGCTCGCGAAAGCGTCCAGCGATGGCGTCATTAATCCCACCGATGAGCATCTGATGCAAGAGTAGTATTAGGTCTTTGCTCAGCTCGCTGTCTTTAGCTTTGGTGCGTTTGTATTCCGTGACGCGGGCTAGATTTTTCGCCTCAAAAACTTCCCGCACAGACACATTTCGGGACAACATCTGCTCCAACAGAATCCGCTCTGTCTCCTCAAGCGTAAGGGTTGAATTCTCAATCGCGTTCGAGTTGTACACACTCTCGGGGACCTCCACTTCATCGATCATCGACAGCAGCGATTCCTTGCCTTGGCGCAAGGTATCGTACGCTCGCTTCAAATCTTGGATGCGGTTTCTTATCAGCTCTGTAGTTGCCATATCATTATTGTATCTTATTCACGATATATTGGCAAATATCCGTGAATGAACCGGCAAAAATGGGTCCCATTCACTGTCTTTTGGAGAAATTTCGTGAATGAATCGGAGAAAATGGTGCTATTCACGGTATATTGACAAATTCCCGTGAATGAACCGGCAAAAATGGGTCCCATTCACTGTCTTTTTCGGATAAATACGTTGATCGCGGATGAAAAGGCCGGGTTGATTGCCAGCCTCTATGTCATGGTGGGACTTGGCGGTATTTAGCTAGATCTCAAAAATCCGCCTCTTTTGACAAAAACTCGGTTCAGTGCCTAGGGCCGCTTCAAGAACAAAACCGGCTCACCATAGTCTCCCTCACCCACTTGGTCGAGAGCTCGGTGTTCAATGTCTTCCAGTTGTCCGAGTTTGCTCGTCCATGTTCCATCCGCAAGCTGCCGCGCAGCGTGTGTGGGACTGCCATCTATAGCGAAAATGGCCACTTTTTCCACTCCCACCTCAAAGGCAGCATCTTGACACACTTCAAATCCGAGCTTTTGGAAGACTTCGGCGTATGTTTCCACTGTATACTCTCTAGGCACACCTGTGGGCCAATAGTACTGACCAAAAGGATCCGGTTCCCACCAACGGGAGTCATCTCCTGCGGCCCAAGCGATACAGTTGTAATCCGCTTGCGCTGGGCTGGTGATCTTGTATGTGGCATCACGAAGCCTTGGGAACAAGCGTTCCAGATTCACCAGCGCAACCCTTTCCTCCGCCCCCACTTCAGCCAATCTTGGGTCATCTCTGCGACAACCCCCCGATGCTTAGGAAGCACGGGATCTTCTCGTGCAATTGACCTAAGTGCCCAAAACCAGTGTTCCGGCTTGTGTTCGAGTTCTCTAAGAATTAACGGCAGCGCTTGCGGCCCCATGCCTATGATCTGCTGGTACGCAGGATGTAGAACGACCTCTCGTATTGAGGAAAGATGAGCGCATTCCTCACGTACAATTTCTGCGAGACGGTGGAATTGTTCCGGCAAAACATCTAGCTTAGGCTGTAAGGATTCTGTGCTCAAAGCGTCACTCCCATATCAAAAAGGCTCGGCAGCTAAATTCTCGGATAGAAAATCCTACTCATTTAGTAAATTTCCACTTAAAAAAATAGAATTCTCCTCGTCCAAGAAGCATGTTCGGTCCAACGTATCGTATCCCCTGAGACCCGTCAAGCTCCACGGCTCGAACGTCGCGTACCCTTCCTAAGCGACGAATTGATTCAAAGACACGTAATCCTTGACATACTCGGGAACGAGCCTGCGGTACGGCTCCGGCACCGCGCGAAAGTCGCGGGAGGAAAAAGCCGGATTGGTCGCCAATGCAGCAAAGCGCCGATTCTCAATAATGTCTCGGGTCTGGCCACTGGTTAAGTACGCCTTAAAGTACGCCCTGATCGCCGCGATGGACTCAGCCTCGTCGGGCCTGTGATCGGCGACAAATTTGGCAAACTCCTCTTCGAGCAGTTCGTCCCTAGACTTAAAACGCGGAATGAGATCAAAGACCTTCTCCAGTATCTCGCGCAAGGTTACGCGACGGTCCACCGCAGCGGCTTGGCGCAGCTTGGCGAGGGAGTAGTACTCCTCGGGCTTGTCGAAGACCTCCCGATTCACATAGTCGATAGCGCGATCCCATTGGCCCGCCTCGATGGCTTGGGCAATGACGTCGTTCTCGCGCACCTCGTCGGCAAAACGGTCGAAAAACATCCGGTCAATCCTCATCCCCTCGGAGCCGACCTGCTCCTGCTCAATCGTCGAGAGAAAGTCGTCCCCCAAGTGCTCGTACGTGTCGGCATACACAACCGGCCTTGGGTCGTCCCCTTCCCTATCACTTTTATCTCGCAGCCGAGGCAATTCCAATACTTCGTCGTAGTTGAACTCATTCTCGAAGTATTGGCAGTTGCCAAAGAAGTCGAACAGCTTGAAGGTGGTCTTCTCAGGGTCAGCAACAACGTCTGCGGGGCGGCTCCTTATCATCTGATCGAGGAAGTTGTGCTTTCTGGTGCCGCGCCCCTTGATCTGGACGAAATCCGTCGGCGAGAATATCGGCCTGAACAGACCCAAGTTGAGAATGTCGGTGCAGTCGTAGCCAGTGGTCATCATGCCGACGGTTACGCATACCCGCGCCTTACTCGTCCGGTACTCGCGCATAAAATTGCCGGACCCCGAAAGGTTATTGTTGGCAAAGTTGACCGTGAATTGCTGGGCATCCATCACATGCGACGTAACCTGAACTGCAAAATCCGACTGGTACTTGCCCGGAAACATGCGGTCGGCGATCTCATTGAAGAACTGCGTTAGCTTGGCCGCGTGCTCCTGACTCACCGCGAAGACGATAGACTTCCCTATTTCCCCGCTAATCGGGTCGCGGAGCGCATTCTCCAGAAAGGTCCGGCAGAAGACCGCGTTGGTGGCTTCCGAGAAAAACTCTCGCTCGAAATCGCGCTTTTTGAACGCCTCCTCCTGCTGCTCTCCTTCGTCATCAGTAAAGGACACCACAAAGCCCTCGTCGGCGAGAAGCTGGGTGGTCACCTCCGTTCGTGCGTCAACAACCCGAGGATTGACCAGATACCCATCGCGCACCCCGTCGAGCAACGAGTAGCGAAACGTCGGCTCGCCACTCTCGCAGCCGAAGGTGCGGTAGGTGTCGAGCAGCAACCGGCGCTCCACCTCGCGCGGGTCGCGCACATGCGGGCCGGTCGCATGGGTGCCTCTGAGGTAGTCGCGGGGCGTCGCGGTCAGCCCCAGCTTGTACCCGACGAAGTAATCGAATACGGCGCGGGCGTTGCCGCTGATAGATCGGTGCGCCTCGTCCGAAATCACCAAGTCGAAGTCCGTGGGCGAAAACAGCGACTGGTATTTGTTGTTGAACAACAGCGACTGAACAGTCGTAACCACAATGTGCGCCCGACGCCAGTCATCGCGTTTCTCCTTGTAGATGACCGTGTCAAAGTCGTTCGCCAAGTACGGGACAAACGACTTGTTCGCCGCTTGGTCTTCCAACTCCAGCCGATCTACCAAGAAGAGGACGCGGCGGGCGTTGCCAGTGCGGAGAAACAGCTTGATAACAGCGGCGGCCACTAGCGTCTTGCCGGTGCCAGTAGCCATCTCAAACAGGAATCGGTCGCGACCGTCGCGGACTGCCCGTTGCAAACCGCGGATCGCTCGTAGCTGGTAATCGCGCAAAAATCGCAGGCCGTGCGTCTGAATGTATCCAGAACGCTCGGCCTCGTTGCGCCACCCGGCCTCCGCCGCATAGTTGGGCCGTTGCGTGAGGACGATGTAGTCGTCGCCAACCCGTTCATCAATCAGGCGCTGCGGATTGGGCTCGACCTGTTTGTACCCCTCCACCGAGTCCGGCGATGGAAACGCCGTGATGATATGCGGATTGCCGCGCTCTAAATCCCAGAAGTAGTGCAGATTGCCGTTGGAGAGGATGACGAAGCGGCAGTTCAGCGAGCGGGCGTAGCGGCGGGCCTGCTCCTTGCCGACTAGTGGGTTTTTGTCCTCGGACTTGGCTTCCAACACGATCAACGGAAAACCCCGGTCGTCGATGAGCAGGAAATCGACAAAACCTCGACCGGAACGCTCAAAATCATCGCCTAAGCTATCGAGGTCGTCTCGTTTGAGGGCGACGTGCGCCTCCAAGCGGATATTGGCCGGTCCATTGGCGTCGTCGAAGAATCGCCAACCAGCGTTTTCGAGCAACTGGTCGATTTTATGCCGAGCAGCAGCCTCGCTCATCCCTCACCCTCCACCAACACCGGCTCCCGCTCCAAACGAATCCCAAAGGTCTGTTCCACCGCGTCCCGAATCTCACCGGCCAAAGCGAGAACTTCGCGGGTCGTCCCACCGAGATTGACCAAAGCCAGCGCGTGTCGCTCTGAGATGCCAGCGCCGCCCCTTTGCAGCCCCTTGTGAAATCCCGCCTGCTCGACGAGCCAAGCAGCCGGAACCTTGACGCCAGCCTCATCGGGAAAGCTCGGGACATTGGGATAGCGGTCCTTTAATGCGGCAAAGGCTTCCGCGTCGATGACTGGATTCAAGAAGAAGGAGCCGACGGAGCGGGAGTTGGGGTCTTGCGGGTCGATGACCATGGACTTGCTGCGGCGGAGCGCCAGCACTGCGTCGCGCACGATAGCTAAGGTCGGGTGGTCGTCGTTCACATGCCGGCGCAGCTCCGGGTAGCGGATTTGCGGCTGGCCGCTGGCATCCAAGCGATACGTCACCGAGGTCACAATAAAGCGGTCGCGGTCGGCCCCCTTAAAGCGGCTCTGACGGTAGGCAAAGCCGCATTCAGCCGGGGCAAATGCAATCTCCTCCAAAGTCTGCCGGTCGAGCGCCCGCACCTCCACGATGGTGTCTTTTACTTCTTGGCCATACGCGCCCACGTTTTGGATGGGCGTCGCGCCCACCGACCCAGGGATACCCGACAGACACTCCACACCGGCCAAGCCGCGCTCCACACAGCACTGGACAAAGCCATCCCAGTCCTCCCCAGCCGCTACCTCGACAGTCGCTCCATTGAACACCACGCCGCTGAGTCCCACTTTGAGTACCACGCCGCTGTATCCCGCGTCGGCAAACAGCACGTTGCTGCCGCCGCCGAGCACTTGCACAGAAAGGCCCTCATCAGTCGCCCACGTCAAGCAGGCGCGCATCTCGTCTAGGGAGGTACACTCGGCCAAATAGCGCGCAGGGCCGCCGAGTCCCATGGTGGTAAGGGGGGCGAGGGGGATGTTCTCGCGGAAGATTTGCATGAGACGCCTCTGAGCATTTGCGTTGTTGGTTATTATTAATGGACGTTACGCATCTGCGCCGAAGCGATAGATGTAGGGGTGTCCCTTGTGGGCACCCAGGCAACTACGAGGGCAACCACAAGGGTTGCCCCTACCATGCGTAACATCAGTTATTCAATATAGCCAAATAGCTAAACTGGAGCGCATTGATGAAAAAGACCCTGTATCTCGCCAGCCCGTATGGATTCTCGGCCCAATGGAAGGAGCGGCTCCTGCCCCAGTTTGTCTCGGCCTTAGAGGCATTGGGAGCTGAAGTCTGGGAGCCTTTTGCCCGCAACAACCAAGTCGATTTTTCCGCGCCGGGCTGGGCCTACCAAGTCGGCCAAGCTGACTTGCGCGATGTAGTCGAGGCCGACGCGATCTTCGCCATTGTCAATGGCACGCCGCCAGACGAGGGGGTGATGGTCGAATTGGGCGCGGCCATTGCCCTCGGCAAGCCGACCTTCCTCTTCCGCGACGATTTCCGCCGCTGCACGGATTCAGAAAACTACCCCCTGAACCTGATGCTGTTCACCGGCCTGCCAGAAGACGGCTGGGAAGCCTACTACTACACATCGCTCGCAGAAATCAGCGCGCCCGACAAGGCCCTCGCGCGCTGGCTGCGGGACGAACGGAGCTGACATAATGCGCACGACCATTCCCCCCCATCTGCTCCAAGACCCAGAAGTTGAGGCGTCCGAAAAGGTCTTGCGCGCCTGCGTCCACTGCGGCTTTTGCAATGCCACCTGCCCCACCTACCTGCTCACCGGCAACGAACTCGAAGGCCCGCGCGGCCGCATTTACCTCATCAAAAGCGTTCTCGAAGAGGACGTCCCCCCGAGCCGGCAGACGGTCGAGCACATCGACAACTGCCTCGGCTGCCTCGCGTGCGAGACCACCTGCCCCAGTGGCGTGGATTATTCGCTCCTCTTGGAAACGGCCCGGCCAAGATTGGATCAACTCGTCAAGCGGCCATTGATGGACCGCCTATTGCGCGCCCTGCTGACGCGAATGCTACCCTATCCCGGCCGCACGCGCTTGGCGCTCAGAATGTCTGGAGTGGGCCGCGCGTTCTCCTTCCTGATGCCCCGCGTCATGCGGCCCCTGTTAGACATGGCACCCAAGCGATTGCCGCGACCGGCTTCTGTAGCCCGGCCCGGAGTCGTGCCAGCCGAGGGCACGCGTCGGCTGCGCGTGGCCCTGCTCACCGGGTGCGTCCAACAGGTGTTGGGGCCGCAGATCAACGATGCGACCGTGCGGCTGCTGACTCGGTTGGGGGCTGAGGTGGTCATTCCGCCGGATATGGGCTGTTGCGGTGCGCTGACGTTCCACATGGGCGAGCGCAAGCACAGCCTCAAGCTAATGCAGCGCACCATTGAGGTTTGGCATCGCGAGCTGGAAACGGGTGGCTTGGACGCGATTGTACTCAACACGTCGGGGTGCGGCACGGCCATCAAAGAATACGACCACATCTTCCGCCACGATCCGCAGTGGGCCGACAAGGCCAAGGCGGTGGTGGAGCGGGTGCGGGACGTGTCCGAGGTGGTGGCGCAATTGGGATTGGGCGAGGCCAACCGCGCACCGGCCCTGAAGGTGGCCTATCACGACGCCTGTTCCCTCCAACACGGCCAACACGTCACCGATCCGCCGAGGCAACTGCTCAGAGAAGCGGGCTTTGAGGTCGTCGAGGTGCCCGAGGGCCATATCTGCTGCGGCAGCGCGGGCACGTACAACATGCTGCGCCCCGACTTGGCGCAACAGCTACAAGCGCGCAAAGTCGAGCACATCGCCAGCGTTGCGCCGCAAATCGTGTCGGCGGGCAACATCGGCTGCATGGAACAAATCGCCGCCCGCGCCGAAGTACCGGTCGTCCACACCGTCGAACTGTTGGATTGGGCGACGGGTGGGCCGCGGCCAGCGAATGTGTAGCGGGGCTGAACCCACTCTTCCGACTAACTGATGTTACGCACGAGTACGTTGATTCCGGGGGTGCACTTCGACAAGCTCAGCGCCCTGCTTTGATCGGCGCAATGCGGGTAGGGGCGGTTCGCGAACCGCCCCTACGCACGAGACGCGTAACGTCAGGGACTAAGTACGACTCCATTGACAAGAAGAGACGTCCGACTTAACATGGTCATATAAAATGACTATATAGTCAGGAGCTGAGACCATGCAGATGTCCATTAGCGAATTCAAAGCCAAATGCACCCAAGTCGTGCGCGAAGTCGGCACCAAATACCAAACCGTGGAGTTGACCAATCGCGGCAAGGTCGTCGCGCAAGTCGTCCCCCCCGAGCCGGAGGCCAAACCCGACCCCCAATCCTTCTTCGGCTCGCTCCGCGGTACGGTCGCGTACCAGCCCGGTTGGGATGAGCCGCTCGGCGAGGATGATTGGGAAGCCTGCCAGTGAAGTACTTGCTCGACACCCATGCGTGGATCTGGGCTTTAGAGGCACCGGAAAAACTGCCCGACCCTATAAGGAATATGCTGCTGGAGCCGGATCACCTGCCCTTTGGGCTAGCGGCGGTCAGTCCTTGGGAAGTGGCGAAAAAAGAGTCCAAGGGGCTTTTGCAATTATCTATGCCTGTGCGCCAGTGGGTAGCGCACGCCACCCAAGCCCCGTTTATAGAGCTTCTGCCCCTTTCGGTGGAGATAGCCCTCGAATCGGCGCATTTGCCTGCACCCTTCCACAAAGACCCGGCCGACCAAATGATCGTCGCCACCGCGCGGGTGCACAGTCTGGTGCTGATCAGCGCCGATCAACGGCTGCGTGCCTATCCTCATGTGCAAACAAAGTGGCAATAGTAAATCAATCTAGTCGGCAAATTTTTGCTTGAGTGTTCCCCAACTCACGGCGGATATCGCGGTGGCCGGGATAGATATTTCGGTGAGGCGAGCGATTTGGGTGGTCGTACTCGGCGGGAGGGCACCGCTGGCGAAAGTCTGTCTAATCTCTCCCACCATGGCGACGGCACCAATCCCACGAGCGTACCAAACATAGACATCTATCTCGTATGTCATTTCACCCCAAGACTCAAACTGCTCGTTGCCCGTGAAGGTAACGACGCCGGTGCCGATCTGATGGACGCGCAGGCAATCGAAGGTGCCCGCCGGTAGCCGAATCTCGCCCCAAGCATCAACCGCGTATTGATAGTTGTACAGGCCGGAGCTTGTAATCCCAGGTACTATAGTCTGGTCCAAAGAGAGGTTTTCAACGGCCCAGCTTTTGCCGAATTCCAGTGGCCAAGGAGTTCCTATACCGACAAGCGGGATGGTGACTTGTCCGGCCGGCCCTGCGGCACCGATGGGGACATCGCCTGCGGCACTGCGCTGGAAATAGTTGTACGTCTCGATCTCGTCCGTTCCGCCAGTGGCATTGGGCACAGTAGTAATGTTGTGGACGGCGTAATCGGCGTTGGGAAAGCTAGCGGCGTCGGGGGCCTGCTCCAACGGGATGACCGAACTGCGGACAAAGGCAAGTATGCTGTTGGGGATGGCTCCGGTGAGGTCTGAGGACTGGTCGGCACCGGCAGAGCCGATGTCGAAGTTAGAGTCCTCTAGGCTGCTAGGGACTGTGGCGATTTCTTGCTCCCAAGTCATGCCCAAAGACGGGCGTAAATCGTCGGGAGAAAGGGTAATCTGGGCTTTCGCAGAGAGAGGGAGGAAGACGAGGGCGATTGATGCTAATGCACGGACGACGAACATGGTGGTGCTCCTTCTCATTGACTTTTACGAAGAATCATTTCAACCACTTCTGTCAGGACCGCTTCTCAGGCCCGCTGCCAGCGGCTGGGACTCACGCCCGGTGCCTCACTCGACATATTATCGGGCTTGTTGGGCACGTCAAAGTCCCAGTATCGCGTATTGGGGTCGGCGAAAAACGGACGCACCGACTCGGGTAGTTCGGCCAAGTCCTCCTCATCCCAGTTCTCGACCTCGGCAATGGGGCCAGACCAGGCCGGGCGGTACGCAATCGCCAGCACCGAGCGCGTGTGATCGCCTCTGTTGGGCCAAGTCCCATGGAAAGCGCGGTGGTTGAGAAAAACCGCCGAGCCAGCCTTGCACGGCACCACCACTTCCTCGGGATGGCGCTCGTAGCGCATGTACGGATTGGCGTCGGCGTGCATGCACAAATGGGAGCGCGGAATGACGCGGAAAGGCGACACCTCGGGCGTCAGGTCGTCGAGGTAGTAGAGCACGCGGATGGTGAAGGGACAACTGCCGTTGTACCCGAAAATCTGCGAGCCGTAGGGCTGCCCGTCCGTGTGCAGGCTGATACCGGGCGTGCCGGGCTCGGAGCGGTCGTACCCGTAGCTGAGAAAGACGATCTCGTCGCCGAAGACCTGGCGCAAAAAATCAACGGTCGGCGCATGGGCGATGAGATCGGTCACAGCCCCCCCTTCAAACTGGATTTGGGACTTGCCGCGCTGGTGCGGACTGTAGTCGCGCGGCGTGGTCTCCCAGGTTTAAGCCTGGGCCTTGAGACGGACGATGTGCTCGGGGCTGAGCAGGTCGGGAATGACCAGATACCCTTCGAGCTCGACGTGGCGGATGCGCTCGCCCAGCGTGAGGGCGGACCAGTCGCGGTCGTCGATAGTGGTCTTTTGCATGGCAGACTCTCCTCGGTTGAGATTATATCTCCTCTACACGGCGGCACTGCTGCCGCCGTCGATATTGATGGAGGTACCGGTGATGAAGGCGGCGCGCTCGGAGACCAGAAAGGCGACCAGATCGGCCACTTCACCGGCCTCGCCCATGCGGCCCAGCGGGATCTCCCGGCCCTGTTGGGCGCACCATTCCCCGTACGTCAGCTCAGTGTCCGAAGCCTTCCAAGCGCGTTCGCTTTGAGCGGTTTTGATATTGGTGAGGCAGACCGTATTGACGCGGATATTGTGCCCAGCCATGTCCTTGGACAGGGCCTTGGTAAAGGCGATGCCAGCGGCGCGGCTGATCGAGGTGGGTACCGAGTGGGCATCGGGGGCCTTGCCGCCGGGATGGGTGATATGGACGATGGCCCCGCGGCCTTGCGCCTTCATGCGGGGCACGGCCAGGCGGGCCAAGCGCACTGCGGCCCAGAACTTGAGGTCGAAGTCCTCCTGCCACATCGCCTCGGTAGTGTCCTCAAAATAGTTCGCCGCCGACCGCCCGGCGTTGCTGACCAGAATGTCGACTCCGCCGAACTCCTCGACCGCAGCCGCGAAAAAGCGCTCGAGGTCCGGCGCTTGGGTCACGTCGGCGGGGACGGCCAGGACGCCCCCGCCCATAGCCGCGGCGGCCTGCTCCAGCACATCGGGGCGGCGGGAGCAGACGGCGACCCGACAGCCCTCCTCAACGAGCTTGCTGGCAATGGCCCGGCCAATGCCTTCGCTGCCGCCGGTGACTAGGGCAACTCGGCCCTTGAGTTCGAGATCGAGCATGGGGTTTTACTCCTTTGCCATTGTTTTTGTCAATGGTCGATTGGCACCTTTTCGCCGGTTTCTGCGCTTGCGTAAATCGCGTCCAGCAACCTCATGAAGGTCAGCGCCTCGGCGGGAGAGACATCGGGCGGCTGGGCACCGCGAATCGCGCCGGCAAAATCGCGGATCTCCGCGTTGAAGTCGCCGTCGCCGTGTTCCACAAATTCACCAGCGGAATCGTCGCCTTCAGCGTAGATGGCACCCAGCAACCGGCGCGTCCCCGAACGTCTCTTGCCCTCGGGCAGCGAAGTGGATTCCACCTCAATGGTGCCATTCGTACCCAAGACGCGCAAGCGCAAATCCCACGCCCGGTCCGCCCAAGTGGAAATGATCGAGGAAGTATCCATCTGAATTGTCACACCGCTAGCGCACCCCACCAGAAAACTCATGTAATCCTCGGAGTGACGCTCTACTTTTAGGGTTGTTGGAAACGCGCTATGGCTAACGGCAAAGGCCCATTCGGGTTGCGGACAACCCAGTAAAAACCAGGCCTGATCGAGGTAGTGCGAACCGTGTTGGCCCAATGCACCGCCCTTAAGACCCCATCTATATAACCAGCTCCTGCCCGGCGGCGGCTCGTAATTAGCTCCGTGCTCGCGATAGTGGTAGTGGACGCGCGCGTGGTACGTGCGCCCAATCCTGCCATCGGCGATCATTTGCCGGCTCTCCTTGTTCTCCGCTTGGTGCCGCATGAAGTAGGAGTACACGAGCGTCTTTTCAGTGCTCGCAGCAACGGCGTTGATCTCCGCGACATCGGCGGCATTGCGACCGTGCGGCTTCTGCACCAACACGTGCTTCCCCGCCTTCAGCGCCTCAATGACCATCGGCTTCCGCACATCGGGTGCGGTGGCGACTCCAACGGCTTCAACCTCGTCATCGGCGAGCAGCTCTCGATAGTCGCCATAGACTCTGGGGACATCGTTGTCCTCTGCGACCTGCCGCGCCAAATCTCGGTTCAGATCGGCGACCGCCCAGGCGATGGTATCTTCGCCGACGTGGGCACCAGCTACCCAAGTCCTGCCAACGCGGCAGCCGATTACACCCATTTTAATTTTGTCTGCCATAATCACCGCCTTTGCAACCGCTCGATCTTTGCCTGCAACTCGGGCTTTTCCAGCACTTCCCTGTTGACCACGTGCTCGGGAATTTCGCCGCGCCCAATGCGCGCCGCCTGCCGCAGTCTGCCCCTCCAAGTCTGCATGTAGTACTCGTCGGTGTGGCACAGAGAGTGCGGCGCGACCACGACATTATCCATTTTGAGCAGGGGATTGTCCGCAGCGACAGGCTCCTGCTCAAACACATCTAGCCCAGCGCCGCGGATGCGCCCGCTCTGCAGGACCCGTATCAGGGCTTGCTCATCGACGACGGGGCCCCGCGAAGTATTGATCAGGTACGCCGTCGGCTTCATCAAGTTCAATTCCCGCTCGCCGATCAGGTGGCGCGTCTGCGCGCTGAGCGGGACGCTGATGCTGACGAAGTCGGACTCGGCCAGCAGGGTATCCATAGCGACCAGTTCCACATCTACATCGGCCACATCCTCCTCGCTCAGCTTGGGATCGCAGCCCAAATGCCTCATGCCAAAGGGCTTGGCCAACAGGAACATCTCGTGCCCGATATTGCCCACGCCAATGGAACCGAGCGTCTTGCCGGTCAGCCCTTCGCCGCGATAGAGGCGCTGGTCGGCCCAGCGTCCCTCGCGGGTGATCCGATTCTTGTTGATCAGGCGCGTGGCCAAGGCCAGTATAAAGGTGATGATCGTGCAGGCCATGGGCCGGCGCACAGCGTCGGGGGCCGTGCAAAGCATTACATCGGCCTGCGTCAGAGCCTCGACATCGATGTGGTCGTACCCAACGCCGGTGAAGAGCACGGCCACGAGCTGGTCGTTGCCAACCAAGGAGCGCTCGCTCCAGCGGGACGCGCCCGAGATGACCGCGTCGCAGCCGCGCACCTGCTCGGGAGCAATTTCCGCGCTCCGCTCGGCCAATATCCGGTACTGGATCTCGGGCATTTCATCGAATAGTTCCAGCCCAGGACCAGGCAAGTCGAAATTCCCCTCCGCGTCGAAAAACTCCTGAGCGATCCCAACCGTAACTTTAGTGGTCATCTGCATCCTCTCGATACATGGAAAAATCCCGCACCGCGCCGTCGCGGAGCAGGTCGTATTCGCTGTATATCAATCCATTTCTGCAAAGCGGCGCAACACGTTCTCGGTGATGCGGGAGACATTGTTGTCGCCGTGGTTGTACGAAAGGCAACTGCACCAGCTAATAGAGCCTACCGAGAATACCGCGCCGCCCTTCGGGCCTTCAAAGTACACCATGTCGGACCGCACCAAGGGATTCTGGCTACCGCCGGTATTGGGGGCCGAGACCAACTGGTCTTCAATCGCCACCTGGTACAGATCAGTAAAGCCCTCGGCCGAAGCGAGCAAGAGGGCGTGGTCGGGCGTGCCCTGGCCGCGGTCCATCCGGTCGATCTCAAAGCCGCTGGCACCGTGTTCCAAGACCAAGGCGGGAAAGTCGCCGATCAATTCCTCGGGAGCCACCCCCTCAAAGATAAAGGCCGCCCTCGGGTCCAAACTGTCCGGCTGCCGTCTATAGGGACGGTTGCGGCCGCTGCCCTGAGAGGTAAAACCAACGCCGCCCATTCTTTGCGGTGCCCGGTTGCGAAAGCGCCAGAGGCCGCCCATCTCGCCTGTGGTGCTGTGAAAGTGCTCGCCGGGCGCGGCCTCCCAAGCGCGCGAGCCCCGCCAGCGCCTGACTTCGACGATGTGCGGACGCTGGGGGTCGAAGGAGGCGATCCAGTAGAAGCCATTGCCGCCCAAGTACATCAGACGGCCGCCCTCCGCCTGGTACGCTTCCAGCCCTTTGAGCATGGACGCCGTCCAGTACTCTGGATGAGTGCCAGTGAGGATCACCTGGTACGGCTCCAATAACTCGCTACCTTCGCAGTGCAACTCGTCGTCGGTGATCACATCGTAGGCAAAGCCCTTGGTGTCCAGCCAGTCGAGCAGGTGGAGATCGGCGTTGAGCAGGCGCGGCCAGTCCGCAGCCAAGGAGCGGGAGGGCATGCGGTACAGGGGACGAAAATTTAAGATCGGCCGCAAGCGCGACGAATAGCAGACCCCCGTGCCATCGCTGTGCAGGTCGTAACAGCTCAAGAGCCGCTGCTCCTGCATGTACTGGTCTTGCGGGACGGCGTCGCTGCTTTCGCGCAGGTCCAGCATGGCGCGGATCGGATCGTTAAAGCGCTGGTTGGCATAGACCAGGTACGTTAGGGTCGGCGCGAGGAAGGCGATGCGGGCTTGAGCCTTTGCGGGGACGACGATAAAGGGCAGATAATCCTCGGCATCGGCGCTGGACTTCGGCGAGGCTTCGACGGTGAGCTCAGCCGAACCGCTCTGTCGAGTCGTCAAGTGGGCCGCGTACACGCCGCTCGGCCAATCCGAGGGCACGGTCCACTCGAAGGCGACATCCCACTGGGCGTCTTCGAGATCGTCGTCGTGGAAGTGAATAGCCCCGTACTGGCTGGGGGCGACTTTGAAATCTGACTCGTCGCCGGTCCAGTTGTGCCCGGTCACGGCCCGGGTCGGCAGGTTGACCGTGCGACCGTGGAGTTGGTTGGCCCCAGTGTCGCGCACGATTTCCGCGCCGATATCGAGGGAAAAGTCCCAACTGGCGATCGGGGTGTCGGCGTCGGCCTCCGCCACGGAGAGCGCACGGCCGTGGAGCCGTGGATTGTCGATCTTGCCATTGAAGTGGTGAGTAGCCACCGGCCCCGATGCAGCAGCCATCAGCAAATCCTCCTCGTTCTCTCCCACAGTTAGAGGGCTGACGGTTTTGCAAACCTCTGCTCGGGCATGGGGCACCGGCCAGTTGGACTGCAACTCTTGGTAGAGGTGGACAGTTCCAGTGGCCGCGTCGTAGCTAGCGGCGATACAGTGCCATTGCGCTGTGTGCAGGGGTACGCCAGTGCTCACTCTTTCCAGCCGCGTCCCATCGCCGATCCACAGAGCCAGCGACCCGTCCTCGGCGATAAAGAGGCCATAGCCCGATTGGCCGGACAACTTGGTCAACAGCCCTTGCAGGCCCTTTTGCGGCGTGGTGGGATAAATCCACGCCCGCAGGGTAAACCCATCGGGGCAATTCAACAAAGGATGGTGCGGCACGGCCGCGTACGAGCCGCTGTGGATGGCCTGATATCGACCTGGGTACTCGCCGCTAATCGAAGATGCGAGCGCTTCGATTTTGCAGCCGGGACCTTGGGGATTGGCGTCCGTATGCCGCAGGCGCACGAGTTCGGCGCGATACGCGGGCGCTTCGCTACTGACCATAAAGCGTATGGTCTGCCCGGGCCGCACGCTGAAACGGTCACTGTACCCGACGATTTTCATTGATTTCCTCCGCGCCATTAGGGGACCGGGGATAGTCTGTGCTGGTCTCTAGCGCACAAGAATGGTGGAACGCGGAAAGTGTGTCAATTGATCGTCAGGCGCTGTTATTCGCCTTCAGCGCCTATAGTGCCGGTCGAGGAAGGTGTCATTGCAGCAAGTACTCCTGCCGGGGCGTCAAGTAGCGCCCTAGCTGATAACCCGATTTACTTCACTGACGTTATACAGTGCCTCTACTCGACGGCATCTAATAGATTCCTAAAGGCTTCGAGGCTGGACACTTGTATGGCCGCCCGAAACAACTGCTTGAGGCGCGGCACCTCGTCAATGGCCGCAAGGCGGTCGGCTAACGGGCGTACCGCCTCCGGCTGAAAGCGCATGGTCAACACCTCTAGGATAAATTCGCGGCTCCCTTGCTCAATGCCTTGCTCAATGCCTTGCTCAAGGGCCTTTTCCGTGAAATACTGCACAATTGACGATTCGTACATGGTCTCCTCCGAAAGGATGGTCCTAATCGTTTCTGATTTATACACCAATCCACTCAAAATCGCAAGATCGGCCAGATAGTTGGCCTTAAGGGCCTCGTCCATCGGCACCTGCTGCGCCCGGTTGACGCACTGGCGCAACCATGACTCGGCATCCACGCCGGCTGGCCGCTGCATCAACGGCGCAAACGGCAACAAGCCCGAAGGCCCCGCATCGAGGATGCCTTGGCCGTCTAGGTCAATCAGCCGAATCACGCGGTATTGCACCAACACGCGGTAGCCGTGCCGCCCTTGGAGATAATGCCCCGGGTCGCTACGCCCGGCGTCGGGACGCAGGTAGATGACGTTGGAATAGATCGGCAACCGGTGCTGCCCAATGGCGTGCCCGATATAGCTGGCCATGCGGTACGGCATGGGCGGGGTGCTATCGGTGGTTTGAAACTCGTGATGGACCAACGCCTCCTCGCCGTTGATTTGCACGCGGATGAGGCTATCGGTGCGGTGGGCTTCGACGGTGGGTTGCTCGGTGTCGATGACGTCGAGCACCTCAAGGTCGTCCTGCTGGAGGGCGAAGCGGGCGAAGTCTTGGGGATAGGTGTGGATCAGGTGCTTGGCGATAGTGTCAAATTCGGCCATGGCAATCAATTAGGAATTAGGAATTGAGAATTAGGAATTAGGAATTGCCAAGTCGTCCGAACTCGGGGCGGTTGGGTCAATTCGTAATTCGTAATTCGTAATTTCTAATTGACATCGCAAGAATCGTGCCAAGGCGGTGGCTCAGAGGAAAGGCGGGGATAGGTGGTGCTGGAGTGTAGCGAAAAGGATACAGGAATGGGACGTTGGGGACAAAAGCGGCGTCTCGTCGGTTACTTCAATACGCCGGCGGATGTTGCGAATTGTGCAAACTCAGGGAATGAAGCTGGCGTCACCAAATCGTCTCGCATCCAGACGACACCAAAGTTTCTCTACTGCCGGATTCCATGATCGTCCTGCTGCTTTAGCACCGTCGCCTGCTGCGGGGTGAGCGAGCGCGACACGAGCCAAGCCCGGAAGGACTCCTCAGGTTTTTCCTCGCGACTATTGATACACAGCTTCCCAAGCGCGGCGCGGATGAAATCGAAGAGAAGCTGTGGATGGATTGGTACTGGCCCGGGTACTCGCCGCTAATCGAGGACTCAAGCGCTTCGATTTTGCAGCCGGGATTCTCGGGATTGGCGTCCGTATGCCGCAGGCGCACGAGTTCGGAGCGGTACGCGGGCGCTTCGCTGCTGACCATAAAGCGTATGGTCTGCCCGGGCCGCACGCTGAAACGGTCGCTATACCCGACGATTTTCATTCGATTCTCCGCGCTATTGGGGCCGTACAACCAAGACCGGGGACAGTTTGCTGTGGTCTCTAGCGCGCAAGAATAGTGGAACGCGGAAAGTGTGTCAATTGATCGTCAGGCGCTGTTATTCGCCTTCAGCGCCTATAGTGCCGGTCGAGGAAGGTGTGTAAGAATGGCTACGAAGGCGTAGGCAATTTTCTTGTTCCTACCACCTCTACAGGTGTTTCTTCCTGATCGAAGCCTGCCGGTGGATCTCCACCATACTGAGACCAGCGAAGCTCGTATTGGCCACGATCCATCAGCGTGATGTCGTCCGTTTCACCCTCGTTACCTTCATCGAGTCCGATTCCGAAGGTGACGCCGCCCAAATCGGTGAGGATGTAGCGATTATGGAGCTTCTCGCCGTTCTGTTTCTGTTTTAGTCGGCGAACCAAAACTTTCATCTCCTCGGGCACACACTTATGAAGCTTCGCATCGCACTTTCCTCGAAAAAATTTATCCGTCTTATCATCGTCAAACTTATTCGAGGTGTGTACCTCAATGCGCGTTGGCATCTCGCTGGGACGCTGGCGAACCATTCGCTCAAGGAAGGCCTTGAAGGGGCGTCGCCATTTCTGGACTCCGGGACGAAAGTAGGGGTCGACGAAGATCACATCTGAGCTGCATTCGAGCATAGGTGCCACGACTTCTGCCATTTCTACAGCGTTTCTCTTGACATGACGCCCATGTCCCACCTTCCAGAGTGCGGAGTCACCAATCTCACATTCCGTCAGTACGTGAGCGAGACTCTTAGGGTTGGTTCGGGCAAGGATAGCGTGAAAAGGTCGTCTCTTGTGCTCGCACTCGGCGTTTTCGAGCCAACTCGTTGACTTTCCATCCCACTGAGCATCGCTCCGCCGAACCATTTGTTCGGATAAGTGAACTAGCAACTCTACGAGACGCTTTTGAGCGAGGTCATTTTGAGCGAGGTCGTTGTTTCCACGGGAAGCATCCCGTACGAGATGATTCCAATGTTCTGGATACTGAGAGACGACTCTTCCCTGACCAAGCCCGAAGTTTTCCTTGAAGGAGCGACAAATGCTAGGGTCGGTCCAGGTCGCTACCAGTTCAGGTTCAAGGGCGTATTCGTGGATCATTCTTAGAAGAGCTCCTCCGCACGCTCGGCGAAGAAACCATTGGGCCATGGACGCTCAAACTCACCATCGGCTGTCACTGGGATATGCAGAACCTCCGTATCCTCACGTCCGGGCTGGACATAGAGAACAGCGACATGCTCTGGGTGGACCTCGGGGACGCCCGGCGGAAGCTCGCCATCGGTGGTTTCCCGAATCCGGCGCAGGATACGCAGCAAAAGGTGCTCGCTGTGGGTCTCGATAAGAAAGGTGTTGCCGGCACCGCCAAGGGCTGATTCAAGAAAGACATCACCTAGCTCGGTCTGAAGCGCCGGGTGGAGGTGAATCTCAGGTTGCTCAATAGCCACCAATTCGTTCTTCGATGCATAAGCCGACACCAGCACCGGAAGCACTTGGCTGATGCCGATACCGACATCGCGATGGCTTACGGGAGTCTTCGTGCGATTGTCGATGAGAACGAGGTCTTGAAGCTCTTCGGCCCGTGCCTTGACCAATTCCTCAATCCAGCGTTCAGACACTGTCCCCTCGTCGCTCGCCGCGGCCACGAGTGCTTCGACCTCGGGGATGGTGCCGTCTGGATTGTTGGGATCGAACTTGGCGATTCGTTCGGAGACCTGATTAGCCAGCAACGACACGTCAATCACTTTTTCCGCATCCATTCCTTCGAGAAGCGACGCCGCAAAATCGTACAGCACCTTGTGGAGCTTGGCAGGCAGCTTGTCAGACACCACTTCCGCGGGCAGCAGGTCGCGCACTTTGAGTTCGTAAGGCGTCTTCAGACGGTTTGCGTCCCCAAGCCATGCGTTCACACGTTGTCGGACATCCTCGTTGGTGCGTACCACATCCCAAGCGTAGCCACCACCGGCGAACCTGTTGGGATCGTGATGCTGCGAAAAGGCCAAATGGCGGGGAGGGTAGGACCGTAGCGGCCCGAGATAGCGAAGCCGCCGTATCTCTTCCTCCAACGCTGTGCCGAGACCTCCCGTCAACTCACGCAACGCCCTGAGCAGTGCTGTCCGCACGAGATCTTCCCGGTCTTCTTCCCCCATCTCGCTATCTTTGGACTCCTCTTCGACTCGGGGGAAGAGGGCATGGCACCTAGCGGTGATGCCGGGGACCAGCGCATCAAGCATTTTGAAGTACTTCTCGCGGATGTTATGAGCGGACATCGCTAGCATCAATAGCTCGCGAAATACTGGATGGCTGTGGTGGAGCTGACTTAGAATCAAAAGTCCGTCTGCCCGCTCGATCATAGAGAGCAACGGCTTGCCATCTACTTCCATTTCAAAGCGCTTCACTCGTATCCCACCCTCGCGGTCGGACTCGCTCGTGATGCCCACCCCGATTGCCAACTCCACCACGATCTCACGCGCTGAGCACAGGGGTTGTGCCACGCGCCCAGAGAGGCGTCTAGGATCAAGCTCGAAACCCAACTCAACTTGGAGGGCCTCATCGCGTCGATGTACATACTGGCGAAACCCCCCAAGATCGATGGACTCCCCGCCAATCTGGGTCCGCTGCGCGTCGAGGATGGACTCCCCGCCAATCTGGGTCCGCTGCGCGTCGAGGTTTCCGGTCTCGATGGCGTCATGCGCGAGCGCTAGGGCATGTATCACACTCGATTTGCCAGCACTATTCGCTCCGTATATCAGCGTGATTGGCCTCAACGGTACTCGTTGGGTGTCGGCGAATGCCTTGAAATTGGCGATTCTAAACGCGGTAAGTGTCATTGCAGCAAGTACTCCTGCTGGGGCGTCAAGCAGCACCCTAGCTGATAATTTGATCTACTTCAATACGCCGACGGACGTTTCGACCTAGGCTAACTCAGGTACTGAAGCCGGCGTCACGAAATCGTCCCGCAACCGGAAGGCGGCAGACGAACCATTCTCGACAAGCAGGTCAAGTAGAGAGAGAATCGCCTCCCGTAGCTCACGCTGACGCTTTAGCTCCATAGGTCTCCCGTACACGTATCGCTGGAGAAGGACTTCAAGACGGAAAACGGTATCTCCCGTTCTCATCATCTGCTGAGGGTCTCCCTTTTGAAGTCGATTTGTGATATGGATGAACGCATCGGGAAGCGACTGTTCGCCGATGTCGTAGAGGAATCGAACGTAGGCGTCCAAGACCGTCGAAGAAGGTGGCAAGTCTGCAAACAGCACATGGACATGGTGGGCGTTGCCCTCCAGACTCGGCCAGTGGCGCACATTTTCTTTCCAAAAATTCCCGAGAAAAACAGCCGAAATCATTTCAGGCCCGCCCGTACGCTGGTCGTCAATGCCTTCAAGCCATCCACCACATCGGATCCTGTCCGCAAATAGCTTCCAAAGCGACCAAAATTGCTCGGTATTAGGTTGACGATCCTCAACGCTCACTATCCCCCGAAGTAACCGGTGAACCTCTCTAGGGTGGCGGTCAATGGCGTCCAGAATGGGCTGGAGGATCTTCGTGGCCTCCGCGATTGGTGTTCGGAGTAGGAAGTTTTCTAAGAGTCTGTTCAGTGCTAGCTCATTCATATGCCTACGGTGGCCATCATCGTCCCACCATCCGACGAGCATGTGTGCAAGTCGCTCGAACGCCTCAATTGCCACAGGCTCGGTCGGAGCTTGGGCCAAGATTGCGATGATCTGCCTGTTGGCCTCTGTACCAACCCCTCGAGTTGAATCGAACTTCCGGTGCACATCGTCAGAAATCCCATCTTCTTTATCAAAACGCTCTCTGACGACATGTGCAAACTCGGCCTTAATGTCGTCAATCGGCCGTCCATGTGAGAACTCATCTGGACGAGGGCGTTTTGAATCGGCGTCGACTTCGTCTTGCACCAGCATAGCCTCTGTTGCGAGGGCATTCACGCAACGCAAAGCCAATGCCCGATCAATCTTCCACAAATATCTGCCAATGCCCGACACGGCATACCAGCGAACCTCATCAATCGCATGGGTTAAGGCGATCACAAGCATCTGGCGGACGCAGGCCCGCTGTGCTTCAGAAAGTGACTTCTCCATGAGAAGGGGTAGCACCAAAGCGCACGGACGGTCGGGAGACCTATCGAACCGTTGCACACGTTCAAATTCGTTCCAGTTATCGCTTTCACGCCTCACCTCCGAGCAGACGACGCCCATGCACCAGTCTCTTTCGTCGTCCGACATCTCTTCCCAGTGATCACGGACGCATACGGCAGCGACAAATCCAGGTCCACCTCGGTACAAGTCGAACTCCTCGCCGCTATCCTCGCCGACAGCCTGAGCCTCCAGCAGCCTCTGCTTCCACTGAGCAGGATCGTACATAGCAGTTTTCTCATGGCCAAAAATACTATGCCCCCATTCCAGAAGCCCTAATCCGGCATTAAGGGATTGAAGCCATGCGCCGTCTTGTTCCAGCATCTCCCTAATGTCTGGCTCTGGCTCATTGAGATTAAAGTGAATGTATCTCCTGCTATCTTCAGGAGAGGCAGAATCCTCAGAATCTACAGTGGCTTCGGCTACGTCCTCTGTGACTCTGTACTGGCGCAAGTCCATGCGATGAAGTGCGAGCCGCCAGACTTGATCATCCTCGTTCTGTTCCTCCGGCGGTAACATCTCTGCACGGTGCCTATCAAGAATCTCATGGACACGAGGCATCAACGGCCCCAATTGCAAATCAACAATTGCACACTCAAGATCGCGCTTTCGATGGGGACGTGCATCCGCTTTCTTTCGTTCCTCTTCGTAGATTCTATTACGAGCATCCAGTTGGGGCATAGACCACGAGGAAGACGTTGATGACTCACGGACAATCCGTTGGGGGTCGAGTTCGATGCATGGCCGAGACCGGAGCAGAACCAAGAGAGTCTCGCCTGCCGCATGGGGGAAGGCTATTGCCGCGCTTGCCACGACCGAGGTAAGAGCAGCAGAGTCGCTTCGTCGAAGAATGTCTATAAGAATCTCATCTAATTCATGCGAATGTGCCTTTGCCAACTCCAGAAGCCAGTGTTCCAGTGCCATCAGGATAGATTGCAGGACATAAGGACCAACCGATGTCCCTCGGTACAGATTCCAGAGCCGCCCATTACACCACTGTTTCCGCGATGTTCCATCCGCGAATGTCAGTGTTATCTCGAAGGGCGGTTCAACAGAGTCAGATCGAACCCTCGGGTGTGCATACCACTCCGCACTATGGTTGAATACTTCAATGATGAAGGCAAGCCCCTCACGTGGGTGATGGCGAAGGAGCGGAAGGAATAGACTTCGGTATGCACTCGCTGGAAAAAAGCCAAAGTTCATATCACTCTTGATGCCGAACAGAGGTTCCAGTTCCAGCGACCCTCCATAATTCCATTCTTGCTGAAGGTCGGACTCCGAGCACAGCAGGTAGCTTTTGGCAACCGGGACGACAAGTTCAGGCATGTCTCGAGCCGCAGGCGTACCATCCGTGCCCTCAAAAATGATCTTCCGGAATTCCTCTACAGTGTAGTCTCGCTCCTCGGCTTCTTGGGTTACGCCCAGAAGGGCGGCGAACCGGTCGCGATCAGCGTCTGGAATTTTTGCAATTACTTGGAGAATTCGTTTCTGCTGGTCTCCTGATCCGTAGCCATCGAAGCTCGGGAGAAGCCAGTGTGCAATGACCGCAACAGCTTCGGCTCCGACCGGATACGGATTTTGTAAACTGACGCCACGAGCCCAATCCTCAATAAGCCCTAGAAGAAGGGGCCTGTCCTCTTGGGTAAATGACGTGAGACTACCTTGTACCAACCGCAGGACGCTCGCCCAAGCTAGCCCGTCCGGTGCGTTGAGCAGAGATGGACCGGCTGCGGAAATTCCCAACCACTCAGGCGTAGTCACACACGCGACCCGTAGAATACGAATCACCTGACGAAAAAGCTGATTATCGCTTTCCAAGAGTTCCGCACGATGCCTCTCCAAAAACGCTGCCGAGGATGATGAACGCAGGAGCGAGACGAGCGTGTCGTCACGAAACTGGGCAGAAATTTCGTCCTCGCGAATAGCAGCTTGAAACAGCCCGTCCGCAGTCTCAGGGTTCAACTCTACAAGCTCAGACACCCATTTGCGGTACGTCCGGCGCACGGCAGGATACGTCCCAATCGCAGTGGACAACTCTCGGAGTGAACGTTCTTGGGTTACATACTGCGCCTGTATCCAATGCAGGATCGCCCAGTCTTCCATAACATCGTGGGCCGGTGCCAAAAGAAAATCGTTCTCGCGAGAACGCACTATGAGAGAGTCGTGCCAGAGTTCTTCGACAACTTCCAGATCAAGGTCTTCGCAATCGGCGTATAGGGTGAGCTCCCGTGCCCGCCGTAACGCGACCTTCACAAATACACTCTCCCGACGGCTAGGCATGCCCTTAACAAGACGGTGGTTGGCGCGCACAATCTCTCGCCAGAAGAGCATCCTGAATTCCCGCTCGCTCTGAGGTAATGGTCTCTCCTCTGACCACTGGATATTCAGGGCCTTGTCGAGGATGTAGGGATTGCTCAGAATCCTGCGAAGCGCTGCATTCGCTAGCGGATGGGACAATGGCGGGTGGGCCGCTTTGACTTTCTCCAACTCCTCTTCATCCAGTGGTGGAACCGTAACGAAGGAAGGGATGACGTTCGCAGGCTCCAAGAAGGCAGACCGGACGAGGTCGGCTGAGTAGTCGCGGCAGGTCAGCACTAGGCACCAACTCTTGTCTTTAGACACAAGCGTCAGGAGGTCGGTAAAAGCATCGCGGGTAGATTTTTCGAGGAGTCGTTCGACGCTCTCGACCAACAGAACCTTTCGATTCTGGCCTGCTAGGATGGCTCCTAACATCGCTGCGTTTGCCGGGGTTTGGATACTCTGAAGTGTCGTATCAAGGTGAGGATGAGCGAACTCCTCCGCACGGAAGCTAAACGCGAAATGGTCGGCTGCAAGGATACTGATGGCGTCCTTCGCGATAACGGACTTTCCGCTACCTGCGGCTCCTGAAATCAGGACAACTTGATTGGATTCCATATATTCAATGACCTGTTGCACCAGACTGCCTCGCGCCAAGTGGAGATCGCCGATCGTCGAGTGGATTCCATCCAGTATGAGCGCAGAGTGGTCATGCAACACCCGCAAGGCCTGCTGTTCGGTGTTCCCGAGCGAGGTATGACGTTGTCGCAACTTCTCGGGCAAATCATCGCGTCGATAGCTGTGTGCTTTTGGCATCCCTTCACCGGCCTCGCGAAGCAATGCATCCCATGTGGCGTCCGCGACACCTATCGCATCCGCCTCATCTGTCATGTGGGCGAGAAGGTTCTTGATCATCGTTTCCATCTGCCCAGTCTCACTAGTCAAGTCTAAACTCAATACGTGCAATACACGGAGGAACGACCAGACTTCAGCCACGGAGATATCTTTCTCTTCTGTTTCTCCGATTATCTTCCGGATTTCGTCGCAGTATTGGATGGCCTTGGCGCTAATGAATCCATTAGTAGAAAGCCGACGATCAAACTCAGCCCCATCGTGAGAGGCACGGGCACAGTCCAACAGCCCCGAGAAGTATTCAAGTAGGGTATTCGTCCCTCGCAGCGTAACGAGGGCAAATCGATCTGAAGTCTGCGAGAATTGCTCTGGATTCTTGAAATCCTTCCAAAAATCCTGCACCGCCTTCTTGCACTCGTCATCAGCCGCACTAACAGTGAAATTCCGCTTCACTTGGCCAGCTAGCTTCCGGTGCTGACCAGAGCCATTTTGACCCACGACTAGGAAATCGTCCGTATGCCAGCCGAGATGTTCCGTTTGAAGGCAAACCTCATCCAAGGTACAGTCGCGTAGAATCGGCGGGATACCCCGCACCAAAAGCAGAGCAAGCCAGTAAGCATTGACGTGCTGCTCAAAGAACGTACCAGCTCCACCAGTGGCAGCGGGACTTGAGACTTGATCGGTTGTTTTTCTACTACCGGATTCCACGATTGTTCTTCTTTATCGCCGTCGCCTGCTGCTCCATCTCTTGGAGCAGTTCCTTCTTACGCGCCTCGCGCCAAGAGGCGGTGATATTACCAGAAAAAGCACGATGAATGAGGGCATCAAAGAGCATCTCTAGCTTCACCCGTTCACTCTCAGATCGGGATAGAAGTGTACGAATCTTACTGGATGCTATAACAAACCGCTCTTGGTCTGCTAATGGAGGCAGGAGTATAGTTAAACTCCTCACATCTTGCTGGTTGATGCTCGCCTGATTGATGGCACGTTTAGCTTTGCTGAGTATCTCTGCTTTCGTAAATGATGTTTGGAGATGGGCTACTACGAATCCGGAAAGTACCTGCGCTGAGTCCACTGTAAACCGCATCATGTTCGACTCAAACACTACCGGTTCTGAGAGGGCTGGAATAATTGCTGACTTTCCCAGGTATTCTTCGCTATTGACGCGATTGACGACGATATCTGACTCTTCCAGTCCGTACTTTGCAATCTCCTCTGGTGCAACCTTGAGCCGCTTGAGGCCATCAAGATTTGACACCTCTCCACTATAAAAACCGTCGATCCGTAAAATTTTCGTACCCTTGCCGTAACTTGACGCCGGTTTGTAGAGCCCGTTCTGAGGTCCTTCGGAAATGACCTCGCCAAGTTCTATGATTGGCAACCCTCGCGGATTCGTCCTAGGGTCGCCAAACATTTTGATGAAGAGGGCAGGCAAGATACGCTCGGTCTTGGCATCGGCTTCGGCGCGACGGCGACGGAGGAGGTCGGCTTGGTCGAGGATCTCGACGATGCGGCGTTGTTCGGAGAGCGGCGGGAGGGGGATTTCGAGTTTTTCAACGTCTTTGCGCAGGACCCCTTTGATTATAGCACCCTGTTGAATGTCTAATAGATTCCTCGTCTTCTGCCGAATCGCAGCAGCTACGAAATCAGCATTCGTTCCCTCTTTCAATACGATGCCCGTCAAATCTTGACTTATGGCGATGTCTGCGCCTGCTTTGGCAACTTTGCCAACACCCGTGCGCGTTACAAGTAGAATCGCTCCTTTGGGCACTACATGAGTCGCGCTGTTGTCGATAGCCTCCTGTGTAATACACTTACGTCCTGCTACGACAACATTGTCAGTGACATCGGCTCCTGTAATCCAAGGAATATCACCTGTCCAGTAGTGTTCGACTCTGGTGCTGGGAGTTCCGCCGCTGATGAACTCTTGAGCAACATCGCCAAGCCGAACGCGAGGCCACTCCATCACGCTCCCTCCACCGCCAACTGGTCGAGGTATGTGTCGGAGACTTGGATCATTGCTCCACCTCGCTCAGCAGTTTCTCCAGTCCCACCGTGATCTCGCGCTCAATCACCAATACCTCGCGGATCAAGTCTGCCGGGTCTTCGTCGGGAATCGGCTCTGCCACATGAGGCTTGTAGCGCGACGCAGCGAGGTTGTAGTCGTTCTCTGCGATGGTCTCGAAAGCCGCCCACCAGCAGTGAGGTTCGTCGCTGCCCGGTTCAAGTACGGCCCCTGCCTCAGCACCCGGGGGCTTCTCAAAGCGCGAGGCTTTGTAGTCAGCCCACGCTGCAAGCAGGCCGGGGATGTCGTTATCCTCCGGCGTCTCCGGGCGACCTCCCCCTTGTATCTTGTCGGGATCATAGCCGTCGTTCCTGATCTCATAGAACCACACCTGTTTCGTCGCGGCCTCACCCTCCCCCGGCTCCGTTGCAGGACGACGAAAGACGAGAACGGAGGTTTTGACGCCAGCGTAAGGTTTGAACACGCCCGCTGGCAGCGACACCACGGCCTGAAGCTCATATTCTCGCAGCAGCTTCTCGCGCAAGTCCTTGTGCGCTCCTGTCGAGCCAAAGAGCGCCCCCTCGGGCACAACCACGGCACAGCGCCCACCCGGCGCTAGCGAGCGCAGCATGAGGGCGAGAAATAGGAGTTCGCTTTTCTTGGACTTTGAAGGCAGGTCTTGGCGGATGGACTCCCTAGGGATCTGGCCAGCAAAGGGCGGATTCGACAGAATCACCCTATAGCGTCGGTTCAAATCGTCTTCAGTGAGGCCGCTCATCTCTGAGAGGACATTGCCGAGCTTGAGGCGCGCGCGGCGGATGCCGTGGAGGACGAGGTTCATCATGGAGATCCGCATCATCTGGCGCGATACATCAGTGCCGTAGATCGAGGCTTCGAGCAAGTTCCAGTCGGGAATCTTCTCGCCGGGCCCCTTCTTGTACGTCTGGAGCTTTGGGATCTCCTCCTTGGCCTTATCGAGTGTCTGTCCACGCTTTTCGAGCCAGACCTCGCCATAGATCGGCACCTCCTCGGGCTCCTCGCTGTAGCGGGCGAGGATGTGATCTACCACGTCGATGAGAAATCCCGCCGTCCCACAAGCAGGGTCGTACACGGTGTCGCCGAGATCGGGATCAACCATCTCGACCATAAAGGCGCGGATCTGGCGCGGCGTCCGAAACTGACCGTTCAATGCCGACTGGCCGAGGTGAGTGAGCAGATATTCAAAGATGTCGCCCTTGATGTCCGGGCCGAGTTGGCGGAAGTCGATTGAGTCGAGTTCGTCAACCACCTGCTTGAGTACGTTTGGATCGACGATCTCAAGCACGGCGTTGCGAAAGTAATCGGCCACCTGCGGCTCGTCTTTGACCAGCGACGCCATGTACGGGAAGACCTCGTCGCGAACAAAGTCGCGCAATTCGTTGCCACTTTTGAAACGCCACTTGGACCAGCGGAAGCGCTCGGCTTGGGCGGGGAAGAGCCGCACACCGTCCCCAGCACCGAGCCGACCTTGGAGTTCGCGGGTGGATTCCTCCTCGTCGAGGAGCTTCAGATAGATGAGATAGGAGATCTGCTCGATATAGGTGATGGGGTTCGTGACCCCTCCAGCCCAGAGGATGTCGGTTATCCGGTCGAACTTACGGCGCAGTCCCTGGTCCATCGCGTTCCTCCGTCAACTCGCGGCGTTAAAAACGTCTTCGTCGAGCTGCTCAACCACCTGCCTGAGCCCTTCCTCACCAAACAGTTTGACCCCCTTGCCGACGACATCGAGAATCGAAAGCGGCGGCTCGAAGAGGTCCTCAATACGCACGCGGCCAGTGGCGATGCCGCGATTCTTAATCAGAGAGAGGTACTCGGCCTGCTGCGGGGTGAGCGAGCGCGACACGAGCCAAGCCCGGAAGGATTCCTCAAGTTTCTCCTCGCGACTCTTGATACGCAGCTTCCCAAGCGCGGCGCAGATGAAATCGAAGAGGTTGCCGCCTGGATTGCGGTAGGCGCGGCGCAGGTTGTCCTCATTGAAGTAGTGGTCGGGCCGATTCAGGCGACGAGCAAGTTCTTCCTCTTCTCCCGGTTTGAGTGGCTCATCGTCGCGCACCTTCCGCAGGAGCGGATCATCGACCGCCTGGGTGCGAATCGTTTCTTCCCAGTGGGTGACGTATTCCGCCTTGTCGATGCGCTCGCCCTCGGGGCCGACCTCGACGTAGGAGACCGCTTCAAGCCATTCGTCTTCAAGGCCCAACTCGACGAGTTCCCGCGTCGGCGGAGTCGGGCTATCGCTTGGCGTGTGATCGCCTGTCGTATCGGTGAAGACATCTGTGTCGCTGTCGCCGAAGTACTGGTGATTCCTGAAGAAATCGTAGATGACGAATTTCTGCTTCTGGATATGGGGTGCCGTGCGAGTGCCACGACCCCGCATCTGCTGGTAGAGGATGGGGCTGCGTACCCGCCGGCAGAGCACCAAATGAAGCACCTCCCGACAGTCGAAACCAGTGTCAAGCATACCGACGCTCACCGCGATCATGGGGTAGGTCTCGGTCTTAAACTTCCGAATCAAAGCGCCTGAATCAGCCACGTCAGAAGTGATAACCTCGGCGTAGCGCCCCTTGTGTTCGGGGTGTAGCTCGTTCAGATACTGCGTCAGTCGTGCCGCGTGGTGCTTCGTGATGGCAAAGACGATTGCCTTGCCGGGACCTAAGTCCTGGCCCGGAGCTAGTTCGTGGTAGCTCTCCCAAGCAAGGTGGTCGAACTCTTCCGTCATAAGCCGATTTGACTGCTCATTAGTCCAGCGGCGCTCAAACTCGGCGGGATCGTAGTGCTCGTCGTCAACTTCGGCACCCTCAGCGAGGATCTCGGTGATACCTGTAGCGAAACGATAAGGCACCAGATACTTGTCGCGGAAGGCATCCTTTATTGAATAGGTAAAGTCGGGTTTGCCCAGCTCGCATTTATAGAAGTCGTAGGTATTTCGCTCGATATAGCCAGCCGGGGTAGCCGTGAGACCAATATGGAGGGCGTCGAAGCGAGTGAGCGCACCCTGCCACGCACCGTAAATGGAACGGTGGCACTCGTCGGCGATGACAATGTCGAAGTACCCGGCGGTGTATTCGTCGATGCGGCCGATCATAGTCTGAAGGAGAGCCACTGTGACTTGCTGCTCCTGACGCGCCATACCGGGGCGCAGCCAATAGCTCGAATAAACGGAGAGGATATCTTGGATCGCTTCCAGCGCCTGCTTCGCGAGTTGCTCTCGGTCCACTAAGAAGAGCACGCGCTCAGCCCAGCCGGCTTGGAAGAGGCGCTTGAGATATAGACAGATAAGATCGGTCTTACCCGTTCCGGTCGGTAACTCAATTAGGAAACGTCGCTTACCCAGTTCCAGCGCGTGATCGAGCGCCTGCATCGCCTCGGCCTGATACGGCCGCACGGTGCGCGTCTCGCCTTGGCGGATGTAATGCTCGGGAATTTCCACGGTTGCCAGCACTTGGCGGCTGTCGCGCATCTGCACCATGCGTTCCAAGTCGCGTCGAGAGAAGAAGCCAGCGATCTGTCGAGCGTCGTCGTTTTGGTAGTCCCAGAAGTAAGTCAGTTCACCGTTAGCCAAAAAAATAAACGGTGCGCCGAGCGCCTTGGCATAGGGCAGCGCCTGCTGCTTGGCGGTATATGGGTTGATGGCGTTCCTCTTGGCCTCAATCACGGCGAGTGGCCGACCGCGTTGGTCGTAGAGGACATAGTCGGCGCGACCGGATGTAGGCTCGCCTTCTTCGACTGCTTCGAGCACGCAGACGAATTCGCCTACGACTCGCAGGTCGCCCTCGGCGCTGGGATCAAAGACGAGGTCGCTGTAAGCCGGATCGGGATTGAGTGGCTGTAGCCGGATCTCGCGATGACTCCAACTGCCGTCGTCCGGCACCTCTGTCTTCGTGCTGGTGTACTTTTTGACGGAGAACTCGCCGCCGAGCGCGGGGTCGGTACAGCCTCGGTGCCAGACGAGGACCAGCTTGCCCTCCCTAGTCCCGCCGCGTTCCGCCCGAAAGAGGCAGTAGGAGCCGTCGGGAATAGTGGGCTCCATTGAATGTCCCTCGACGTGGGCCACGAAGTGGTCTCGGGTAAGCCGGACATGGCCGGGTACCGGCATCCACCCGAGTTCCTCAGAGCCAAGTCCAACAGCACGATCTGGGCCGAAGTTACCAGCAGCCGCCAGAAGGTCATAAACCGGAGCGTGAACCTCGAAAGCACGCGCCTGCGAGCGGTCAACGAGTCCGACGGCAGACTGCGAACTCGTGACCGGGACCTCAGTCCCGACCATCGACTTGTCGGTCGGATTCCAGTCAGACTGCCGCAGCAATTCGTCAATCGCGATGCGAGCGTCCGTCTCGCTCTCGTGCCGATTCATCAGATTTCCTCACACACAGTGCTAGATACGCCGCATACCATCATGCGCCCGTTCCATGGTATCAACGAAGACCGGGCCGGTCATACAGTTCCTCCCGCGTCGGCTTGCGCCCGTCGATCCACTCGATTTTTCGGGGTTTCCGCGTCAAAAAGCGTTTCATTGCAACCTCGTACTCATCTTCCTGACGCTGCATACTTTCTAGCAGTTCGGCCAGCCATTCGGAGACACTGCGCTCGTTTTCGGCGGCCTTGACCTGCAGCCACTGGGCAACATCCTCAGGTAGAGTGATGGTGATGGTGATGTTCTTCATACTGGGCCTCCAGTATCCGCAGAATATAGGTGCCAAAAGATCAAGGACGGTCCGCGATTATTTCTATCACACAAGAATAGTGGAAACACGGAAAGTGTGTCAATTTCACGGGCATCGACCCATGCCATAGTAATCCTGAATGACTTGAATGATTCGAGAAGCGGATCGTTTTGTTTCTACTATTCTGCGTCCATTTGCGTCCATCTGCGGATACAAAACGCAACTACGCCAACTGCTCGTCAGAAGCGATGCGGCCGTCGTGGATGCGGATCAGCCGCTCGGCCTGTAGGGCAATAACCGGGTCGTGGGTCACCAACAGCACGGTATTGCCCTCTTCGTGCAGGGCGTCGAAGAGCAGCATGATCTCCTCGCCGGTGCTGGAGTCGAGGTTGCCGGTCGGCTCGTCGGCCAGCAGTAGCGAAGGCCCGTTGGCTAAGGCGCGGGCAATGGCCACCCGCTGACATTGGCCGCCGGACAACTCGGTCGGGCGGTGCATCATGCGGTCGGCCAAGCCAACCCGCTCCAGCGCCTGAATCGCCCGTTCACGGCGCACCTTGCGGCGTTGACCATTGTAAATCAGCGGCAACTCGACGTTTTGCAGAGCCGACGCGCGTGGCAGCAAGTTGAAGGTCTGGAAGATGAAGCCAATGCGGCTATTGCGCACTTCGGCCAGCTCGTTGGCATTCATGCGCGATACATCCGTACCGTTCAAGCGATACGTCCCATCCGTGGGCGAATCCAAGCAACCGAGGATGTTCATCAACGTGGATTTGCCCGAGCCAGAAGGCCCCATCAGCGAGACGTATTCGTTGTCCTCAATCGCCAAATCCACCGAGCGCAGGGCGTGTACTTCCTCAGTGCCGCGCACATATACCTTGCTAATGCCATTCAGTTCGATCAGCACGAGATCACTCCGAGCGCAACGCATCCACCGGGTCGAGCCGGGCAGCGCGGGCCGCCGGATAGATGCCAAAGAAAAGACCAATCGCAATAGACAAGGCCAGCACGAACAGCGTGGCCTCCGGCGAAACAATGCTGGGGAACTCTAACTCGCTGTAATGGGAAATGACGCGCGCAATACCCTCGCCCAACCCATAGCCTGCAGCCACCCCGAGCGCTCCCCCGGTCAAGCTCAGCGCCATCGCCTCTATCACGAATTGCCACAGCAGCGTCACCGGCTTGGCGCCGAGGGCCTTGCGGATGCCAATCTCGCGGGTGCGCTCGGCTACCGATACCAGCAAAATGTTCATAATGCCAATGCCGCCGACCAACAGCGAAATCCCCGCAATCCCCCCCACGACCAACTTCAATAGCAAAATGATCTGCTCGACCTGCTCTAGAATGCTGCGGCCGCTGACGATCTGATAGCTCGCCTCTGGGCCGTGGCGCTTTTTGAGCGCCTTTTCAATGGCAACAGTAATGTCGGGCACGTCTTCTTGCTCCTTGGCGTGGGCTACCATGGCTTGGATGTACTTGTTGCCGGCGAGGCGTCGCTGGGCTGTCGTCACCGGCACCAGCACTTGATCGCCCCAGTCCTCGCCAAAGGTCTGGCGGTCTTCCATCAGGCCCACGACCGTAAAGCGCTGGCCGTTGAGCTTGAGCTCGCGGCCCAAGAAGGGAGCCAAGCCAAACAACTCCTCGCGCACCTCTTGCCCAATCACGCAGACCCGGCGCAGCTTATCCAAGTCGGCGTTGATCAGGAAGCGGCCCTCGGCGACCTCCCAGTTGTACACCTCGGCGAACTCGGGCAAGGTCCCGGCCGCCCTGCTCTGATAGCTGGCCTTGCGATAGCGCATATTGGCCCCATGCGTCATAGAGGGCAGGACCGCGGCTAAGCGGTCAGAGGATTGCTCGACCACGGACAGGTCGTCCATAGTCAACGGCTTAGAGCGGGGGTTGGGCACCCAGCGGCCGTCTTTGAGCTGCATGTATTGCGGCGTAATCATCACGAACTGCGCTCCGCCTAACTTGCCGAACTCGTCAATGACAAACTGCCGCATCCCCTCGCCAATGGACACAATGCCGACGACCGCGCCGACCCCGATCATCATGCCCAGCAAAGTCAGCGCCGTGCGCAGCTTGTTGACCCATATTTGCCCGAGGGCAATGCGGATGGCTTCGAGGAAGATCACGTGCGACGCAGCGCTTCTACCGGATCGAGCCGAGCAGCGCGAAAGGCGGGATAGACGCCGAAGAAGATGCCGACCGCCGATGAAAAGCCGACGGCCCAGAGCACGGACTCCGCCGAGACAATGCTGGTAAAAGGCGCGCCGGGGGCGAGCTGCTGAATGACGAAGGCTGCCCCCAAGCCAAATCCGAAACCGATGAGAATGCCCAGCAGGCCGCCGACCATGCTCAAGACCACGGACTCGGCGAGGAACTGGCCGAGGATGTGGCGCGGCTTGGCACCGAGGGCCTTGCGGATGCCAATCTCGCGGGTGCGCTCGGCCACCGACACCAGCAAGATGTTCATAATGCCAATGCCGCCGACCAACAGCGAAATCCCCGCAATCCCACCGCCCACTTGCTGCAAGACGCGGAAGAACTCATTGGCGTCGTCTATCTCTCCTTGGCTAGTCTCGATCCTGAATTCGTCGCCGTGCTCGTGGTGCCTCCGGAGGACGCGGCGCACCGCAGCGACAACCCGCTCAACCGCATCCAAATCCTCGACGAAGAGCGTGAGCCCCGAGAAATGATCCTCGCCGCGCAACCGCTTTTGGGCCGTAGTGTACGGGACCAGCACGATATTGCCCTCACTGCGGCCAAAGCGGACGCGCTCGTCGAGCACGCCAATCACTTCGTAGCGGTCGCCGTTGAGCAGGAGCTCCTTGCCCAGCGGGTCGGTCTTGTGAAAGAGGTCTTCGTACACATCACCGCCGAGCAAGCAGACCTTGCGGGCGAGGCGCAAGTCGTCCGCGTTCAGGGGCCGGCCGCCGAGCACTGGCCAGTTGAAGCCTTCGTTGAACGCGGCGGATGTGCCCGTATAACTCGCATCCACAGTGGTCTTGCCGCGCTGTAGTGCAGCACTGCCCTCGACGCTAGGCACGAGCGCGTGCAGCCCGTCGATTTCCCGCTGCATGGCCACCATGTCGGCCTCAGTCAGGTACTCCTGCCAAGGGCGGCGCACCCAGCGGCCATCCTTGCGCACCCACTGGCGCGGCGGCTCCACCTCGATCATACCCGCCCCACCGCTGAAGACGAACTGCGAGATCACCTCGCGGCGCAATCCTTCCCCAAGCGACACCACGGCAATGATGGCCGCCACGCCAATGACAATGCCCAACAGCGTCAACAGCGAGCGCAGCTTGTGCGCCCGGAGCTGACCCAAGCCGGCAAAGAGGGGTTCGAGAAGGGTCATTGGCGTTTTTCGTCTTTCGGGTTGAAGGCGCAGCAATTAAAGCGTTGACTAAATTTATTCAGAGCCCATTGACTAAATTTTGAGAATGAACACAACTATATGATAGCAATGGATTTAGAAGAACTCCAAATTCGCAATACTCACCTCAATGGCTCCTTTTTCGGCCTTGACCCGCACCTCAGACGCCTGCGCGATCAGTTTCTACTGCTCCTCATCTTCCAGCCAATCACTCACAATTAGAACTAGCTGACGGAGTACATTTCTGCGGTCTGATCCGTGGCAACAAGGCCCTGTAATTCCCGGACACGAACCAATAAAGACTTGATCTTCTTCCGACCACTCAACGACGAGAGGATACGATAGGGCGGTCATCAGCGTTCCTCGTTTTTCTCCTCATCCTCGTCCGCGTCCTTCTCCTCGTCCTTCTCCTCCAGTTTGCTGCGAACAAGGCTCGGGTCTTCGGCGACGCGGTCGCCGCTGGCGAGGCCGGAGAGGATTTCGAGGCGGGTCGAGGTCTCAATGCCGATGGCCAACTCCACCTCGGCGAAGGCGCTGAGCGGCAGTTGCAGCACGCTGTCTGGGCGCGTGCTGTCCGAGTGCGTGCTGTCTGGAACGGCAACTAGCGAATCCGGCGACGCGGCGACATACGCGACGAAGCGGCCGCGCGTGCTCTCGCCGCGTTCGTCTTCTTCGTCCTCGTCGTCAAATACCTCCAGCGCCCGTTCGACCGGCAGGTACACCGCGCTGTCGCGCCGCGCAAAGAGAATGTCGATGTCGCAGGACATGCCCTGGCGCAGGCGCGGTGCGTGGTCGGTAATCTCGATCTCGGTGTCAAAGGTGACGATAGTGCTGCCCTGCTTCTGCTGGCCCACCGGCGCAATCCAGCGCACCCGGCCGCCATACGTGGTGTCGGGATACGCATCCACGACAATGTCCACGTCTTGGTCGATCTCCACCCGGCCAATGTCGATTTCCGCGATGTCGCCGCGCACGATTAGCTGGCTGGGATCGCCGATTTCAAAGAGCATCGTCCCGCCCGAATACGACGACAGCCCGGAGGACACCACCTCGCCGATTTCCACGTTGCGGCGGATGACAATGCCGTCGATTGGGGCGAGAACGCGCACCTCGTCGAGCGAGACTTGGTCTTCTGAGAGTTGGGTGCGCTGCAAGTTGGCCTTGGTTTCAAGCATTTCGAGTTCGAGCTGGGCTAAGCGCAGACTAGTGCGCGCGCGCGTCAGGCGCACCTCGGCTTCCTCAAACTGCTTGGCCGGTATCATCTTGCTGTCGAACAGGGCTTTCTGACGCTCAAAGTTCCGCTCCTGCTCCGCTAGGTCAATTTTGCCCTGCTCCACGCTCGAGCGCTTCTGATACAATTGCAGCGATTGATTGGGGTCTGGCTCGATGACGGCCATCAGCTCGCCCGTCTCCACCCACGCGCCAGCCTCAATAGGCAAATCGCGGATTTCGCCGGCAATCGTCGATTTGACCTCCACGGTTCGCACCAGCTCAATGCGGCCCGTTTCGGCTAGCTTATCGACGACCGCACCCCGCTCAACGAGCGCCGTGGGATAGGTCTCTTCGGCCTTTTCCTGCCGCAAGTTGAAATAGACCGCAGCCCCGACCGAGCCGACCAAGAGCAAGAAGACGAAGACCTTTAGCAGACCGCGTTTGTTGGTTGCCACCTCAACCTCCGGGACTGAGGGTGCTGAAGAACGCGCCGATGGCGAGGAAGATCAGCGTGACAGCCGCAACGCCTGCATAAGCTCGGCTGCGCTCAATTTGCCCGACGATAGACAACCCGAGGCCAGCGATGACGATCATCCAGACGACAAAGGGATCGATAGAGTTCAATAAAGCACCCCCGAAACTTTTTTGGGCCTCCTCGGAGAGGAACATTCCCAATCCTATTTGCACATTCATCGTCTCATTGGCCAAGACCAGCGGCGTCTTGACAAGGTGCTGGAGAATGGCAATCAGCGACGTGTACGCGACGAGGGCCAAGCAATGGCCATAGCCGAGCAAACCGCCGAGTAATTTGCCTACTAAAAGGTAAATCGCAGCGCCAATAAAGAGCATGACAAACGTCATAACCGGCGCGGCAATTAGTCCGCTGATCCGTATGGCGGTGGCCGTGTTCTCCATTTCACCGCCCTGTTCCGCGGGCGCTTGTTCCTGTATCTGCTCCATCGCCTCGGCCACGTAGATCGGCGAGGTTAAATACGTGGAGAAGAAAATCGCCAACGCGACTATAATGGTCGGCAGCAGCCAGTCGGCCGCACTGCGCTGCTCAGCTACGGCCTCAAAGGTCTCGGATGGAGCGTAGAAGACGCGCAATATGCGGCCGACGACGCTCATTTCTGCTTGGGGAGCTTCCATGGCGGTTCCTTTGTTGGGGTAAAGGTTTTTGTTCCAGCCCTAGAAGCAAACTAACGATTGCCTATCACAGTTCCAAGCAAAGTAGGGGCGGTTCGCGAACCGCCCCTACGACCACCACAGCAACAAAAACCCGGCCAGCGCCTCCGCTAGGCTCAGCAGGCCCAGGACGTACTCGCGGATGC
>JAJDUT010000121.1 GCA_022826515.1 Candidatus Latescibacterota bacterium
TAGGTTGGCCATGACAGGTTCCTTGGACGAGAAAGCATGGGTTTTTTTGGCGAAAGTCGTGCTCAATCTACTGAGGAGCCTGTTTTTATTCAACCGAGCTACCCAAAAAAACACCGATTCATGCACCAAAGCCCTTTCCAAGACCAAACTGACGTGCCTGCTTTTGAGTGCTATTCTTCACTAACCGCGCAACAGGCTCGCTGTCGCGTGTCAACTCGATTTCCTCACCCGGCTGTAGTTGGTCAATCAATTCGCTAAGCCGCGAACTTGCTTCTCCGATCGGTATCGTGGTCATGGCAGATACTCCAAAGATGTGAATATATGGTCAGACAGGTTCATAGCGCCGGACGCTGATCTCATTTGCACGGGTGCGCATCTGCGAGGCGTCGTACCAAGCCTGCATCTGCAGCAACATGTCCATACCCACGCCGAATGCCTTCTCGATGCGCAGTGCCATCTCCGGCGATAGCGCGGCGTGACCATTTAGAAAATCCGAAAGTGTTGCCCGCCGAATCCCGAGAATCTCAGCCGCTTTTGTCACGTTCAGATCCAGCGCCTCGATGATCTCCGTGCGAATGAAGCTACCTGGATGCGAAGGGGTCATGTTCACGTTAATGCCATCGATAGCCATTAGTAGTAATCCTCCAAGTTCACACGGTCTTTTCGATCAAGCGGCGCAATCCCCGGCGGTGGAGAAGGCGCAAGTGACAGTGGAAGAAGTTCTCGCCAAACTCGGAAATTACGCTGCTTGGTATCCCAAACCCCACACACGCAGAAGGGCGCGACACCCCTGTTCAAACGTTTGCGTAAAATCAATCATCTGAAAGGAATGCAGCGTCCAAGAAAGTCGCTCGTAGTCACAGGGTTGGTACAAAAGAGGGATAATTTCGTTTTCAAAGCGGTTCTGATTAAGAGAAAACATCAGCTCTCTCTTCACCCATGTAGATTCCACGGCACTCGGCGATAAGACAAGCACAAACCAATCACAGCGGCGAAGTGCTTCCCCAATTTCATCATGCCATTGCTGTCCTCCAAGTACATTGGTTCGACTGTACCAGACGGGAAGCCCATGTCGCCGCATCATGGCGACCAAGTCCTTCACGAACTGCCGATCGCGGTCAGAATGCGAGAGAAAAATTTCCTTTGGCAGCATAATTCAGAGGATTGATACAGATGTAGAAGGCGAGGTCGTTAAGCGGCCTGTAGAAGTGTCTGTGCTATCTGGTCAATTCCCTCTTCTTCCTTGTCGTATTCGCCCATATTGATCATTTGTAAGCGCCGGAGAATCCATGGAACGTCCTCTTTAGGTAGCTCCTCTGGGTCGCCTATAAGGACGGGGATCAGACGATTGCGGTAGCTCTGCTCGCCGAGAGCATACTGGATTTCCCAATGTACCCAGCTTGAACGCAAGGCATCTGGAGTGAGAAGGACCACCATGGCTTCTGACTCTTTCAATGCCCGTGCTACTTTGTCGGCCCAATTGTCCCCAGGCAGGATTTCGCGGGTGGCATCCCATACCTCAAGACCGACTTTTTCTAAGCCAGTCGCAACCTTTCTGACAAATGGCTCATCCGTGTACGCATGGCTTATAAAAACTTTCATAGTCCAACGATCCTTTCGACGATGCTGCCAGATTGCTATCCCTTGAAGTTTAGGCCATTTTTGTTCACCGCTTCCCTCCTTCTCTTCGAGGGCGAAAAATTCGCCACTTTAAAGTCATTATATCCTATCGCTTAAACCGGGTCAAGCACCTCTGGTGCCCGCCAACGGAAACCCTCAGATTTGCTTATGGATCAGGCCGTTTTCGGCGCATCGGTTAGCACCGCATCATTGAAACAGTGGATATGGACGAGCGCAAGCAAATAGCTGCCGCAGAAGCCTGCCCCTCGCGGATCAGGCCACCGCCAAGCAGAAAAGAATTACTCAGCCAGTCTTTGTGGAATAGGTTTCAATTTATACGCTGACCAGAAAAAGGCATTGGCCGCATCTTGGTCTCCTGAAAGGTTGTTTGCCTCCACGATCTTCCCATCTTCAAAACGATAGAGCAGCGCCCATATGGTATCGACATTGTCGGCACCATCTACATTAGACCAGCCTCGATGCACATCGACGACATAGTCGCCTTCGGCACCAAGATAGATCGGATCGGCTTTGAAGTTGGCATTAACTAGCTGCTGAAAAAAGGCCACCACTTCAGCTTTACCCCGTTTTTCACCGGACAAAGGATGGTGCCCTGGAATGCGCCAGACGATGTCTTCGGCCAAAAACTCACCCATCTCTTGCGTATTGTTTTCGGCGTAAGCAGCAAAGAATCCCTGTATCGCTTTGATGTGCGCCTCTGTTTTCTGCCGTTTGATATAAGGTACGGGATTGGCTATGGCGTTCTCGCTGGCTGGACCGAACACTGCGCGGGTGCCGCTTTCTGCGTGCAGGCGGAAAGTATGGCTTGTAATTCGCCAAAGCCCGTCTTCCCGTTGCAATTCATAGCGGTAATCACCCTTGACCTGCCAAAATAGATCACCCACGTAATGATCCGCGGCGACATCAGCCGTTGCCTCAGCCCGTGGCCCATTGATCTCCACGACGATATTTGAGATATCGTGCCGGGTTAAGTCGAAGCCGGGCAGAACGGCAGCCCATTGAGTCATCAACGCTTGCGGACTTTTCCTCTCTACCTCGCCGCCGCTGAGAGAGGTGTAATCTACCTCGACTTCATCTGCATAGAGTTTTTCGAGTGCTGAGAAGTATCCCTGATCTGCTAGGATGCCAACGCTCTCGACAATGGTTTTGATAGCAGCCTCGTCTTTCATATCGGCCTCTACTGGAGTAAATACGGCTAGGGTAGCGATCAATGCGCCTGTGATCCAAGTTCTCATGCTTGACTCCTTCTACTGCAGCGTCTGGCCGAAATGATCGGCTACCGCATCGCTGGCCGTCTTCACGGCATTGGGGTCGTCGTAGAAATCAAATTGCGTGACGTTTTCCAGCCAAAGCTCAGTGATGTTTCGTCCCATGCGACGGGCGTATTCCCGGGCCCCCTGCGGAATGGCAGCGGCTTCAGAATGGACCAGCAGCGTTGGCTTTTTTAGGTTGTCTGCCGTTTCAATCGCATCATAGGTCAACCAGCCCTCCCAAGAGGCGACATTGAATTTGTTGTCGTATTCCGGGATTAACCCACGATCCGTTTCTGTGTAATACGGTGCCTGATACATTACAGCCTTATCGTTGATCATACTGGCTGCTTCCAGAATAACAGGTTGTGGAGCCTGCTCTGCCTTTCGACTGGCTTTGATAAGACGATTCATTCCTTCGTCTCCGCCATAAACCTCCTTGACGATTGGGGCATTGTGCAGCCATGGAGCTACAAGGGCCAGCGATTTGATATAGCTATTAGCATACGCCGCATCGCTCATGTACCCAGCAGAGGCGCAAATCCCCAATCCGCCGATCCGCTCGTTATCCACCTCGGGCCGTGTGGCTAGGTAGTTTACGGCCGCGTTGATGTCTGCGGTTTTGCGCTGGGGGTCTTCCAAATACTGAATCGCGTCCTGCGATTGGCCCCAGCCCCGAAAGTCGAAGGTCAGAGCCGCATAGCCTCTGTTGGCCATTGCAGCCGCATAAGTCCCGGCCATTTGTTCCTTGACCGTCGTCCAAGCTCCCGTGACGACCACGCCGGGCAACTTCCGGCCATCCGAATAATCATCGGGCAGATATAGGTCGCCGGCGAGCGTTTGCCCCTGGCTTGAAAATGCGACGCGTTTCATAATCGCAGCCTCTGAGTGGGTCGAGATGAAAGTGAGTGCCAGCGCAATGAGAAGTTTCCCCATGGTATCTGCTCCTCTATCTACAGGTTTTGTTGGCGATTGTTGCTTTTAATCTCGTTCAAGTTGAACGATATAAAAATTACTTTATATTTTTCTTATTGATACCTAAAAGGTATATCTATGGAATTGCGCCATCTCCGTTATTTTGTCGCCGTTGCAGAGGAAGAAAACATCCGGCGTGCGGCCAAAAGGCTGCACATCGTCCAGCCCGCATTGAGCCGGCAGATGCATCAGCTCGAGGAGGAGTTGGGCTGTACTCTGTTCGACCGACTATCGCGTGGCATTCAGCTAAATGCAGCCGGCAAGGAATTTCTGTCGTCGGCGCGGGAAATTCTCAACCGTGCCGATGCTGCGGTAAGTCATGTACGTCGGGTGGCTAAAGGTGAAACTGGACGGCTTCGCATCGGTTTCATTGAAACGGCCTCTTGGTCTGGAATCTTCCCCAAGGCCATCCAACAACACCGCGCCCGTTATCCGGACGTGGGGCTCGAGTTGCGACCTATGTCCTCGATTGACCAGTTGGAGGCCATTGCTGCCGGTACGCTTGATGCAGGCTTCTGTTACACCTTTGAAGCATTGCCGGAAGATTGCGAGGCACGGCAGATCCAGATAGACGAGGTGATACTCGCTGTACCAAGGCGTTTGGGTTGGAAGAAACGGCGGACTGTGCGTCTGGTAGATTTAGAGTCGGAGGCGTTTATAGGAATTTCAAGGGCACATGCCCCGGCTTATGTCGATCGCATCATGGCCGCGGCTTATACAGGCGGGTTATCGCCCAACATTATACAGGAAGCGGTCAACGAGCCTACACTGCTCAGTTTGGTATCCGCTGGGATTGGCGTCGGATTCTGCAATTCGGCGAACAAAGGCCGCAAACTACAGTTTGTGGATTTTGTGCGCGTGGTCGATTTTGAACTCAAACTCACCCTGTGTTTCATTTGGAAGCGATCGAATTCATCGGCGGTTCTTAACACGTTCCAGTCGATCGTAACGCGAACTAAAACGTAATGATGTATAAACCACGCTTTTCCGTTTTAGTCGCAAACTCAGGTTCAAACAGAAGACGGCCAATATCGCCGGACAATTGAGCAACAGGTTGACGGCCCTCAGATTGTCAGGAGGTCTCCGAGGCTTTGGCCACCCTGCGAGATGGAATCAGTAGCGCTTGCTGATAAACTCGCGGCTCATCCACTGTCCGAGTACTTTCTGCGAGCGGAGTAGCAGCTTCTGATAAGCGCGCTCTAAGTTCTTTTTGTTTTTAGCGCTGGGCAGGACGTTGTAGCGGCCGCGGATTTGGGTGATGGCGCGGCTGCGTGGATCGACGGCAATGGTGAGGATGCGGTGGCGGCGGCCCTTGCCGTCTTCTACGCCGAGAGACCAGATCGAGGTGCTGCCGTTGCGGCAGCTCTTGGCGTAGGTATAGACGCAGTGGCCCATTTCGCGGCCCTCGGCCCCCAGCTCGGCATTGGAGAGCAACTCCCGTATGCTCCAAGTGAAGGTCTCGCCGAGTTGTTTGTCCTCCTGCTTTAGTTCGAATTCGCCGATACTCGAAGCGCCCCAAGACATGTGCCGGACGCGGCTCTTTTTTCCACCAGCTCTGTCTGGATCGTCCTCTGCATCGGGTAGCAGCACCTGCCGCGCCAGTGCTTCGTGCCACTCGTCAACTTGGCGCAACAGCTTGGGAATGCTGCGGCTCTTCATGGAAAAGTTCGGCTGCGCCGGTGGCCTTTGCTCGACGCGACCGCCGGGCAGGACAATTTGTTGCGGCACGTATTTCTGATTGTAGATGTAATCGACGATGGGGCCGACGTGGGCTGGGTCGAGCATGGGATTGTTGGCAAAAAACAGAATCGCGGTGGACCAAAACTCCTCGTTTTCAAACGACTGGCCCAGCCGGGTGCCAATCACTGCCCGCGCCAGCGTCGGACTGCCGCCTTGGCCCAAGACTTGACCCCAGCGCAGGGCATGGGCGATGGAGAGGTCGGCGGGGGCGGCGAGGAAGCAGTGGGCCGACTTCTTGCTCAAGGCGACGGGGAGGTCGGCGGTGCGGATGTTATGCCCCGCGCCGATGTGTTTGAACCACGCCTGATGCAAACCCGCCTCTGGCATTTGCGAAAAGAAAAAGGCCGCGTCCATAAAAGTGGGCACGTCGTAGCGGGCTAGCAGGTGACAGGCGAGGTGGTGAAATTGCTTGCGGGGGTTGTGGCTCGGCGGCACCCACTCGGCCACGGGGCGCACCCAGTCTGCTGAATGGCGAGCTAAGGCGGCCAAGCCTTCGATGAAGTTGTTCTGCGGGTGGGCACCGAAAGCGGGGATGACGGGGTCGAGGCAAAACAGGTCGGCGCGGCGCGCAGCTTGTAGCAGGATGTCGAGAAAGGCGCGACGCGTCGGGCCGTAGGGAAAGGCGTTGAAGAGACCGCGAATTTTGTAGAGGTAGTCGGCACCGAGCCGCCCCTTGGGGAGCGTGCGGTCGTAGAGCTGGCGGATGGTGTTGGCCGGGCTGCGCGTGCGCTGGCGGGTGCGGGCGAGTGCGGCCTCGCCTTGCTGGCGTAGGGCGAGCTGGCGCTCCTTTTGGATCTGGCGATTGCTCTTGTGGAGGCCGTCGCCCAAACCGCGCTTGCGGCACCAAGCTCGGTACTCGTCCTCGGATTGGAGGCCCAAGGCGCGGATGTGGCTTTTGAGGTTGGCCCGGTTGTGGGCTCGCTCGATCTCGCTGCGGACATTTCTTCTGCGGCGCGCCATAGCCAAATCCCGGTTTTGAGGGCACTCCTTAATGAGTCGCGCCGCTAGAGCAATGTCAACCGTGCCACTGCGTCGTAGTAGCCTAGCAGGGACAGCCGCGCCGCTTGCCCTCGCTGGTATCGGCGGTTTTATTTGCTCTTATCCACCAACCCAACCCGACGCGCCCATGCTAGATTGCAATCCGATCCCACTCTTTCCTCTGCCGATAGTCGTTTTCCCCGATCAAATCGTGCCCCTGCACATATTTGAGCCGCGCTACAAGCAGATGCTCGCCGATGTGCGGGCGGCTGACGAGCGCGGTGAGACCTTGCCCATTGGCATGATTCTGGGGGAGGATCGCGAAGTACAGGGCGAAGTGGGCTGCGCGATGCTGTTGGCCAAAGTGCTCGATGAGTTTGACGATGGTCGTCTCAACATCATCGTCCGGGGCGGGCGGCGCTTTCGCATCGTGCGCATTGCTGAGGACAAGCCCTATTTAGAGGCGTGGGTAGAGTACGTGGATGACGCCGGGGAGCCGACGGACCCAGTGCTTTTGGCTAAGGCCGTTGCGGTGCTAGAGAAGTTGATGGGGCAACTTGAGGAAGTAACCGGTATGCGAGCCGAAGTAGGATCTCTGCAAAATGCCTTTCAAATGGCCCAAGTGACGGGCCTCGATCTGGAGATTAGGCAACAACTGCTGGAAATGACGACTGAAAATGGCCGCCTACACGCGCTCTGCGAGTACTTTGAGCAAATAATCCCTCTGCTGGAGGCGGAGGGCAAGCTCCATCGCTTGGCGTCCGCCAATGGGCACACCGGAAGCCACAAATAAAATTAGTCGGTCTCGACGAAGATACTACCGGCTACTTCCAACCCCAGCGACACTTCCTTCTCCTTGGCAGCACCGATCTTCAATTGCAGCGGGCCGTTAAAGGGTGCCTTGGCGGTAACTTCGACTCGGGTGCCCAAGAGCAATTGCAAATTTTCCATATAGCGCAGCATCTGGGGATTGCGGTCGCTGACGCGGCGGATGATCGCGGATTGGCCGTCTTGTAGCTCGGAAAGACGGCGGTACTTTGGGTGGTCGATCTGGCCTTGCTTGGTGGGAATCGGCTCGCCGTGGGCACCGACGGTTGGATAGCCCAAAGCCTCGTCGATGCGGTCTTCAAACTCCTCGGAAATAGCGTGCTCTAGGCGGTCGGCCTCGGCGTCGATCTGGTCCCAAGAATAGCCCAACGCTTGGCTGAGATATAGCTCGATCAAGCGGTGATGGCGGATGGTCTCCAAGGCGATCTTCTCGCCGCTGGCCGTTAGCTTGACCCCTTGGTACGGCGTGTAGATGAGCAGATTCATCTCGGCGAGCTTCTTGATCATGTTCGTCGCCGAGGCCGCGGCCACTTCCAAGCGGCTGGCAATCACCGAAGTGGTGACGCGCCCACCGTGCTCGTCGCTGTGCTGCAATTTGTAGATTGTCTTGAGATAATCCTCAATAGCCTGCGTCAGCACCCCTTACCTCCAAGGTTACGCGTTTTGTCCTTAAGATAGGGCCAAAAGCAGATTTAGCAACGACCTTGACAGTTTTTTAGCCATGACTAAATTTTTGTTTTTGTATGTCAACTGAAATTATATAAGCTAAGGGATTATGTTCTGGATTTTCATTTTGTTGTACGCGTTGGGTTGCGCTGCTCCCGAGCGCGACGACGGGCGGATTGAGGTGGTGTGTACCACTGGGATGGTGGCCGACCTCGCCCGCAATATCGGCGGCGACCGCATCGCGGTTGTCGGGATGATGGGGCCGGGCGTCGATCCGCATTACTACAAGGCATCGCAAGGCGATTTGGCCAAGCTGACGGCCGCGGATTTGATTCTCTTCAACGGCCTTTTTCTCGAAGGCAAGATGGAAGACATCTTCGCCAAAATGGGCCAGCAAGTGTTGGTCGTGGCCGAGCAAATACCAGAAGAGCGCTTGCTGCGCCCGCCGGAATTCGAGGGCAACTTCGATCCCCATATATGGTTCGACGTATCGCTGTGGGCGCGGACGATTGAGCCGGTCGTGGCTCGTCTGAGCGCAATGGACCCGGACGGGGCGGCGGTCTATCGCCAGAACGGCGCGCGTTACCGGGAGCGCCTCGACGCGCTGCATCAATGGGTCGGCGAGCAGGTCGAGTTGCTGCCGGAGGCCAGCCGCGTGCTGATTACGGCCCACGACGCCTTTGGCTACTTTGGCCGGGCCTACGGAGTGGAGGTCGTCGGCCTGCAGGGCATTTCCACGGTGGCCGATTACGGGGTCAACGATGTCACCCAGCTAGTCGATCTGATCGTGGAGCGCCAAGTCAAGGCCATCTTCGTCGAGAGCAGCGTGCCCGTGCGCTCGATTGAGGCCGTGCGCGAAGGGTGCTTGGACCGCGGCTTCCAAGTGAAAATAGGCGGCACCCTATACTCGGATGCGATGGGGGCTGCCGACAGCGGTGCCGACACGTATGTGGGCATGGTCGAAAGCAACGTCAACACCATTGTGGGAGCTTTGCGGTGAGCGCGCCCGATCCCATCCAGATCCACGACATGACCATTGCCTACCACAAGAAGCCGGTGCTGTGGGACGTGGATCTCGATGTGCCCGAAGGACAGCTCGTGGGCATCATCGGCCCCAACGGCTCGGGCAAAAGCACCATGATCAAGGCCATTATGGACCTCGTGCCCAAGGCGTCGGGATGGGTCAAGATTTACGGCGAGGACTACAGCCAGATGCGCAAGATCATCGGCTACGTGCCGCAGCGCGAGTCTGTGGATTGGGACTTTCCGGTCAGCGCGCTCGACGTGGTGCTGATGGGCCGCTACGGCCACGTGGGATGGATGCGGCGGCCGAGCAAGGAAGATCGCCGCTTGGCTTGGGCAGCCCTCGATGAGGTGGGCATGACCCCCTTTGCCGAGCGCCAGATCAGCCAGCTATCGGGCGGCCAGCAGCAGCGGGTCTTTCTCGCCCGCGCCTTGGCCCAAGAAGCCCGCATCTACATCATGGACGAGCCGCTAGCCGGCGTGGATGCGGCGACCGAGCGCGCGATCATCGCCAGCTTGGTCGCCCTGCGCGAGCAGGGCAAAACCATCTTGGTCGTGCACCACGACTTGCAGACCGTTACCGAATACTTCGACTGGGTCATCATGCTCAACATGCGGGTCGTGGCGTCCGGCCCAACCCGCGAAGTTTTTACCGATGACAACCTGCAAAAAACCTATGGGGGTCGGCTGACCGTGCTCTCGCAGGCCGCCCAAGCCATGGCCGAGCAGCGGCGCGAGGGCTGACGATGCTAGTCGAAAACGCCCTGCGGTTCTTGAGCTTAGCCGACGCCAACGTGCGCTTCGTGCTCTTCGGCTCCCTGCTGATTGGCGCGACTGGCGGGTTGCTGGGGTCGTTTGCCGTGTTGCGGCGGCGGAGCCTCGTTGGCGACGCGCTGGCGCACGCGGCCTTGCCTGGGGTGGCATTGGCTTATTTGTGGACGGGGAGCAAGGCCCTGCCAGTGCTGCTGACGGGGGCGGCGATTTCCGGGGTGCTCGGCGTGCTGGTGATGCAGTTCATCATCAGCTATACCCGCGTCAAGGCAGATTCGGCCATCGGCATTGTGCTGTCGGTCTTTTTTGGCGTGGGGATCGTGCTGTTGACCCACGTTCAGCGGGTCGGCACGGGCAATCAGAGCGGCTTGGACAAGTTCCTGTTTGGGCAGGCGGCCTCGCTGGTGGATGACGACCTGCGCGTCATGAGTGTGTTGGCGGGCCTCATCATCCTCGCGGTGGCCTTGTTCTTTAAGGAGTTCAAGGCGCTGATTTTCGACGCGGACTTTTTGCAGACGCTCGGCTACTCAGCCCGCTGGATCGACGCCTTGCTGATGGGGCTGATCGCGCTGACGGTGATCGTGGGCTTGCAGGCCGTAGGCGTGGTGCTGATTGCGGCTATGCTCATCACGCCGGCTGTGGCGGCGCGCTTTTGGACCGAGCACCTGCACAAGATGGTGCTGCTCGCCGCTGCTTTTGGGGGGTTGTCTGGGGTCGTCGGCACCTTCATCAGTTCCTTGGTGCCGCGGATACCCACTGGCCCGGTGATGGTGCTCAGCGCCACCTTGTGCTTTGTGGTGTCGGCTCTTTTTGCGCCCCAGCGGGGGGTGTTGGCGCGGTGGCGCAGGCAGCGGCACAACAGCCGCCGCGAGAGCCAGCAGCACTTTTTGCGCGCCTGCGTCGAGCTACAAGAGAAGTTGGGGACGGGCCGCTCCCTGGCCGTGGAGGAACTGGCCATTGAGATGGGCCTATCGCCGGACCGGGTCAAACGCCTCGGGCGGCGGCTCGCCGAGAAGGGACTAGTCTCCAGTCAGGACGGACGTTTCGCCCTGACGGATCTAGGCGCGGAGGAAGGGCTTTTCGTGGTTAAATCGCACCGTTTGTGGGAGCACTATTTGTACTATCGGGCCATACTCGACGCCGATCACGTGGATCGGCCCGCCGACGAAGTCGAGCACTTGCTGACGCCGGAAATCATCGCCGAGTTAGAGGACATCCTCCAGCGCGAGCAGGGACTAGACCCAGCCCGAATCGTCAATATCCACGGCACCGGCAGCCACTACCGCCGGGGAGGCCGCGAATGATCGAAGGCGCTTTTTGGATCATACTCACCGGCGTGTTGGTCACGGCGTCCTGCGCCCTGTTGGGCAGCTTCTTGGTGCTGCGCAAGATGTCGCTGTTGGGCGACGCTTTGAGCCACGCCGTGCTACCGGGGATCGCCGTGGCCTTCCTGTTGTCGGGTAGCCGCGCGGTGCTGCCGATGTTTTTGGGCGCAGCCGCCTTCGGCTTGCTAACCGCGCTGTTGGTCGAGGCATTTCACCGGCGGTGGCGCGTGCAAGAGGACGCGGCCATCGGCATTGTGTTTACCGCGCTTTTCGCGCTGGGAGTGGTGATCATCACCGCGTATGCCGGCCAAGTGGATCTCGATCAGGAGTGCGTGCTCTACGGCGAAATCGCCTATACCCCTTGGGATCTGCTGCTGTGGGGAGACCAATCGCTGGGGCCGCGGCCGGTGTGGATATTGGGCGCGATGCTGGCGATTAACCTGATTGTGATCGCGCTCTTGTACAAGGAATTCAAAATTTCCGCGTTCGACCCAGCCTTGGCCATGTCGGTGGGGATCAACGCCACGCTGATGCACTATCTCTTGATGGGTTTGGTCGCGCTGACGACGGTGGCGTCGTTTGAGTCCGTGGGCGCGATCTTGGTCGTGGCCATGCTGATTGTGCCAGGGGCTGCCGCTTACCTGTGGAGCGATCGGCTCATCGCGGTAATAGGGTTGGCCGTGTTCTTTGGGATCGTCTCGGCCGTGGTGGGTTACTTTTTGGCTAGCTTATGGGATAGCTCCATCGCCGGGGCCATGGTGGTGGTCATCGGCGGGATATTTCTCTTCTCCCTGCTTTTTTCACCCAATCAGGGCGTGCTGGCGCGGGTTTATCAGCGCGTGCGGCTGTCGCTGCAAGTAGCGCAAGATCACATGCTGCTGGCGCTGGTGCGGCGCGAAGAGAAGGAGGTCGGGTGCGCTGGGCTGCGGCCCGCCGAGTTGGTGGCGACTGCGGCCGTTTGGAATCCGCTGGCGCAACTGGCGTTTGGCGGTCTGCGGCGGCGGCAACTGCTGGTACAGGCCAATGGCGTGGTCGAATTGTCTGCCAAGGGCCAACAAGTCGCGCTGCGCCTGCTGCGCCATCACCGGCTTTGGGAGACCTATATGAGCCAACTGGGCCTGCCCGCAGACCACGTACACGACCCGGCCGATGCGATTGAGCACTTTATCGGCGGCGAGTTGGCCGCCGAGTTGGGTGCGCAAATCCGCGACGAACAGGATCCGCAAGGCAAGCAAATCCCGCCCTCTAATTGATGCCTCAGCCGCCGGCGCGCTTGGCCTGATAGCCGCGCTTGGCTAGCTCGGCGAGCACGACCTCCACTTTGTCCCCCTGAATTTCTATTACGCGATCGACGACCGACCCGCCGCTGCCGCATTTGCGCTTGAGTTCGGCGGCGAGGGTCTTCAGTTCGGCTGCGGATAGCCTCAGGCCCGAGATGGTGGTCACAGTCTTGCCGCCGCGCCCTTTTTTTTCGCGGCGCACGCGGGCGATGCCGTCGCCGGTGGGAGGGGAGGCTTGCTTTTTCGGCTGCTGTACGCGGCCAAGATCAGAGGAATACACGAGGCGGCTGTTTTTAGCCATTGGGATTCTCCATTCCGTGTCCCGCCGCCCGCCGCTCCTGGACTATGCGCACGGTCTCGTCGCGCCACGCTGCAAATTCGTCGGTATCTACGGCGTCGTGCAGGGTTGCCCTTTTGGCGTAGGGCACGTAGTTGCCGATGTGCCACAGCGTGTTGCGGTACAGGCAGAAGTCTCCGGCGTCGAGGAAGAGCTGCCGGGCACCGGGCATACTCTGTGCGTAGCTGAGGCAGGTCCACTCGCGCTCGGTAGCGGATTGTCCTTCGAGATCGGGCTTGGCGATGGGGCGCTCGGGAAAGCGCGCTACTTCGCACGGCAGGTCGCGGCGCAGGTGGCTGCCGGGGACGACCCAAGTGCACGAATCGGCGTACAGGGCGCAGTTGACTTGGTTGAAGTATCGGTCGTCGGCAAAGTGCTCGTCCCAGCGCGCCAGTTCCAAGCCGGGCATATTGTCGCGCCAGTCGCGGTGCCAGTGGGTACACCACGGCAACTCGTCCGGCTCAAAGAGCACGCCCATGACTTGGGGGCCGCCGACGCGGAAATCCGGCGCGAGCAAGCGGTGGAGTGCGTCGTTGAGTGCGGGGAGTTCTACATAGTCGATAAAGGGCTGTTGGTCGAGCGGGAAGTCGGCCATTGGCTGCAAGCGCTGGGCTTGAGGGCCGCGCTGTTGGCGGGCTAAGTCTCGCGCCTCGGCGCAGACGCGGCGTAGATCGGCGATGAGGGCAGGGGGCAGGAGTTGGCGAAAGACCGTGTAGCCCTGAGTGCGGTACTCGTCGATGTGCTGGTCGGAAAAAGCGAAGGCCATGGCGTTGTCTCACACGTGCCCTACGTGAAAGCCTTGGGGCGGCTCGAAGTGCTCGGCGCGTTTGCCGATATAGTGGCAGCCTTGGGCGCGGTAGGATTGGACTTGGGCGGCGTTGAGGTTCACGGTGGGTTACTTCCTGAGGGATGAGTATCTGTCCCGTAACTTAGCGAACAGGGGCACGGGCTTCAACCGTGAAAATGCGGTCTTGCTCTTGGTCTGTACTCCATGCAAGCTCCCGTAACAAAAGATCCTTTAATGGGGAACTCGTTGTGGTCGTCTGCTCAAGAAGCCGACGGCAAAAAGCCCCTCTTCCGATCCGGTAGCATCTTGACATCACCTACTTCTTTAGGTCGTGCGCCAAGCGGAGCCTGTGGATCAACCAGTTGCCGACAGAAGGCCAGACTCCCTGCAGACTGTACCTCCTACCGTTTTTCTGGTCTTGAAACAGACCCTATGTGCCGTAGCCGTGTGTCGCCCTCGGTAAATTTTCTCTTGATGTTACTACGGCAATGCCGTAATTAAGATCATGCACACGGTCATCGAAACATCTACTTTCATCAGCAAATGCCGTCGCTACCAGATAAGTGACAGCGACCGGGAGGCCATCATCGACTTTGTCGCCAATAATCCCGATGCCGGCGACGTAATCAAAGGATCAGGAGGTGCTCGCAAGCTCCGGTTCGCCGCGCCGGGAAGAGGAAAGAGCGGTGGATACCGAGTGGTGACTTTTTACAGTGGCCAAGACATTCCTGTGTTTTTGCTGTCGATCTTCGCTAAAGGCGATAAAACAAACCTGACCGACTCGGAAGTTAGTGTTTTGCGGACTGTGTTGCGCACACTGGCAGACGAATACCAACGGAGGACCCAACCATGACCAAGGCTGGAGAGGAACTTATCAAGGCGGCAACGGAGGCTCTGGAAATCGCGCACGGCCAAGCAGACCCAGAAAGCTACCGCGTCCACCTCCCCGACGAGATCAACGCCCGCTTGATCCGCTCGCAACTGAACATGACTCAGGGCGTCTTTGCCCAGACCTTTGGCATCGACATCCGCACCCTTCAGGACTGGGAACAAGGCCGGCGGATTCCCAGTGGTCCGGCGCAAGCACTTTTGAAAATCATCTACCGGGAGCCAGAGGCTGCTAAGAGGGCGGTAGTGAGGTAGTGGGCTACTTTGAAAACAAAGGCCCCGTACCAAGGGGCCTTCTTATGTACGGCTATTTTCAAACTGAACCACTACCGGCGATTCGTATGCGGAACATGCACTATAGAAGTCAAGTAATGGCGATTTACCATTCGGCCACGCGCTTTTTGGCGAAATAGGCCCGGTCCCACTCGGCTCCCCAGCCGGGGCCGGTCGGCGGCGCAATGTGGCCATCGACGGGAAGCGGGGGATTGAGTAGGCCGATCTCGCGGCCGATTTCGTCGCGGCTGCCGCCGGGGAAATACTCGTAGTACGTGGTGTTTTGCAGGGCGCAGACTAGGTGGGCGTGGACTAAGCCAAAAAGTCCGCCTGGACCGTTGAGTTCGATGGTGGTGCGGTGGGCAGCGGCCATCGCGGCGAGTTTGAGGGTGGCTGTGGTGCCGTGGCGGGCGTTGGCGCGGATGAGATCCGTGGCCCCGGCGCGGACCCAAGCGGCGCAGAGTTCGCAGTCGTGCATCAGGGTCTCAAGGGCCATGACTGGTATGTCGAGCGCGGCGCACAGTGTTTGCAAGCCCTGGAGATCGCGGTCGGAGATGGCCTCCTCGAACCAGCCGTAGTTGAGTTCCTCCAGCGCGCGGCCTACGCGCAGGGCTTCGCGCAGGGTGTAGGGGCTGCCAGCCGCGTCGTGCAACAGGTCGATGTCCGGGCCGACGTGATCGCGGATGGCGCGCGACCACGCGATGTTGGTGTCGGGAGGGCCGGACCAATGGTCTTTGAGCGCCACAAAGCCCGCTGCGAGTGCTTGGTCTGCCCCTTCTGTGGCAGCGTCGAGACTGCCGGAGGGGAAGTTGTAATAGGCTCGGCAGCGCGGGCGAGTCCGGCCGATTAGGGCGCAAACTGGAAGGCCAGCGGCTTGCCCGGCGATGTCCCAGAGGCAGTTGTCGAAAGCTCCGTGCCAGCCCGGGCGCGAAAACAGCGAGCGGGTAGCCCAGCGCAGCTTGTCGTCGAGCCGCTCGCGGTCGAGTGGGTCTTGGCCGACGGCCATGATTCGCAGGGCCTCCAACTCCTCGCGGCGCATGGTCTGGTAGCGGGCGTCGCCGACCGTGCAGATGCCTTCTAAACCTTCGTCGGTCAGCACGTGCAGCACGTGGATGGGGGCCTCGGCGCGGCAGTGGCCGCGGGCCTGCCAGCGGGTGCGATGGCCGTAGGGGGCTTGCTCTAGATCAAAGAGCGGAGTAGTGGCTGGAAGCTCGAAAACCGAGAGTTTGATGGCCGTGATTTTCACAAGTTTTGCTCAAGCTCCTGAAAACCGATGGTCGCGTTGATGTAGTCGCGCAATACCGCCTTACCGGTATCCATATCGCCCGAAAGCAGGCACTTGACCCCTTCCTTGAGGAGTTCCTCGCGGAAGGTCGGATCGCGCTCTATGCGCGCTTGGATCGTTTCCTTAAAATCTCGTGTCAGAACCATAGTTTTCAAATTTTTGCGTCCTTTTCTGGTCACCTGCGTCTTATTGGGTAAAGAATATATGAAAGGAGCGAGTTATGCGTTTGCAATTGGCCCTGAATGTCCATGATTTGGATGAAGCCGTCGCTTATTACGGTGAACTTTTCAATGCCAAGCCGCACAAGCGACATCCTGGTTATGCCAACTTTGCCATCGATCAACCGCCGTTGAAGTTGGTGCTCTTTGAGAATCCAGCGGCAGCAGAACGCCTCAACCATCTAGGCGTCGAAGCGTTTGCAGAAGCCGAGGTGAGCGACGCCGAGCAACGACTGCGAAACGCGGGCATTTTGACCGAAGTGCAGCGGAACGAAACCTGTTGCCACGCGACGCAGAACAAAGTCTGGTCGAGCGATCCGCAAGGCTTGCGTTGGGAGTGGTATCGCATTGTCGATGACAAGCCAGCGGAGCGTGCTTCTGGTGAAAGAGATAGCTGTTGCGCATGAGTACTGAGACGCAGACCAACTCGCCAATCGACAATTGGCGGGATTTTCAGACGAGCTTGCGCGCCTATGTGAGTCGCCGTGTCGAAGCGGGCGCTGTAGATGACGTTGTAGGCGACATCCTGTTGCTACTCGTCCGCCATCGCGACCGGCTCGCCGTTGCTGATGAGCCGGCCGCTTGGGTGTTCCGCGTTGCTGCCAACGCGATCACTGATTACCATCGTCGCCGTGCTGCGGAGGCACGGGCGTTGACGCAATATGCCGCGGAAATTGAGCAGAACGGTGGTGCGTCCAGCGATGCGAGCAACGCCGCGGAAATCGCCGCGTGTCTGACGCCTGTTATCCGCAACCTGCCGGAGCCTTATGCGGAAGCGCTGCTGCTCACAGACATCGCAGGTCTCAACCAAACAGAAGCGGCAACTCGCCTTGGTCTTTCCACTTCCGGTATGAAATCCCGCGTGCAGCGCGGCCGTTCCAAGCTAAAGCAGGCGATACTGCGTTGCTGTGCTGTTGCGCTCGATTGCCATGGTGGAGTGATCGACTGTGAGCCGCGCAGCAGCACCAAGCTACAAAGCGAGACCGGCTGCACGCCTCGCTAGTATTGAAGACCGACTGATCTGTTGGTCGCCGTCTATGGCGCCCAATGTTTACGCTCTCGGCTCGCGCTGTCGCCTGTTCACGTCCGCTCGCCGCACACAAATTCCTCTAGCGTGGCTACGTCGTCTCTGCTGCCGATGAACAGCGGCGTCCGTTGGTGTAGCTCGGTCGCTTGCAAGTCCATGATGGGCTGGGTTCCGTTGGAGGCCGCGCCGCCGGCTTGTTCGACGACAAAGGCGAGGGGAGCCGCTTCGTACAAGAGCCGCAGCTTGCCGTTGGGCGACTTGCTGTCGCCGGGGTAGAGGAAGATGCCGCCCTTGAGCAGGTTGCGATGGAAGTCGGCTACGAGCGAGCCGATGTAGCGCGCCGAGTAGGATTGCGGACCTTCTTTGAGCTGCTTGACATAGTGGCGCACTGGCTTGTCCCATTTGGGATAATTGCCCTCGTTGGCGCTGTAGTACTGACCTTTCCTAGGGATTTCGATGTGCTCGTGCGAGAGCAGGAATTCGCCGAGGCTTGGGTCGAGGGTAAAGCCGTGGCTGCCGCTGCCGGTGGTATAGACTAGCATGGTGCTGGAGCCGTAGATGATGTAGCCGGCGCAGACTTGCTCGCGGCCGCAGCGGAGGAAGTCGCTGTGGGCGACGGTGTCGGTGCTTTTCTTGCGGTAGATGGAGAAGATGGTGCCGATGGAGACGTTCACGTCTATATTGGACGAGCCGTCAACCGGGTCGAAGACGAGGATGTAGTTGCCGCGCGGGTGTCTTTCCGGGATGGGGTAAATGTCGTCCATCTCTTCGGAAGCCATGCCCGCAAGCTGGCCCGTGTGATCGGTGGTGCGGATGATGAGCGCATTGGCGAATTCGTCGAGTTTTTGCACTTCTTCGCCGTGGACGTTGGTGCGGCCGGTGATGCCCATTACCTCGGCGAGACCGGCCTTGTTCACGTCGCGGGAGATGATTTTGGCCGCGCTGGTCAGGTCGGTGAGCAGGCCGGTGAATTCGCCGGTGGCCTCGGGGTGCTGCCGCTCTTCTTCGATGATGAAGCGAGTGAGGGTGGTGCCGATTTGCATGAGGGACCTTGCATCAATTGAGGGTGTTTGACACGGGATGGGATAAAACAATACAATCCCATCTATCCTGTCCATTCGTTACATTCGCAACGCTACTGAGGAGAACAAAATACTATGATCAAATTGGTGACTATGAGCAGCGCGTGTCCAGACTGGACCTTGGACGAGGTCGTCGCTGGCATGAAGCGGCACGGCTATCAGGGATTTGAGCCACGAGTCGAGTGGGATCACGCCTGCGGCATTGAGGCCGAGCTTGCGGCCAAAGAGCGGCGGGACATTCGCCAGCGGATGGAGGACGAGGGGCTGGAAATCTGCTGCATTGCGACTGGGGCAAGGATGGCTGCGCCCGATGCGGCAGAGCGGGCTGGGCATGTGGAGGACTTGAAAAAGTACATTGACTTGGCGGCTGACTTGGGCTGTGGCTTGGTGCGGGTTTTCGGCGGTCAGCGCGACCGGGGTCGAGAGTGGACTGCGGTCGTCGATTACGTGGTGGAGGGCTTTGTGCAGGTGTTGCCTGCGGCGGCTGAACGCGGTGTGACATTGCTGCTGGAAACGCACGACGATTGGTGCTGCTCGGCCCCGGTGCGCGCGGTTGTCGAGCGGGCCGGGCACCCGAATTTGCAGGTGCTGTGGGATTTTATGCACACGCAGCGGGTGCTGGAAGAGCCAGCCGAGAGCTTCCAGATGCTGGGCGCACACACGCGCCACATCCACGCCCACGACGGGACGATCGTCGATGGCAGGTTGCAGGTCAGCGATGTCCTGGGTGCAGGTGTTTTCGATCACGCCGAGCCGTTGCGTTTACTTGCTGAGGCTGGGTTTGATGGGTATTGCTCGGTGGAAGTGATCCACAAGCGCGGCAGCGGAGATCGGGCCGATGCGGTGCTTGGGCAATATGCCGAGGGGCTGCGGGGGATTGTGGCTGGTTTTTGAGTGGCCAACGGTTAGTAAGTTCCTATCTTAAAACCGCTTTTGCGGGCGAGATGCCCGCGTCCCCAGACGACAAAACGGAGTGTATTATGGACAGCGCGCAAAGCAGCATTCGCGAGGCCCCGACTCATTTTGGTGGCCTCTTACGCAATATTGGCCCCGGCGTCGTTGTCTCGGGATCGGTGGTCGGCTCGGGTGAGTTGTTGGTGACGACGCGGATGGGAGCCGAGGTCGGCTTTGTCTTTCTCTGGGGCGTGATCTTGGCCTGTTTGGTCAAATTTGTGATTCAGCTCGAATTGGGCCGGCAGTGCCTGTTGCGCAAGAGCAGTACCGTGCAAATCCTCGACCAAGTACCGGGCGCGCGCTGGCGCAGCACCTCGTGGATCGCGTGGCTCTGCGTGGTGGGCTACTTCTCGGTGACGGTGGCCGTCATCGGCATATTGGGATCGGTGGCCGGGCTGATGGTCACGGTTTTTCCCTTTGCGTCCGAACAAGTGTGGGCGGTGGTCATTTTCCTCGCCATGTCGGTTTTGCTCTGGCGAGGACTGTACGGCGACTTGGAGAAAATGGTCTCCGCGCTGGTGGCGACCTTCAGCTTGGTAGTAGTCGGCTCGGTGCTCGCACTGCAAGGGACGAGCTACGCAATCAGCAGCGAGCAAATCGCCTCGGGTTTCCGCTTTGCCATGCCCGCTGAAGGCGCGTTTGTGGCGTTGGCGGTGATGGGATCGGTCGGCGCGACCGCGGTCGAGCTTTTCATGTATCCCTATTGGATCGTGGAAAAAGGCTACCCGGATTTTGTCGGGCCAAAAGACGATAGCCCGGAATGGCAGGCGCGGTACCGGGGCTGGATGCGGGTCTTGATCACCGATGCGGGCGTGTGTACGGGGATCGCGCTGGTGGTTACGTGCGCGTATTACTTGCTGGGTGCGTCAGTGCTCAATCAGCTACAAGTCTTGCCCCAAGGCATGAAGGTCGTCGAGCAAGTCTCGCTGATTTTCACCGAGAGCATCGGCGGCTGGGCGTACTACATCTTCATGTTCGGGGGATTTTGTACGCTCTTTTCCACGCTGCTGGTCTTCGCCGCTTCTTCGGGGCGGATTGGCGCTGACTTTCTGCGGCAATTAAAGGTGAGTGCGCTGGCCGAAGAAGAGGGCTACCGCCGCTGGATCCGCATTTTCCAGATCGCCTTCCCATTTGGGTGGCTGCTGTTCATATTGTTCGACCCGCGCACCCTCGACTTTGTGCTCAAGGGTGCCAATGCCAACAATCTGCTGCTGATCCCAATGGCCTACGCGGTGCTGCATCTGGCGATGCGGGTGCCCAAAGACGAGCGGATGTCGCTGAAGACCGAGATAGCCCTGCTGTTTACGATCTGGGCCATCATCAACTTTACGGCGGTCAACCTGTTTAAGCTGTCGGGGCACTAGCGGCAATGTAAAAACTGGGAGCTGTTGAGAAAACGCACCGGATCCAAGCGCGATCAATCGCGGCACCAAGGCACGTGAAAAGCGGTTCAAAACTGCGAAGACCAACAGGTCAACGCTTTCTCTCAATATGACCGGCCAGCTATTCACTCACTATTTCCTCACCGACGGCATAAAGGCTACGGCTGAGTGGCAAGCGTCTCTCGCTCAGCCAGAGGCGTTTATTGCGTTCAAAGACGGCGTTGCCCGGCATCACGACGCTCTCAGCCGTTCCCGAAATCCCAACGAAGCTCGCACGGAGGAAGAGTTGATTCGTCCGGTTCTGGAGCTATTGGGATGGACCGAGTACGTGCCTCAGCCAAGTGCGGCCGGCCATGAGGACATTCCCGATCATCTGCTTTTTGCTGACGCCGAATCCAAGGCGCGCGGCGGGAATCCCTTCCAGTACGCGACAGTAGTTGAAGAGAGTAAGCGCTTTGGGCTTGCGCTCGACAGCCGGGACCGGAAGGATCGGGCGCAGCGTGGGACGCCGCACGGTCAGATCCTTCGATATTTGGCGACGGCTGAGATCGAGTCGGAGGGGCGCATTCGCTGGGGCATTCTGACCAATGGCAGTATCTGGCGGCTGTACGACTACCGCGCTCGACCGCGTGCTAGCGGCTACTTTGAAGCCGACTTGACAGAACTGCTCCAGCCCGGCAAGGAAGACGACCTCCGCGTCTTTCATCTGCTGTTTCGCCGCGAATCCTTCACGCTGCGAGATGGGGCCACGAGTACGTTTCTCGAAGAGGCGCTAGCTGAGGGTCGGCGCTATGAGGAACAGGTCGCACAAGACCTGTCGGGGGTGGTGTTTGAGCGGGTGTTTCCCAATCTCGTCAATGCGCTTGTGCAGAAGTCGGAGGAAAGCCTCGTCGCGAGCCGGGATGCGGCGTTGATCTTTCTCTATCGGCTGCTGTTTGTGCTCTATGCCGAGGATCGGGGGCTGCTGCCGGTCAACGATGAGCGATACGACGACTATGGTTTGCGCCATCCTGTCCGCGATGACATTGCGAGCAGGATGGCGGCTGACGATACGTACTCGGCGATTGCCACCAATTATTACGATCACCTGACGACGTTATTTAAGCTCATCGACAAGGGCGACGAGTCTATTGGTTTGCCGCCGTACAATGGCGGGCTGTTTGCGGTGGAAGCTGCGCCATTGTTGGAAACGGTCCGGCTGGCCGATGAAGAAATTGCGCCTATCATCTACGATCTGAGTCACGCCGAGGATTCGCAGGGTGTGCGCCGCTTTGTCAACTACCGCGATATGTCGGTGCAGCAGCTAGGCTCTATCTACGAGCGGCTACTGGAGCGCGAGCCGGTGCGTGATGACGACGGCAACATTTCCATTCGTCCCAATCCGTATGCCCGCAAGGACAGCGGCAGTTTTTATACCTCTCAGGAACTCGTCGATCTGATTGTTGAGCGGACCTTGAAGCCGCTGGCCGAAGAGCGGCTTAACGCCTTTGAGGACAAGGCCGCTGAACTTAAAAGCGACCGTCGATCCAAGCAGGAACGGGGGGAGGAACTTGAGCAGCTAGATCCGGCAGAGGCCGTACTAGACTTCAAAGTTTTGGACCCGGCGATGGGTAGCGGGCACTTCCTCGTCACCGCCGTGGATTTCCTGTCGGACTATATCGCCGAGTTGATTGAGTACGTCCCTTCGGTTTCGGAGTGGCTGGATGGTGAGTACGCGTCGCCGCTGGTGGGGCGCGTGGCGGCGATTCGGGCTGACATTCGCAAACGGGCTAACGAATCGAACTGGGTCTTGGACGAGGCACAGCTTACTGACCAAGCCATTATTCGCCGCATGGTGCTCAAGCGCTGCATTTACGGGGTGGATAAGAATCGGCTGACGGTCGAGTTGGCCAAGGTGTCGCTGTGGTTGCACAGCTTTACGGTGGGTGCGCCGCTGTCTTTCCTCGATCACCATTTGCGTTGCGGCGACTCGCTGGTTGGTCTGCGGGTGCGGGACGCTACCGATGAGTTGCATCGGCTCGGTGGGATGTTTGCCAGTAGCGCCATTGCCGGGGCGGAGACGGCTACCGACGGGATGCAGCGGATTGAGGAGATGTCCGATGCGGACGTGGCGGAAGTGCAGGAGTCGGCAGAGCTGTTCGACGGGGTGGAGGAGACGACTGCCGATCTACGCGGCTTGCTCGACTTTCTGTGTGGCTGGCGTTGGCTGACAGCGGGCATGAAGAGGGATGAACGCGCTGAATTTGAAGAGCCGCTGGTTAGGACCCTCGGCCAGCATACGGCGAATGCTTACGAACTTTTGGCACAAGGGCCAGCGGAGAACATTTCCGACTTTTCCGAGCTATGGCACAAGGCCACGTCCATTGCCAATCGCGAGGACTTCTTGCATTGGGAGGTGGCTTTTCCGGGGGTGTGGCATAGGTGGCAAGAAAGTCGTCCGCAAGGAGGATTTGACGCGGTTATTGGCAATCCGCCGTGGGATCAGATCGAACAGCCGGAAGTGGAATGGTTCGCAACCCGCGACGAAGAGATCGCTCACGCGACGACTGGAGCACGGCGAAAGGCACTGCTCAAAAAGAAAAAAGAGACAGGCGACGAACTTGTCTTGGAATATGAAACGGTACGGAGCCACGCCACAATGATGCGCGATTTCTTTCGATCATCGGATGAGTATCCGCTTCTAAGTGGCGGTCGCATCAATCTGTACTCGCTGTTCGTCGAGCGGGCCATGAGTCTGATTAAGCCGGATGGCTTTATCGGCCTGCTGACTCCGTCGGGCATTTATGCCGACAAGACTGCGGCTCGATTCTTCAAGTCCGTTTCGACCGGTGGACGGGTGAGTGGCCTGTTCGATTTTGAGAACAAGAGAATTTTCTTCAAGGACATCCATGCTTCGTTCAAATTCTGCGCCCTCATCTTTGGCGGCGAGGAGCGACGATTCGACCAGACCGAATGTGCTTTCTTCTTACACGATACGAAAACGATCGATGACGAGGACCGCTGCTTTCCATTGACGCCGGACGACTTTGCCCGCGTAAATCCGAATACCGGCACGGCACCTGTCTTTCGCACCCGCCGTGACGCTGACATCACTCGTGGAATCTACGAGCGACATCCGGTTATGGTGGATCGCTCAGGGAGTAAGAAACGCCGCGCTTGGCGAGTGCAGTTCATGCAGGGCCTGTTTAACATGACCTCCGACTCCCACCTCTTTCGCACTGCCGCGCAGCTCGATGAGGAAGGTTTCTATCCTATCGAGGGCAATCGCTGGAAACGGAGCGAGGAACTGTATTTACCACTATACGAAGGGAAGATGGTGCAGGCTTTCGACCATCGCGCTGCCAGCATCACCAACCGAGAAGGCAACTTATTCCGACCGGGGCAGCCGGACAGAACCCTTGACGAAGAATACCTCGATCCGGATTTCTCACCTCGTCCTCGATATTGGGTTAGCCAGCAGGAGAGTGACGTTGTCCAGAATTTGCAATGGCTCTTGGCGTTCAAAGACATTACGGCGTCAACCAATGTCCGCACCATGATCGCCGCTGTCGTTCCGCAAGTTGGATGCGGACACACATTGCCAGTCCTCATTCCGGCCAAATGCGACTTCAACGGCGAGAGCGCAGTCTGCCTATTGGCCAATCTCAACAGCTTCTGTTTTGATTACGTTGCGCGTCAGAAGGTTCAGGCGACCCACCTCATGTGGTACATCGTCGAACAGCTCCCCGTCATCGCCCCCGCCGACTACGACCGCTCCTTCGGCGCGACGACCGCCCGCGATCTCGTCCGCGACCACGTCCTCCGCCTCACGTACACCGCCCACGACATGGCCCCCTTCGCCCGCGACCTCGGCTACGACGGCGAGCCCTTCATCTGGGACGAAGAGGAACGCCGCCACCTCCGCGCCCGCCTCGACGCGCTCTACTTCCATCTCTACGGCCTGTCGCGTGACGACGCCGAATACGTCCTCGACACCTTCCCCATCGTCCGCCGCGAAGATGAAGCCGCCTTCGGAACATACCGCACCCGCGATATGACGCTGGCGTATATGAACGCGCTGGCCGCGGGGGATACGGAGACGAGGGTGGCGGTGTAGATGACTCATTGACTTAGTTCAAGATTCAGCGGTACATTTCATCAGTTCAAAACTCTCGCCCTCAAAAGAAGGTGCTAACGCTATGTCCCAAGAACGACTCGACGACCGACTACATCTTCCGAGCCTGTCGATAAAAGGGTTTCGGGGGATCAAGGAGCTTTCCATTGAGCGATTGGGCCGCGTGACACTGTTGGCGGGCAAGAACAGCGTCGGCAAGACAACCGTTTTAGATGCCGTCCAAGTCTATGCGGCGCGGGGGCAAGAGTACGTTCTGTCCGAATTACTGAAGAGTCGCCAAGAGTACGCTATCGCTGAGACCGAAGATCACAGTATGTTCAGAAAATTTGTACCCGATTTTGCGGCCCTGTTCTACGGTCGGGATGTGTCGAGATGTGCCCGCATCTTAATCGGTCCAAAAAGCGATACAGACCAACTCAGGATTGAGGAGACTTCTCTGAGCGATGAGCAGGCTTCTAACATCGGAGATCGTATATCTTTGTTTGTTCCAAGAGGTTATACTCAGGCGTTCAAAGTCGTATTTCAAGAAACTGAACAGACTCTTCCATGGGTTCTCCCCATCCAAGGATCGGATGCTGCCAGAATCGTAGAACGTTATGGTGGTAGTGCATATCTATACTCATATAAATTCTTGGTCGGAGCTAAATGGCCCTCCCCAATAGGATGTCAATCTTTGGGGCCGGGCCTGTTGAGCGATAAAGAAATCTTGCGGTTCTGGAATGCCATCGCGCTGACGGATGACGAGGACCGAGCAATGCAGGCACTGAGACTGATCTTCAGCAGTGACTTAGAGCGCGTGGCGGTGATCCGCGACGACATATCAGACGTATCACAGAAGAAATCTGATGTCGGATATGTTCAGCGGGTGGTAGCAAAGCTCCGAGGGCAAGCTCGTCCCGTCCCTTTGCAAAGTCTGGGCGATGGGGCACTGCATCTGGCCGGTACTGCCTTGGCACTGGCCAATAGCCGGGACGGTTTTCTGCTCATCGACGAAGCCGAAAACGGCATCCACCATTCCGTCCAGCCCGATTTCTGGCGCATGGTCTTTAAGACCGCCCATGCAAACAACGTCCAAGTCATTGCAACGACGCACAGCTTTGACTGCGTGCGCGGCTTTGCACAGGCAGCAGTCGAGTGTGAGGAAGCCGAAGGGGTGCTTGTGCGCATCGAACGGAAAGATGAGGCGATGTGGGCGGTCGAGTATTCAGAGCGCAATCTCAAAGTCGCTGCCAAGCAACACATTGAAGTGAGGTGATTTCTCAAAAACGTATTGGGATAAGGTAGGTGGATGGATAATAATGACTGTGTCCTCCTCGTTGAAGGACCAAATGATAAGCATGTCGTCCGGCATCTCTGTAATGTTCATAAAGAGGTGCCAAAATTCTGTATTCTGGATAAGGAAGGAATAGAAGTGCTTCTCGAAGATATTGGCTCGGAGATTCTGGCTCCTGGTCGCAAAGCCGTCGGCATCATCGTGGACGCAAACGACGATTTGGACGCCCGCTGGAGATCTGTGGCCGATAGGCTTCAAGAAGAGAATATTGAGGTGCCTCGTACCCCCAAACTAACCGGGACGCTCATAGAAGGCACCAGCCGCATCCCTCGCATCGGCATCTGGTTGATGCCCAACAATACATCACCCGGCGAACTCGAAAACTTCGTCTCAGAGATGATCCCCGACGACGATCCAGTATGGTGGCTGTCCAAAGACTACATTGATGGCATTCCAGAGGCCGACCGAAAGTTTACCGAGAAAAAGATACTGCGAGCCAAACTCTACGCTTGGCTGGCGACGAAAGAGGACCCTAGACAAATGGGTGCCGCCATTCGCGCACAGGATTTGCACGTGGATGGAACACTCAGCACAACATTCGCTAGTTGGCTACGGCAACTGTTTGAGTGAAACTTTGGCCCCACCATTAGTCGCACGGCGACCTCGTTCGCGCCCTGTCGCAAGCGAGCCCTTCATCCGGGACGCAGAGGAACGCCGTCAAGCTCTACAAGTTGGGACGGTTGTCCTCGGCCTCGCCCTCCCCGCGGTATGCCAACATATCCTCGTAGCATAGCCCCGTGCCCCCGAAAATATCCAGCGCCGCTCCCACCGTAAAATCCAATTTCCCTTGGCCGAGCTTGCGGAGGACCGCGATGTCCCCGGTGCTGCTCACGCCGCCGGCGTACGTCGTCGGGATGGGCGCGATCTCTCCCAAGAGGGCGACGAGTTCGGCATCGACTCCTTGCTGTTTGCCTTCGACCCCAGTGGCGTGAATGAGGAATTCGCTGCAAGACTCGGCGAGGAGCGCCAAGTTGTCCGCGCTGATAGCAAAATCCGTGGCCTTTTGCCAGCGGTCGGTCATCACCACGTAGAGCCCGTCGCGGTTGCTGCAACTGAGGTCTAAGACCAGTTGGTCGCGTCCCACCGCAGCTACCATTTGTGCCAGCCGACTGTGGTGGAGTTGGCCGTCGCTGAAGACGTAGGAAGTGACGATTACTTGCGCGGCACCGCGGCTGAGCCAAGCCGCGGCGTTGGCGGGGCGGATGCCGCCGCCGACCTGCAAGCCCTCGGGGAAAGCGGCCAACGCCTGCGCGGCTGCGTCCTCGTTGCCCGGGCCGAGCATGATGACGTGACCGTCGAAGAGTTGGTCGCGGCGATAAAGCTCCGCAAAGTACGCAGGCGGGTGAGGGGCGATGAAGTGGGTTTGGGGGGCGCTGCCGTCGCGTAAGCTGGTGCCGACGATCTGCTTGACTTGCCCCTCGTGCAGGTCGATACAGGGCCGAAAGCGCATCAGCGGTCGCAGCGGTACTCTGCGAGTGCGTCCTCGTCGAGGCTGACGCCGAGGCCCGGGCCGGCTGGCGGGAGGATGTACCCGTCGGCGATGGGCAGCTTTTCGCGGATGACGTCGCCGCTGTGATAGACGCAGCCGTTCACGTCGCTGGCGTAGCCCAAGTTCGGCATGGCAAAAGCGAGGTGAGCTTGGGCCGCGGTACCGATTCCCAGTTCGGGCATGCTGCCGATGATACAGGGCAAGCGTGCGGCTTCGGCAATGGCGAAGATGCGCGCGGCCGCACCCAAGCCGCCGGCTTCCGACACGTACACGTTGAAGACATCGACGGCTTGGTGGCGGACGCAGTTGAGGGCGTCGGCTGGCGTCCAAACGCTCTCGTCGGCCATGATGGGCAGCGAGACGCGCTCGCGGACAAAGCGCAGTCCCTCTAAGTCGTCGGCTGCTAAGGGTTGCTCGACTAGTTCCAAGTCAAAGTCCGCGATTGCCTCGATGCTGCGCACGGCTTCCTTGGCCGAGGACCAGCCCATGTTGGCATCTACGCGCAGGACGATCTCACTGCCTATTGCGCCGCGCACGGCTGCGAGCACGGCTAGGTCGGCGCGCAGGTCCCGCCCGATTTTGGCTTTGAGGGTCTTGTATCCTTGCGCCACTAGGCTCTGGGCTTGGGCGGCGATGGCCTCGGGGTCGCCCATGGACAGCGAATGGCTCAGCAGCACGCGGTCGCGGACTTGGCCGCCCAGCAGTTGGTAAACGGGTACGCCGCAGGCTTTGCCGACTAGGTCGTAGAGGGCCATTTCAATGCCGGCCTTGGCCGGGAAGGAGCGGTGCAGGAGTTGATTCATGCGGTCGGCGATTTCGCGGATGCGGCGCGGGTCTAGGCCGCAGAGCACATCGGCGAGCAGCCCGTTGATGGCCTCGCTTTCTCCGCGTCCGCGGCGGTCCCAGATGCTGGAGGCTTCGCCGAGGCCGGTGAGGCCGGCGTCGGTGTGGATTAAGACGACGGCGTTTTCAGAGGCTTGGTGCGTGCCGAGGCTGCTTTGGAACGGCTGTGGCCTAGGCATGCGTACGGGTATGGCTTCAACGTGGGTGATTTTCATGGGATCAGGTGGCGATAGATGCTGAGGGTGGTGTTGCCGTAGGTCCGCTGCTGAGTGAGCGCGAGGTGGCCGCTCTGCTCGGGCACGTCTAGGTCGATTTGGTGCTGCACGAACAGCAGGCCCTCGTCGTTAAAGAGTGGGGATTTCCCGAGGGCTTCGATGAGGCCGAGCAGGAGTGGAGCGCCGCAGTAGCGGGCGTGGTACGGGGGATCGGCGTACACAATGTCGAAGCGGCGGCCGGCCGCGGCTAATTGGGGGATGAGGTGTTGGGCTTTGACCGAGTGCAGGCCCGCGACACCGGCCTTCCATTGGTAGAGCAGCGAGCGGATCTGCCGCCGCCGTTGGTGATCTGGCTCGTTGATCTCGACGCTCGCGCCCCGGCTCAGCGCTTCAAGTCCCATTTGGCCCGAGCCAGCACACAGGTCGAGGAAGGTACGGCCCTTCAGGTTGGGGCCGAGCATGGAGAATACGGCTTCTTTGAGGCGCGTGGAGGTGAGGCGGATCTGGCGCAGGCGTCGCCCGGAGGGAATCTGCCGACCGCGATAGGTGCCAGTGACGATGCGCACGGCTAAGCCTTGAATTGGAGTTGATTTAGACAAAAAAGTATCGCGGTTAAGGTCAGTAGCGTCAAGTTGTGGGTTGCGGGCGATGGGGGAAGTTTGAAGTTTGAATTAAGGCCCGGATTCGATGGGAGGTTAATCAAATGATTACAGAACAATACGATGTCGTCGTCGCAGGGGCTGGTGGTATGGGCAGCGCTGCGCTGTACCACTTGGCGCGACGCGGCGTGCGCGTCTGTGCTGTGGAGCGCTTCGGCATCGCTCACGACCGGGGGTCTTCGCATGGGGATACCCGCATCATTCGCAAAGCCTATATGGAGCATCCCGACTACGTGCCCCTGTTGCACCGGGCCTACGAGTTGTGGGAGGAGCTAGAGGCCGAAGGGGAGGGGGAACTCTTTGCCCGCGTTGGGTTGCTAGTGGCGGGCGATCCCGACTCGGAGGCGATGCAGGGGCAGGCGGCCTGTTATCAGGCGCACGACTTGCCGTATGAGGAGCTGGATGGGGCAGCAATTGCCGCACGCTACCCAGGTTTGGCTTTTCCCGAGGAGTGGAGTGGCTTTTACGATCCGCTAGGCGGTTTTCTTCGGGTCGAGGACTGCGTCCGGCGGCACGTTGCGTTGGCTCAGCAGCACGGCGCGAAGCTCTACACTGGGGAAGTTATGCTGTCGTGGCGGCGCGAAGGCGAAGGAGTGGTAGTGGAGACTGAGCGACGGCGCTTGCTCGCCACGCGGTTGGTGCTGGCGACTGGGGCTTGGGCGGTGCCAGAGCTAGGTCGGCTGGGCGTGGCGGCGTGCGTAGTGCGCAAGGTGCTGTTGTGGTACCAGGGGCGCGGCGTGGAGCAGTACGCGCGCGGCGCGTTCCCCTGTTTCTTCATCGCCGATGGCGAGCAGTACTTCTATGGGTTTCCCGCGGAAGAGCCGTGGGGCCTCAAGTTGGCCGAGCACAATGTGTCGCACGATCCGGTGGACGATCCGCTCCAACTCAATCGCGCATTGACCGACGGCGATCAGCCCTGCGTCCTCGATTTTCTCGCGCGATACTTTCCCGCGCTGCAACCAGAGCTGAGCAAATACGCCGTCTGCATGTATTCATTGACGCCGGATAAGAACTTCGTCTTGGACGTCCATCCCGAATGCCCAGCCGTGGTGCTCGGGGCGGGTTTTTCCGGCCACGGCTTCAAATTCTCTCCGGTAGTGGGTGAAATTTTGGCTGAACTGGCGCTGGAAGGCCATACCCAGCATCCCATCGAATTCCTGCGCCTTTCCCGCTTTGCACAAAGGAGGTCGTAAATGGATCTAGGACTGCAAGACAAAATTGCTCTGATAACTGGAGGGAGTCGGGGGATCGGCCGGGCGATTGCGTTGGCGCTGGCCAATGAGGGGTGCAAGGTGGCGATTTGCGCCCGCGACCAAGAGCCGCTCGAACGCGCATTGCAGCAGGTACGGGAAACTGGGGTCGAAGCCATTGCCGAGGTAGCTGACGTGCGCTCGCGGCTGGAGGTGGAGGCCGTTGTCGCGCGCTGTGCAGCCGAGTGGGGAGGCGTCGATATTTTGGTCAACAATGTGGGTGGAGCGGCTGGCGAACAGAGTCTGCTCGAAACTACTGACGAGGACTGGGAGGAAACCTTTGACCTAAACGTGTTCCACGCCGTGCGCACGACGCGGGCGGCCCTGCCCTACATGCGGCAGCGAGGCGGGGGCGCGGTGGTGATCGTCTCGTCGATCTCGGGGTGGAAGCCCGGGCCTAAGTCCCAATACGGAAGCGCGAAGGCCGCGGAGATTTTTCTCGCTGGTGCGCTGGCGCTGGAGTTGGCCGAATGCGGGGTGCGGGTCAACGCGGTTGCGCCGGGGTCGATATTTTTCCCCGGTGGTGGGTGGGCGCGTTTTCAGGAGAACCAGCCCGAGCACTTTGCCCAGTTTGTGGAACGGGAATTTCCCGCTGGGCGCTTGGGGACGCCAGAAGAGGTGGCAGATGTGGTGGCGTTTTTGGTGTCCGAGCGCGCGAATTGGATCAATGGAGCGATGATTCCCGTGGATGGAGCGCAGGGTCGGCCGACGGCGTTTTGATGGGCGACGATTGACCGCAATCAACGCAGCAGGATGAGCTTGTGCACAACACGTCTCGAGTTGACCTAGATGTGGGTGGAGAAGCTCGTCAGCGCGATGGGACGATGCGGAATTGGTGCTTGCCGTTGATGCGGTAGGTCTCGAAGTCGTCGTGATCGATGGCTTAGCCGCCCGCACGGCGTTGTTGTAATCGGGCGCGCACCCATTGCCTGACCTGCTGTGAACGGAGGGGATCGCCGCCCCGGATGGTGCCAAAGGTCTGCATGGCGGCTTGGCGAAGCTGGTCTTGTATTTCGGCGTCCCCAGCATCTTCTTGGTCGAGCCATTGGGACACGATCTGGTCGAGTAGTTGGGCTACGCTCGTCTTATGAGCTCGGGCCGCGGCTTCAAGACCGTTTTTCACTTCGGGCGAAACGCGCCAGCTATATACTTCGCTTTTGTTCATGTAGTACAGTGTACCACTATATATGATGCCATTGCAATAGCACGAGTAAACTACCGCCCAAGAGATCGGCAGAGTATGTGCCGGTTCAGCACGATGTAATCAACATAGTAGGGTGAGCTTGCGAGTCTCACCCTTGAAACAGCGACAGCGCCCCATCGACGTACATCTCGGTTCCCGTGATATAGCTAGCCTCGTCCGACGCCAAGAAGAGAATGGCGTTGGCGACTTCCTCGGCGCTGGCGGCGCGTTGTTGGAGGGGGATCATGCCTTGGGGGAACTCGCGGGGGATGCGGATCTTGTCGATGTTGCGGGGGAAGGTGTTCTCGCCGATGCTGGTTTTGGTGGCCCCCGGGCAGACCACATTGATGCGGATGTCCCACTGCGCCAGTTCGACTGCGGCCATTTTGGCGAAGGTGACTTGGGCGGCTTTGGAGCAGGAATACGAGGTGAAGCCGAAGTTGGAGAAGATGCGGTTGCCGTTGACCGAGGAGACCACGATGATGCTGCCGCCGCCGGCTGTGCGCAGGTGGGGAATGGCGTATTTGACGGTCAGGAAGGTGCCGCGCACGTTGATGTTGTGCGTCTGATCCCATTCCTCGGGGGTGATGTCCTCGATGGGGGCGAAGACGCCGTTGATGCCGGCGTTGGGCACGACGATGTCGAGGCGGCCCCAACGCTCGACGGTAGCGGCCACTAGTCCGGCGACGTGCTCGGCGTTAGCTACGTCGCCGGGCAAGGCCAGCGCTTGGCCGCCTAGTCCTTCGATTTCGGCGACAGCTTCCTCGCAGCGCTCGGCGCGACGGGCCGTTAGCGCGATGTTGGCTCCTTCGCGGGCCATGGCCACGGCCGCGGCCCGGCCAATGCCGCTGCTGCCGCCGGTGATGAGGGCCACTCTGTCTTTCAGCTTCATGTCGATCTCCTAAGTTGACGAGAAAATGTGGGCGGAATATCATTGGAGGCCCCTAAAATACATCCAGCGAAAATGGAGACAAGAATGGAAGAAAACGTGAACACGCAATCCCATCCCTCGGACCTGAAGATCACGGATATGCGCGTCGCCAACCTGCGCGGCGCACCGTTCCGCGCGACGATCATCCGCATCGACACCAACCAAGGCATCTCTGGCTATGGTGAGGTGCGCGACGGCGGCAGCCCGACCTACGCGCTGATGCTCAAAAGCCGCTTACTCGGCGAAAATCCCTGCAACGTCGATAAGCTCTTCCGCAAGATCAAACAATTTGGCCACCACGCGCGCCAAGCTGGTGGCGTCTGCGGCGTCGAGATGGCACTGATGGACCTAGCGGGCAAAACCTATAATGTGCCGGCCTACCAACTGGCCGGGGGTAAGTTCCGCGACCGGGTCCTTTGTTACTGCGATACCCCCACGCGGCGCGATGGCCGGGAGATGGGACAATTGCTCAAGGAGCGGATGGAGCGGGGGTTTAAGTTCCTCAAAATGGACGTCGGCATTGGATTGCTACGGGGGATTGAAGACGCGCTGATCGCGCCGCCGGGCATGTTGGAAAGCCAAGGCATTATGCACCCATTTACGGGGATCCAGATTACCAACAAGGGCATTGATATCCTCTGCGAATACGTGGCGCAGGTGCGCGAGGTGATCGGCTATGAAATTCCCTTGGCCGTCGATCACTTCGGCCACATTGGCGTCGAGTCCTGCATCCGCTTAGGCAAGGCGCTGGATCAGTTCAGCCTAGCCTGGTACGAGGACATGATCCCTTGGCAGTTGGCCGACCAGTGGCAGCGGCTCGCCGAGGCCGTGGATACGCCGGTATGCACGGGCGAGGATATATATCTCAAGGAAAACTTCTTGCCGCTTTTTGAACGGCGCGCCATTGCCGTCGTCCATCCGGACTTGGCCTCTTCCGGCGGAATCCTCGAGACCAAAAAGATCGGTGATTTAGCGCAGGATTACGGCATTGCCATGGCGCTGCACATGGCCATGTCGCCGGTGGCGGCGTTGGCTTCGGTGCATTGCGCTGCGGCGACGGAAAACTTCATGGTGCTCGAAAACCACTCGGTCGATCAGCTAGAGCAGTGGAGCAGCTTGGTCGAGGGCTTGCCAGTGCCCCTGATTGAAGACGGGCACATTGCGGTGCCGGAGGGGCCGGGGCTGGGCTTTAGCGGCCTCAACGAAGAAGTGCTGCAGTCGTTTGCCGATCCAGACCAGCCGGAGATATTCGGCCCCACCGACGAGTGGAACGACGAGCGGCCACACGACCGCTTGTGGAGCTAAAAATGGCCTACGACATCGCCGTCCTCAAAGGCGACGGCATCGGACCGGAGGTGATGGATGAGGCCCTGAAGGTGCTCAATGCCTTGGGGACTCCTGCTCTTGCCTACGCTGAATACCCCTGTGGCGCGGGGTGCTATCTGGAGCAAGGGGATCCACTGCCGGAGGCGACGGTGGAAGGGTGTCGCCGGGCGGATGCGGTGCTGCTGGGAGCGATGGGATTGCCGCACGTGCGCTGGCCGGACGGGACGGAGATGCGGCCACAAGTCGATTTGCGGTTCCAATTGGATCTGTACGCGGGGGTGCGGCCGATTTATCTCTATGCGGCAGCGCATACTCCGCTCAAAGGCTTAGAGGCAGGCGATATTGACTTCGTCATTCTGCGCGAGAATGTCGAGGGGCTCTTTGCCTCTATGAACGGCGGCATCCAGTTGCGCGGCGAAGTGGCTGTGGACTCTATGGTCATTACGCGCACGGGCACGGAGCGCGTGGTGCGCTACGCCTTTGATTTGGCGCGGCAGCGCGGCCGGACGCCGATGAAGGTAACGTGCGTTGACAAGGCCAACGTCTTCCGCTCGATGGCCTTCTTCCGCAGCGTGTACGACGAGGTGGCTGCCGACTATCCAGACGTAGAACGCGACTACGCGTACATCGACGCGCTGAGCATGTACTTGGTGCAGCAACCAGCGGGATACGACGTGCTGGTCACTGAGAATATGTACGGGGACATTATCTCGGACTTGGCCGCTGGTTTGGTCGGCGGCTTGGGGCTGGCTCCTTCGGGGGACATTGGCGAGGACGCGGCTGTGTTCCAACCTTCGCACGGTACTGCGCCCGATATTGCCGGGCAGGGGAAGGCCAATCCGGTGGCGATGATCCTGTCGGCGGCCTTGATGCTGCGCTGGTTGGGTCAGCGGCACGGCGATCCAGAAGCCGTGAGTGGGGCGGACCGGATCGAGAAAGCGGTGCGCGCGGTAATCGGCGAGCAGGGCGTGGGGACGCCCGATTTAGGGGGTGAGTTGAGTTGCCGCGAGCTAGGGGAGCGGATTGTCCAAGCACTCTGACATGAATCGCCGGACCTTTCTCGGCTTGGGCCTAAGCGCGGCTGTGTGGCCTACATTGGGTCGCGCCGCGCCCGTGCATCCGGAGCGGGTGCGCTTGCGCGAATTGGGCATTGTCATTGGCGAGTTGGCGACTGGCCCCTATAACGCCATCACCGACGTCGAGGGTGTACGGGTCGGCCATCTGACGCTGATTGAGGATGGGGGGCCGGTGTGCACCGGCGTGACGGCGATTGTGCCGCGCACGCCCGCGTTTGCCGCGGACTTCACGCTCAACGGCAATGGCGAGTTGATGGGGGTAGGCTCCATGCGCCGCACGGGCCTGTTGGCTGGCCCCGTCCTTTTTACCAACACGTCCAGCGTCGGCGCGGTGTACGATGGGGCGGTGGAGTGGATGCTGGCGCGCGATCCCGACCTGTTCAAAAGCGATTTGCAGCCCGCGCCCATAGTCGGCGAGACGTGGGCTGCGTTCCTCCACGACGAAGTCGGACGGCACGTGCGACCCGAACACGCGGTAGCAGCCCTCGACGCGGTGCGCGACGGGCCGGTGGCCGAAGGCTGCGTTGGCGGCGGGACCGGGATGCGGGCCTATAGCTTTAAGGCTGGCATTGGCACGGCGTCGCGCAAAGTTCCCTGCGGCGATCGGGTCTATACCGTGGGCGTGTTGGTGCAGGCGAATTTTGGTCGGCGGCCCCGACTGCGCGTTGATGGCGTCCCGGTGGGTCAGGAGATTACTGACCTGATGCCGGCGCGTGGTGGCAAGAGCAAGTCCATGATCGCCGCGGTGGCCACGGACGCGCCGTTGATCCCGATTCAACTCCAACGCGTGTGCAAGCGGGTGGCTTTGGGCATGGCGCGCACGGGCGCGATCTCTACCCAAGGCAGCGGCGATCTCTGGCTGGCGTTTTCTACGGCTTCTCCCGAGCCGCCGGACGCGCTCGCCATGCTCTCCGACCGCTGGATTTCAGGTGTGTTCCAAGGGGTAATTGAGGCTACGGAGGAAGCTATTCTCAACTCGCTGACTACGGCCCACACCATGACTGGCCGCGACGGCAATACCATCCACGCCCTGCCGCTGGATCGCTTGCTCGAAATCATGCGCGCATACGGCCGGCTCAAATGAATCGCTCTCGCTTATCGGACGATGCGGCAGGACCGCACAACGCCATTGTCGATGTGGCCGGAGTCAGCGTAGGCCATGTGGATATTCGCCCGCCTGACCTGCACACCGGTCTCACGGCCATTGTTCCGTATCCAGCCTCGGTAGAAGAGCGCAAGCTGTTTATCGGTCGCTTCTCCATAGACGGCGGCGACGCCATGAGCGGCCTTGGGGTCGCCGAAGACTTTGGCACCTTTTCCTCGCCCATTGTTCTTGCCCCGACCCCGGTCGTTGGCCGGGTGTACGAATCCTTAATTCGCCACAGCTTGGGCCGCGACACTGGGCTATCGACGGTAGCTGGCTGGCCGCCGGTGGTCGTGGGGATTGACGACACGGCTGTCAACGACCCCGCGCTCGTGCGCAAGGTCTTGACACACGCCCATGCAGACGAGGCGTTGGCCAGTGCTGGCAGCGCGGTGCCTACGGGCAATGCTGGAGTTGGTGGCGGGTTGCAGGCCTTTGGCTACAAGGGCGGCATTGGCACGGCCTCGCGCCGGGCCGGCGAATACGCGCTGGGGGTGCTGGCTGCGGTCAACGGGGGGCGCGAGTTGTATTGGGCCGGTCGCGTCCTACCGGTGGGCGAGCAGACTGAGGGACCGCAGACTTTTGCCGCGGTCGTGGCTACGGATGCTCCCCTGATCCCGCGTCAACTAGAGCGGTTGGCTGGCCGCGCTGCGCTGGGGCTGGCGCGGACGGGTTTGTGGAATCCGCATACGCGCGAGGGCCTCGTCCTCGCCTTTTCCACCACGGGCATTATCCAAGAACCGGACGCACCTGTGAAGATGGTGGGTGAAGAAAAGCTCTATTCGCTCTTTGCCGCTGCGGCTGCGGCTGCCGAGAACGCGGTCGTCGATGCCCTCTTGGCGGCCGAGACGGTTGGGGAGATCAAGTCCATGCCGCAAACTGACTGGTTGAAAGAGGAAGACGGTTGAGTCGCAGCTTGCTCGACGATCAGGACGCGCTCAGCGTCTTCCGCGCTCGGCTCTTGGCTTGGTATCGCCAAAACAAGCGGCAGACGAGCTGGCGCGACAGCGGCAATCCCTATCACGTCTGGGTATCCGAGGTCATGTTGCAGCAGACCCGGGTGGATCAGATGGCTCCTTATTTCGAGCGTTTTATCCGCGCATTTCCCACGCTTCAAGCGCTGGCCGCTGCTTCCGAGGATCAAGTGCTCAAGGTCTGGGAGGGTTTGGGCTACTATGCGCGGGCGCGCAACATGCACAAGGCGGCCAAGCGCATGGCCTTTGAGTTGGGAGGCCGCATCCCGGATACGTACCAAGAGCTGATCGAGTTGCCGGGGATTGGCCAATACACGGCCGCGGCCGTCAGTAGCATTGCCTTTGACCGCGACCACCCAGTGCTCGACGGCAATGTGACTCGCGTGCTCTGCCGCTTGTTGCGGATTGAGGAAGAGCCGACCCGCGCCCAAGTCAAGGCGCGGCTTATCGCTGCTGGAGAGGCCCTGCTGGCTCGGGGCGAGGCCGGCGACTTCAATCAGGCGATGATGGAGTTGGGGTCGCGGGTTTGCACGCCGCAAAGCCCTGCTTGCCCGACGTGTCCGGTCGGCGACTGGTGCCGGGCCAAGGCCGAGCTGGACGACCCGGCTTCCCTGCCGCGCAAGGCCCCTAGGAAACAGAGGCCGCATTATCAAGTGGCGGCGGGCTTGATTCGCAAGGGCGACGAGTTGCTAATTGCCCAGCGACCGGCCGAGGGGATGCTCGGCGGCCTGTGGGAATTTCCCGGAGGCAAGCAGGAGCCCGGCGAGACCCTGCCCGAGTGCTTGGTGCGCGAGATCCGCGAGGAATTGGGCATTGAGATCGAGGTGGATGAGCGCCTGACGAGCGTGGATCACGCCTATTCGCATTTTAGCATCACCTTGCACGCTTTTGCCGCCCGCTATGTGTGCGGCACCCCCGAGGCGCTGGGTTGCGCTGATTGGCGCTGGATTGCGCCGGAGGCGTTGGACGACTTTGCTCTGCCGCGAGCTGATCGCCGGATCGTGGAATTCATGCGCGAACACGCACAGCAGATGGAGCTGTTTGGTGGAAAAAAGTGAGTTGCTAGTCGAGGGCCGACGTCGTGCTCCCGGGCTGGTCTTGCGCGGGCTGTGCATGGGTACAGCCGATGTGATTCCCGGGGTTTCCGGGGGGACGATCGCCTTGATTACGGGCATTTACGACGAGTTGGTAGGGACTATTGCCGCAGTTGATCAACGGCTCTTGAGTGCCTTGGTGCGGGGACGCTTGATCGAGGTATTGCACCGAATCAATGCCCCCTTTCTGGTCCCGCTACTGCTCGGTATCGGCTTGGCCATTGTCTCGCTGGCCAAATTCATAACTTGGCTGATGGCAACGCACCCTCAGCCTGTGTGGGGCTTTTTCACCGGCTTGATCTTGGCCAGCGCGCTCGTGGTCGCGCGGCAGGTTGCCGGATGGGGGCCGGCGCAGTGGGGATTGACGGCGATCGGCGCAGTGGTTGGCTATGCCATCACCACGTTGGTGCCGGTCGAGACTGGGACTGAGGGGTACAAGTTTGCGCTGGCTGGTATGGTGGCCATTTGCGCGATGATTCTGCCGGGGATTAGCGGCTCGTTTTTGCTGGTAGTCATGGGCAAATACCAGCAGGTTTTGACTGCTGTACACGAGTTTGATTGGGCGATCTTGGCCCTGTTTGGCGTTGGGGGGGTTGTCGGTCTGATCGGCTTCTCGCGGCTACTCAAACGCCTGCTGGCCCGCTTTCGCGCTAGCACGATGGCCTTTTTGGTCGGGTTGATGTTGGGTTCCCTGCGCAAGGTGTGGCCGTTCCGCAATGCGCTGGAGAATGGGGGCTACGAATGCGCGTGGCCGCGGGAATTCAGCGGCGAGGTTTGGCTGAGCTTGGGGCTGATTGCCGTGGGCGTTGTGCTGGTTTTGGCGTTGGAGCGGCTGGGCAGAGGGCGGTAACTGCGAGCTCAATTTTGCGAAAGATCATCCTCGTCGCGCTTGGGAGCGGGGCCTATCTGCGGGCCGTCATCGGCGTCGCGGAGGGCGTTGCGGGCGTCGTGGAAGCGGCGGATGCGCCGCACGAAAATGAAGATCAGGCCCGCCAGTGCTACGTAGAGCAAGTACTGATAGATCGGCTCAGTCCAGCCTAGCACTACGGGCCAGAGACTGGCGATGCAGAGCAAGATGAAAATATCTTCGATCAGCTTGTGTCTTTTTTCGCGCGGCTGTTCTGGTTCAGGCGTCATCGGATAGGGCCTTGTAAATGGCGTAGTTTCTGAGGACTAGCTTGACGTAGATCCGGGTCTCCTTGAAGGGGATGCGCTCGACGAAAGCGTCCGGGTCCTCGGAGGGAAAGGTCTTGAGCCATCGGCGGGCGTTGTGCGGGCCGGCGTTGTACGCGGCTAGGCCCAGTTCAAAGCCTAAGTCTGAGCCGGCGCTGGTGGCAAATTGGCGCATCTGGTCGCCGAGGAAGTAACTGCCCAAGCGGATGGAGACGGCCGGATCGAAGAGTGCGCGCAGTTCAAAGGGTTTCACCTCCAACCTCCGCGCGAGGTTGAGACCAGTGTGGGGCATGATCTGCATCAGACCTCTAGCGCCCGCCCTCGACACCGCTTTTTCGTTAAACGTGCTCTCCTGGCGAATTACCGACAGGACCAGATAGGGGTCGATTTGGGCCTCGGCTGCGGCCGCGGCAATCTCTTCCCAGTAGTACGTCGGGTAGATGCGCGACAGTTCCTCTGGGTCTTGCCCGTCGAACAGGCGCATCGACAGCCGCATCGCTTGGTCGCGATAGCCGAGGGCCTCGTAGTAATCGCGGATGGCCTTGAGCGCAGTCTTGTGGCCCGTGTAGTCGCGGACGGCTTGTTTCATCTCGGCTATTGACCAATCCCGCAGCCCTAATTGATTCAGCAAGCCAGCGCGCTCGAGATGGGCCCGGTGCGCCAGCGGGGGGACGTCTTGACGCAGGTTTTCCGCGGGCCGCTTCTTGAGTTGGACCTGTTCTCTATGGCCCAATAGGACAGCGCGGGCCGAGTAGTACGAGCGGGGAAATCCGGCGGCAGCGCGGCGATAGAACGCGGTGGCGTCCTGTGTCTGGCCCAGCCGATCGGCGCTTTTTCCAGCCCAGTACAGGGATTGGTCGATGATGTGGGGCTGGTGCGCCTGCTGACTGGCGCGCTCAAAAGCGGCGAGGGCTTCGGAGTATTGTTCTTGGCAGTAGAGCGCGAAACCGACGCTCCAACGCGCTTCGTCGCCGTAATCGGTTTGCGGGTGGTGCTCGGCTAGGCGGCGATAGAGCGTCTCGGCGCGGGCAAACCGGCTTTGGCGTTCGGCGGCTTTGGCGGCCTGCCATAGAGCGTCGTCGGCCAAGTCGTGCTGGGGGTAGCGCCTAGCAAAGTTCGCATAGGCTGCAATGGCCTTGTCTTCGCGGTTTTTGCGGACCGAGAGACTGGCGAGGCGATACAGAGCTGACGGGCTGCCGTGGCGCTCGTGAGCCGTGCGAAAAATCTGCTCGGCCTTGGTGTAGTGCCCTGCCGACTGGTGGGCCCGGCCGAGCATGTAGTGCGCTTGGGCAATGCGCTGGTCGCCGCTGTGTTGGCGGATGAAGTTCCGAAAGCTCTTGATGGCTTGGTTGTACCGCTTGTGGCTGTAGTAGGTGTACGCCTTGGCATAAGCCGTGCGGGCGTCGAGCTTCTTGGGCAAGTCCGACAGGCTATTGCGAGCGTGCTTGGAACTGGGGTGCTTTTCCAAAAGCTCTAAACGCCACTTTTGCGCCGCCACCGGATTGCGCTTTTGGCTGGTGGTTGCGAGCAAGTAGAGGACCCGCGCTGGATCAGTGCCCTGCGCGAGTTGCTCCTTGTACAGGGCAAGGGCTTTGGCGGGGTGGCCAGCGGTCCGGTAAAGAGAGGCCAAGTGCATGCTGGCGGGGTTGCGGAGGATCGGGTTAGTCGAGGTGGCTAGAAAATTTTCGTACTCGGCGATGGCGTCGTGCGTCTGGCCCATATCATCTAGAGAACGGGCCATCCAGAAGCGGCGGTAGTCGTCCAAGGCCGGTAGGTCGAGATTGAGCAAGCGGTCGTACGCGCGGCTTGGCTCTTTGAGCATGCGCTCGCAAAACGCCCGCTGGAATTCGAGGTGCGCTTGAGCGGTCGGCTCGTGTTGGATTGTGTCTAGCGCGGTGAGGCGGGGATAGGCGAGATCGCAGCGATCGTCGGCGATCAGCATGGCGATTGGGCTGGGCGGCTCCGGTGTGAGGGCCTTGAGGGGAGCCTCAGGGAGCGGCTCAGGGGGTTCCGAAAAATAGAAATAGGCTGCTGGCAGCAGGACCAACAGGCTCAGGGATAGTGTTGTCCAAGCCCATTTGGCTTTGTTGGTCATAGGTCTTATGGTGGTTTGAGGTGGGTGGTTATTCGGTGCGCTAGTGGCGCATCCTTCTCTTAAAAATACAATAGTATCGCAAAGGACCAAGCGGAAAATCGCCGCGCGGTGATGCCCATTGACGGAGAGGCTGGCGAAAACGACAAAGTTATTGCCGCAGGCGTCTTCCTCATTGGCCCGGAATGGGCGAGGTGGGGTCAGCACCCATCATACCGAACATGCGCTGATCAGCGAGACGCCTAGCGAATGGCCGCTAGCGGTGCGGGCGGAGGCGCTCTTAGGACATTAGAGGTCGTGCTTCAGCGGCGTTTGGGGGCGTAGAGGTGTGCGCTCTGGCCGTAGTGGCTTTCGGCCGCTTCCATGAGGGTTTCGGAGAGCGTGGGATGGGGATGGATCGAATGCTGGACATCTGCTGCGAGCGCGGCCATTTCCACGGCTAGGACGCCCTCGGCGATTAGCTCGCCCGCGCCGCTGCCGGCAATACCCACGCCTAAGATCCGGCCGGTCTGGGGATCGATGAGTAGCTTGGTGAGGCCGTCGCTTGCGCCTTGGGTCATAGCGCGGCCAGAAGCCGACCAGGGAAAGCGTGCGACTTCAACCGAACGGCCCTGCTGTGTGGCCTCTTCCTCGGTGAGGCCGCACCAAGCGATTTCCGGGTCGGTATAGACGACGTTGGGAATGGCGTGGGGTGCGAAGACCTGTTTTTCGTGCCCGGCTACGACCTCGGCGGCTAAGCTCCCTTGGTGGGCGGCCGTGTGGGCGAGGGCCGCGCCTACGAGGTCGCCGATGGCAAAAACCGACGGCTCGGCCGTGCGCAGTTGGTCATCGACTTGAACGTAGCCGCGCTCGTCGAGGCCGACGGCGGTGTGTTCCAAACCCAAGTCTTCGCTGTTGGGAACCCGGCCCACGGCGAGCAGGATTTTGGCGTAGGTCTTGGAAAAGCTCTGGCCGTCGCTGTTCTGCAATTGTACCGCTAAGCCATCGTCGCTCTCGGCGAGCGCGGTCACTTGGGTGTTGAGCATGATCTCGTCGAAGCGCTCGGCGGCCGTGTTGTGCAGGGGTTTGACCAAGTCGCGGTCGGCCGGGGGGATCAGCCCGGGAAGCATTTCGACGACTGAAACTTGGGTTCCCAGCGCCACGTACACCTGCCCTAGCTCCATGCCGATGATGCCGCCGCCGACGACGAGCATGGAAGTGGGTATGTCGGGGAGGGCGACGGCGGCGGTCGAATCCATGATGCGATCGCCCGGCTGGTCAAAGAGCGCCGGCACGGCTGGCCGCGACCCGGTGGCGAGGATGGCGTGCTCAAACTGCAAGGTGCCTTGGCTGCCGTCGGCTTGGTCGATTTGCAGCGTGTGGGAATCGATAAAGCGGGCGCGGCCCTGCACGTAGGTCAGCTTGCGCGCCCTGACGAGCTGGCCCAAGCCCTGCGTCATCTTGGCTACTACTTCGTCCTTCCAATTCCGCAATTTGTCGAGGTCAATCTCGGGCGCGGAGAATTGGATGCCCCAGTGCTCGGCTTCCTTGGCTTCGTAGAGCAGCTTGGAAATATGCAGGAGGGACTTGGAGGGGATGCAGCCTCGGTAGAGACAGACGCCGCCTGGATGGGCTTCGGGATCGATTAATGCGACATCCAACCCCAAGTCCGCGGCCTTAAAGGCGGCGACATAACCGCCCGGACCGCCGCCGATGATCGCTAGCTGGGCTTTGTCCATAGCGGCCTCAGCCTTCCAAGAGCGCGATAAAGGGGTCTTCCAATGCCGTGCAAATCCAGCGGAGGAAGCGCGCGCCATCGGCCCCGTCGATCAGGCGGTGATCGTAGGACAGCGACAGGGGCAGGAAGGTGCGTGGCTGGAGTTGGCCGTCGATATAAGTAGGTTCGACTTGCGAGCGCGCCACGCCGAGGATTGCCACTTCGGGCGGATTGACAATGGGCGTGAAGGCGGTGCCGCCCATGGTGCCGACGTTGCTGATGGTCATGGACCCGCCCTGCATATCGGCCGGTCCGATTTTGCGCTCGCGCGTCTTTTGCGCCAGTTCACTGAGTTCTACCGCTAGCTCGATGATGTTCTTTTGATCCACGTCGCGCACCACCGGCACGAGCAGGCCGTGGGGGGTATCGACGGCAATGCCGATGTGGAAGTAGCGTTTGTACACGACTTCCCGCTGGGCTATGTCGATGCTGGCGTTGAACTGCGGGAAGACCTTGAGGGCGATGCCGAGCACTTTGATGAGGATCGCGGTCGGCGTCAGCTTGCCGCCGGCTGTCTCGGCCTTTTTGCCGTATGCTGCGCGCCACTTTTCCAAGCTGGTGATGTCGGCTTTGTCGAACTGGGTGACCTGTGGGATGGTGGCCCAAGCCTGCGCGAGGCGCTCGGCGGTTATCTCGCGCACTTTGGTCATGGGCTGGCGCTCGACAGCGCCCCACTGGCTGAAGTCGGGTAGTGGGGCGGCTGTGGTCGGGGCTGCGGCCCGCGTTGCGTGCAGCTTTTTTGAGTGCGCCTTGACATCGTCGATTGAGATCCGGCCGCCCGGTCCCGAGCCTTGGACTTGCGCAATATCGACGCCGATCTCGCGGGCTAGGCGGCGCGTCGATGGCGCGGCTGGGACGGGGCCGTCTGTAGGTGTAGGCGCGGAGGGAGCTTCTTCGACAACCGGGGCGGGTGGGATCGGGGTAGGAGTCGGTTCCTCTGCCGATATAGGTGATGAGGGTGTTTCCTCGACAGCCGGGGGCGTCTCTTCGACGGCTGGGGCTGTGGTCCCCTCGACTTCGAGGATGGGCTGCCCGACGGCGATGGTGTCGCCCTGTTGGACGAGAATTTCGGTGATGGTACCATCTACGGAAGAAGGCACCTCAATGACGGCCTTGTCGGTTTCAAGCTCGATGACGGTCTGATCTTCAGCGAGGCGGTCGCCGACATCGACAAGGATGCGGATCACATCGCCGCTTTCGATATTTTCTCCTAAGTCGGGTAGGGCGAATTTTACGGGCATAGTGTGGTCTAAACTCACTGGTAAATGGGATTGGGTTTTGCCGGATCAATCGCTAGGTCTTTCATCGCTTGGACGACCGCGTCGCTTTCGATTTGTCCCTCGCGCACCAGTGCGCTCAAGGCTCCTAGGACGATGAAGCGGTAATCGACCTCGAAGTGGTCGCGCAGGGCCTCGCGGGTCTCGCTGCGGCCGAAGCCATCGGTGCCGAGGGAGACGGGCGGGTTGGGAAACCAGCGGGCAATGGATTCGGGGAGGGCCTTGACGTAATCCGAGGCCATGACGTACACGCCGCGCTCCTTGGCTAGGCATTGTTCGATGTAGCTGAGACGGGGCTTTTCGCCGGGGTGCATACGGTTCCAACGCTCGGCATCGAGGGCGTCGCGGTGCAGGGCCTTGTAGCTGGTGATGCTCCAGACATCGGCGCTGACTTGGTATTTTTCTTCGAGAATGCTCTGTGCTTTGAGGGCGCTGTTGATGATTGCGCCGCTGCCGAAAAGGTGAGCCTTGAGGCGGGTGCGTTTCTTGGCCGAGGGTTTGAACTTGTACAGGCCCTTGAGAATGCCTTCTTCGACGCCGTCGGGCATCTCCGGCATGGAATAGATGTCGTTTTCGACCGTCAGGTAGTAGAACACGTCCTCCTGCTCGACGTACATGCGGCGGATGCCCTCGCGGATGATGACGGCGATCTCGTAGCCAAAGGCAGGATCGTAGGCTTCGAGATTGGGCACTGGATAGGCCAACAGGTGGCTGTGGCCATCCTCGTGTTGCAGCCCCTCGCCGTTGAGCGTGGTGCGCCCGGCCGTGCCGCCGACCATGAAGCCCTTGACCCGCATGTCGCCAGCTAGCCAGACCAGATCGCCGATGCGCTGCATCCCGAACATCGAGTAGTAGATGAAGAAGGGAATGGTGTTGATGCCGTGAGTGGCATAGGCAGAGCCGGCCGCGATAAAGGAGGACATAGAGCCGGCCTCGGTGATGCCCTCTTCGAGTATCTGGCCGTCTTTGGCTTCCTTGTAGTAGGTGATGACGTCTTTGTCAACTGGCTCGTATAGCTGGCCTAGGCTCGAATAGATCCCGAACTGGCGAAAGAGCGGCTCCATGCCGAAGGTGCGCGATTCGTCGGGGACGATAGGGACGACTAAATTGCCGATTTGCTTGTCTTGCATGAGTTTGCGCATGACCGCGACAAAGGCCATCGTCGTGGCAAACTCGCGCCGTCCCGAGCTCTTTTTAAATTCGTCCCACAGCGTTTCCGGCGGCATGGCCAGCGGCGGGGCCGTTACCTGCCGCTGGGGCACGTACCCGCCGAGGCTTTCCCGCCGCTGGCGGATGTACTGGATTTCTGGGCTGTCGTCCGGTGGGCGGTAGAAGGGTGTCTCCGCAACTTCATCGTCCGAGATGGGGATGCCGAAGCGGGTGCGGAAAAGGCGTATTTCGTCCTCGTTGAGCTTTTTTTGCTGATGGGTAATATTTTTGCCTTCGCCGGCCTCGCCCATGCCGTAGCCCTTGATGGTCTTGGCGAGGATGACGGTGGGCCCGCTCTTGTGGGCGATGGCTTGCTGGTAGGCGGCATAGACCTTTTCTGGATCGTGGCCGCCGCGCCGCATTTTCTGGAGTTGTTCGTCCGAGTGATGCTCGACCATTGCGGCTAGTTTGGGGTCGGTGCCGAAGAAGTCGTGGCGGATGTAGCTGCCGTCGGAGACTGAGTACTTCTGGTACTGACCATCTACTACCTCGTTCATGCGCTGGGCCAAGCTGCCGTCGGCGTCCTGTTCCAAGAGCGGATCCCAGTCGTCGCCCCAGATTACCTTGACGACGTTCCAGCCAGCGCCGCGGAAGACCGCTTCGAGTTCTTGTATTATCTTGCCATTACCGCGCACCGGGCCGTCGAGGCGCTGGAGGTTGCAGTTTACTACCCAGATGAGGTTGTTGAGTTGTTCGCGCGCAGCGAGGGTGAGCGCGCCCAAGCTCTCGGGCTCGTCGCACTCGCCGTCGCCCAAAAAGGCCCACACCTTGCTGTCGTCAGCGGGCTTGAGGCCGCGGTTTTCGAGGTAGCGGTTGAAGCGCGCCTGATAGATCGAAAGGATTGGTCCCAAGCCCATAGACACGGTTGGGAACTGCCAAAAATCCGGCATCAGCCAAGGGTGCGGATAGGAGGCGAGGCCACCGCCTTCTTGCAACTCGCGGCGGAAGTTTTCGAGCTGGTGTTCGCTGAGGCGCCCTTCGACGAAGGCGCGGGCGTACATGCCGGGGGAGGCGTGCCCTTGGAAGTATATCTGGTCGCCGGGATGGCCGTTGCTGGGGGCGCGGAAGAAGTGGTTGTAGCCGACCTCGTAGAGGGTGGCTGAAGAGGCGTAAGTCGAGATGTGGCCGCCGACGTTGGAGTCGTGATTGGCGCGCACGACCATGGCCATAGCGTTCCAGCGCACGATGCTTTTGATCCGCCGCTCGATCTCACGGCTGCCCGGATAGGGGGGCTGCTGATCGCGGGGAATGGTGTTGATGTAGGGCGTATTGACGCTGAAGGGCGTGCCGACGCCGGCTTCTGCGGCGTGAGTTTGGAGCTGTTGCAGGAGCTTGAGGACCTGCGCGGGCGTTCTATGGGCCAGCACGTAATCGAGAGATTCGAGCCACTCGCTTAGTTCGGCTTGTAGTTCTTGGGCGTTGCTCATGGCTGAAATAATTCCTTTGCGTAGGCCGTTTTATAGGTCAAAAAAAGATAACAAGCACCTGTTTTCTTGGCAAAAAACCGTTTCGTTACAATCAGTTATATTATAGATACTGCTCGCACGCGCTGATGGGCGGCGCAGAAAGAGAGACTCCCCGTGCGCAGACACCGAACCGCCTATATTTGTTTGCTGGCATCGCTGTTTTTGCATCTGACCGCGCTTTACTTAGGCGATCACCTGTGGCGCGACGAGTTGGACGCGGAGGCCTTTCGCGTGCGTCTCGCTCGCATCCCGCCGCAGTTTAAGCCCCCCCGCCCGATTCCCCTGCCCCCCTTGGACGTAGAGGCGTTGAAAGTGGAGATGGAGTATTTGCGGGCCGATCAGCCGGCTGTGGCCGTCCGCGACCCCAATTTAGAAAGCGAGACGACTCCGCCCGAGATAGAGTCGCCGACGGCTCCCTTGGCGTTGGGCGAGATGGCCGTGGGTGCGAAGGAAGATGCGCCAATTTTGGAGCGCGAAAAGATGATCTCGCCTTCGTCGTTAGGCTTGGCCGATAGCATGGGCATGGCCTCAATGGATTTGTTGCGGATAGAGGACATGGCTCGGGCGAACAAGGATCACGCCGCGGTTATTCCCAGCCGGGCGACGCGGCGGGACTTGTCTGGCTACGTGAACTTCACTCAGTTGCGCGTCTATGGGGCTAGCTCGGGGCGGGGTGCGCTCGATGCCTTGAGCCGCTACGTGCGAGACCACACCCATCTGCTGGCGCGAGTGCGTGACCAGACCTACGAGTACTTCCTGTCGGAGCAACTGCTCAAGGATCCCATCCACTTCCTTTTTGAAGACTCCTTATCTGCGTACGACCCGAATATTCTGACCAAGTTCAGTGCGGAGGAGAAGGCACTTTTGGGCCGTTATCTGCGCGAGGGTGGCTTCCTGTTTATCGAGGGCACCGGCCGCCGTACCAACCACTATTTGCGCGAAATGAAGGACCACCTGCGCGAGATATTGGGGCCTGGGGCGCGTTTGGCACCCATCCCGACCTCGCATCCGATATATCATTCCTTTTACGAGTTCGGCGGCGGCTTCCCCGGTGAGGATAAATCGCGCATTGAGGACGCCGGAGACAATCCTTCTTGGTATTATCCAGTCAACAATCGCTATGAGACTTTGGCCTTGCAGGAAGAACAGGAGGCCACCCTTTTCGGAGCCAGCGCTCTAAGCACAGCCTTGCCGCCGCCAGAGGGGTTGTGGGGCGTCGAACTGGATGGCGAACTGGTGGCCGTGATCAGCGACTTATGGTTAGGGAATTATTGGCAGGCTAGCTTCAACACGGAAGAAGAAGAAACGCCACCGGCGACCTATGCGCTGATGGCGGGGACCAATATCTTGGTCTATGCGCTGACGCGCAAAAGCGGCATCACCCCCCAACTGCCGCCGCCAGCTTGGACGCCGGAGCAAAGGCCCGTGGCCATGGTACAAGAAGCTCCGCTAGCTGTTGCCACGGCCGCGGCCGACGAGTTGCTCTTTGACGATCTCGACGCTTGGCTGGCTTTGGTGGTAGCCCCCATCGGCAGCGAGATCACAGAGGATATCGCGGTGCGCTTGGATGGTCGCTACTCGCTCGAATTGCTCAAGCGCGGCTATCAGGGATTGCTTTTCCACAATCTGCCGGCTGGCAAGCACTGGGTGGAGTTGAGCTACGGCGGGCAGACTCAACAGGTGGAGGTCGATTTGAGGGGGGGCAAGGTTACCACGCTGACGTTCGCGCTCAATCGCTTTGCCTTTGTGGTGCGGCTGCGGATGCAGGAGCAGGAGGAACGGGCGGATTGGCAGCGCTGGTCTGCGGCCTTTGCCGACTTGGAGGTCGAGGAGATTTACTTGGCCGCAGACCGCGAGTGGTTGGAAGGCGGAGACGCCCCCTGAACCCTACTTGTAGCGCTTCATCTCGCCGCTTTTCAGCCGACCCCAGTAGTCTTGCAAGCACGCCTTGATCTGCGGGCTGAGGATGACGCCGCCGATGATGTTGGGGAAGGCCATGCTCAAGATGAGCATATCGGTAAAGTCGAGCACGTTTTTGAGCGTGACGACCGAGCCAAAGACGACGAAGACGATGAAAATGACTCGGTAAATTAGCGTGAATTGGCTGCCGAAGAGGTACTCCCACGCCCGCTCTCCGTAGTACGACCACGAAATCATGGTTGAGTAAGCAAAAAGCATGACGCCAATGGCGAGGACATAGCGGGCACCGGGCAGGAACGAATCAAAGGCCGCGGCGGTCATTTTAGCCCCGACGATAAAGCCTTCACTCGCTTGGAACTGAGGATCGGTGTACACCCCGGTAATCATGCAGACCAAAGCGGTCATCAAGCAGATGACGATCGTGTCGATGAATGGGCCGATCATCGCGACCATGCCTTCGCGGGCTGGCTCGTTGGTCTTGGCCGCGGCATGAGCAAAAGCCGCGGAGCCGAGGCCGGCCTCATTGGAAAAGGCGGCCCGCTTGACGCCGACGACTAGGACGCCCAAAAAGCCGCCGTATAGGGCCTGCGGCGAGAAGGCTTGGCTGAAAATGGTCGCGATCATGGCGGGTACTTCTCCGATGTGCGACAGAATGATGACGAGGGAGGCCGCCACGTAGAGCAGGCACATAAAGGGCACGATCCGCGAAGTAACGCGGCCAATTCGCTTAATGCCGCCGATGATGACCAAGGAGATCAACGAGGCGAAGAGGAGGCCGAAGACCCAGTTGTATTCTCCTACAGCCGGGGATACGGTGCTGAGGATCTCGACCGTCTGGTTGACTTGGAACATGTTGCCGCCGCCGAGGGAGCCACCGATAGCGAAAATGGCAAACAAAATGGCGAAGACGCGGCCCAATGACTTGAGTCCTTTACCGGCAAGCCCATGTTCTAAGTAGTACATCGGCCCGCCGGAGATGCGGCCATCGGGGTGAGTTTTGCGGTACATGACGGCTAGGGTGCAGGAGGCCAGCTTGGAGGACATGCCAAACAAGGCGGTCAGGAGCATCCAGAAGACCGCACCCGGCCCGCCCAAGCTGACGGCAATGGCGACACCGGCGATGTTACCGAGGCCGATGGTAGCCGATAGGGCGCTGGTGAGGGCTTGAAAATGGGATATCTCGCCCGGATCGTTGGGATCGTCATAGCGACCGCGGATGACGTCGATAGAGTGGCGGAAGCCGCGCAGGGAGAGCCAGCCGAAGTAGAAGGAATAGTAGATGCCGCCTAGGACGAGCACCCAGATGATGAGGGGAACTCCCGTGCCTAATTTGGCGAAGAGGACGGTGCTCATCGCCGAGACGATGGAGCCAAACGCGGCGTCTAAGTTGGCGATGGCCGCCTGAATCCAGTTTTGGTCGGCTTCTTGGGCTAGAGCGGGGGCGGCGAATGCGAGCATCAAGGCGGCGGCGTAGAATAAGCGCATGGGCAATTTTCCTCTCGAAGGATTAGCGGTCCTATCTATTATCGTTGAGCAATTGGTCTAGTTGAGCGCGTTTTGCAGGGGCCATGTGCGCTGTGTTTTCAGCCGTGGGGAAGTGGCCTTCAGCGACTTCTCGGCAGTACGTTTTGAACATTTCAATCCAATCCTGGCGCGTTTGGCCGTAGGCTTTGGTCAGGATTAGGTCTTCTTCGTTGAGGCCGACGAGGTCGTGGACGATCAGCACTTGGCCGTCGCAATAGCGGCCAGCGCCAATGCCGATGACCGGAATTTTGAGCCGCTCGGTGACGGCTTGGGCGGCTTCTTCAGTGACCATCTCCAAGACTAGGGAGAACACACCGGCGTCCTCTAAGCGCAGGGCTTGCTCGACGAGGGCTTTGGCCCCCTTCGGTCCCTTGCCGTGAAACTTGGGCACGGTGCCGCGTCGGTCGCTGAACAGGTAGAATTCGCGGGCTTGGGACTGCGGAGTAAACCCGAGATGGCCGACGACTGGAATGCCGGCTTCAACAATGGCTTTTAGCTGTGGCAAGACCGGCAGGCCGCCCTCCAATTTGACGCCTTCGGCTCCGCCTTCCTGCACCAAGCGCCCGGCGTTTTTGACCGCGGTCTCGACCGACGGCTGAAAGGACATGAAGGGTAGATCGGCGAGGAGAAAGGCCCGGCGCACCGCCCGGCGCACCGCCCGCAGGTGGTGGAGGATGTCGTCCATGGTTACCTGCTGCGGGCCGCGATAGCCCAAGACATTGGTACCCACGGAATCGCCGACCAAGATTACGTCGAGGCCAGCTTCGTCTTGCAGTGCGGCCGTGGGGTAGTCGTAGGCCGTCAACATGCAGATTTTCTGGCCTCGCTCCTTTTTGGACTGGAGCGAAGAAACGGTGATTTTATTCGTTGTTGTCGCCATGGCAGCGGAGGGCAAGTTTACAGGCGATAGTATAGAGCGGCGCACCTTGCGCGGCAAGTCTGTAGGCGGCTCGCCTTGCTTGGGCGAATCATTTGGCACAGCTTCACCTTTATGCAGGGAAAATTCGATTTTATTCACGACGAATTGGCGCGGCGACAACAGGCCGGGCAGATGCGGTCGTTGCGGACTTGGGAGCCGTGCGGCGGTGCGCGCGTGCGCGCCCATGGCCGCGAGTTAGTCAATTTTAGCTCCAACGACTATCTCGGCTTGGCGTCGCACCCGCTGTTGCAGGCGCGGGCCATTGAGTTCGTCGGTCGCTACGGGGCCGGTGCCACGGCCGCGCGCTTGATTTGTGGCTCGCAGCCGGGCTTTGCCCAGGTGGAGCAGACCTTGGCTAGGCTCAAGCAGACCGAGCGGGCGCTGGTGCTCAATTCCGGCTATCAGGCCAACGTTTCGCTGCTGCCGACGCTGGTTGACCGGCGTGCGCTCATATTGCTCGATCGGCTCTGCCACAACAGCTTGGTCCAAGGGGCGGTCTTGGGGCGCTGTCGGATGCGGCGCTACCGCCACGGCGATTTGGATCACCTGCGCGCCCTGCTAACGGAAAGCACGGGGGCGGACCACTCGCGCCGAGTGATTGTCACTGAATCGGTGTTTAGCATGGACGGCGACGTCAGCGACATCGACGCGCTCGTCGAACTGGCTGGGGAATTCGACGCGCTGCTGGTCATAGACGAAGCGCACGCCACGGGCGTTTTGGGCGAGCGGGGAATGGGGCTGACGTGTGGCAAGGCTGTGGACGTATGCATAGGCACGTTTGGCAAGGCGCTGGGGTCTTTTGGGGCGTACGTGGCCTGCGGCGAGAAGCTGTGGGAGTACTTAGTCAACTGCTGCCCAGGGTTCATCTATACGACCGCACTGCCACCAGCCGTCTTGGGAGCAGTGGATGCGGCGCTAGAGCTGGTGCCGCAGATGGATGCCCAGCGCCGGACATTGCTCGCCCATGCCGACTACTTGCGCGGCGCGCTCAGGGCACAAGGATGGGACACGGGCGCGGCGACCGCACAGATCGTACCGCTGATGGTGGGTGCGGAGGACGAAGCCCTGGCCCTGAACGCTTATCTAGAAGAAAACGGCGTCCTCGCGGTGGCCATACGCCCTCCTACGGTCGAGCCGGGCCGGGCGCGGATTCGCTTGGCGCTCAGCGCCCTGCACCAGCAGAGCGATCTCGATAGGCTGGTGGAACTGCTACAGAAGTGGCACGATGGCCGTCGTTGACGTGGTCGCCCAACACGGGTGGGGCTTTGGCGCTTGGTGCTGGGATCGCTGGCGGGATGTCTTGCCCGCTAACTTTGCGCTGCACTGCCCAGATCGAGGGTATTTCGGCCCAGCTATGGCGGTCGAGGTCCAGCCACGCATCGTCTTGGCGCACTCTCTCGGCTTGCACTTGTTGTCGCCGCAGCTATGGGCGGCAGCGGAGTTGATCGTGATTATCAGTGGTTTTCGCAGCTTTCACTCTGCATGCGCCCGCCAGGCCCGGCGCTCGCGCCGCACGGTAGAGCAGATGCTGATGCGCTTGGAGCGCGAGCCAGCGGCTTTGTTGGCCGATTTTTACGCCCGTTGTGGTGTGCCGTCGGACAGCCATCGGTCCGGGACTGTTGACGCCGACAGCTTGCGCCGCGATTTGCAACTGTTGCAGGAGAGCGTGCTGGAACTAAGCGCGATACCGGCTGCAGCACAGGTGCTCATTTTGCACGGCAGCCGCGATCGCGTGGTGCCCGTGGAGCGGGCCGAGGAGTTGCGCGAGATGCTGCCCAATAGCGCGCTTGCCATCGTCGCGGAGGCAGGTCACGCGCTGCCCCTGACGCATCCCCGCGCGTGTTGGGAACGAATTGAACGGGCTTGGCGCGGGATGCGGCCTGTATGACGGAAGCGAGTTTCAAAGCGCGCGTCGTGGAGAATTTCTCCCGTAGCGCCTCGACGTACGACTGCCATGCCGAAGAACAGCGCGCTGGGGCTGCTACTTTGGCTAAATGTGCTGCCGAGTGCGCCGAAGACCTAGTAGAAGGCCCAGTGCTCGAAATCGGTTGCGGCACGGGCTTTTTAAGCGCATCCTTGGCCGCGCTTTTCCACGAGCGGCGCTTGGAGTTGACCGACCTTGCGCCAGCCATGGTCGCGCATTGTCGGCAGAAAATGGCCGCCGAGACCGCCCATCCAGACATCTGCTACCGAGTCTTGGATGGGGAGCAGTTAGGAAGCGAGGGACGCTACGCCTTGATCTGCGCCAGCTTTGTGGTGCACTGGTTCGCCGATTTGCGCGTTGGGCTACAGCAGCTATTGACCGCACTCAAACCCGGCGGGCGATTGCTCTGTTCCTATCCGGGGACGGGCTCATACGCCGAATGGCACAGCCAATGTGTGCGCCAAGGCATCCCCTGTAGCGCCAACGCCTTGCCCGACTCAGCGTCCGTTGCCCGCGTATTTGCCACTGAGTCGGTTGCCGTGCGCCAATGGGAGCAGGTGATTGCACTGCGCTTTCCGACCGCGCGCACCTTTTTGCGTCACTTCAAGGGCACGGGAGCCCACACGTCGGCGCGGCTGAGTGCCCTCGGCCCAGCGCAATTGCGCCAGTTCTTGCACGACTGGGATCGCGACTGTCCCAACGGCGTGGAGATCACGTGCGCTATTCATTATTTAGCCGTCGAGAAAGCGAGGGATTGTGGCGGCTGAATTTCCCCCGCGCTTGTTCGTCACCGGCACGGATACGGGCGTTGGCAAGTCCTATGTCGCGGCACTGCTAGCCGTGGGACTAGAGGCCGCCTATTGGAAGCCCGTGCAAAGCGGGGCCGATGCGGACGCCGATTGGCTGCGGCGCGTCACTGGTCTGCCAGCCGAGCGCGTCCTGCCGGAGACCTATCGCTTGCGCGAACCTCTGTCGCCGCACGAGGCGGCCCGGCGCGAGGGTGTGCAGATCGAGATGAGCCGCTTTGCGCTGCCCGTGCAAAAACGCTTGATCGTCGAAGGGGCGGGCGGAGTTATGGTGCCGCTCGACGACCGGCACCTGATGGTCGATCTGATGGTCGATCTGGGGCTGCCGGTGCTGGTGGTGGCACGCAGCGAGTTGGGCACCATCAATCACACGCTATTGACGCTGGACCAATTGCGCCGCCGAGGTTGCCCGCTCTTGGGCGTGGTGGTCAACGGTCCTTCCAACCCAGCCAACTGCCAAGCTATCGCGCACTACGGAAAGGTCCCTGTGCTCGCTGCAATCGACCGCCGGGTAGAGCTGTCGCCCGCCAAGGTCCGGGCGCTTTTTGCCCGCTATTTTGGCCGCCATGACTGAGCGTACTTCCCACGTGTGGTCGCCTTTTACCCAGATGAAGGCGGCGTTGCCGGTGCAGCAGGTTCGCGCTGGTCGCGGGGCCGTGCTAGAGTTGGAGGATGGTCGGCAGATCCTCGACTGCATTTCGAGTTGGTGGGTGACCTTGCACGGCCACGGCCAGCCCGAGATCGCCGCCGCGGTGGCCGCGCAGGCTAAAGAATTAGAACAGGTAATAGCGGCCGGATTTACCCATCGCCCCTCCGAAGAGTTGGCCCGGCGGCTGGTGGATGCCCTGCCCGCGCCGCTAAAGTGGGTTTTCTACTCGGACGACGGCTCGACGGCCGTGGAAGTCGCGCTCAAGCTGGCCTATCAGTTTTGGCGCAATCAGGGCGAGCGAGATCGCACGCGCTTTCTGCGTTTTGAGGGGGCCTATCACGGCGACACGCTCGGGGCGATGTCAGTGGGGGAACGCTCGCTTTTTACGCGCCCTTTTGCCGACTTGCTCTTTCCGACGGACGCCGTGCCCTTTCCGGCTACTTGGGAGGGCGATGGGGAGGTAGAGGCCAAAGAGGCGCGGGCACTTGCGCGGCTGGAGGAGCTGTTGACGCGCCATTCTGGACAGTACGCAGCCATGATACTTGAGCCGCTAGTGCAGGGCGCTGGGGGCATGCGGATGTGCCGCCCGCACTTTCTCGCGGCCGTGCAGGCGCTTTTGCGCCAATGGGATGTGTTGGCCATTTACGACGAAGTGCTGACCGGATTTGGGCGCACTGGAGCGCTCTTCGCCTGTGAGAAAGCCGCGACCCAACCGGATATCATCTGCTTGGCCAAGGGGCTGACCGGCGGCTTTCTGCCCATGGCGGCCACTGTTTGCAGCGAGCGGATTTTCTCGGCTTTCTATCACGATGACCCGGCTAAAGCCTTCTATCACGGGCACTCCTATACGGCCAATCCCTTGGGGTGCGCGGCTGCACTGGCCTCGCTGGATTTGCTGGCTGGGGAGCCTTTTCGTCGGCTAGCGACTTGGCAGCGCGAGGAAGTGGTGCGGCTGCGCAGCCACCCACAGCTCAGGCGGGTGCGGGTGTGCGGTACGATTGTGGCAGCGGACGTGATTGTCGAAGGCGAGGAAGGATACCTGCACGAGGTGGGGCCGCTGCTGAGGGAGCAATTTTTGGCGCGGGGATTCCTGCTGCGGCCACTGGGCAATAGCGTGTACGTGCTGCCGCCCTACTGCATTGAGCGACCTCAGCTAGCCTCGATCTACGACTGCTTCTGCGAGTTGATCGACGCGCTCTGAAGCGCTTTGCGGCGGCCGCGCTTCTAAGTCGAGCAGGTCGAAGAGGGCTTGATCGGCGTCAGTGCCGGGATGGGGAGTTGTCAACAGGCGGTCGCCCGAGAAGATGGAATTGGCTCCGGCCAAAAAGCACAGGGCTTGTTCGGCTGTCGAGAGCTGGTCGCGGCCAGCCGAGAGGCGCACCATGGCCTCGGGAAAGAGGATACGAGCGCTGGCGATCATGCGGACGAGCTCCCACGCGGTCACTTTTTCGCGGTCGCCGAGCGGCGTGCCGTCGATGGGTACTAAGGAGTTGACCGGTATGGATTCCGGTGGCGTTGGTAGTTGCAAGAGCGCGCAGAGCAGGTCGATGCGGTCTTCTTCGCTTTCGCCCATGCCCAAGATGCCGCCGCAGCAGACCGATATCCCGGCGCGGCCGACGTGGCCTAGGGTTTCGATACGGTCGCGATAGGTGCGGGTGGAGACGATTTCGGAGTAGTAGTCTTCCCCAGTGTCCAAGTTGTGGTTGTACGCGTGGAGGCCGGCTTCTCGCAACTGGCGGGCTTGGTCGGCGGTGAGCATGCCCAACGTGCAGCAGACCTCCATGCCGGTGGCAGCGACTGTGCGCACCATGTCCAACACGCGATCAAATTCCGCGCCGTCGCGGACTTGACGCCAGGCCGCACCCATGCAGAAGCGCGTGCTACCGGCTGCTGCTGCGCACTCGGCGGCCTCGCGCACGGCATCCAGCGATAGCAGGTCTTGGCGTTCGAGGCCCGTATCAAAGTGGGCCGATTGCGAGCAATAGCTGCAATTTTCAGGGCAGCCGCCGGTCTTGATCGAAAGCAGGGTGCAGACTTGTACTTGCCGCGGATCGTGGTGCTCGCGGTGGACGGTTGCGGCGCGGTACACAAGGTCGAGTATGGGGCTTTTGTAGAGGGCGACGATTTCCTCGCGCGTTGCAGGCGCATTCAGGTTCATAATTCCTCGATCAGTTTGGTGGATGAGCGTCTAAAATCCGAGGTTTCACCCGGTTTGGCAAGGTCTAGCCCGCGTCTGACGCGCAAATGTCTTGCTCCATCGCGTTTCTTGGCTTTTATTTCTAGGCTGTTTGCGGAGGTAAACGGGCTGGACGGCGCGCCCGCGCTTTGATATCTGGCCGATTATGAGACATAAAGACTCTTCGGTGGCGAATCTGTGTCCTATTTTCCTTAACAGGTGAGGCTGGCTGGCTTAAACCGGCCAGTTTAGTGATATTTACTTTTGAAAGGGGATCGCGTAGCACGCATAATGGCCAGTAGTAAAATTGCAATAAAAAAAGGATTGGACCTGCCCATTACTGGTGCGCCGGAGCAAGTGATCGACGATGGCCCAGCAATTGGGAAGGTGGCCATCTTAGGACCGGACACCATCGACCTGCGGCCGACGATGGCCGTAAATGAGGGCGATTCGGTCAAAAAAGGGCAGTTGCTCTTCGAAAACAAGAGGCTTCCTGGTGTGCGCTATACGTCGCCGGCGAGCGGCAAAGTGATCAGCGTCCATCGCGGGGCCAAACGCGCCTTGCTCTCGGTCGTCATTGAGGTCGCCGGAGACGAGGAAGAGCGCTTTGAGCAGCACACGCGCACGGCACCCGACCAGCTAAGCCGCGAGCAGGTGCGCGAGACCTTGGTGGCGTCCGGCCTTTGGACTGCGCTGCGCACGCGGCCCTACAGCAAAGTGCCCGTACCCGACAGCACGCCGCACTCGATTTTCGTCACCGCGATGGACACCAGTCCCCTCGCGGCCGATCCCCAAGTCGTGCTCCGCGAGTACGAAGACGATTTCGCCCGGGGTCTGACCATACTGGGCAAGCTCACCGATGGGCTGGTCTATGTGTGCAAGGCCCCCGGTGGGAGCATCTCAGCCGACGGTGCCCAAGTCGTCGAATTTGCCGGCCCGCATCCCGCGGGATTGCCCGGCACCCACATCCACTTTCTCGATCCAGTCGGCGCGGCCAAGACGGTCTGGTACATTGGCTACCAAGACGTGATAGCCTGCGGTAAGCTCTTTGCCACCGGCTCGTTGTGGACCGAGCGCGTCGTGGCTTTGGGCGGCCCCCAAGTGGAGCAGCCGCGCCTGTTGCGCACTCGCCAAGGGGCCTGCCTGAGCGAACTGACAGCGGGCCAGCTCAAGCCGGGCGAGAATCGGGTCATTACCGGGTCGGTGCTAGCGGGTCGAGTAGCGTCCGGCCCCTTGGACTTTCTCGGTCGCTACCACGCGCAGGTCTCGGTGCTCGCCGAGGGCCGCGAGCGCGAGTTCTTAGGGTGGCAGAAACCGGGCGTCGATAAGTTTTCCATCAAGAATGTCTTTGCCTCCAAGCTGCTACCCAGCCGGTTATTCGACTTTACTACTTCCACCGAGGGCAGCGACCGGGCCATGGTGCCGATCGGCTCGTACGAGCAGGTGATGCCGTTGGACATCCTCGCGACCTTTCTCCTTCGCGCGCTCATTGTCGAGGATACGGACCGCGCCCAAGCCCTCGGCTGTCTAGAGCTAGACGAGGAGGACTTGGGGCTGTGTACTTTCGCGTGTCCCGGCAAGTACGAATACGGGCCCATGCTGCGGCGCAATTTGGACAGAATTGAAAGAGAAGGATAGACGCATTCAATGAAGGTTTTGCGAGATCTGCTCGACCAAGCCGAGCCCCTCTTCCACAAGGGGGGACGGCTGGAAAAGTTCTACGCTCTATACGAGGCAGCCGATACATTTTTATATACGCCCGGTCGCGTCACGGAGGGGCCGACACATGTGCGCGACGGCATTGACCTCAAGCGCACCATGATTACGGTCGTCGTCGCGCTCGTTCCCTGCATCTTCATGGCTATGTGGAACACGGGCTATCAGATCAACTCGGCTATGCAGCAGATGGGGGCGGCCACAACGGGCGAATGGCGTGGGATAATCATCGACATCCTCGGCATCGGCTACAATCCCAGTAACCCGTTGGCCAACGTATTCCACGGCTTCCTCTATTTCTTTCCAGTCTTTTTGGTGTGCAATATGGTGGGTGGTTTGTGGGAGGGGCTTTTTGCGATGGTTCGCAAGCACGAGATCAACGAGGGCTTCTTGGTCACGGGCATGCTCTTTCCCTTGACCCTGCCGCCGACGATCCCCCTGTGGCAGGTGGCCATTGGCATCAGTTTCGGCGTGGTGATAGGCAAAGAGGTCTTTGGTGGCACCGGCAAGAATTTTCTCAATCCAGCGCTGACCGGGCGGGCTTTCCTCTATTTTGCGTATCCCGTCGAGATCACCGGTGATGCGGTCTGGGTCGCGGTCGATGGCTTTACGTACGCTACCCCGCTGGGAGCTGCGGCGGCCGATGGCATGGCGGCCGTTACCAGTACGGTGACTTGGATGCAGGCCTTCTTGGGCACGATCCCCGGGTCCATGGGCGAAACATCGACCCTAGCCTGTCTGATCGGCGCAGCCATCCTCATCGCAACTAGGGTCGGCTCTTGGCAAATTATCCTCAGCATGACGGCGGCCACGGTCGTATGCGCCGAATTGCTGTACGCGATTGGCAGCGATACCAACCCGATGTTCGGGATGGACGCGAGTTGGCATTTGGTGCTGGGCGGATATGCCTTTGGCTGCGTCTATATGGCGACGGATCCGGTGTCGGCGACCATGACTCCGGCCGGTCGTTGGGCGTACGGGGCGCTCATAGGATTTATGACCGTGCTGATTCGCGTGATCAACCCAGCCTTTCCCGAGGGCGTAATGCTGGCCATTCTCTTTGGCAATGTCTTCGCGCCCGCGATCGATTACGTGGCAATACAAGCCAACATCAAGCGCCGGCTGGCCCGCACCGCCGTCAGTTCTTAGGAGAGATAGACAAAGTGGCTAACGATTCGGTAGGTAGAACATTCGGCGTGGCACTCGGCGTTTGCCTCGTCTGCTCGGTGTTGGTATCGGCGGCGGCGGTGTCCCTGCGGCCGACCCAAGCGGTCAACAAGACGCTCGACAAGAAGCGCAATATTCTGATGGCCGCCGGTCTGCTGAAATCCGGTGAGGTCGCCAGCGGCGAGCGCATCGATGAGTTATATCAAAACATAAATACCCGCGTCGTCGATTTGGCGACTGGGGAATACGTCGATGGCGTTGACCCGATTGAGTACGACCAGCGGCGGGCGGCCAAGGACCCGGCGCAGAGCGAGGTGGTACCGGACGATGTGGATATTGCCAACGTCAAACGCCGCGCGCTCCATGCCTCGGTGTACTTGGTCTCGCAGAAGGGCAAGATCAAAAAGGTCATTTTGCCCGTCCACGGCTTAGGGCTGTGGTCAACGCTCTATGGATTTGTGGCCCTCGATGCTAGGGACCTCAATACCATCCGCGGGCTGGTTTACTACGAGCACGCCGAGACTCCGGGTTTGGGGGGCGAGGTCGATAACCCTAGCTGGAAGGCCCTATGGGACGGCAAAAAGGCCTTCGACGAAAGCGGTGCCGTGCGCATCGAGGTGATCAGGGGTAAGGTCGTCCAGGGACGGCCCGAAACCCAGTATCAGGTCGATGGGCTGTCGGGTGCCACTATTACCTCGCGCGGCGTCAGGGACATGCTGCGCTATTGGCTGGGTGCGGAGTCCTTTGGGCCGTATCTGGCCAAGCTCAAAGAACGAGGAGTTAGTTAAAATGGCTGATAAACCAAGAGACGTCCTATTCAGGCCGCTCTTTGACTCCAATCCCATTGCCTTGCTGAGCCTCGGCATATGCTCGGCACTGGCGGTGACGACCAAGCTGGAGACCACCGTCACCATGTGCTTGGCGGTCATTTTCGTGCTCTGTTGTTCCAACATGGCCGTCAGCGTGATCCGCAACTACATCCCGGCCAATATCCGCATTATCGTGCAGATGACGATCATTGCCTCGCTGGTGATTATCGTCGATCAGTTCCTGCGCGCCTATGCCTTTGATATCAGCAAACAGCTCTCGGTCTTCGTCGGCCTGATTATCACCAACTGTATCATCATGGGGCGGGCCGAGGCTTTCGCCTCGCAGAATGGTCCTGGACTGAGCTTTCTCGACGGCTTGGGCAATGCCTTGGGTTACAGCGTCATTCTGCTGGTCGTCGGCATATTGCGCGAGCTATTCGGGTCGGGTTCGCTCTTTGGGGTACCAATGTTTGCATTGGCCGCCGAGGGAGGTTGGTACGCGCCCAACGGCCTGATGCTCTTGCCGCCGAGTGCGTTTTTCATCATTGGCTTGTTTATATGGGCGCTCAGGACTTGGAAACCCAAGCAGGTCGAGAAGGAGTAACCGGACATGGTCGAAGCCTATCTGAGCATATTTATGAAGTCCGTGTTCGTCGAGAACATGGCGCTGGCCTTCTTTTTGGGGATGTGCACTTTTCTAGCGGTCTCCAAGGAGGTGCAGACGGCGTTCGGGCTTGGGATCGCCGTAATCGTGGTGCAGACGGTTACCGTTCCAGCCAATAACCTAATCTACCAGTACCTGCTCAAGGAAGACGCCCTGGCGTGGGCGGGCTTGAGTGGAGTGGATCTGACCTTTGTGGGGCTGATTAGCTACATCGGCATTATCGCCGCGATGGTGCAGATCCTCGAGATGTTTCTCGACAAGTTCGTGCCGGCCCTCTACAATGCGCTGGGCATTTTCCTGCCCTTGATTACCGTCAATTGCGCGATTCTGGGCGGTTCGCTGTTCATGGTCGAGCGCGATTACAACCTCGGCGAGAGCGTGGTCTTTGGCTTTGGTTCCGGCTTCGGCTGGGCGTTGGCCATCGTCGCGCTGGCGGGCATCCGCGAGAAGATGAAGTACAGCGACGTGCCGCCAGGGCTGCGCGGCCTCGGGATTACCTTTATTACGGTGGGCCTGATGTCTTTGGCCTTTATGTCCTTTTCCGGTATTCAGCTATAGAAGGAAAGAGCGTCTTATGACTGAAGTTATTTCCGGCGTCGGCATGTTCACCGGCGTAGTGCTGGCCTTGGTAACCATCATCTTGGTAGCCCGCTCCCGGCTGGTGCCCAGCGGCAACGTGCGAATCCTCATCAACGACGACGAGAGCAAGGCTCTCTCCGTTCCGGCTGGGGGCAAGCTGCTCAACGTGTTGGCCGACAACGAGGTCTTCGTGTCTTCGGCCTGCGGCGGCGGCGGCACCTGCGCCCAGTGCAAGGTGAATATCTACGAAGGTGGTGGCGATATCTTGGCGACCGAGACCAGCCACATTACCAAGCACGAGGCGCGCGAGGGCGTGCGGCTCTCTTGCCAGGTCAACGTCAAGCAAGACATGAAGATCGAAGTGCCGCCCGAAGTGTTCTCGGTCAAAAAGTGGGAGTGCGAAGTAGTATCCAACGACAATGTGGCGACCTTTATCAAGGAATTTGTCGTCAAGCTCCCCGAGGGCGAGACGCTGGATTTCCAGCCCGGCGGCTTTATCCAGATCGAAGTGCCGCCCTTTGAGTGCGACTTCAAGGACTTTGAGGGCATTGACGAGCGCTTCCACCCCGATTGGGATCGCTTCAACGTCTGGGACTTCAAGCTGGTCAATACGGAGCCTGTCTTTCGCGCCTATTCAATGGCCAATCACCCGGCCGAGGGCGACATTATCATGCTCAACATCCGCATCGCCACCCCGCCGCCCGACCGCGAAAAGGGCGGCTGGGAGGATGTGCCGCCCGGCATTGCCTCTTCTTATGTGTTCAGCCGCAAGCCGGGGGACATGGTGACGATCTCAGGGCCGTTCGGCGAATTTTTCATTCAGGAAACCGACCGCGAGATGGTCTATATCGGCGGTGGCGCGGGCATGGCGCCTTTGCGCTCGCATCTATACCATCTGTTCCACACGCTCAAGACGGGACGCAAGGTGTCCTATTGGTACGGGGCGCGCAATCCCAACGAGGTCTTCTACGAGGACCACTTCCGCAAAATTGAAGAGGAGTTTCCCAACTTCACCTTTCACATCGCCATGTCCGAGCCGCGGCCAGAGGACAATTGGGACGGCTATGTGGGTTTTATTCACCAGGTGGTGTACGACCATTATCTCAAGGATCATCTCGCCCCTGAAGACGTCGAGTATTACCTGTGCGGCCCGCCGCTGATGCTCCAATCCGCGCTCGGGATGCTCGACGATTTAGGCATTGAAGAGGAAATGATTCGCTTCGACGAGTTTTAAGTCGGGAGGAATGCAAGATGACTATGAGCACGCTTATTGCCGCTTTCGCTGTTTTTGGACTAATCATGGCCGCCATGGCCGTCGGCGTGATCTTCAGCAATCGTCGCCTCCAAGGCTCGTGCGGAGGGCTGGGTACTATGCGCGATGCGTTGGGCGAGCCTATGTGCGAGTGCGGTCAGGCTCCCGGCTCGTGCGGGGATGCCGAGTCGGAGAAGAACTAAGTATTGCTAGCAGCTTTGATATAGCGGCGGACGGTGGTCCGCCGTTTTTCTTTGCTCGTAGAGAATATGGTCGCCAAAAAAAAGACCGGGGCATACGCGGAAATCGGTCCTTACGTCAGTCTAGGGATTCAATTCGCAGCGACGATCTTGATCTTTGTGTTTCTCGGCTGGTGGCTCGACGACAAATTTGCAACTACGCCACTCTTTCTCGTATTGGGCACCCTGCTCGGCGCGGGTGGTGGATTTTACAAACTCTATCGGACGCTGATGGACTTAGATGAGCGGCGCAAGCGGGAGAACGGACCGTGAGTTGGGACAGCATAGTCGCTGGCTTGGCGGTCGCCGGGGTTAATGGCGCGCTCGCGCTGGCGGCGATTCGCTGGGGATGGGGCCAGGGTATGCAGACCTTTGTGATCGCCTTTTTCGGGGGGATGATCGCGCGCTTGATCGCGGTGGCCGTCCTGTCGGTAGTGGTGCTCAGATGGGCTGAAATCCATACCGAAAGTTACTTCGTCGCGCTAGTGGCTGCGTACTTGCTTTTTCTCGCATTTGAAATTTTTTACGTACTCAAATTACAAGGCCGTTCAAAGCGCTAGAAGCGCCCGTGAGGTGTTGACAGAAATTTGCGGCCTAATTAATTTATTTGGTTAGTTACTGCGACAGATTCCCTTCCTATTTTTGGATATTTCACAAGGCAGTACATGGCTGGCGAAACGCAGGCGGCAGATGCCGCAAATGCGCAAGTAGATATCATAGGGCACATTTTAGATAGTCCCTATATTGAATTGCCCTTTGTCGATTTTCATCATCTGCTCGCAGGCAAAGTTTCTCTTCCTTCGCTAGAGCTTTTCGGCATCGACCTCTCCATCACCCGGCACGTAGTGATTATGTGGGTGGCGAGCATCCTGCTCATAGTGCTCATGCTTAGAGCCTTCCGCAAGCCGCGCACCGTGCCTTCGGGGCTGGCCAATTTCTTCGAAGCCATCGTTCTCTTCCTGCGCGATGAGGTCGTATTGCCCATCATGGGCGAGGACGGCAAAAAGTATCTGCCTTTTTTGCTGACGCTCTTCTTTTTCATCCTATTTTGCAACCTGCTGGGACTAGTTCCCTACAGTGCTACAGCCACTGGCAACATCAGCGTCACGGCGGGTCTGGCCCTCTGCTCCTTTTTGGTCATGCTAGGGGCCGGCATTGCCAACAACGGATTGTTCGGCTACTTCAAGAGCCTGATCCCTTCCGGGGTGCCGCCCGTGCTGCTCATCATTTTGATTCCCGTAGAATTGATTGGTTTGTTGGTCAAGCCTTTCGCTTTGTGCGTGCGTCTTTTCGCCAATATGACCGGCGGCCACGTGGCGATTTTGGTTTTCTTGGGCTTGATTTCCATTCTGCAAAGTGAGTGGATCGCCATTGGCTCTGTGCCCTTTGCCGTGGCGATTTACATGCTCGAAATTTTCGTGGGATTCGTCCAAGCTTTTGTCTTTACCCTGCTATCGACGGTCTTTATTAGCATGGCTGCTCATCCAGACCATTAGCAGGGGTTCACACCGTTCACAAGAGGGAGTATTTGGCTATGGAATTTGCGTACATGGGTGCCGGAATTGGCATGGGGCTTTGCGCTATTGGCGCAGGTTTGGGCATCGGCCTGCTGGCCGGTAAAGCATTGGAGGGCGTCGCCCGCCAGCCCGAAGCCGTAGGTGATATCCGCACTAACATGATCCTGACGGCCGCTCTGGTCGAAGGCGTGGCCCTGATCGGCGAGGTGTTTTGCCTGCTGATCGTGCTGACCAAGTAGCGCAAGCGCTATGTTACTCGATCCCCATGAGGGGCTCATAATATGGACGATCATCACCTTTTTGGTGGTGCTTTTGGTCCTCAAAAAGTTCGCTTGGCCCCACCTTTTGACGGCCCTCGACGAGCGCGAGAAACGGATCAGCGACGCTATCGCTACGGCTGAGCAGGCGCGCCAAGAGGCCGAGGAGGTCTTGCGCGAGCATAGGCAAAAGCTCGCCGCGGCCGATGAAGAGGCGCGAAAGATCGTCGCCGAGGCCCGCGAGGCTGGGGCGAACGTGCGGCAGACAATCGTCTCCCAAGCGCGGGAAGAGGCGGAGCGGATGCTCGACCAAGCGCGAACCAGTATCGAAAGCGAGAAGCGCGCCGCCATCGCCGAGCTGCGCCGCGAGACGGCCCATCTTGCGGTTCAAGCCGCTGGTGCGCTGATCGACGCCAATTTGGATGACGAGAAAAACCGCGGCCTCGTCGATGACTTTATAGCCAGAATTCCCGAATCCAATTGAACGCCATCGTGCGAGCAGGACAATGAACGCACCCGAAGTAGTGCGACGCTATGCGGTTACGCTGCTGGAGGCCGCCGATGAAACGGGCGCGACTGCAGCGGTGCAGGGCGACGTCGAGCGGCTTTTGGAGACCGTGCGCCAATCCGGCGAGCTGGCCGAGTTTTTGGCCAATTCTCTAGCCGACAGCCAAGCGCAAGCCAATGTCCTGCGGGAGCTCTTCAGCGGCAAGGTCGAGATGCTGACCCTGAATTTTCTCCGGCTCATGGCTGTCAGGGGCCGCGCTTCTATTATCGGCGCGGCACTCGGCAATTTTCTCGACCAAGTTGCCGAGCGCGAGGGCATAATCAGCGCTGAGGTGCGCTCGGCTGTGGCGTTGAGTGAAGAGCAATGCCAGCACCTGCGGGAGCGCTTAGAACACCGCAGCGGCCGCACCGTGCGCTTGGATGTCCAAGTCGATGCCAGTTTGCGCGGTGGAGCGGTCGTCCGCGTCGGCGACACCGTATTCGACGGCAGTGTGAACACCTATCTAGAGCGCCTACAAGCGCGTCTGGCCGGTTAGTCAGCAGGAGGATTTATGGCCACTGAAACGATGGTTCAGCCCGATGAGATTTCCCAAATTCTCAAGCAACAGCTACTGGGCTTTGAAAAAGAAATAGACGTATTCGAGACGGGCACAGTGCTCTACGTCGGCGATGGCACGGCCCGCGTCCACGGTCTGAGCAATGTGCGGGCCACCGAATTGGTGGAATTCCCGCACGGCATCATGGGCATGGCTCTCAACCTCGAAGAAGACAACGTCGGCTGTGTGCTCTTCGGCGAGGATACCCTGATCAACGAAGGCGACCAAGTAAAGCGCACCGACCGCATCGTCGAAGTGCCGGTGGGCGAGGCTCTCTTGGGCCGGGTCGTCAATCCTTTGGGCATGCCCATTGACGGCAAGGGCGACATCCAAGCGGACGAGAGCGTGCCGGTCGAGCGCAAAGCCCCGGGCGTGATCGATCGCCAGCCGGTCAGTGAGGCCCTGCAGACGGGCATTAAAATCATCGACTCGACCGTTCCCATCGGCCGCGGCCAGCGCGAGTTGATCATCGGCGACCGCCAGACGGGCAAGACGGCCATTGCCGTTGACACCATCATCAACCAGCGCGACCAAGACGTCAAGTGCATCTACGTGGCCATCGGCCAGAAGGCTTCGACCGTGGCCAAGTTGGTGGCCGAACTCGAGGCCAATGGTGCCATGGAATACACTATCGTGGTCTCGGCCACGGCGTCCGATCCGGCACCTTTGCAGTTTTTGGCACCCTATGCTGGTGCTTCGATGGGCGAGTACTTCCGCGACAATGGTCAGCACGCCCTGATCATCTACGACGATCTGTCCAAACAGGCTTGGGCCTACCGCGAGATGTCGCTTATTTTGCGCCGGCCCCCGGGCCGCGAAGCCTATCCGGGCGATGTGTTCTACTTGCACTCGCGCCTATTGGAGCGCGCTGCCAAGATGAGCGATGAGAAGGGCGGTGGATCGCTGACGGCCCTGCCGATTATCGAGATTCTCGAAGGCGACGTATCGACTTTTATACCCACCAACGTCATTTCGATTACCGATGGCCAGATCCTGCTCAAGCCCGAGTTGTTCTACTCGGGCAACAGGCCGGCCATGGACGTGGGAGCCTCGGTGTCGCGCGTGGGCAGCGATGCCCAGACTAGGGCGATGAAAGCAGTGGCCAGGACCATCAAGGGCGATATTTCGCGCTACAACGAAGTCAAGGCGTTCGCTCAATTCGGCACTTCGGGCTTGGACCAAGGCACGCGCAATCTGCTCAACCGCGGCGAGAAGCTGATGGAAATCCTCAAGCAGGATCAGTTCTCCCCGCAGTCGCTGGCCGAACTGACGGTTTCGCTGTCGATCATCGACCACGTACTCGATCTGCCCACGGCCGACCTAGGCCGCTTTGAGGCCGAGTTGCTGGCCTACATGCGGGATCACCAGTCCGAGCTTATGAAGGAGATCTACGAGAGTCGCGATTTGAGTGACGAAACTAGGGAAAAGCTCGACGCGGCGGTCGAAGAGTTCAAGGGCGGCTTCCGTCCCTCTGCGGGAGGCGACTAAGCGGTGGCGACCCTTCGCGAACTCAGGACGCGCGTCGCCAGCATCACCAATATCCAGCGCGTCACCAACGCCATGCAGATGGTGGCCGCGGCCAAGATGCGCCGCGCTCAGGCGGCGATTTTAGCCGCCCGGCCGTACGCCCAGCGACTGGACCAAGTACTGAAAGCGCTGCACCAGAGCGTCGATGCCTACGAGCAGCCGCTCTTTGCGGTTCGCCCGGTCCAGCGCGTTGCGCTGGTGGTCATAACCTCCGATCGCGGTCTCTGCGGTGCCTTTAACACCAACCTGTGCCGTCGGGTTCAGGACGAGTTGGACGAGTATGTGGACGCCCAACCTGAGTTGATCACCATCGGCAACAAGGGCTGGGACTTCTTCAGCCATCGCGGGTACTCAATCTCCCGCCATCACGCCGATGTGTTCAACCAGCTCGAGTTAGTTCGCGTCGTGGATATAGCTCAGGATCTAACGAGTCGCTTTGTCACTGGCCAGACCGATCGGGTGTTGCTCTGCTATAGCGAATACTCCTCTGTTACTTCCCAAGTGCCCACCGTCCGCCAGCTCCTGCCCATCGCGCCCGAAGAGGAAACAGGTGAAAGTGCCAAGTACGCTTTCGAGCCATCGCCTGAGGTCTTGTTAGGCACTTTGGTTGAGCGTCAGATCAACTTTCAGGTATGGCGCGCTCTGCTGGAGTCAAATGTGGGCTTTTTCGCCGCCCAGATGATGGCGATGGACAACGCCACCAAAAACGCCAGAGACATGATCGAGGATCTGACCCGCGAAATGAACAAGGAGCGGCAGGCCTCGATAACCCTCGAATTGATGGACATTATCGGCGGTGCCAATGCTGTGGCTCAATAGCGCTGTTTACTACGCGAGGTAAAAATGAAAGAAGGAACAATCAAAGAAATCATCGGCGTCGTCATTGATGTCGATTTCGCCGGGCAGGAACTGCCGCCCATCTACAACGCCCTCGAAGTGGCACCCGAAGACCGCCCTACGGAGGAGCGTCTCGTGCTCGAAGTACAGCAGCACTTGGGCGAGCACGCGGTGCGCTGTGTCGCGATGGATTCTACCGATGGTTTGACGCGCGGTGCGCGGGTAGTTGATAGCGGCGGTCCGATCCAAGTTCCGGTGGGCGAGGAAGTGCTCGGCCGCCTCTTCAACGTCATCGGCGAGCCAATCGACGGCAAAGGTGCGCTCAGCGACGAAGTACCCCAAATGCCCTTGCACCGTCCAGCCCCGGCCCACGAAGACCAAGTCACCGCAGACGAAATGCTGGAGACCGGTCTGAAGGTCCTTGATTTGATCTGCCCGTTTGCCCGCGGCGGCAAGCTGGGGCTTTTCGGGGGCGCTGGGGTCGGCAAGACGGTCATTCTCACCGAGCTGATCAACAATGTGGCCTCTGGGCACGGCGGCTATTCGGTCTTCGCTGGCGTAGGCGAGCGCACGCGCGAGGGCAATGACTTGCTGGGCGAATTGGAAGAATCGGGCGTTATCGACAAGACGGCCATGGTCTTTGGGCAGATGAACGAGCCGCCCGGTGCGCGCCAGCGCATCGCCCTCACCGGGCTGACTATTGCCGAACACTTCCGCGACGAGGCCGGCCAAGACGTGCTGTTCTTTGTCGATAATATCTTTCGCTTCATCCTCGCCGGTGCCGAGGTCTCGGCGCTACTGGGCCGCATGCCTTCGGCCGTGGGGTATCAGCCGACGCTGGCGACCGAGATGGGTGCCCTGCAGGAGCGGATTACTACCACCAAGAACGGCTCAATCACGTCGGTGCAAGCCATTTACGTGCCAGCTGACGACTATACAGATCCGGGCGTGGTCTCGGCCTTCGCCCACCTCGACGGCCGCATCGTGCTGGAGCGCTCCTTGGCCGATCAAGGGCTATACCCTGCGGTCGATCCCCTCGCCTCCTCGTCGCGCCTCCTCGACCCGCGCGCGGTCGGCGAAGAGCATTATCAGGTCGCCCAGCGCGTCCAAGAGGTCTTACAGCGCTACCGCGACCTGCGCGAGATCATCGCCATTTTAGGCATTGACGAACTGTCGGACGAGGACAAGCTGATTGTATCGAGAGCGCGCAAGATCCAGTTCTTCCTCACCCAGCCCATGCACGTGGCCGAGGCATTCACCGGCAAGCCGGGCGAATACGTCAAAATCGAAGACACGATCCGCGGTTTTAAGGGGCTGGTTGATGGCGAGTACGACGACGTGCCCGAACTCGCCTTCTTCCTCGTCGGCAACATCGAACAGGCCCTTGAAGCCGCCAAGGACCTTTAGTCCATGCCCGCCTTCTCCTTAGAGGTCGTCACGCCAGAGCGGGTGGCTTACTCGGGTCAGGTAGCCAGCCTGCAAGCGCCCGGTAGCGAGGGGAGTTTTGGCGTCCTCGCCGGACACGTGCCGCTTTTGACCTCGTTGCAGATAGGGCAGTTGCGGTTTGTCGAGGAGGATGGCAATGAGGTCCAAATGGCCATCAGCGGCGGTTTTGTCGAGGTTGGGCGCGAGCAGGTTGCGGTGCTGGCCGAGACGGCTGAACGCGTCGAGGAGATCGACGTTGAGCGGGCCGAGTCTGCGCGGCAGCGCGCCGAGGAACGATTGGCGCGGGCGCAGGAGGAGCAAATTGACGTAGCGCGGGCGCAGGCGGCGTTGGCGCGGGCGATCAATCGCATTCGCATCGGTAGCTGATTTTTACAGGGATTACCTAGAAAGCAAAAGGCACTTGCGAACGCAATCGCAAGTGCCTTTTGCATGGGCCAATGGTAGGCCGACCGCAACCCTCTTAACTCCTCGGGTATTTGAGTAACTGAATCGATCAGCTAGAGCTAGCTGACTGCATCTAGCCCCCCACGTCGCGCCCATACACCGTGCGAATCACGTCCTCAATGTCGGGATCTTGGACGGACACGTCGCGCACTGGGTAGCGGGCCGACAGTTCCGAGATGAGCGCCGACGCCGACACCTCGCTCCGCGCAAAGCGGATGCGGACGATACGGTCTCGCCGTTCGAGGATCTCTGCGTGGGCGTGGGCGAAGCCAGTTAGCGGCTCTCCGGCGCTGGGGTCGCACTCGACGATCAGATAGCGGTGTGGGGTGATCGAGTCGATGAGCGCCGCTAGTGGCCCGTCTTCGATGATGCGTCCCTGGTTGATGATGATGAGTCGCTCGCAGAGTTCTTCCACGTCGTCTAGGTCGTGCGTGGTGAGGAGCACGGTGGTGCGCCGGCGCTGGTTGATGTCGCGGATGAAGGCCCGAATTGCCGCTTTTACCTCGATGTCCATGCCTATCGTAGGCTCGTCGAGAAACAGGATGTCCGGCTCGTGCAGCATGGCACCGGCCAGCTCCCCGCGCATGCGTTGCCCCAGGGACATCTGCCGCACGGGTGTGTCGAGGAGGTCGCCGATGCCGAGAACCTCGCAAAGTTCAGCTAGGCTCCGGTCGAAGTCGGTGTCGGCAATGCGGTAGATCCGCTTGAATAGCTCGTAGGACTCGCCTAGGCGGAGGTCCCAGTTCAGTTGGCTGCGCTGGCCGAACACGGCACCAATGCGCTGGACGACCGCCCGCCGCTTCTCTTGAGGCGAGAGACCGACGACGGAGACGCGCCCAGACGTGGGATAGAGGATGCCGGAGAGCATCTTGATCGTCGTGGACTTCCCCGCGCCGTTGGGACCGATGAAGACGACCAGCTCGCACGGCCCGATCGCAAAGCTCACGTCGCGCACCGCGTGCACTTCACGTCGGTCGGGCCGGAACAAGCCCTTCACCGCACCGGCCAGCCCCTTTTGCTTCCGAGTCACGCGGAAGGTCTTGTAAACTCTCTCTAGCTCTATATGTGCCATG
>JAJDUT010000064.1 GCA_022826515.1 Candidatus Latescibacterota bacterium
CTTGGCGCGCCGATGCGCCAGCGCTTTGTGATGGGCTTGGCCGGGACGATAGCCGCGCTGCCCCTGATTGCGCCGCAACTCCCGACTGATCGTCGACGGCGATACCGACACCGTCGCTGCGATGGACTGCTGATCATGCCCAGCTTTCTTCAAGGCGTACATTTGGTATCTTTGATACTCGGTCAACTGGTGATACGTTCCCATAAGCGCCTCCGTCGAGAGTGGCGTTTGAAATGGCCACGGGAAATATACCAGTTGGCCGTTTCTATGCCAGCTATCAGGCGATTGCACTTACAAGTTGAATTCAAGGGAAAAAAACATCCGAAAAAATTCAAACTGAGACACTGCCGAAAATGTACTGTAGCGGAGAATTTATCGGCGACTTTAAGCTGATGCCGATCGAAGAAGGGTTGTTTGAAGAAGGCGAATAAGGTCGGCGACGATCGTACTCAGTACGCCACAGAAACCGTCCTGAGTACATGCGCGTCTTTGACCTGAGCTCCTTCGATATCAGTATCCACGCTCAACTGTACCAAATACAGCCCCGGCGGCACCATGCGCCCTCCATCATCCCGGCCATCCCACTCGATCTCATAGGTACCGGTGCTAAATGGGCGCTCTTGTACGAGACGCCGTATTTGGCGGCCTCCTAAATCGTAGACCTCGGCGGCCACTGGACTATCGTCGCCGACCCGCACGACGTTGAAGGCAAAGACCGTGCGGTCGTTGATCCCGTCGCCGTTGGGCGAAAAGGCTTCCGGCAGCACCGCCACATCCGTAAGCAGCGCGTTGTGCTCCACAGCAGCGACAATCGTCGTGGTGTTGCCGACGACCTGCGTTAGGGCCTCCCCTGGGTCGATCCGCTGCCAAGAGCCGCCGCCGTCTGCGCTGCTATTGCGCAGGGCCGCCTGTAACACCGCGCCGGTGACAAAAAGTGCCGTCTCAAAATCCAGCCTCAGCACTTCCGTAGATCCGTTGGGCTGTATCGCATCAAAGCGCACGTGCAGCGAGTCTCGACCCGTAGGCAAAATCTCGACCCCAGTCAGTGCGCTTGGACCCGTCTCGCCGTCGAAATCGGCCACCCGACCACCATAAAGGCCCACCATATCCAACTCCATGTTCGACGGTGCCAACAACAACAACTCGTCGAAACCCGGATCGCGGCGGTCGAACTGCGGCCGCACATAAAGCGAAAACGGCCGTTGTACCCCGAGTTCGTCCACCTTGAACGGGCCGATCTCTCCCAGCAGACGCTGTGCCACGGGATTGGCGAAGTTGAGACGAACCGAGCGCAACGTTGGGCTTAGCTCCGGATCTTCCGACAGCAAGGTCGCCTGTACTGTCAGGAACTCCCTCGGCGACGGTGAGACAATCGGACTGCCCGCCGGGTCCTCGTAGGGCGCGCTCCAACTGCTCCAATCGCTGCCGGGCACCTGCTCGGCAACAGTGTCGCCTTTGAATATCGACAACAGCTTATTGTACTCGCTTTCGGTCACTTCTGTGCCATCTTTTTTGAAATAGTGCAGGATCTCGCCCAATTCATTGCCCGTTTGAGTCTGAATCAGCACTTGGGTGCCGGGGGGAGTGTCGGCGTCCCACTCAATCGACAGTAGGTTGCGGCTGCCGCCCAAACGAATCAGGTCCGACCGCAGCGAGACTTCCGGCTGGAAGCCTTCGCCGTAGAACTGCAACTCGGATATGTCCGCCGTGCGAGCACCAACGGCATTCAAAGTCCACTGAAAGCGGCCATACCGCGCCTTGATCGGCTCGAAATCGTCACCTTCAACGCGGACGATGGGGCGCGGGTTCAGCTCTGCCCTAGTCGTCCACTGGATGCTCCCGTCCGGGGCCAAGGATCCGTCCGAAAAGTCCATCCGATAGTTCGGGAACAAGCTGTTGTTGTAAATCATGCGGAAGGCGTCGATCCAATAGAACGAACCCAAGTCGAAGACGAGCTCTAGCTCGGGGTCCGCCACCGCCGTGGAGACCCCGTAAAAGATGCGATTGAAGGTCGCCAAGTCACCATCGACGAACTTGGTCAAGGCCAGTGGCTGTTTCGCATTGGTGGAGATGACCCCGCCGCGAGCGAGAATGCCGGCGGTCAGCTCATCTCCTTCGTTCCATACTTCCAGCTCGGCCAAGCGGGGCAATTCCCGACGAAAGTAGCGGACACTGCCCCGGCGTTCTTCGTCCAGTATGTCGTACAGGTCTTGGTCAACGGGCACCTCGCGGCCATCGGGCTGGCGCTTGAAGTGCTGGATCGCGCCGCGCGTCTCTTCAGTGAGGACTTCGTATTCATCGGCCGAGACTTCCGTGCCGAGCGGCCCGTCGGTATCCGTGACTAAAATTTGCACAAAGCGCACGGCTGCGGCCTGCACAGTGGGCTCTTGGTTCGTCAGATCGACAGTAAAGACCCGCTGACTCTTGTTTTCGCGCAAGGTCCGCAACACGGTCTTAAAGGCCGGATTTTCGCTGGTTTGCAAACGCGCTGGCTTCAGTCCGTCGGAGATGAGCACCTCAAAGAGGAGAAAGGGATCGCCCATTCCCTCCTCGACAAAGCGCACCACGAGTTCTTTGGCAAAAACCACGCGACCCAAGTCAATCACAAACCACCACTGCGAAGCCAAGTCCCTGTCGGCCGAAGGCGGATCGGGTTGCCAATAGGTGGTGATGTCGCCGTCGAGCAGGTTGACCACATCGGCAACATTGGAGCCGGCCTTGACGGCATCGGCGAGGACGATCTCCTCAGTCTCTTTGTTGCCGAGAGACGCCGGTGGATTAAAGCGCAAATAATCGACAATGTCGAATACTGCATTGGTATTTTTCTCAATGCGCCGGGCGCGCACTTCTCCGTCTGGCGAAATCGTCAAGGTCCCTGGGGCAGATTCCCAATTCTGCCAATGGTTGCGGCCATTGATCACGACCTGGTTGCTGCGGACTTGGTGGCCGGCCTGCTGGGCGCACACGGCAGTCCCGGCCAGTGCGAGAGCTAGCCCAATAAAAAGGACGCGTCCGAAGATAGTCATAGCGTTCCCCGTTGTGTTCTAAAGTGTTTTAACTCGTTTAGAAATTGCACATCGTCCGCCATACTCGGCTCCTTTAGTATACTAGGGAGACGACCGCTTGCCGGAAGGCTGGCCCCTTGTCGGTCTCGACGCTCACGCGCAGAATGTACAACCCAGGCGGCACCTGTTCACCGCGCTCATCCCGCCCGTCCCACGCCCCCACGTACCGGCCGCTGGACGTCCAATCCGAACCCACCACACCCAACAGACGCCCCGACAAATCGTACACCGACGACTCCACCTGCACCGGCCCCACCAAATTCAGCACATCGCACTCGATCCGCACCGCGTCGTTGATACCATCGCCGTTGGGGCTAAACACCGACGGCATCAGCGCCAAGTCGCCGATAGCCTGCTCCCCTAAGCGGGTCAACCCCACGCTCAACCTGTTGCTCTCGGACAGCGCGTCCGCGTCCCCAGACTCTAGGCTTTGCGGCACCTCTTGAGGTTGCTCGCTGTTGGAGATCCGCCCGGAAAACACCGTGCCGAACTTAAAGATCGCGGTCTGGAAATCCACCTCGATCAGCTCCTCGGTGCGCTGCGCGTCAATCTTCGGTAGCTGCACCGCAAAACCGGTCTCGTCCAGCCGCACCACTTCAAAGGCCACCGACTCACCCGAAATCCGCACCTCATCCACGCTCTGTGCCCGTACCGGCGTATCAATGTCCAGCCGATCAAAGCCCACATCGTCGCTGGCCAAGACTGCCCGCAACTTGTAGGTGAAGGCCGTAACCTCACCCGGAGGCGCGGCCGCAGGTGATATCTCGGCGACGGCTCGTTGTGCCACCGGCGGGATCGACACGGCAAACTGCACCCAATCCAACTGCCCACTGGTCTCTCGGCTCGACGAGAAGTCCGCGCGCAATTGCACGTAGCGCTGAGGGCCATCGCCGACCATCACCCCCTGCCCGGCTGTGAAGTCGTAGCCTCCCCAGAACGCCCAATTCTCTGTGTCGTGAGTAGTGCCGGCCCGCTCGCCGAGCGCCAGCTTATTGTACGACGCCAGCGTCAGGGGACGGCCCTTGGCGTCGAAACGGGTGCGCTCGCCGCCGCGAAAGGTGGTCCGCCAATAGATATTTGGGTCCGCGTCTAGCCCACTGCGCATACTCAGGGCCACGCTGGCCCCCTCGTCCTCGCGCCCGGCCCACGTTAGTTCCCCCAAACTCGCCAAGGCCCCCAAGTCAATCACATTGGACACGTAGTCTGCAAAGGGCGCAAAGCCATTGCCGTAGATTTCCAACTCGGCGATCTCCCAGATGCCGCGCGTATTTTCCGCCGCCGAAAAAAGCACCCGCCGCACGGGCTCTGCCGGCAGGGGCAACTCGATGACGGCTTCGGTATTTTCGGTTATATCGTAGATAATGTCGAAGTCCAGCTCATCTCCCCAGCGGCCAAGGAGGAACTCGCGTGAACCATCCTTGAGGGGATCGCCGTCGTTGATGCCGATCCTGAAGGTCTCTACAAAGCGGTCCGTCAGGTGTTTGGTGCGCGGGAAAAAGCGAATCCTCTCTAGCAGCAGGGGCGCGCCAAAATCAAAGGTCAGGTACTTGTGCGGTGGCCCGTGCGAGGCAAAGTGACCGTCTCCGAGGTATATGGTGTTCGGATCTTGGTCAAACATAAAAAGATCGTCTGCCTGCGGCGGCCCCCAGCCAATCCACACCAAGTTCAGAATCTTGCCGCCTTGCTCTTCGATGATCGGCACGAGATTGACCGACGAATCGAACCGTTGGGGGCGCACGAAATCTGGGTCGAACACCAGCAACTCCTCACTGCCGTGCTGCGCTGCGTCAATATCGCTCCAACTGATTTGCACGAATTCGTACGGAGTGTCCAACTCCGGGAGCGGCAGACTCTCGCCGCCGATCCGATAGATCGTCAGCCCACTCGCCGGACCGACCGCGCCGATCCACAGGACCGCCCATACACACGCCGTTAAACGCCCAGCCATACTCGGCTCCTTAGTATACTAGGGAGACGACCACCTGCCGCTGCGTCGTCCCCTGATCCGTCTCCACCCGCAAATCCACTACATACAACCCCGGTGGCAATAAAGCTCCTCCCTCATCCCGCCCGTCCCACACCCCCACATACCGACCACTGCCCAACCAAGACTCGTCCACCAATCCCACGCGACGACCCGACACATCATACACCCAGCACTCCACTGACGAGGGACCTGACAAATTCAGCACGTCACAGCCAACCTCTACCACATCGTTGATCCCATCCCCATTGGGGCTAAATACCCCAGGCTCCACCGACAACGCTCCCAACGGACCTGTGCCCAACCCCGTCAAATCTACCCGCAAACGCTCGCTGGAAGGCACCCCATCCGCATCCCCCCAAGCCAACGCCTGCGGCACCTCCGCAGGATGCTGACTGTTGAAAACGCGACCGGTAAACACTGTGCCAAACTGGAACACCGACGCGTGAAAATCCGCTTCTAACACCTCTTGGGTGCGCTGTGCATCCATCAGGGGCACAGCCAACACGAACCCGGTGTCGTCGCTTTGGACCACCTCAACGGCCACCGGCTGACCCGACAGACGCACCCCGTCCACACTCTGCACCCGCGCGGGGGTGTCGATGGCTAACCGGTCAAAACCCAAATCGTCGTTGGCTATCGACGCCTTGACCTTGTAGGTGAACGCAGCAGCGGCTCCCGGCGGCACCACCGAAGGCATGATCTCAGCGATGGCTTGCTGCGCCACCGGCGGGATCGATACGGCTAGCTCCACCCAGTCGAGCCGACCGCTAGCACTCTGACTCGATGTGAAGTCGGTGCGCACCTGCACAAACTGGCGCGGCCCGGCTCCAGCGATGGGTCCCTCACCAGCGGCAAAGTCGTGTGCGGCACTCCAGAAAGCCCACGCGGCTGTGTCGTGAGTGATGCCCCCTCGCGCCCCTAACGCGAGCTTGTTGTATGACGCCAAGTTCAGCGGGCGACCCTTGGCGTCGAAGCGGGTGCGCTCGCCGCCGCGAAAGGTATAGCGCCAATAGGTATTGGGGTCGTCATCGCGGCCGCTGCGCGTGCTCAACGCCAGTGCGGCCCCTTCGTCTTGTTGGCCAGCCCACGTCAGGCTCCCGAGGCTGGCGGGTGCGCCCAAGTCGATCACGTTCGACACATAGCTGGCAAACGGCGCAAAACCATTGCCGTAGATTTCCAACTCCGCGATCTCCCAAATGCCACGCGTGTTCTCAGGCGCTTCAAATAGCAACCGCCGCACCGGTACGGTCGGCAGGGACATATCAATGACAGACTCGACGTTCTCGAAGACATTGTACGGAAGGTCGAAGTCAAAGAAGCTGCCCCGGATGCCTCGCCTGAATTCCCGCGTGTCTTTTTTAAGCGGATCGCCGTCGCTAATGCCGATGATGAAGCGTTGCACAAACCGGTCGGCCAAAAATCGCTCGCGGGGGAAGAAGCGAATGCGTTCGAGGAAAAAGCGGCCCCCAAAGTCGAAAACCAGCGATTTCTGGCGAATGACACCGTAGTCCCCACCCCAATCGCCATCGCCCAAAAACGCCGTCGTAGGGTCGCCATCAAACATGGCCAAGTCGTTACCGCTAGCCGGCCCCCAACCGATCCAATCCAGAGCCAGCACCTGTCCGCCGAACTCTTCGAGGGTCGGCACCAAGTTGACAGTGGGATCTAAGTGCAGCGGCTCGACAAAGCCGGTATCTATTTTTACCAATTCGGCCAAGCCGTGCCGCCTTGGGTCCACCTCGGCCCACGACAATTGCACGAACTCATAGGGGACCTCCAACTCGGGCGGGGGCAAATCTTCTCCTCCGAGGCGGATTACGGTCAGGGCTGCAACAGAAGCCGACCCGCCCCAAAAATACCATCCAAATGCTAGGAGAATCCCAATGCGCTGTGGCATAACGGCCTTGTGACTTGACTGAGGAAATGCGAAAAATATGACAAAAAAGGACGGGTAGATCAATGAAGACCTACCCGTCCCACTACGGATGTTTGCTGCTTTAAGCGGGTGAGTTATCTAGCAACGGAAGCCTTGATATGGCCCCAGCTATCGTTCTCGACCGCAGTCGGGAGATTAGCGAGAGCGGCTTCGTCGAGAGGCAGCAGCACAAAGTCGGAAAACGAACCGGCGTTGCCAAAGATATCGGACTGGCCGCCTAACGTCCACTTGGCCGTCCACGGGTTTCTGTCTTCGGCATCTTCCGGACCGTTGTCGTTATCGACGATCTGTAAACCAGCGCCGACAATGTCCAGCTCAACGAAGTCGTGCGGGGTGCTCAAGTCGGCACCCTGCCAGTTGAAATCGTCCCAGCCAATGGTGTACCACTCGGCTTGAAAATTGGCCTCAGCACCATGGACCCCGTCGAGATTGAAGGAATCCGCGCAGCACTGGTAAGGCTCGTCGCCGTGCCAAGTCGAGCTAGACATCCAAAACCAGCTCCAACCATTGGGATCACTGCCAGACGTGATAGCCGGCCAGCGGTAATGCGAGGTCTGGGTCTGACCGCCGTTGTAGAGCTTTACCTCTTCTTCGCTCAAGTCGCCAGAAATGCCAGCGCCGCCAGCGTGGAACCAGCCACCGGAGTGGTCGGAGTCCAGACCGATCTCAATCGAGTCGTCCTGGCCGCAGCAGCCAATACCGCCGGCATCGCGATCCCAAACGTCATCGAAGCGGTCAAAGACATAGTAAATGCGATCCAACTCGTCGTTCCAGCCCATGGCAAAACGGAAGAACAGATTGGAGCGGTCCTTTTCGCGCCCGACGTCACCTTCGCCGACGATGATGTCGGGATTATCGCTGTCAATCCACACCTCGGCTGGCAGGATATCCCACTCAGAAATGTCGCCGTCGAGGACGGGCAGCTTATCGGTCGGCCACTGGAAGGCACCATATACAGTCCCTTCGGGAATATGAGCGAAGGCGGACGAAGCCATCAAGCCCATAACAGCAGCCAGCACCGCAATTTTCTTGCTCATGCTACAACCCCCTGTGTTGGTTGAATGAGTGATAAAAAACGCCCCGTTTAAGGGGCATGACGTGAAAGCATTTAAAAAATAATGAAACGCCTTTTTTGTCAAGCATTTTCTCTTTGGTTTCACGAGTCTCCTTTGAGCGGCGTCCCAGTGGCCCAAGGCATGGCACTCAGGCTCAAATCCTTCCGCTGCGCAGCGGCCTGTAAGTCGCGTGCCCGGTTCCAATGCCTTTTTGCGAGGGGCTGATTGCCCATCTTTTTGTACGTCTGGGCTAGGGCCAAGTGGGCGCGACCGTAGTCCGAGTCTAAGGCCACCGCGCGCTCAAACGCGCCAATCGCCTCCCCGAGTCGTTCCATTTTTGCGTACTCCACCCCCAGATTGAAATGGGCCTGCGCCAACTCGGGCTCTAAGGCGATGGCCCGTTGGTGCAGGCCAATGGCAGCCTTCATATCGCCTTTGAGCGAATGGGCGATGCCCAAGTGCGTATAGGCTTGGGCATAGGTCGAATCCGCGGCAATGGCCTGTTGGTGGGCGACGATGCCGCGGTCGAAATCCCCCTGCTGACTATAGGCCACCCCCAAGTCGTCGTGGGCTTTGGCCACGCTCGGCACCAGTCGGGACAAGTATTCCTTGGCGTTTACGTCCGACAGCGAATAGTGGGCGTCGGTCCAAGCAAAAAAGAGAATGGGCACCCCGAAGTACAGCACCTGCTTGCCGGTCTCGAACCCATAGGAAAAGGCCGTCCACTGCGCCCGCGCATTCTGCCAGCGCGTCACCAGCGCGTTCCAGCCACGGCGCGGCAACGCCTCCTCGCTCGGGCCCTCTGCGGAATCCTCATCTATCAAGTTCTGCCGGATCTCCTTCTTGCCGACCTTCCACATGAACCCGTCGTAGTAGTAGTGCATAAAGGCCGAGGTGGCGATGAGCACCTTTACTATATCGTAAATCAGGAAATTCTGGGTCGCCCGCGCGAGGGCCTCTATGCCGCCGTATGCCAATATCAGCAACAGGTAGAACAAAACGATGCGCAAGCGTCCATCGGCAAATAGGAAGCGGAAGAAGGACCGTCCCAAGTCTTGCGAGCGTCTGAGCACTCCGTGATTGTAAATCCACACGATGGCAAAGTACTGAATGTCGTGTGCCAGCGCGGTGATCGCGTAGCCCAAGATGACGTCTTCGAGAATGATGTACGCGTAATAGACCGTGGCGAACGTAGTGGCCGAAATCGCCAGCTTGGGCCAGACGATGGGCGCGCCGCGTCGCCTTTCAACGACCATGTTACCCACGTAAACCACCGACAAGGCCAGCGCCAAGTACAGCATGGCGTCCCGCAGCAAAAAGACGTATTCGGGCTTGATCCAAGTGTACAGTCCAAAACCATAGCGGTGGCAGCGCTCTAGAAAATTGATCAAATAGTGGGGGCTGGCCGCTATCACGTATCCGAACCAGACGGCTGTCAGCCACCAGTCCAGCCGCGCACTCAACTGAGAGGGACGACGTCGCTTGAACTCGTAGATCCGCATGAAGCCGTAGTGCTGCATGAAGAAGTGCCACATGTCCCACAGGGCCAAGAAAATGAAAAACCCGAGGTGGCCGTTGAACACGCTCCAACTGACAAAGGAGGCGATCACCAGCGGCGCGACGATGAAGCGGGCCTTGTAGCGGCCAAACAGCTCCCGCTCGCCATAGGCGCGCATTAGCCCAGGCAGGTGGTGCCCCACCGCGAAAAAGGCCAGCACAAAGAGAGCAATGTCAGCAGAGGTGAAGTAGTTGGCGGCGAACAGCAGCACTGCGAGAGAAAGCAGCGGGGTGCCAATGAAAAACAAGAAATCCCATTGGCGGCTGATGATCCAGCCCTGAGGGGCAGCAGTCGTCATCGCTCCCCGCCTCTACAATCCGGCAAATACCGAAAGGAACACTAGGCCCGAGGTCTTCCGCTCTCCATCCCCGTCTTTGATCTCCAACGAGCGACGATCAAAGCGCACGCCTATCTGAGTGGTCAACTCGTATCCGGAATAGGCGCGAGTACTCGTCAGTTGACAGGCCAAGACCGTACCGCGAAAATCGCCGGTCCGCTCTCCGGCCGCTAGTTGCCCTTCGTCGGCTTCGAGGTCGTAGAAAAAGCGCCCTTCAACCCCTAGCTGCACATAAGAGCGGTGGAGAATCGGAAAATTTGTCAGCACCATGTAGAGCACGTCGTAACTGCGTTCCTCCGGTGCGCTACGGCTGAAGGGCACTCGGCGCATAAATTCCCCCTTGATGCGCGGGGAAATGGAGATCGACTTCCACGAAAACGCATAGGAGACCTTGTCTATCAACCCGACAAAACTGGACGACTCGCGGCCATTGCGGCCCTCGGGGGCCAAGGGATCAAAGGCCACCACCGGCGCGCCCTCGTCATCCAAGAGCACGCGGCCCTCCTCGTCCCGGGCCAATATCACCTCGGCTTCCCGCTGCTTCCACACGTCCATCTTGAATCGGTGGCGGGTGCTCCAACCTCTAGGACTGTCGTACTCCCAGTCCGAGTAAAGCGTGTTGATCCACGTATTCTCCGCGGCCAGCAGATCGGGCACGGGCACATTGCTGCCCGTTGTCTCGCTGAATTGGCCGAACTCCGCTCTGGGCACGACCCACTGCACGAGGTGATCTTCGATATTGTCTTCGGCTCTCCGCACCATGTCAAAGAGCCGCCAGCGGCCCAGCGTGGGGAAGCTCTTGGTAAAGGTAAAGATCCCGTAGAAGGTATCGTTGTCGCGCGCGGCTTGGTGCATGGCTTGGCGCAGGCGACCGGCCGTAAGTCGTATTTCGGGATTGACTTGAACGCTGGTGTAAAAATTGTAGCCCCAGTGGTCTTTCTTGTAGGGATAGTCTGGCTCGTCGTCGTTTTCAAAGCGATCGACCCAACCGTTGTTGTTCAAATCAATACCAAAGAGAAACTCGGGCCGATCAACCTCGTAGCGCAGAAAAGGCTCGTCGTAGTCCGGGAAGAAGTTTTGCCGCTCGCCGTTGCTGTTTTGGTTGAAGTCGGAAAGGAAATCCCCGTTTTCATCGTAGCCGGGAAAAACCGCTGGATCGGCCACGCCGTTGGGCCGGATTATAAAATACTGCCCCGGAATGGGAATCAAACTACCCTGAAAGCGGCGCAACTGATCTGGATGCCGGTCGTTGTCGTCGTTGTCATCGACAAAGTCATAAGACTGGATGATGGCTTCGGGCGAGTAGTCAACCAAGCCGCGACCATCCACTGGCCGCACGTTGGTGCTGTATCCGTCGTCCATGCCAAAGCCTTCGAGAAAAAAGCGCCAAGGGCCGATATCCCGCGCCAAGTTGACCATGTAGGCCATGTCGTGCTGGTCTCCGACAATGCCGGCAATAGCCTCGTGCTTCTTTAGGGTCGTGGTTGGGTACTTGCGATAGCGGGTACTGACGTTGAACTCTCCGTAGAAATCGAACCCATACCAATCGCGCATCTCAGCGGTAACGCCGTATATCTGGCTCGCGGTGGGCAGCCCATAGTCAAAGGCCACCTCTTGTTGGTTGAGACGATTTTTTATATTGCCTGCCGCTCGCGCGACCTGTAGAAATTGCGGCTGATCCACCGGATTGGTCTGCCGGTCGGACGCTATCTCCACCCGGTAGTCGTTGGCCAGAATGAGCCGGAAACGCACCTTCTTGATCGCGGTCACCGCATCCTCGGCCTCGGCCAAGCTCAGCCCCAAGCTCTGCTGCAATAGCAAGCGCAAAGTCCCAGCTTCGTCTTCCCCATCTTCGACTGCCAGAGGATATTTAAGCGTTATGCGCTCGGGTCCATCAGCCGTGAGGAAGCCATCGCGCACCTTGCCCCCTTCGCGCAACGGTCGGTAGCCAATACTGCTGCCGGTGATAACCGTATCCCGCGGAACCATCGCCACGCTGTCGCCCGCGACTACCTCGCGCATCAAGGTAGTCGTGATCTCCACGTCGTCGCTGAAGAGCACGGCCCCTCCCTCGCCGTCTTCAGGCGAATCGTCGGACAGCCTCACCACCAGTAATTCGAGCCGCCGGTCTAACTGGCCCGAAGTCAGCAAACCCGTAAAGGGACTTTCCTGAAAGCTCTCCAAAGCCCCGTTGTTACTGTGGGAATTGACAAAGGTCGTGCCCAAGGTCAAGTGATCGCTGATATCGGCCTCAAAGCGAAATGCGGATAGGTTCGTCGCGTTTTCTAGCTGCCGGGTCGGAAAATCCGCGCTAATGTCGATGATCGGCGACGAGATCCGCGAAAACAACCCGGTCGCCCGCAAGCGCTGGCTGGCCAAACTAGTCACCACGCCATTGAACCCCGTCTTGCGGAAAGTCAGGGGCGTCAGCGTTGTAAAAAGCTCATCTCCGACCACGATCGAATAGCTGTAGTCGCCGCTGATATCCGAGGAGATGATGAGGCGGTTGAACCAGCTTAGGTACTCGCCGCGCTTGGTGACCTGATTGCTGGCACTGGTCAGCGGCTGGGTCTGCCGCCAATCGTAGATGAGCCAGCCACGAGTAATCAGATCGCCGTAGGGATCGTAAAAATAAAAACCCTCTTGGCTACGCGACACGTAGCGGAGAAAAGGCTCCCGCGCATAGTTGGTGTACTGCCACTGACGGCGGCCGTACTCGGTGAACAATTCCTGCGGCAAGTACCAGCGCTGAATGGTGGGGTCTAGCGCATCGATCAGCACCGACCGGCCCGCAGCCGAGAACACGCGGCGCTCATCAGCCCGGCGGCCAAGGCGATTGCCATAGTCTATCTGGGCACCGACCTCAAGGGCGCATATCACCACCGCGCCCAAGAGCAATGCGCATTTAGCTCGCAGTGCGCCCATTACTGAATTCCGGCGTACACAGTGATAAAGCTAGTCGTCGAATTGCTGCTCTCGCTGCCCTTGGCAAAGCCGCTGGCGTTTTCTAGCACTAGCTCGGTCTGGGTGCGCCCGTAGCGCAGGCCGATCTGCGTCGTCAGGCGATACCCCATGTAGTCCGAGGAATTGGATAGCTGCATCGCCACGTTTACACTGCTCAAATCACCCGTCTCCATGGTAATGCCGCTGGCGACCATGGCGTCTTCGTCGCTCATCAAATCCCTCAGCAACAGTTGCTCTACCCCCCCCATCAGCACGGTGTGCTTCAGCACCGGCAGTCGGGCTAGCAGCACAAAGCTGCCGGTCCACTCCTTGCGCTCATCCTCTTGGAGCAAAAACGGCGTGCGCCGCAAGTATTCGCTCTTGAACTTGGGCTGGAGGCTTAGGCGGCCTAAGTCGTAGGTATAGTCGAATTTGTTGATCAAGCCGAAGAAGCTCGTGTTGGTCCGCAGGCGGCGTCCGTCTATATCGCGTGGCTCGTCTTGGTTTTGGCGATAGAATTCGTACTTGAACTTGTTGATGATGTTGAGTCGGTCGATGCCCGCGTAGTCGAACCCGAGCCACAGCGAATTGACCCAAGTGTCTTGGGCTGGCAGGATGTCGGGAACGAGGGGCTGGATCGGCGGAGCATCGACAAAAGGCGTGGGTTCACGCCGGTCGTCTGGAATGGTGTCGGCGACCTTTTTCAGCGCGTCAAAAACCCGCAAGCGACCCACGCCGGGCACGTCGCGGTCAAAGGTAAAGAGCGCGTACTGGACGCGGCTGGAGCGATCGGCCGAAATCATCTGCTCGTCCGCCTGCCCTAGAGTCAACCGCGCCCCTGGTACGAGCTCAGCACCGGCGAACACATTGTAGCCCTGCCGGTCGGTCTTATAGGGGTAATCAGGCAAGTCGTCGTCTTCGAAGCGGTCGATCCAATCGTTGTTGTTCAGGTCGATGCCAAAAAGGTATTCGGGACGATCAACCGCATAGCGCAAAAAAGGCTCTTCGTAGTCGGGAATGAGGTTGTTGACCGTGCCATTGTCGTTTTGGTTGAAATCCGAGATAAAGTCATTGTTCTCGTCCCACCCGGGAAAGATGAGCCGGTCGTTGGCCGAACCCGCGCGGATCCAGTCGGGGAATTGGTCTTGGTCGTCGTTGTCTTCGACGAATTCGTAGAAGTTGCGCTGGGAGTTGTCGTATTGGATGTCGCCATTGGCATCGACTAAAAAAGCCGTGGTCGAATACGCATCGTCCATCGCATAGACCTCTCCGAAGAAGAACCACGGATGGAACTGACGAGAGATGTTAAAAAACCAAGCGTCGGACTGCTCGGTGGAAATTTTGTGGTTTTTACCAGCCGTAAACAGCGCGGCATTGGGATACTGATAGTAGCGCTTGTTGCGGTCCCACTCTCCGTAGAAGTCAAGCCCCCACAGCCCCTTTCCCTCCACTGTAAATCCGCCGACTAGGTTGCCCGTCGGCAGACCGTAGTCAAATTTGACGAGTTGGAGATTGGAAATGTCCTTCACGTTGCCTTCGGCTCGCCGCAGGGTAATCAGCGCTGGCTCGGTGGCATCTATGGTTTCCGCACTCAGGGGCGCGGAAGGCATGGCGCGGCGGCCCGTCTGCCGATCGGACCACATCTGCACCTTGAAGTCATTGCCCAAGACGTATTCAAATTCCACGGCCACGATCGAGGTGGGGTCTGGGCCGATGTAAGCCGGGTCGTTGAAGTCGTAGTTGAGCACGATGCGCTCGTGGCCGTCGGCGGCCGTGTACCCCTGGCGCTCAAAACCGCCGAATTTAATCGGCCACTCCGCGCCAGCGCGGACGACCTCCTCCGCCTCGAAAACCTGTTCTTTGTTTGTCTCAAAGTCGCGGCTGATAATGCGCACCTTGTCGCGGAACAAAGCCGCGCCGCCCTCGCCATCTTCGGGCGTGTCGTCGCTGAGAATGATGGCAATGGCCGTCAGCGGGGTGCTACTCTGGCCGGAAGTGAGGCTGCCGGCGATCAAGTCGCCGCTGAACAAGTCGAGCGTGGTATTGGTATTGCGGGCATCAACCACGGTCGCGCCCACCTCGATGAAGTCGCCGACCTGAACCGTGCCGCGCCCGCCGAACATGGTAGTGGTATTGGTGCGGGTTTCCGGCTCTTGGGTCGCGCCCAAGATCGGGTCGCTGATCCGCGAGGCGAGGATCGTGCCAGCGTATTTGTCGGCCATGAAGTCGATCTGGACGCCATTGTAACGAGGCCTAGAAAAGGTCATTGGCGTGAGGGTCGTGCGCAGCAGATTGCCGACCGTAATGGAATAGTAGTACTGGCTCTGCGAGTCGCCGCCAACGGTGACCCCATTGAACCAAGAGTCGAAGCGGGCGTTTTGGAAGATGCTGCTGCCGAGCTGCCCGGGCTGATTTTGGCTCCAGTCGTAGATCAGCCAGCCGCGGCCGATGAAGTTGCCGTAGAAGTCGTAGAAGTAATCGCCCTCGCGGTGGATGTTGACGTAGCGCCGAAACTCATCCTTAGCGTAGTTGGAGTACTCCCACTGCCGCCAGCCGTATTCGTTGAACAGCTCTTGGGGAATGTACCATTTCTTGACTGCTGGATCGAGCGCGCCAAATAGGACCCCAGGGCCGCGCGGTTCAAAGCTGACCGCCCCGCCGCGCTGGCGACCCAAGCGGTTGCCGTAATCTTGGGCCTCAGCTAGGCCAGCCGCCAGCATCAGAGCAGCCAAACCAACTAACCCCCATAGTCTAAACACTTGCAAATCATCTCTCCCTACATTTTAAGTAACTAGTAAGCCACCCCGACAACCCCGATTTTCCTCACTTGGCCCGTGCCGGCTTGCAGCGAGACGCTAAACGCATAGTGCCCCGGCGGCACGTACACCCCGTCGTCGTCCCGGCCATCCCAAGGCTGGGCAAAGCGGCCGCTGATGGCCTCGCTATCGACTAAGGCCCGCACCAAGCGGCCGGACAGATCGAAAATCGAGACTTTTACCGGCGAGAGCCGCGCGATATTGGTGATGTCGTACTGAATGAGGACGCGGTCGTTGACCCCGTCGCCGTTGGGCGTAAATACCGGCGAATTTACGGCCACATTGGCTAAAAGCTCCTTGCTGATCGGTACGGCCACCGAGAGGTTGTCCGCTATCGGCGTACCCACCGGCTGGATATCGGTGTCGGCAAATCCGGACTGACTCAAGTCAGCGGCATTGCCAGCCACGACGCCTTGCCCGAGGGTCGTTTCGACCGAGCGATTAAAGGCGCGGCCGACGAACGTTGTGCCAAAGCGCAACACTCCATTGTCGAATTCTACCTCCAAGACCGTCCCGTCTTCCTCAATGAGTGGAAAGGAAATAGCAAAGCGGTCGTCGAGCACTTCGTCGATGGAGATACCATTGCTGGCCTGGGGCAAGTTCACCAGCGACGAGCCGGAAAAATCCGCCTCTTGCACCTCGCCACCAAGTCGCTGGATTCGCACGCGCCCGATGGACTCGACGCGCAAGGGAGTCTTGATCTCAAAGGCGTCAAAGCCGCGCTGCTGACCAGATGATTTGTTGCGTACCGCGTATAAAAATCGGGTATTCTTCCCCACGGCCGCTGAGCGCGGTGAGATCTCGGCGATCAGTTCTCGGGCAAAGGGCGGCGAAACCACGTCAAAGGCCAAGCCGCCGACTGCGGCCGCGGACTCGAAGTCGTCGCTAAAAAAGTCAATCGAAAACTGAAAGTAGCGCCGTGGGCCAGGCGAGGTAATGGGGACACCGGCACCGTCTATTGGGAGCTGGTCTTGGCCAACGATACCGGACGCCGAATAGGGAGGTGACCAGCCGCTCCAGTTGTTGACATCGTCGCGGATGCTCCCTTTATCCTCGCCCCGCAGCGCCCTGTAATCGGCCTCGTCGAGGGTGACGAGGGCCTGCTGGTCCAGCGGCAGATCCTTGAATACTCCAATCGCCTCGCGCACATCTACTTCGTCGTTGTCCAGCACGTTTTCGACCAAGGCCTTTAACTCAGCATCATTGACGCCATCGGCCCACTTCCACGGCACCTCCACATTGGCCGTTGAAGTGCCCGACCGATTGCCAGCTTGGGCACCACCGCCCACGCGGAAAATGCGCTCGCCCGGGCGGACCTTGTTGAATTCGACCGGGTTCGGATCTACGCCCGTACGTGTGCGAACCTGCAAGCTAGACACATTTGCGTCGCCGGCCGCGTCTTGGATCCAACGCAAGTTGCCGAACAGGGCCAAGTCGCCAAAGTCGAAAATGTTGGACACATAGCTCGCTTCGGGCACGAAACCCGTGCCGAAAATCTGGAACTCAGCTAGGTCGAAGCCGGCCGCGGTCAGCACCTTCAGCCGCACGAAGCGCACGTATTGCGGAGCGATACGCACATCCACCACGGATTGGTCGTTTTGGGTCTCGACCGCGACAGTTTGCAGGATGGGCACGCCTTCAAAGGAATTTTCCGGCGTGCCATCATTGATAAAAATCTCATACCCCCGCAAGAATTCGTTTTGGAAGGGGAATTCCTCCGAGGGAAAATCCGGGTCGCCGTTGCGCGGAAAGAATTTGAAGCGATTGAGACCAAAGCGAGCGCCGAGATCTAAGTCGATGATTAGCCCTAGTACCCGGGCGCTTTGGGTGCCCCCGGAAGCGCGCATGTCCAAGGCCGTGTCGCCGTCGTCGTCGATCACATTGGCCAAGGCTGCGCCAATAGAGCGATTGTTCGGCGACCTAATGCTGCCGCCGCGCAATGGCGAGTTAATGCCGACCGCTATGTTGCGGGTGGTATCGGCGCGCTGGGGCGCGATAAAGTAGGGCCGCCCTTCCGGCTCAAAGTCGATGACCCCCCCAGGGGCGTTGGTTTTTTCGATCGCGGTCGCACTGCGGATGACCACGGCGGGGAGATCGCCCCCACCGCTTTCCCAGCTCAGGCCTTCTGCACCGCCAATGACCACGACTTCCGCAACCGCTGATTTTCCCGCCGCCAAAGCGGCGAGCAAGACGCCGCCCATGAGGCAAGCAGATCGAAAAGCTGTTTGCATAAACTGACTCTTAGAGATAATTAGCAGGACGGGCTGTAGAGAGCATTCCACAACGCCAAATGTCCCTGCATTGTTGCTCAAAAATCTGTCAAATCCTAAATTAATTGCTCGTTAAATAAGTGAATACTACCCACTAGAGCAAGAAATTTTCAATGATCTCAATCCAGTCCTTTCAGTGCGAGCGCATCCTCCCGTTCCTGTCTCTTTTCGCCCTTTTCCTCGCGTCCTGCAATGGTCAGCCCGAACAGCCCGAGGTGCAGGATGTCGTCTTGGCGACCGTAGCCGGCGACCCCATTACTCTCGCGGCTTTCACCGAGTTCAGTGCGCTCATCCCAGAGGGCATGAAAAAGGGCGATACTCTGCTCGACAAGAACCGCCAAGTCCTCAACAGCTTGATCGACAAGCGGCTCTTGCTCGCCGAAGCCGAGGCCCTTCAGCTAGCCGACGATCCCGCGCTCCAAGCTGAGCTATCCTTTTTCTTCCAAAACCTCTTGCTCGATTTGTACACCCATCGCGAAATATCCCAAAAGATCGTCGTTACAGACGAAGAGATGGAAGCTCACTATCGAGCCACCCACCGCGACCGCGCCCTCCGCTTTAGCGGCATCATGCTAGAGACCCGCGAAGAAGCTGAGGAAATTTTGCAGGCCGTAGCCGACGGGGCGCAGTTCATGGCGTTGGCCAAGGGGCGTTCTCTGCACCGCGATAGCGGCGAACAGGGCGGTGATGTGGGGGGCTACAAGCTCAAGGACAAGGTCCTTCCGGTCATTGCCGAAGCGATCTTCCCCCTCGCCGTGGGCGAGGTATCCGCACCCATCCGCTTCCGGTTTGCCGACAAGACCCACTACACGGTCTTTCAAGTCACCGACGAGATGCCGCTGCCGCTCGCCGCTTCCGAGGGCAAAGTACGGGAGGAAGTTTTTGGCCGCAAGCGAGTCGCCCGCTACCAAGCTCTCCTCGACTCGCTCAAAAGCGAGTATGGCCCCGAGGTGCATCCCGAGCAGATTCGCAATCTCAACCAGCACAGCCAGCAAACCGAGGGCGATCTATACGCCCTGCCGACCGCGTTGAGCGACGAGCCTATCGTCTCCTTTCGCAGCGGTCAAATCAGTTGCCACGAATTCATGCAAACGGCGCAACAAATGCGCGCCGGCCGGCCGGAGTTGGCCGACTCCGCTCGCGTCGTCTTCCTCCTAGAAACTGCGATCGTCCCGGCCTTTCTCTTCACCGCTGAGGCTCGGGCCCACGGCCTAGAAGAAGATCCCAACCTGCAGCAGCGCATCCGCAACAAGCGGGACGACCTGCTTCTCAACGCCCTGCGGCAGCGCTACGTCGATCAGCACGTCGCAGTTACCCCAGAGGAAGCCCTCGCCTTCTACGAGAGCCATCCAGAGAAGTTCACCGCGCCGCTGACAACCGAAATAGTAGAAATTCTCGTGTCTTCCGACTCGTTGGCCCAGCGGCTCAAGCGCGAGATCCTCGCCGGTGCCGACCCCGCGCCTTTGGCGCGCGCTCACACCCTCCGGCCCGGTGCCAGCCACCACGACGGACACCTGACCCTCAGTCCCTATACCAAGGCGTACTATCTGGACATCTACGACTTAGCGCATTCTCTACCTGTCGGCCAAGTCAATGGGCCAGTGCAGGTCCAAGGCGGGTATTCAGTCTTCAAGGTCCTCGACCGCCACCAGAAAAAACATCCCTACAACGCCACATCCCGTCGCCGCGCCACGGCTTACGTCAAGATCGACAAGTCCAAGCGCGGCTACGTGCGCTATGTGCGCGACCTGCGGGAGCAGCACCCAGTTGAGGAATTTTCAGACGCGATAGAACGCGCCCTTGGCGCACCCAATTGAAATTGAGTTGGGCCGTGCTCCTGTTCTTTTTGCTCGCTTGGGGCTGCGCCCGCAACGACCCTCTCCTAGTCGAAGGCCAGCAGCACTTCTACAATCGAGAGTATCAAACCGCAATTGAGGTCTTGCAACGGGCTGTGCAGAGTCCGTCTCCATCGCAGGTTGCCTATCGCTATCTAGGGCGTTGTTATCTGCAAGTCGGCCAGTACGAACAAGCGCTAGAAACAGCGCACGCCGGCCTAGCTCGCGATGCCAACGACGCCGAGCTCTACGATCTACTCGGAGCCATCGAGATGACCCGCGCATTCGCCGAAGCCCGATACAGCGACACTGATGCCGCCCTGAGCGCCTTCGAACGAGCGCTCGAACTCGATCCGCAACGCGCCACCACCCACTATAATCTCGGCCTCGTGTATAGCTACCGCGACAGCGCCCACCTCGCTGAGCGCGCTTATCTGGCCGCCCTACAGGTAGATTCCACGCTCGCGCCAGCCCACAAGAAGCTGGGCCTATACTACCGACGACAAGGAACCTTAGACCAAGCCCTAAATCACCTGCAACGCGCCGTGCAGTACGCGCCCGAAGACGCCGAAGCGCATTTCCATCGCGGCTTGCTGCACCGCGCCCAAGGGCGCTACGACCAAGCCGTGGCAGATCTAGAACGAGCCGCCGAACTCAATCCCTATTCGCCCCAAGTCCACTTCAATCTGTCGCAACTCTACTTGCGCACAGGACAGCGCGAACAAGGCGAAAAGGCCCTCGCGCGCTCGGAAATCCTCCGCCAGCACCACCGAGGCATCGGCTCGGACCAATCCCTGCCCGAAGTAAGCGCGGTAGCCATTGGCTCGGCCACGGCCCGCTACAATCTCGCCCTGCACCTCGCCCTGCAAGGCCAATACGACCAAGCCATCCTCGAATATCAAAACGCCCTCGCCATCAATCCCGAACTAAAAGACGCGCACAGCAGCCTAGGCGTCCTCTTTTCCTATCAAGGCGATTTGGCCGCCGCCGCCGCGAGCTTTCGCCAAGCCCTCGCCCTCGACGAAGAAGACCCGCTCAGTCACACTCGGCTGGGGATGATTCTCCTCAAGCAACAACGCTATGCGGAAGCTCGGGCCAGTCTTTTGCGCGCTACCGCACTCGACTCCAGCTTGCACGAGGCAGCCTACGGACTCGGCTTGGCTGCGGCCCGCACGGGCGATTTGGCCGCGGCCGTCGCCCACTTTGCCGAGGCCGCCCGGCTCAGTCCCACCAGTGCCTCAGCGCAGTTGAACCTCGGGGTGGCATACGCGAAATTGGACCAATTCGACGAGGCTGCCCGCGCCTACGCCCGCGCCGTCGAATTGGACCCAGCCAATGGCCGCGCCCATCTCTGCCTTAGCGACGCCTACCAGCAATTGGGACACCTGCAAAAAAGCCGCGCACACCGCGAAAAAGCGCGTCAGCTAGCGCACGAGGCCCGGTAGCCCCGTGTCGTGCCAACGCGTCCTCTACTGGGTGGTCTGCTACCTCGCGGCAGCCTCCCCATCTCACGCGCTCACCATCTATCGCATCGGCGGAGCCGACCGGCCCAAACCAGAGTTGGAAGCCGAGTACGAGTTCGTCCAGCTATCTTGGGAAGCCGTTGATCCCAACCAGCACGGCCAAGCCCAATGGATCGCGCTACAGCCAGAGCACATCGGCCCGTTATCGCTAACGCCCTCGGTCAACTTGGCACCGCTCGTAGAATCCCTCGGTGGCCGCATCCTCATCCTAGAGTGGAACGGCTGGCGGGAGTGGTACGAAGACGACATCCTGATCTTCGATGGCGACCCAGAAACCGCTTATCTGGGTGATGGGCGCTATCTCCGCGTCGTCGGCTATGGCCCCCAGCGCAAGTACTGGGTCTTCGACTTTGGCGGGCGTTTCTTCGTCGATCGCGTGCGCTTTTATCCACGTGCGCGCTTTGCGGCGACCCGCTTTGTCGAGAGCTTCGTCTTGGGTACCAGCGACGGGGACCCCCTCGTCGACGGCACCCGCGAGTACGCGGTTAGCTGGCGCAACAGCACACTCGACTTCGACATCGTCCACCGCGTGCGCGAGAACACTCAAGCCGTCATGGAGTTGGCTCTGCCCGAAGAACCCATCCAGCAGGTGTTCATCGAGCTACCCGAAAACAGCCGCGGCATCTGGGAAATCGCCGAGTTCGAGATCTATGGAGCCGGACCAGCCGCCTTCTCTCGCTACACCTCCAATGTCATCGACTTGGGCCGACCTGCCGCTTTGGGCGCATTGACTTGGGACGGCCATGTCGACGCTAAAGCCCGCATTGAGCTAAGTGCTCGCACAGGCGACGACGACGACCCCAACACCTATTGGCGACGCACATTTCGCGGCAACGAGCTTACCCGCTTCGATGCCGCTGGCCAACCACTCACCCTGCGCACCTACAACCGCTTACAAAAGGGCGAGCAGGCCGGGCTTACCCCAGACATCGAGGACTGGAACTTCTGGAACGCGCCCTTTGCCTTTGCCACAGGTCGCGGGCCGATGCCGGTCGATCAGTTGCGCCGCTTTGTGCAGTTTAGGGCCGAATTCCACTCGACCGCCGAGGCAACGGGCTACCTCTCGTACTTGCAGTTCAGCGCATCCATCCCGCCGCCGGCCTCCCAAGCCCTCGGGCAAATCCACCCGCCGCAAGCCCCAGCCCTGAACCCGACCCTCTTCACCTTCTACCTAGAGCCGCACATCGCAGCCGACGATCTCGGGTTCGACCACCTAGCCATCTCCACCACTGCCCAAGTGCAGGCTATAGAGGCCGTGCGGATCGGCGGGGTGGACGTTGACTACACCATCGCGCAGCACACCGCCGAGGGGTTTGAAGTCGCGCTGCCGCGCATGGACCAGCAACGGACCAGCGAGCAGGTCGAGGTCGATTTCTGCGCCGAGGTGTTCGCGTACAGCACTTCCTTTGCAGGGCGAATCCGCGACAGTACCCGCCCTTTTGAAGTCGCCCAGCCCGTGACCCCGAGGGAGACCAACAGTCTGCAAGTGGCTTTACTTAGCCTAGAGCAGCCGCTCATTGGCCGCCTCACCCTACACCCAGCGGTCTTCACCCCCAATGGTGACAACCGCAACGATGTCGTGCGGATCGAATACGACCTCTTGTATTTAGTGGATGCGATTCAAGTGGAACTCGCGGTCTTCGACCTCGCCGGCCGCGAGATAGGAGTCATCTACGCCGGGCCTGCCACCAGTGGCCGCTTTGCCGTCGAGTGGGACGGCCACACCCCCAACGGCCACCTCGTGCCCCCGGGATTCTACCTCGTCCATCTCATCGCAGAAACCGACCGCGGCCAACAGCAACGCCAGCGCCTCGTCTCCATCGTCTATTGACGCGGCTCGACAACGGTCAGGACCTGGTCGGCGGCAATGTCGCTCAGAATCTGAACTGTCCCGCTGGGCCAGCGCACTTGTAGAGAGACTTCACTCCTCCGCCAGCCGCTGCATTTCTGCCACGTTTTCCTCAAATAAGGTGACGGAGTATTTCTGCCGTAAACCGCGGACATAGTGCACATAGCCCCTCTTGGCTTTGTCGATTTTCACGTAAGCCCGGGCCCGACGCTGGGTATCAGCATTGTAGGGCTCTTTTTCCCGCCCTCGATCTATTACCCTAAACACAGAATACCCCTCCCCTGTGGGCACTGGTCCACCTACTTCGCCTACCTCCAAGTGCTGTGCTGCTTCATAAATGCTCGGATAAAAGGCTTGAGTATAAACGTTGAGACGCAGATTGCCACTGTGATGCAAGGCCCCTTCCCGCATAGTATGCTGCGCGGCTAGCTGGGTCGCATCCGCTCCCTCCTGGAGTTCTCGCTTAAGGCGATAAGCAAGGGAATCGCTAGGCACCAAGATCTCGGTCACCACGATCGTTTCGGGTGAGGTAAATTTTTCGGGATGGGCGTCGAAGAACGCCTGAGCTTCCCCATCGCTAGCGGTCGTGTGCTGATCCACCTCGCGCCGCCGCAGAAGGCTGATGAGCAATTCCTCCCGTTTCCTGCTGAGAAAGTCCAGTAGTTCCGGATCCTGATCTAGGCTAAGAGCCTTGGCTTCTTGGAGAAAGAGGCGTTCTGGTATGAATATGCTCTGCAGCAGAGCCACGACTCGACTGCTGTCTGCCAACTCCCGAGGAGCGATGCGAATCTTCTGGGCATCCTGAAGAAAGTCGGCGAGCGCAATCTGTCCCCCTTTGAAGGTGCAGAGAGCTTTTTTACTCGTAGAATCGGACAAGTCAGCCCCATCTACAGCTTCCAGATTGCTCAGCAGCGGAATCCTGTGATACATGATCCTAGGCGCATATTCCTCTCTCAACGAATCGAGCAGAGCCTGGGTCCTAGTCGCCATTTTCCAAGATATCAACTCTTCCCTTATTCTCTGTTCAGACGACTCCAGCGGCACCGGGACGGCGTCCAGAACTTTAAAAACGACATACCCCTTTTGGCCTTCGTAGGAAAAAGGCACTGGTTCTGAGATTCCTCCTATCTCTAGATGGAAAACTTTTTCCGCAATGGTTGGCCTTGTTTGGTCTTTCAGCTTGTACTTGCCACTATCCCCGCCGTGCTCTCCGGTGTCTTGATGTAATGAGCGCTCGCGGGCGAGTTGCTGGAAATCGGCTCCTGCTTCGAGCGCTGCGACGACCTGCTGAGCTTCCTCCCTAGTCTCGACCATGATTCCACCTAGGCGGAGGGCGCGATCCCGGTACGTGGCGCGATAATGCCTGTGTAGTTCTTCATCGGTAACTAGCACCTTGTCAACGATCTGTCTTTTTCTATATAATTTGAGCAGGCGGGATTTTACCTGCTCGTCCATCCGCTTCTGGAATACGGGATCGCTATCGATATTCTGGGCATGTGCTTCCCTGAGCAGGAGTTTCATGTCTATCAGGGCTTCCAGCAGGTTCCTATCGATTTCTAGGGGAGTCTCACCCACCTGCATACCGGCAGAAACGCGGGACTTGAACGCCTTAAATTCCGAGGAAGAGATCGTCTCGTTCCCTACTATGGCGAGGATAGACTCGGCCTCCGGCAACGGGCGAGAATCGTCGGCGAAGGCGATGGTTACGCTAGCTGCCATGAGAAAGGTCAACAGGTATTTTTGCATAAGCACTGCTTGGATTCTTTCAGTTTTGCAAAAAATAGTTTGGTTAAGATTTTCAAATCTATTGATTTTTTTCATGCGATCAAATGCCTACAAAATCTTTGGCGATCCGATGGATAATTGGCTAGGTCAGGAATATAAAACTCAGTTTTGGAGTCATTCATGATGTTAAAAAACACCAAATTCAACGACAGCGAAATGGCGCGCATGGCGTCAATATTGATCAAGTACTACCATTTTCACAAAAAACAAAAAGACATAGCTCAAGAGATGGGCATTAGTCCCGGCCTAGTGAACACGATCCTGTCACAGGCAAAAAAGAATGGCTTTGTGCAAAACTTGATTTCCATGCCCAAAGAGAATGTGTTGGCCGCCCATGTCCAAGAATTGTTCTCTCCAGACGTTCCAACCCCTAACGCCATCGTGGTACCCTTTTCGAAAAATATATCCGAGCGAGAACGCCTGCGGGGAATCGGCGTAGCAGCAGCCCGCTACTTCGAAGCCATTGCTCGCGATGGGATCCATATCACCCTCGATGGGGGAGAGACGATCTTCTGCATGATAGAGGAACTGCGCCGGGCATTTTCGCAGATCGAGGTGTACAGTGTCGCTGGCGGTCCCCAATACGATCCCTATACTTCCGTAAACCTGCTAGTCAACTGCCTGCTAGTCCAGTTCGGGGCAACGCGGATGAATCCCCATATCCTGCCAGGCCCTAGAGACAAAGATCTACCTATTTACAGGAAGAAGGCCCAGAATACCTTGAAAGCAGCCTCAAAAGCTGACGTTTTCTTTCTCGGTGTTGGCGCTTTGGGTCGCTCCCTTTCCAGGACCAACAGGAAAAACATGGACGATCTAGGCATAGATTACAAGAAGCTACAGGATCGGGGTATCGTCGGTATTAGTGCTTACTCGGCTTTCGATGCCGAAGGAGAGCATGTTGTCTGCGAACTAGACGAAAAGATCCTCAAGGTCGCACCTGAACAAATTAAAAAAGCGGCCAGAAGCCGGAACAGGCATGTCGTCATCTTAGCCTACGGCCTCCCTAAGGTCAAGGCTCTGCGCGCCATGTTAAAAGGAGGCTGGGGCAACTGTCTAATCACCGACAGCAGCACGGCCGAAAAGCTCCTCGATAAGAACGAACATATTTCCAAGCACTTCACTCCTATCTAAAACCATAGGACCGGCTGTCGGGTTTGGTCCCCACTGTTAAAAACAAACGCCATTGGCAAAATGCTTTAGGGGAGATCATTACATTCGACATAAATTTATTCAATTTATTTGAAGTTTTTACTTGATTCTCTTTATATTGTCTAAACATCGATGCTAGGTGGGTTTAATGCGTCTTCTAAGCCTCTTTTTGGCAGTACATAGGCCCTAGACCCAGGTGGTTTGAGGTGTTTGAAAAATCACACTTATCCAGACTAGTCCTAGCAGGACTAGCCGCGCTCGTCCTGATAACTAGTCAGTGCACGGCGGAAGTGGTCGTCGTGGGTGGCAGTCGAGGATTGGGCTGGGAAAGCGGCGGCGGCAGCATTCCGGCCACCGTCATCCGAACCGCCCGCACTGTCGAGCGCACCAACGCGCCGGGCGGCGTCATCGATTTTGACCCCCAAGACAGGCCCAACTGGATCTTTCCGCAACGCGCCGATATCACAGCCAATATCGCCGTGGGTGCCAACAGCGAAGAGCGGGGCGGCAGCATCCTCTCCCTCAACTCATCCCGCGGAGCCGAGTTCGCCAAAATGATCGACGACGACGGAACTACGGCTTTGGATATGCGCCAAGCTTCTCCCTTACTGGGCGTTATCATCGATCTCGACCTAGGATCTCGCTTCGGAATCAACCGCTTCAAATTCTTCCCGCGCAACGCTGACCCCGACTATCCGGCTCCCGATTTTCCCTTTCAGAACAATTTCATCCGGGGTTTCGAACTCTTCGTCAACGACGGCACTCCGCAGGCTCAGCTAGAAGGGGTGCCGATCTTTGAGACCGTGATCCTCCAGACTCAGAACGACAACGCAGTGGTGGACATCAGCATAGAGCCACAGTACGTCCGCTTTATCCGTCTGAAGTCCCTGACTACGGTCGGTTTTGAAATCGCCGAATTTCAGGTCTTCGGCACCGGCTTCGTACCCGAAGCTCGCTACGTTTCGAATGTATTCGATTTTGGCGACCTCGCGCTGGTGGGCAAGCTGCGCTGGCTGGAGGAGAAGGAGGGAGACACAGAGCGGTCTAAAGTGGAGATCCGTACGCGTTCGGGGTTGGACCCGCAGCCTATCGAGTTCAACAAAATTCGTCCCGGCGAGCGCCTCTTCCGGGTAGGCGGCGGCACGGGCACCGATACCGGGATCATCAGCAGCGTGTACCGGGGAGGCATCAACACCTCCGAGGTAGAGGTACCGTGGAAACAGGCTAAAGATGTAGAGGACGAAGAACTCAAAACGCTGATCGAGACCGTCTTAGACAACGACGCAATCGACGCGCGGGAAGCCTTTCGAGTTTTCAAGGAGCTACCCTTGGAAAAGCAGGCCTTGATCGTTATAGATCAGGGAGATTACGGCAGACTGAGCAATGACGACAAAGGCGGCATTCGCGACGACCTGACCAACTGGAGCGATTGGTCTCCTCCCCAAGCGCGCGCCGGGGTCGTTGCCAGCGAAGAGGAACTAGAGGACACCGGCTTGGGCGTCCAAGTCTTCTCACTCGTGCCTCGGCGCTATTTCCAGTTCTCCATCGACTTTTTCAGCGACGATTTCAGTGCCGCTACGGGCGTTGGCGGTCTGGCTTTCGAAGTGCTATCTCCTCCCTTTGCCGCAGAACTGGTCGCCGAGATCGCGCCGCGCACGGCCATTTTGGGGCAGAGGACTGACTTTATGTACGCCGTGCGGAACCGCTCTAGGCCTGGACAGGACCGGGGGTTTGATCGCTTCGAAATCGATACGCCGGTGCGGGTTGAATCAATTGGACGGATCGAAATAGAGCAAGTAGATGGTACCGTGCAGGAAGCCGACTTCTCAACCGTTTCTTTAGATGCACTGCCCCTATCCCAGAACGGGTTCAGCGTTCTCGAGGTGCGCGAGGACGGTTTCGTCATTGCCTTTAACCCCATCGTCGAGGACGGCGTGCTGCTTAAAGTGGCGTTCACGGGAACCGTCCTGCGCTTTGGTACAACTTTTACCGGCCGGGCCCGACACAGCCAAGCGAATTCGACCATCGGCCAAGGGGTCATTGCGGGAAACGCGGCAGATTTGAGTCCGCTGGGTTTTGCCGATATCGATCAGCAGCCAGTGGGCACTCCAGTGGCCCGCAACCTCTCCGTAGCCGGCCCCCTCGTCGGAGATTTGCTCATAAATGTGAGAGCCAAGCCGGCTGTCTTTACCCCCAACGAGGATGACCTCAACGACCGAACATTTATCCAATACGATATTACTAGCCTACGGCGACTCTCGCCGGTAGCAGTGCGCATCTTCGACCTAGCCGGCCGTCTGGTCAGAAATCTTTACCAAGATCAAGACCTCAGCGGCCGCTTTACCCGCTCTTGGGACGGGAAAGACGAGCAAGGTAATCTCGTGCCGCCGGGGCACTACGTGTTTAGCGTTTCTCTGACCGCTGGGACGGGGAAAGTAGAAGAAGCGGGCTTGGTTGGTGTGGTCTATTAGGTTTGGTCTAGACGCGACAGAAACTTCAATCCAGGAGAGGAAGACTTAAAGTGAACATCGCCAAGAACTGTCTCCTCGTCGGCCTAGCCTGTTTCCTGCTCTGCGCCGGGATACTGGACGCCCAGAGCTACGATTCTCGCATCGGCACGCAACGCGGGGGTAAGGTGAGTTTTGAGCCTCGGGGGCCCGGCGTGTTATTCGGGGCGCTCGATCCGGCCGTAAAGAAGTGGTATGTTCCCCAAGAGCTTTTCCTCGATTATTCCTGGCGTCAGTGGGAGTATTCCAACTACGCCAGAGATCCGTACCAGCGCTACGTCAACACCTCGCTAGAAGGCGGCTATTTCTACGATTTCTACGGCAATTTCATCGGTCACGGCTGGCTAATCTACGACTGGCGCCAGAATCAGCCCCAGCAACTGGGCAGCGGCATTTTCCAAGACACTCGCTTCAGCCGTTGGTTCAATTCAGTGACTATCGGCGGCGACGCGAAAGGGCAATACTTCTACTCAATCACTGTGGGCAATCGCATCCGCACCACGCTCACCCCCATGACATTCTCCAAACCCACTTTTAACGGGGTACAGCTCGATTTTGCCTCTGACAAGTACCACGCCACCATTCTGGCTTCGCGCATCAGCGATCCTATCTCTGGAGCGACCCGCGAACCTATTGTTCGCACCAATCAGACGACCTTTTTCGGAGGTCGAGCTACCTTCCAAGTGGGAGACTTCGTAGAGCTGGGAGCAACTCTGGTCAACGCTCACAATGCCAACACGGCTCTCGACCTGTTCGGCGGCGATCTCCTTGCCGGCAATCTGACCAACGGCCAGAGTAGTACCCCGTTGACGGCCATCGCCGTCGTCCTCAGCGACGATTCGCCCCAAGACGGCGAGGGGGGAACGGCTCTTTTCAACCACGACATGCGCATCGTCAGCCGGGATTTCGAGACCGATGAAGAGAGTGTTTTTACGCTTCAGGAAGTCACGCGGCCCGGAGCCGAATGGCCCATCGTCTTCGGGGGATTTGTCCGTCCAGACTTTCTGGCCGCCGATGGACAGGAGCGCATCGTCCTCAACTACGACTTTAACGACCCAGGCTATATCGGTCCAGATCCCACCACTATCGTCAAGGTGGAGTTTGACTATCTGGTAGGAAATGATTTCAAGATAGAAATGTGGTCGGACCGACAAAGCGGCCGGCACGACACGCCGATCCCCCCACTGAGCCCCGAGACCATCGATAGCGCTCGACCCGCTCTAGCGACTGTGCGCCGGGCACCGGGCAATATCAAAGACACCTCCAACCTGCAGCGAGTCCATTTCGACTATGGGCTACCCACAGCCAACCTAGTGGGCGGCTTCTCCATAGAGAGGACCGATGTCTGGGGATTCGACTTCTACGGAGAGTGGGACCGCAACAAGCGCTTTACCCAGTACCCTAATGCCGCGCTCTTTAGCGCCAACGAGATACACAAGATATCCTCTCAAGACGCCGACGCTTGGAACTTCAACGTCTCCAAACAAACCTATCCCTGGTTCTTCTATGCGGAGGGATACTCATTTGACGAAGCCTACTCTACTACGGCATTCATTGTGGACTCCAGAGGCGATGTGCAGTACGACAATACTCAGCGCTATCTGTACGAGTTCGTCGATGATAACGACGACCAAGACCGCTTCCCCGACTGGATCCGCTTCGGCACGCTTAACGACCTGCTGATCTTTCCGGGGTGGGACGAGAACAACGATTTCATCAACGACTTCAACCAGAACGACAACGAAGCAGTAACCAACACTATTCCCGACTACGAAGAGCCTTTCCTGCGCTACGAAGTAGATCGCCCCGAATTCCTCTTCGGCATCGATCTAAACAACAACGCTTGGATCGACCGCTTTGAAGACGACGATTTGCCCGACTATCCCTACAAGCCCGACCGCCGCGGCTACAATATCTTTGCTGGTGTGCATATCGCGCCGGATGTGCGCCTGACTATCGGGCGCACGGATGAGGAGCAGCCATCAGAGGGCCGTCATAACCAGACGGACTACCTGCTGCTGACCTTTGATGGCGATTACCCCGGCTTGGGGCGAGTGCGCGTCTTTGATATGCTCAAACGAGCAGAAGATGCTATCGCGGACGACCGGCGCGAACCGGCACCCTACATAGAATCGGCGGTCATCCAGCCCCTAGTGCCCGACCTGCTGCCGGCCCAGAACACCTATATCAACACGCTCTGGATTGGGTTCGATTATAAGGGCATCGAGCATCTCAACTTCGTCAACAAACTCAAATACGAGACCTTCCACCAGCAAGAGGATCGCCCACGCGATATCGAGGGGCGTTCTCTCTGGGATAGATCCAGTCTGTTCGGCCTGGTGAACAAGATCGACTATTTGTACGGATTGGGCCGCCTCGATCTACAGCCCAAGTTCAAAAGCGAATATTTGCGGCGCACACCCTTCCTCGCCGAAGAGAAAGAGCTTCGTAGCTGGACGGGCACGGCTCTGCTGCTGGCTCGGCTGCCCATCCTGCGCCATACCGTCCTTGAAGGGGGGTTGGAAGTTCTGCGATTCCGGGACCTGTGGGTGGACGAAAATGAGATGCTAGACCAAGGCATCGCCGGTCAGACTGGAGACCTGAACTCGACGACCATCGCCGTCCAGCTAGCCAACTCCTCGGCCTACCAAGGGTACCAACTGACCACCCTGCTGGGCCTGCGCTTTAGTCGCATCGGAGCGGAGCGGGTGATACGCAAAGATCCTCGCGCCAATCCGTCTCTATTTGAAAAGGATATAAAGACCAGCAACGAAACCGTCACTTTCATAACGGTCTATGCCGGTTTAGAGTGACCATGGCCCCGGGCATCGCGCTACATATTTGCCGCTTTTCAGGAGCCCTTGCGCTAACTGTCGTCCTGGCTCTTTCCCTCGCCGCCGAGGAGGACTACGGCAACCGCTTGGGCCGGCGGACGAGCGGACAGACGACTTATACGGCGGTGGGTCCGAGCATTTTGCTAGAGGCCCTGGACCCAAGCGTGCAGCGGTGGTATTTGCCGCAAGAATTATTCGCCGAGTACGGCCGGCGCCAGTGGCAGTACACCAACTACGCCCGCGAGCCCTACCGGCGCTATCTAGAACGCCAACTTGAAGGGATTCATTTTTACGACGATTTCGGCTCATTTGTCACCCGAGGCTGGATCATCTACGATTGGCGGCAGACCCGTCCGCGTCCCTTCCAGAGCAGTCAACTCACCAAGCCCGGACGCTACGAAACTTGGTTTCAGCGCCTAGTCATCGGCAAAGACAGGAGTGGGGACTACGGCTACTCAATCCTCATCGGCGACGAGATCAACGCCACATTAACTCCCATGACGTTCCGCAAGGCTGGCTTTAACGGGATCGCAACCAGCCTAGTTGGCGACCGCTTCCGGGCCACCGGGCTGTTTTCCAGAATTTCGGCCCCAATCGTCGAGATTGATTATCTGGCCCCCACAGTGGCCCTGTCTAATTCCACCAACCTTTCAGCAGGACGATTCGAAGCCGACCTAACCGATTTCCTGACTTTGGGCCTAACCGCCGTGAATTCCCACAACGTCCGCGGCTCGCGGGAAAGCTTCAGGGACAATCCCTTTAAGGGCATGCTGACTGCGGGGCAGCTAAGTAGGCAAACAAACCTGTTGGTCGTGCGTCTCAGCGACGACTCTCCAGAGGACGATGAAGGTGGGGCTGTGCTCTTCAGCGAGGATGTGGAGATCACGACCACCCTGCTTCAGCGGATCGAGGTCGCCGACAGCGTGCAGGTGGTGCCCATCGATACGGTCATCACAGGCAGCAGCATCGGATTCCACGCTGCGCGCGAGGGCGGCAGCGCGCGCGACGGGTTCCTGACGGCTGACGGAGCCGAAAGTATTACCCTCAAATACGTCCTGAGTCCTGGAGAGACCGAAAGCGAAGAGAGCAGCCTGCGTTTCCTGATGCAGCGGCATTTCAAGCTAACTCTAGCAGAAGCCGAAGACGCAATAAACGCCATCAGCAATGTGCGCTTCCGCTTGGTGCTGGCCAACGACTACCGAGTCGAGGTGACTTCCGACCGGCAAACCAACCTCGATGGCCAGCCGCAGTTTCTCCTAGTCGAGCGGGCCATCGGCAATATCAAGAACCGCTTGAACCAACGCCAAGTGGTCTTCGACTACGGCCTACCTACCGCCCATCTGATCTACGGGATCACTGCCGAAGTGCGAAATTTCTATGGCTTCGATTTCTACGGTGAGTTCAACCTCAGTACTCGGTACCGCAAATATCCGGCCATCAACCGCGAAAAACACCGGGCTATTGCCGGTACTTCAGGCGACAGAGAGGCCGTCGGCTGGATGATCAACCTGACCAAACGCGTAGGCCCCTGGCGCTTGTTCGCCGAGGCCTTCGGCATGGACGACGAATACAGCACCAGCGTCAAGCCAGTAGACGGCCGTGGCATAGTTGACTTTTCACCCGAAGCCACGAACCGTCTGTACGACTTTGTCGATGACAACGACGACAACGACCGCCATCCAGACCAGATTCGTTTCAATCAGGGCAGCCTGATCCCGATCCCAGGTCAGACAGCGTTCTCGATCCGCGAGGAGGGCGTGCCCGACCCGGCAGTTTTTCCCGGATACGATGAGAACGGCGATTTCATTTCCGATTTCAACCAGAACAGCAACAGTGAGCGGCCCAACTTCTTCCCCGACTACGACGAACCGTTCCTGCGCTACAGTTCGGACCGCCCCGAGTTCCTCTTCGGCATCGACCTGAACAACAATGGCTGGATTGACCGCTTCGAAAACGACGACTTGCCAGACTATCCGTACAAAAAAGACCATTGGGGCTACAACCTCTACAGCAGCGTCCAAATCAATCCCGCAGTCAAAATAACTCTGGGGCACCTGAACCAAGTGCAGCGAAAGACCGACCGCAGGAATAAGACTACCTACGGCATCTTCACCCTAGAACGGGACTGGCCGACCTGGGGAAGGGTCCGGATTTTCGATATGCTCAAAAAGGCCGAGGACGATATTCCCGATCCACTCTCCCAGTGGATCATGCCCCGCACGCTGTTCGGACAGGCCGGAGAGACCAGCGGCAGCAATATGGCCGTACCCGATCCACTGGCTGCGGAGAACACTTGGATCAATACATTCTACATCGATTGGGAATATGCCAGCCCGCGTCAGTGGAGTACGCGGCACCGATTCAAGTGGGAGGTTTTCAGGCAACGAGAGATCGACAAAGGATTCTCGCTGGACGAAGCAGGGAACATCCTTTTAGATAAGCAGGAGAATCGGCTAGCAGGTTTTGATCCCTTGGGAGCGGAGCCTCGCGATGGCCGTCGGACTTCCGGGATGGTAGGGCTGATTGACAAAGTCGATTGTAATTTAACTTGGAGAGAACTAACGTTTTTGCCCAGATTTAAAAGTGAGTTCCTACACGTCGTGCCCTTTGAGCAGAACGAGGATACGCAGCGGACTTGGGATGCGCTCTTTTTCTTTCTGACCGAAGTGCCTTTTTTGCAAAATACCCGCGTCCAGCTAGGCTTGGAGCAGAGGCTATTCTACAACCTCAAAGGGAAGGAGGACAATCTGCTTACTGGCACTTTGACTGGAGATTTTCGCGGCACCGTTTTCGCCTTGCAACTATCGACTACCCATCCATACTCGGGGTACTCTTTAACCACGCAGTTGGGGCTGCGCTACGACAGGCGCTCCTTAGAAGCGGCCACTGATGAACGCAAGATACGGACTTCGGGATTGGCCTTCCTGTCGATGTTCGTCGGCCTGTAAGAAGGGAGGGTCTCTTGGCCTACCGCATTGAGAAAAGGGACTGGAAAATATGAGACATACTCTGTGGCTCTGCCGACTCAGTGCATTGGCTCTGCTGCTGACTGGTACGATAGGATGGGCTCAGCAGCGGGGGCATCGGATCGGCAGCGCTGAGGTCCTCGTCAATACCCGGAATCACTGGCAGAACTGGGAGTTCCCCGCGGGAACCGTGGAGATTTCCGCCACAGGCACAGTACGGCCCCGTCAATTGCGACGAGGGACCAACGCGGTGGAGGATATAGTTGAATTTCTACGGCGGCATCCTCCGGGTAATTTAACCAAGAAAGACCCCGAACAAATCAGTCTGACTGATGCCATCCAAGCCGGCTCCAATCCAGAGGATGTGATCCACGTCCTAGATGGCGACCCGAGCACTTACTGGGAGCCCGATCCTCCTCGGAACCCAGACAATCTCGCTTCGGAGTGGTGGTTCACCGTCGATTTGGGGCGGCTCGTCTTTGCTAAGAAGATAGTAGTGCGATTCGCCCAAGAGGGAGATCCGTTTCTCTTGTTTGAACTGCTCGTAACCGACGGGCAGAAACGGGCTCAGTTTCCGCGCCCAACCTTCAAGACCGTGCTTCGCACTCTGCAACCCAACAGGAGCGAAAGGCTCTTCGAGATTGATCTAACAGACAGCGAAGTAAAGGGTCAGGCCGTGCGCTTATTTCAGGTGCTCGTCAGCGGCAGCAACCTAGACCGCAGCGAGGAACTTACTCAGGAAGAATACAATGCTCTGTCGGCCCCCGATCGAGGTGCGATCGAATACTACAAGCGTCTACCCGACGGAGGCAGCTTCAGAGTCGAGAAGGAGGTTTATGAACAACTGTCGGTGGAGCAGCAGGGGGGCGTTCGCCATTTCCAGCGCGAGCGACCCCGGCTAGCAGAAGTGGAAGTATGGAGCGAAGGAGATGAGATAGTCGGCGGCGCTATCGAACGAGGCGGTCGGCTATCGACCAGCCAGCCGGCTGCTGCAACCGGCAACTTCGTCGATGGCGACCCAAACAGCAAGTCGCGCCTGCCTTGGGGTGTTCCAGACCCGACCAGAATCGGCGAGGAGATGCAGTTGATGGTCGATCTGGGTTCGCATTTCTGGATCGATACACATCGAATGGTTTTCCAAGGGCAGTCTTTCGCCGAATATACAGCGGAGAGCTCAGACGGTTCCCTAGCGCCGGACGGCAGCCTGAAGTGGAACAAACTGCTGCAGCGCAAGCACGAGATCACCTATAAGAATTTTGAAGTCAATACCTTCTCGCAGGTAGCGGCGCGCTTTTTCAGACTGAGATGGTTTCTAGCGAGTCTGGAAGGAAGCGCCCAGCTAGCCGAGTTACAGCTCTACGGAGAAGGGTTCCAACCCAAGGTTTTCCTAGAGTCGGATCTGATCCGGCTGGGAGGCAGCCGCAATCTGCTCTCCATCGAGTGGCAGGCGGATACCCCCCCAGGTACGGATGTGCTGATTCAGACGCGTAGTGGCAGTCAACTAGATGAAAAGCTGCACTATTTTCACAAAGACGGCACTGAGCTAGCTAAGGAAAAATACGAAGACCTGTTGTCACTTTTCAGAGGTGATATCATTGCCGAAGATGTACCGGGAAGCGACTGGAGCGACTGGAGCGAGCCGTACAGCGAGGCGACGGGCAGCCCGATTACTTCGCCTTCGCCGCGAGAATTCCTCAAAATACGGGCGACTCTGCTCTCAGAAAATCCCGAACTCCACGCCGCGCTCCAATCGATCCGTCTGCACTTCGTCGATCCCGTAGTCCGCAGACTAGTCGGCGAGATCGCGCCATTTCAAGTGGACTCGCTAGGAACGGAACAAATCTTTTCGCTCTACTTGGAGCCACAGTTCTCCGTCAGAGATTCCGGCTTCGACGAATTGCTCCTCGTAGCTCCATCCGATATGAACTTACAGTTCGTAAATTTGTACAGGAACGATGGGGAGTTGACCGTGGAAGGAGTCTCCGTTGTACCCACCCAAGCCGACAGTCTGCGTCTATCTTTTCCAAGGATAAGGCCGAATCAGGGCATTGACCTGCTGCGGCTCGACTTCAGAACCGCGCTCTTTGCTTCGGGCGCTGTGCTGCGTCCGGCCGTGCGCAACAGCGATCAAGGCGAGGACACTTGGCAGCGGGCAGATCCGGGTGATGTCCTAGCGGCAGTCCAAGGGAACACGACCACGATAGTGAGCACGCTCAAGATCAAAAAGCTGATCACTGGGATCGAGGTGCAGCCCCTCGTCTTCACCCCCAACGGCGACGGAATTAACGACGAGGTGGTTTTCTCATTCCGGGTCACTCGTTTGAGCGCTTCTAGCCCGGTGGAAGTAACCGTTTACGATCTCAGCGGCCGGGCAGTGCGGCACCTAGCCGAACAACGCCCCTTGAGCACGGGAAGTTATGAGATCGGCTGGGACGGTAGAGACAGTAAGAACATGGTGGTACCCCCGGGAATCTACTTTGCTCGTCTGCAGATCGCTGCTAATACATTCGGCGCGGTCGTCGGGGACGAGATCGTCGTGCGCTCCGTAGGCGTAAGCTATTGATCTGCCTTGGGGGCCAAAACTGCGCTCTGACCAGCGCAATACTTTGCTACAAACTATTGCGGCGACTGATCCGGTTGCCGAGAAAAGGAGTAAGAAGTGCGGCCGTGACGAGAGAGTGTTTTTTCCCCAGTCTGTTGGTTGCCCTGCTGGTCTTGCTCAGTGCAGGCTATGGAGAGCGCCTTACAGCCCTCACTATATACCGAATCGGCGGCGAACACCTGCCTGCTTCCGAGGAGGAGATGCCGCACGAGTTCGTGCAGCTATCTTGGGAAGCGATAGAAGAAAATCTGCACGGCAAAGCGGAACTGGTGCAGGTGAGTCCCGATTCGGTTTCTCCACTGCGCCTTGATCCCAATCTCAATCTCACGCCGCTGATCGAGGAGCGCGGTGGCCAGATAGAGAACTTGAGTTTCCGAGGCTGGGAAAATCACGGCGATGAGGATGCCTTGATATTCGACCAGGATCCGAGCACCATCTACCTAGGGGACGGCCGCTTCGCCTCGTATTCGGCCACCGAAAAAAATTTGCTTTTCGATTTTGGCGGTAGGGTGATCCTCCACAGGGTTCGCTTCTATCCGCGTGACCAGTTCCTAAGCGACCGATTTGTGCAGAAGTTCAAGATCGGCATCAGCGACGGGGATTCACTCAAAGATGACACGCGAGAATTTAACGTACTCTTCCGCGTATGCCCCAGTTGTCCCACGCAGAGTGCCGGCGACTTCGACCTGATCCACGATATCCGCGAAAACACCGAAGCCGTCGTCGATCTGCAACTACCACAGATGCCCTCCCGCAAATTGGTCTTTCAGGCTTTCGAAAACACCCGCAATGTCTGGGAGATCGCCGAGTTCGAGATCTACGGAATCGGCTATGCACCCTTCGCAAGCTATGTATCCAATATCATCGACTTGGGCGCTCCGGCCACTCTGGGAAGGATATCATGGTCCGGCCGCGTTGACCCAGAGGCCAGAATCGACCTAAAGTCGCGCAGCGGTGACGATAGCGAACCGAACGCGTACTGGCGCTTCACTGAGCGCGGCAGCGAGCGCACCCGCCTAGATGCCAGCGGCGCAGAACTGACCAGACAAGCCTACCAGAAACTATCGTTTAACGAAAAGGCAGGGACTACCCATGACGGTGAAAACTGGAGCTTCTGGTCAGCCCCATACGACTTCAAGGCCATGAATAGTTCTCTAGTGAGCTCCAAACCACAGCAATTTATCCAGTTCCAGATCGACTTCACCTCTGCGGTGCAAGCTGGTGCCCGGCTGGATTACCTTCAGTTTGGGGTATCGGTACCGCCGGTGGCCAGTCAAGTTCTCGCTGAGATCACTCCGGTGGCAGTGCCTGCAGGTGAAGAATCCAATTTTACCTACAAACTACGTCCTCAAATTGCACCCAATGATCTGGGTTTTGACAGTATCGAGATCGACGTGCCCGGAGTCCTTAAAGGTGTGGACGCGGTGCGCATCAGCGGCACCCCAGTGGAATTCGAGATAAGGCACCTAACAGACAACGGACTTGCCGTGCAGATCCCGAGGATCGATTTCGAGCGCACAGGTGAATTGATCGAATTAGATTTTCGGGCGGAGGTGTTCAAATTCAGTACTATCTTTGCGGGACGGGTCTTCGACAGTACGCGACCACACGAGATGCATCAGGCAGTAGCACCTGGCGATGCGGACCCGCTAACTGACACCAATACCCTGAAGGTGGACCTGAGCCAGTTGCGACAGGAGACGATCTGGACGCTGCGGCTTTCTCCAGCGGCTTTTACCCCCAATGGAGACGGGATTAACGATGCGGTGCGGATCGTTTACGACCTGCTAAATCTGACGAGCCCAGCGTCGGTAACGGTGGAACTATACGACCTGTCAGGTAGGAAGCTGGCAACGATACATAGGAGCGAGAACCCGAGCGGCCGCTTTTCGTTTATCTGGGATGGTCGCAACAGTCAAGGCGAAATCCTGCCCCTAGGCATTTACCTTCTTCGCATGGAGGTGGATGCGGACAAAGGCCGTGACTCAGCGCAGCGCGTCATTTCCATCGCCTATTAAAAAAGGTCGCCTCAAATACGTCGGTGTTAGAGATGAGCTTATGGTGATGCGGCCTTCATCTCTAGGTTCACGCGCAAATATAAAAAAGCTGTGCCCGGATGCCCGAGCACAGCTTTTTAGGGATCGTAAAAGATACAGCGAGAAGGTTTATTCCATAAAATAGGACTTGATGCTGCCCCAAGTATCGCTCTCGACCGCGGTTGGCAAACGTTCCTCATCAACCGGGAGCAGCACGAAGTCGGTAAACGAACTAGCATTTCCGAATACATCGTTCTGGCCACCCAATATAAAACGACCGAAGCGTTTGTCGTCCTGAGACGGACTTATATCGTTGTCGATCACTGCGATCCCAAGGCCGATAATTTCGAGCTCGACGAGGTCGTGTTGGACGCTCTGTTCGGGCCCCTGGAAGTTGAAGTCGTCCCATGCTACCGTGTACCACTCGGCTTTCAGAGTGGCCTGAGTACCGTGGGAGCCGTCTAGGGTGAACGAATCGGCGCAGCAGGAATAAGGCTCTTCATCGTGCCAAGTCGACGAGCTCATCCAGAACCAGTTCCAACCTTCCGGCTCGATAGCTGGCCAGCGATAGTGATAGGTCTGCGCATGGGCACCGTCCAGCCGCATGAGCTCTTCCTCGGGTAGCCCGCGGTCTAGGGTGAAGTACCAGTCGCCAGAGTGATCGGCATCCACTCCTATCTCGATGCTGTCATCGTTGCCCGAATCGCCGAAACCGCCCCCATCGCGGTCCCATAAATCGTCAAAGCGGTCGATGACGTAGTAGAGGCGGTCGGTTTCGTCGTGCCAAGAGACAGCAACGCGGAACCACATGTCAGACACATCGATCTCCTTGGTGGTGCCCAAGTCGCCGCCGAAATCCTGCTCGTTGATCTCGATCCACAGTTCCTCGGGCAACACCTCCCATTCGGAGATATCGCCATCGAGGACGGGAAGGTGGGACGTGGGCCACTGCCAAGCACCCAATATCTTATCTTCAGGGACATGGGCAGAAACCACATTGGCCAAGGCGATCAACCCCACCGCTACAATCGAAAGTCTTTTTATCATAATTCCCTCCTCAGTTTATGGGAATGCAAAATATAAATACCATACAATCAAGTCAAGATATATTTAATTTTTTTAAAAAAATTTAGCGTTAATCAAAATCTGTCGGTTCGAGTAGTTGGCGATCCGAACGTCCCAGCCCGATTCAGCCAGTCCGAATAATTGACCCCAATAAAGGTCGTATATATCGCAATTAACTTTTCAGGATCTCAGGCGTAAAAAAAAGAGACGGCCAGAGAAGCCCCGCCAATGCCGACGCTTGCTCCTAGCAAGAGGCCTATGAAGAATGGTCGCGCCTGCCGAAAGAGACTCGCCCCGCCGTAACGCAGAATTGCGGCCTTGAGGAGCCAAACCAGAAAGATACTGAACCAGTCGAAGCGGATATTCTGAGTCATGCCCAAGACTAGTCCCGCAGGGTGCAGAGGCCAACCGGCGATATGATGGTTGGCAAAGGTGAGCAAGGCGGCTAGCGCAGCTCCCACACCCATAAAGAAGGCCGTCTGGAGTTGCGGAGGGTGGGGATTGTTCATGGTGTTGGCGACCCAACCCCAGTGGAAGTCGGGCGACATGACAAAGTACCAGATCCAGCCGTGGATGAGGCCGTGTCGGTAGCCCAGCCAGATATAACAGCCCAAGGCCGTCACCAGACTGACGATGAGCGCGGCCGTCATAAAGAGGAAGAGTTGGCGGCTCGTGATCTTTTGCTTTGCCTCTTCGCAGACCTTAAAAGCATGGGCTAGGGTGGCCATGAAGAAGAGTTGGAGGTCGGAGGCCCAGACAAAATTTACTCCCATGGCCGTCAGGTCGCGGTCGGAGAGATGTCCAGTGCCCAAGATATTGGTCAGGATGGGCGGCAGTGAATAGGGAGCCCGCATGCGACCGAGGCCAGTCTGAGCTACCAACCGCGCCATGCCGAAAAAGACGAGCAGAGCTACCAAGAGGAAGCCTAGGCTCCACAGGAGGGAAAGCCCAGTGGCATAGAGGAAGCCGGCCATGTACAGCAGGCCGACCAAGCCGACGAGGGCGACACAGCGGGGCGAGAGCAGGTAGGGTTCCTGGACGCCGCCGCCCACGATCAGGCGCCACTGCTGGCGCAGGTAATCTCGACTGACCCACAGGGAAGAGAGGACTAAGAAAAACAGGGCACCAATCTGCTGGTGGGTCATAAGCACCGAGCCGGATGGCAGAGGGCCGGCTGGCAATGGACTTGCAATCCCGGCCCATACCAGCAGGCTGTCCTCCAAGTTCATCAGTACATGGCAGCCCCAAACGCCTAACAACACATTCAGATTTACCAGATACCCAAGCCCTATGATCAGCGGATTGACCTCAATGCGGTAACTGAGGCCCAAACTGCGGGACACTAGTACGTTGGCAATGGGAATTTCAAAACCGTCTAAAACCTGAAAGTCGAAAAGACGGTCGAGCACATCTATGGTGGGTATGGACCAAGCGATCAGGAAACCGACCCACAGCAGTTTACTTCTGAAGATACTCTCCGCCGGATCGTCCAAACTCTCCACCATGCTGGTCGGCAAAATGGTCATCGGATAAACCAAGCGCTCTCGGCGGGACCACTGATGATGCATTAAGGTGATAAAGGATACGCTGACCAGATAGAAGGCCAACATGAATGTTCCCCATAGGAACAGAGGCTTGATCCATAGGCCCCACGGAATAGGCTGATCCGCGGGGATGCCCTGAAATAGGCCCGTGATGGCTTGGAGGTCTCGTGGCACAACCCATTCGGGTATGTGGTCCCATATGAGATACTTCCAATTGTTCTCAGGTGTGGCGTAGTAGAACACCCCGGCGAGCAGAGGAATGACATAACCACCAAAACCCATAGTGGGAATGACCGTGGCGACCATGAGCGCGGCATAAATAAGAGCTAGATGGGCTGCGGAGAGGCGTAGGAGAGGATGCAACAGGCGTAGTGCCAAGCCAACGACGGTAGTCCAGAAAACGATGAAGATGACACCTATGGTAGTGAAGTGGTCGGCGAATCCCGAATACGTATCCAGTAGTACATAGCTGCGGACACCGACGAAATTCAGGAAGGCGCACAGGCAAAGAGTGATTACCAGAATCAGCACCATAGCTGTGATCGGGGCGTCTGCTCCTATTTCATGCGCTCATGCCATACGGCCAGATCGCCTTCGACAAAATAAAGCCGCGTGATGGCTTGGCCGGTCGCTCCAGGCGCGAGAGGCCCAAAACTCGGAGCGCTATGTATGCAGGAGTATTCCATGTTCTGGAATAGGAAGAGAGCTGGTTTCGACGCGGTGGCTATAAAGCGGCGACCGTCCACCGACTGGATGGCCATCCACCCCTCTAGGACCACATCTTCGAGCGTTGCCGCAAAATTGGCTACAAAGGGGATCTTTTTTCCAAGAGGAGCACCCTCGACGCTGTAGAGCTGGATGGTGGGCCGGGGACCAAACTGACGCGGCAGCGCCATCAGACGTTTCATCTGGCCCTGCTGGCCGACCCAATGGCGCAGGCAGTCGTGGTCCCAAACGGCTTCGGCATTATTTGGGTTAAAACAGTTGAAGGCCAAGGTGGTCTCCCAGTCCCTAGTGGTTTCGTTGGTCAGGCTCAGATGCGCTTCAACCATCTCCTCTCCCGGGGTAAGAGTGACGGTGTAGGAAAGTTCCCCCGGACGCCTACCGACACAATGCAGCACACCTCCATCGCGTTCTTCCCAGTTGATCTCCACTTCGTCGCCAAACCAAGTTGCAGCGGCGGCATCGCCAATCGCTTCGGGAAAGCAGGCACCAAACGTAGCTTCTGGAAAAGCCGGAACATTGGATAGAGAAAAACTCATCGAGCTTGACCCTCCTGTCCCCGAGAGGGGTTCGATCCTGATTGGTGCCATCTTAGCTAGCCTCCTTTGCGCAGCGAAAACCGTAGAACATGGAGCGATTATTGGTGAAGCCGCTCATATTCCGCGCCGCCGGTCGCAGATTGACGACCGATTTAGTCAGGTAACATCCCCCCTTGATAAAAGCCGCACCCGGTCCCGGTGCGTCGGCGCACCATTCGGCCACATTACCGACCATATCCATGACCCCGTACGGGCTAGCACCTTCAGGATAGGAGCCGACGGCAGCCGGGCCTTCCCGACTGGAGCGTCCCCAGCAGCATGCCTCTGGATCGAACTGGTTGCCCCAAGGAAAACTGAGGCCATTCATGCCGCGCGCCGCCTTTTCCCACTCGGCCTCCGTGGGCAGGCGCTTGCCCGCCCATTTTGCGTACGCCCACGCATCGTCCTGATTTACCCCAGTAACTGGATGGTTGCGCTTTTCGGTCGGGAGCGTCCCATCCGGCCAGAAATCCGGTGGAGGATGGCCCGTCGCGTCCGCGAATTCGGCGTATTGAGCGTTGGTCACGGGGAACTCGTCAATGTAGAAAGCATCTACATACACTGACCGCTGAGGGATCTCACCGATGAACCAGCTAATGTGGTAGCCGTACGCGGCTGCTAATCGAGTGGCTTCCCGTTCTGAGGTTCCCATCGGGAATGCACCGGCTGGAATCAATATCATTTCTTTTTTCTTTTGACAAATATACGGCGCAGAGGTGGCCTATAATGACAGCAATTGAATGTTCTTGCGCCATTGTTTTCGGCGCGGGTATAGTCCCAAGCTCAGCTTTTGTTGATCGGTATCGTTGAGACCCAGAGTCTATACGTTCCCGCCATCAATCCCAGCGTCTATTGACGCGGCTCGACGACAGTCAGGACCTGATCGACGGCAATGTCGCTCAGCACCTGAACCGCCCCGCTAGGCCAGCGCACTTCGAGCCGATCGACGCGCTCGGCCTTACCCAAGCCAAAGTGCAGCCGCAGATCGTTGTGCGACAAATAGCTCCCCCCGCTTTGCACCTCGGCGTGTTGGGTCTGCCCGCCGACACTAATGATCACTCGCGCCCCAATCCCGTCGCGGTTGCTCTTCGTGCCCACCGTGCGCACCAACAGGTAGTGATTGTCGTGGTCGCCGTCGTTGCGCAACAGGGTGGGTGGGTCGTTGAGATTGAGGACGAATAAGTCGATGTCGCCATCGCCGTCATAGTCGGCGAAACTGGTCCCACGGCTGACGCGGCGCAAGGTAAAGCCCGGACCCGCTGCGGCTGACACCTCCACCAGTCGTCCATCCCTATTCTCAAACAGCGAGTTGATTTGTTCGTAGCTGGAGTTGACCCTCGGCAAGTCGGCCTGCGGGTAGGTGTGGCCGTTAGCCACGAAAAGATCGCGGTCGCCGTCGTTGTCGTAGTCGAAAAAGCCCGTACCCCACGAGACCAATTCAGCCGGTGCCGCCCCGATCCCCGCAGCAAAAGACACATCCGCAAAAAAGCCGCCACCCTCGTTCTTATACAGCGCGTTGTACTCGTCGGCAAAATTGGTGACAAAGAGGTCGAATAGGCCGTCATTGTCGTAATCGCCCCACGCGGCCCCCATACACCCCTGCGTCACGCCTTCCCCGCTGTACGCCACCCCGGCCATGAGCGCTTCCTCGGCGAAGCGACCATCCCGGCGATTGCGAAAAAGCAGGTTGGGCGTGGAATCGTTGGCCACGAACAGGTCGGGCCACCCGTCGGCGTCGTAGTCGCCGAACAGGGCACTCATGCCGTAGAACTTTTCGCCTTCCAGCCCGGCCTGTTGCGTCCACTCGGAGAACGTCCCGTCGCCGTTGTTGCGGTAAAACACATCCGCCGCCGGCAGCAAGCCCACCGGCCCGCAGTACACCTTCACGTTCTTCCACAGGCAGGGTATTGGGGATTCGTAGTCGAGGGAGAAATCCACGTAGTTGGCCACGTACAAATCCACGTCGCCATCGCGGTCGTAATCCCCAAAGCTCGCACCGGTGCCCCACCCCGTATCGCCCACGCCAGTGGCGACTGTCACATCGGCAAAGCGATCCGCACCGAGATTGCGATACAGCGTATTGCGGCCAAAGTTGGTAATGTAAAGATCGGTGTGCCCGTCGTTGTCGTAATCGGCCGCGGCGCATCCCATCGACCAACTCGTATCCCCCACGCCAGCGGCAACCTCGGCAAAGCGACTACCGTCGTTGCGGTAAAGCTGATTGGCCGGATGCTCGCCCGCGGCAAAGCCCGCAAAGGAAGAGCCGTTGGCCACGTACAAATCCACGTCGCCATCGCGGTCGTAATCGAAAAAAGCGGCACCGCCCATCATCCCCTCGACTATGTAGCTTTGGTCCGTGCCCGAGACATTGCGCTGCGTCAGGCCAGCGGCCGCCGCCCGATCGACAAATTGCACAGCGAGCGGCTCGCTCCACCCACTAGCGGCTCCGACGAGGCACCCGACCGCGCACCATATCAACGCGCCCACTACTCCTGCTCCACAACCAAGAACCGATCAACCGGCTCGCTGTCCCGCTCTTGCACGCTGCCGTCGGACCACGTGACTTCGATCCGCTCCACCAGCGCACAGCCGCCCAAGCCAAAGTGCAACCGGCTATCGCTCGCCGATAAATAGGTGCCTCCGCTAACCCGCTGGCGCGTTTGCACCACACCGTCGCAAAACACCCGCACCCGCGCACCAACGGCGTCGCGGTTCGCCCGCGTCCCCACCAACCGCAGGGACAGCCAGTGGTGTTCCGACCGCAGCTCATTGCGGTACAGCCGCGCCGCGCCATCGACGTTGGTCACCAGTATGTCCAAGTCGCCGTCGTTGTCGTAATCGCCATAAGCGGCTCCGCGCGACACCGCGGACAACTCAAAAGCTGGACCGCTGTGAGCCGACACGTCGGCGAATACGCCGTGACCATTGTTGGCGAAAAGCTGATTGGGTTGGGCGTGACTCAATGCTGAATCCTGTAAGGCGATGCGATCGAGGACGTGGCCGTTGGCCACGAACAAATCCATGTCGGCGTCGTTATCGACATCGGCAAAAAACGCGCCAAACCCCAACGGTAGCAAGGACGGGCCACGCAGACCGGCTGCCTCCGTCGCATCTACAAAACGGCCGGCTCCCTCGTTGCGATAGAGCGTGTTGCTCTCGCGGGAAAAGTTGGTCACCAACAAGTCAACATCCCCATCGGCATCCCCATCGCCGACCGCGATTCCCATGCCGGCCTCGGCTTGGCCATCGCCATTGTACGCCGCCCCGGCCGCCAACCCGGTCTCGGCAAACGTGCCGTCACTGCGATTGCGATAGAAAAAATTGCGCGTCCCGTCGTTGGCCACGTACACATCGAGATGCCCATCGGAGTCGAAATCAGCGGCCGCTAATCCGAGTCCCTTGCCAAAGGGACTGAAGACCCCGCTAGCCTGTGTCACTTCAGAGAAATGCCCGTCTCCCTCATTGCGAAAGAGCGCATCTGGCGCGCCGTTGTAGCGCCTCGGGCTGCAATAGGTCCGCTGGCCAGCCGGAACGCGCAAGGCGGCCCCGCTGCTAGCGACCGCACCACCACACAAGCGGTTGGTGTCCGGCGTCAAGTCGAGGTAATTCACCACATATAGGTCGAGATCGCCATCGTTGTCGTAGTCGAAAAAGGCCGCGCTCGTACTCCAGTGAGCATCGTCCACTCCAGCCGCTTGCGCCCGTTCGGCAAAAGTTCCGTCCTCCTGATTGCGATAGAAGGCATTGCGACCGTAGTTGGTCACGTAGATATCCGCGCGACCGTCGTTGTCGTAATCGCCGACCGCGCACCCCATGCCGTAGCCCAGATCGCCGGTCCCGGTTTGCACAGTGATCTCGCGGAAGGCCCCGTCCACATTCTGGTAGAGACGATTTTGCGTCTGGCCCGTGCCAGGAGCCTGACGCAATGCCAACACCGAAGTATCCACCCGGCCATCATAGCGCAGGGGCGGCCGAAAATCCTCGATGACCCAAGTCCCCGTCGAATCTCCAGCCACGAGGTTGACCGGCACCAAGCGCTCGCGCCACGGCGACAAGTCAAAGCCATCCACCAAATACACATCCAACCAGCCGTCGTTGTCGTAGTCGAAAAAGGCCGCGCCAGCCCCCATCGTCTCAATCAGGAAGTAATCGCCGCTGGCCCCACTAGTGTGGCGGAAATCCAGCCCGGCCTCGGCAGCCACCTCGACGAAAAAGGCCGAGCGCTCGGGTGCGGCGCAGCCGCAACATAGAAGAAAAAAAACTAAAAGCAGGTACAAAATGGATGGATAATAGGCGTTGCTGTTCACCGCAAAAAAATAAGTCCCACCTGCAAATAGAGCCAATCGGTCGGCAGCTATTCGCGACCGCGTCGAGGAACCGTAGAAGAGCACTTTGACGAGAGCAGCTTACCCATGGCCCGCCCCAACATCCTCTTCATCCTCTCCGATCAACACAGCAAATTCCACCTCGGCTGCTACGGCGATCCGCTGATGCACACCCCGCACCTCGACCGCCTAGCCAGCGAGGGCATGCGCTTTGCCAATGCGTACACCCCTTCGCCTTTGTGCGTGCCAGCGCGCATGGCCTTTATGACTGGTCGGCGGCCCAGCGCCAACCAAGTCTGGGACAACGACCACATCCTCAACTCGGCGCTGCCGACCTGGGCCCACACCCTAGGCACGGCCGGATACGAGACCGCGCTGATTGGCCGCATGCACTTTGTCGGCCCCGATCAGCGCCACGGCTTTGAGCGCCGACCCATTGGCGAGTACAGCGCCCTGCATCCGGGTGCGACCCGACAGGGCGGCCCCATGTTCAAGAACATTCCCGCCAGCACCTCGGGCCAGACCCGCGAATGCGTCGAAATAGCCGGGTACGGCCGCACCACGTACCAAGCCTTTGACGACCGCGTTGCCGAGGCAGCTTGCGCCTATTTGGCGGAGAAGGCGCAAACGCGCGATCGGCCCTTTGCCGCAGTAGCGGGCTTTGTGCTGCCGCACTGTCCGTTCTTCGCCCCCAAGGATCTGTACGATTACTACTACGACCGCGTCGATGTGCCGCAACCCGACCCGACCGGAGAGCCAGCGGCAGTGACCCATTTCAAAAAGCGCCGCCTCATTGACGAGCCGCTGCCCAAAGAGCGCATCCGCGTGGCGCGGGCGGCCTATTTCGGCCTGTGCGAATACTTCGACCGCAAAGTCGGCCAGCTCCTCGACCAACTCGACGCGACCGGCTTGCGCGACAATACCTTGGTGATCTACTCCAGCGACCACGGCGAAATGGCCGGCGAGCACGGCTGCTGGTGGAAGAGCAATTACTACGAAGGCTCGGTCAGCATCCCCCTCATCGCCCGTTTGCCCGGCGTGATACCAGCGGGCGTGGAGAACCCAGTGCTGTGCAATTTGCTCGATTGGGCACCCACCGCCGTAGAAGTGGCCGAAGGTGAGCCTCTGCCCGCAGCCGACGGCCATTCTCTTTGGCGCGAACTACAGGGCCACGCAGATGACGCCCGCCCCGATACCACCTTCAGCGAACTGGGGCCCTCGCGCGGCGATGCTCCTTCGCGCATGATCCGGCAGGGACCGTGGAAGCTCTACAAATACCACGACGACACCCCGCCAGCGTTGTTCAATCTGGCGGACGACCCAGGAGAATGGAACGACTTGGGCCGCGCAGATGCCTACGCTGACCTACGGCAACATCTGCTCGACCAACTCTACGCGGATTGGGACCCCGAACAAGTGGTGCAACGCAGCGCCGAACTAACGCGGGATGCGCAAGTGCTGGCGGCGTGGGGACAAGCAGTGCAGCCTCGGCACGAAGATACCCTGCCCGTCGAAGACGTCGAGGATGTAGTGCGCTGCTGAGAAGCTCGCCTCACATGTACGACAGAAAATGCCCGGTCTCCCCCAACACACCGTCAATGCACAGCCACAATCCGGCCGCAGTCGCCTCGCCCAAGATCAGCCCTAGGAAAAACGGCTTGGCCCGCTCGTAGAGCGGCATCCCGCCCCACTTGACAATGCCCAACTTGAGCGCCCACGCGATGAGCACCGAAAACCACACCTGATTGGCCAGCCAGCCGACGCTGACGATAAACCCCAGCGGGTGCAACGGCCACCAGTAAAACCGATGATGTCCCCACAACAGCACGGCCTCGACGAGACCACCGATGCCAGTGAACAACCAACCGCGCATATCGGCTGGCAGCGGATCGACAATCGGCCGCGCCATGTCGGTAAACGTGCGATTGGCCTGACGGGTCATAAAGAACGGATGCAAATTGATCCCACCGTGCTCGTAGCACACCTGAAAAATGATCCACGTCGCCCCGGCCAAACTCACCACTAACGCCAGCGCCATCCCCCAAAACAGCCGCCTCTTAGAGCCAACCACCGCCTCGGCTAACTTGAGCGAATTGGCCGCGGCAATCATCGGAAAAAGCCGCATCTCGGACTGCCAAACGTACGTAAAAGTCAAGGCCGTCAGCCCCTTGGCCCCAATCACTGGTGCGCCAACCGCCGAGATGACGAAAAACGCCGCCACCATCGGCGAGCGCGCCGTCGCCAGCCCGGCCGTGGCCACCGCCCTTGTGACGAACACGTAGAAGATCAAGCACACCAGCAAAAACAGCGGCAAAATCGCCAACGGCACCCCAGACGCCCACAGCCACACTCCTACGAAAAGCAGACTGGCCAAAAAGCCAAAGACCGCCACCCGATAGGAGAGCATTTCCCCCGCATCATCTACTGTCGGATCACCGCGCCAAGCCTTGCGCCACACCGCCCCCAAGTGCCGCCGCCCCATCCACAAGGTGTAGGCGACGAAAATCAAACAGGCCCCCATCACCTCGTGCGTCAGATCCGCGGTCTGCGAGTAGGAGTAGAGACTGAGCTTTTCAGTGCTGGCAATGCCCAACGAGGAGAAAATCCCCTCTTGCGCCTTGTTGAAGAGGTAGAAAAACCAAATCGAAAAGGAAATGTTTAGGTTGACTAAATAGAAAAAGCCGATCCACGCGTACACCCAGTGCAGATTCAGCTTCGGCCCCTCGCCGATCCACTCTAGTAGCCCAGCCGACTGAATCGGCAGCGGCACCGCCGGGAAGTAGTAGTGCAGCCCCTTGAACGACAGCAGGACAAACGGCACTGCAAAGCCGATCCACAACAACCGCTGCTTAAAAAGCGGTGCCAGCTTAAACCCCGGCTGGCCCTCCTCCACCATCTTGAGCGGCAGTTGCACCATGGGATAGGCCAGCCGCTCGTGCTGCGACCACTGGCGGTGCAGAATGGAACTCATGCAGAGCATCATAAAGCTCAGCACCAAAAAGAACACGTACCAATAGCTCAGCGTCTCGCTCCAAGCTCCCCACGGAATGCTCTCCCCAGGCGACAACCCCTCGTGCAAATCGACAATCGCCTGCCGGTCCTGCGGAGCCAGCCACGGCGTCACGTGCGGGAAGAAGACCTCCCCCCAGTTGTTCTCCGGGGTCGCGTAGTAGTACAGCCCGCTGATAATCGGAATCAGGTAGCCGACAAACGCCTGCGTTGGCACGGCCGACGCCAACAGCATCATCGCGTAAATGAGCACTAAATCGGCCCGCCCCAAGGCGAGTCCACGGCCCAGCACCCGCAGCAGGGTATTGACCCCCACCACCAAGACAAAAAACAGAAAGATCGCTCCGGGCGACGAGCTGTTGAGCGCCATGAACGACCCTTGCAGCATAATTATCGCGTAGGGTGCCCCCACGCCGATGCACAAGGCCAACAGCGCCCCCACCGCAAACCCCCGCCAAGTAAAGGACGCCGGCTGCTCTGCTGCCGCCTGCTCCGCTACGCGCTCCTCGGCCTGCTCGGCCGCCAGCGTCCGCGCCGACTCCACGTGCTGGACGCGCTCGGCCTCCCGCAGCGCGTACCAAATCAACATCTGCTTGCGCAGGGCCTCCACCAGCCGCAGGTTGAGCCGCTGCCAGTAGTGGCGCTCGCCGCTTAGCCGACGCAACCGGACTTCCATCGCCCTCGCCCGCTCTCCGGTCGGCACGAACTCCACAACCACCTCTTGACTCACCCCCAAGTCAAACGGAGCCAGCCACAGCGCAAACGAGAGGCGATAGCCATCGGCTTGCGCCACTTGCATATCCTCGACGTAAAAATCCCCCAGCGTCGCTCGGCCAAAGGCCCCAAAGTAGTTGGCCAAAAAGCCGCACACCCCCTCGACCTCTCCTTCGCCGAGCATGAAGGGGAACTCAAACAGCCACTCGTCGCCATTGGGCGGGTCTGGCCGCCAGCGCCGCACCACGTCCGGCACGGCCTGCCGCGCCGCCACCCGCGCCGGATAGATCGTCGAGAGCAACACCACCCCCATCACCGCCAGCGCGGCCCCAATCGCCGCCAGCGACGAGTAATTCAAGGTCAGACCCTGCAACAGCCCCAGCCCCAACAGCACCCGTCCCAACCCTTGACCCAGCAAATAGCCCAGCGTCGTCCCCAGCACCGCATAGACACAGGCTTCGGCCACAAACAGCAGCGCGATGTGCAAGGGAGCCAATCCCACCGAGGAGTAGATGCCGATCTCGCGCAGACGCTCGTACACCGCCCCCATCATCGCATTGAGCACAATGAGCGCGGCCACCAGCGCGGGGATCGCCAGCGCCCCCAGCCCCTGCACAGCCGTCAGCCCCACCGAACTCAGGGCTGTCACCCTCCCATCCGGCGAGCCGACGAACAAGGTGGCCGCCACTCGCGTCAGATAATCCTCAACCAGCGCCTGCCCGTCTGTCGCCCCCGGAAAGCGCACGGCCACCGAGCGCAAGCTGCCCCCGGCCTCGGCCAGCGTCTGATAGGGCACGAGGACCACATGCTGCGGCTCTAGATGGATGAAGGGCCGCAACTCGTGCGGATCCTCCTCGCCAGCAATATCCACATCCCGCGCCGCCCCTAGCTGGAGCATCTCTGCGCCCGACAGGACAAAATCGGCCGGCATCAGGCTCTCGTCGTCGAGGTCGCGCAGTTCACCCAACCGCTCCGGGTCGGCAATCCCGCGCACCTTAAGCGCGCGCCCGAACACCTCGACCTGATCTCCAACCCCAACGCCCAACGCCTCGGCCATGTCCAGCGGCAAGATGCAGGTGGCCTCATCATCCGCGGCAAAAAACGACCCGGCCACCAAGCTCTTATCCACCTCGGTGATTTGCGCCTCCTCCGGCGTCAGACCCAACAAGCCCGTGGCCCGCACTGCGTTCCCCGCCGCCGCCACCGCGATCCAACCCCCCTTGCCACCCTCAGCCGCGTACCAGCCGCGCCGCCCCATCCAGCCACTGCTGCCAAAATGCGACTCAGCGTAGTCGAGCGCCTCTGGCGTCAAGCGCTCCCAGCCGCGGTCGCGGATGAGGATCCCAGGGTATGCCCCAGCGTGTGGCAGCCGGAAACTCGCGTAGCGGATTTGCTGTTCAAACGAGGTAAAGGAGAGCAGGGTAAACGTCAAAAGCGTCAACGTCGCCAGCGTCAGACCGGTGCGCAGGGGCCGCCGCCGCATATTGGAAATCCCCAACATGAAGGCCGCATAACTCGCGCTCAAGCGGCTCAGATCTTGGGCGTGGACCCGCGTCTGCTGGCTCTGGTGCTGGGCCATGACGCGGTTGAACCGGCCCACCAGCATAAAGAGCACGAAGGCCGCCATTGCCATGATCGCAAATGCCAACAGCACCACCAGCGGCTCGGCCAGTTCAAAGGTTGGATGCACCTGCGCCAAAATCAGCCAAATCGCCAGCAATAACAGCCCAAAGCCAGCTAATTGGCGGCGAATATCGGCCGCAGCAACCAAGAGCCGCTCCCCGAAAAAGGCCGCTGGCAACAACAGCGCCATAAAGAAGATCACCCCTTCAAGGACATCGTTGAGCGTTGCCAAGACCTCTGGGTAGGCTCGCGTCTCCAAGCCCAGCGCCTTGCGGCTCCACGCCACGTACTCATCCCACTTTAGCTGCTCGGCCGCTGCTTCTGCCTCGGCTATAGCCACCGCCGCCTGCGCGTGCAGGCGCGTCAACCGCTGATTTTCAATGCCGTGCTCCTTGAGGACCCCCAGCCGCGCCGCATCCAAGTTCCACACGTCCCGTGCCGCCTGCAGCGTCGCTCCCCCAAACCCCTCCTCGGTCAGCAAAAACCCCTCGCCCCGAACCTCGGCTTCGCTTTGGCCGCCCTCGCTGTTGAGCAGCAAAAGCTGGTCGTCCAAAATCACTTTGACGCGATCGTCGGCCACCGCATCAGCCGGTCCGTAAATCACCCCCACCGAGCCGATGCTGCTCAACCCCAGCGCATACCCGTACTGACCCGGCTCGCCTCCGTCCGCCGACAGCACCTTCACTTTGTTCAACGCGCGCAAAAGGCGCGGCTCGACCAAGCCGTACAGGGGCCGACCCACGCTGGGAAAGAGCACGGCGATCTGCTCGTTTTGCCACCAGCGCACATTTTTACCCAAGCGGCCATCCGCCCGCGGTTTCCCGTGGTGTGCTTGTGCGCGCTTACTCAAATCCACGACGTGGGTAATCACCCCCTGCTCGGCATCCAGCGCCGCCACAGTCAGCGGATACGTCCCCTGTACCAGCGCGGGTACCCGCGCTAGCCCGGTTGCATCCGTAAGAAAGTAGCGCGTGTTGCGCACCCCTTTGCGCTCTTCCTCCTCCACCTGCACCGCCACCAGCGCCCCGGCCACTGGTCGGTCCGGCACCTGACTGCGCCGGGGAAACGTCCGCGCTTTGACCCGCAAATCCCGCAGCCGATCCTTCAACGCCTCCTCAAGCCGCTCCCGCCCGGCCAACAGCGCCGTATCCGCCAACGCATGAGCCAGTAAATCGGCCACCAACGCCGCCTGCCCTTCCACGTGATCCCACGCCACCCGCTCGCCCGTATCTTGCGGTAAATCCAGCGCAAAGCGGGCGTCGCCTACGGTGGCCAGCGTCAGCGACGGGAACCCCGCCTCGAGCGCCAGTTTCCCATCCGCGGCCAACCCCCCGGGCATGTAGCTGTCCCAATCCATCCCCCGAATTGGGCTGATGCCATTGGCCACTGCCTCGGCGCGGCCCAGTGCCTCGGCGTACTCGGTAAAGCGACGGCCAAAGGGCACGAAAAACCGCTTGAGCGCGTAGCTGTCCGTGTTGTTCCACAGCACCACCCGCTCGCCGTGGCTGGACAAATCGAGGCCAATGAATAGCGCAATATCCAGCGGCTCAGCGAGCCGGGCCGCATAGTGCTCTTGGCGGCGAGCGTGCCTATCGAGGAAGGCGACCATGCCCTGCCGCCCTTGGAAGTGAGCACTCAGCGCGGCGAGTATCACCGTGTGCGCCGGTGGATTCGCCTGCAAGCGAGCGGCCACCTCCAACAGCGTCGCCACACTCACCGCGGCCTCGGCCCCCGGGGCCTTCGCCGGTATCACCGACGGCGCGTCGTAATACGCATGGACGAGCACCGTCTCGTTCTGCGCGGTCCCCGCATCTTTCCCCGGCACCACTGCCCACACGTTGTACGCCATCCGCTCCTGCCAATCCATCCGCCCCCACAACCCCACCTCTACCTCTCCATCCACCAACCGCCGCCGCAACCGCTCTCCTGCGTCCCCCTCCACCCAAAAGCGCGGCACGTCCAACGGCGCTCGCACGTACTTGCCCTGCGCCTGCTGCGTAGTAGAAGAATCCGCAGCCACAAACACCACCGCCCGCGCCCCCAGCGACGCGGCTTTCAGCCAAGCGTCCCCACTAGCAAAGTCCAGCACCACCACCCGCCCAGCCACCTCCCGCCCATTAAAATCCCCCCAGTCCCCATCGCCGCCCCAAATCGCCAGTGCCCGCAACCCCTCCGGCGGCACAGTCGAAGTCTGCGCCCCATTTGGCCACACCGCGTACAAAGGCACCGACTCACCTTCCCATTCCAACCGCCCACCCTTGTCCATCGGCACTACCACCGCAAAGGAGTCGCGCCGCGTCGCCAGCCCCAACGCCTGCAACCGCCCCTCCACATACTCCGCCGCTTGGGCACTCCCCGGATAGCCAGCCACCCGCGATCCCAGCGAGGACAAGTGCTCCACAACAGCTCGCGGCCCTGCCGAAGCCGCCACCGGGCCGCTGACAAAGACGACCAAAAAGGCGATAATCAGCACAATCATAGCATCCCAATATCGTCCCCAAGCATTCCGTCTAGCAACCTATTCACTGACGTTATGCAATTTTACAATCGTTTAGTCCAGTCATGCCTGCACAAACAGGTATCCAGCGGTTCGGTGGAGTACCCGACCCTGTGCGACCTGAGCCGGTTGCTTTCCATGTTCGCGGCGGAACCTAAAGGGGGTCTCACACGTTTTTTCTTTTGAGGTTGTTTTTTACCGACTGCCGCCGAGGAATCCACAGAGAATGCTTCTGCAAGGCGGCGGTCCAACAAGGAGGTGTACTATGTATTACCGCGTGATAGGGGCTGTCGTCGTCTTGCTAATGGCGGCCGAGATGAGCGTTGCCCAAGACGATGCTGATTTCTTTGGCGAGGCCACCGGCCAAGGCCCGGTCGGCCACGTCGGCGTCAAGGACGACACCGCAACGCTGGAGTCGCTGACCGAACACGCCGACCGGATCACCGTCGGCCAAGTCGGTACCATGCGCCGAGTGCTTGAAAACCACGTCGTCCATACCCAAGAAGGTCAGCCGATTACCGGCACCTTCGTCTTTACCTATGTCGATCTGACGCCTACCGAGCACATCGTCGGGGATTCGGTTGGCACGGTAACGGTGCGTGTTTTGGGCGGTTTGCACCCGGACGGCACCAAGTTTACTACCTATGCCGACGCGCCTTCGCTGGCGAGCGAAGAGCAGGTATTGGTGTTTCTGGAAGAGACGCCGGAGCGCGGTCCCGACGAGGAGTTGGTGCATCAGATTGCCTACCACCGGGCGGGCAAGTTCCGCGTTGAGGGGGAGGGCGCGGCAGCGCGTTTAGTGCGCGATCTGCCCAATAGCGCCCTAGAGATCGATGCCAGCGAAGGCATTGGCGAAGACCCAATTCCCTTGGAGAAGATGAAGGCATTGATCCGCGCTGAACGGGCGGACGATTGAGCAGCAAGTCTTTTTCATTTTTACGCTTAACGAGGAGAGAGGAAATGAAACCTATGTTCAAGCTCTTGTGGATCCCACTGGTAAGCCTGTTGGTTGTCGCGGAAGATGGGGAGGCCGATGATTATGCCATACTTTATCTACGACCTAGCTATAGCGAGGGTTCTTTCACCAACATTAACAGACTGAATACAAATTATAGGGCCGTAGATGGTGAAGATAAAGGCGATTTGGATAATCCCCCGGACCTCACCAAAAAATGGGTTTTCTGGGATGCCTCCTCCGTTAGTTTCAAAATGGGATTTCCCTCCAGTGATTTCAGTTCTTTTGCTCCGATGACGAGTGCTATACGGAGTGCCATCGCCTCTTGGGATAACATTGATGCGAGTGTGCTCAGCATCACGTATAACGGAATGGATATATACCTAACCAACGATCCCAACGACGGGGTCAATACCATTTTCTGGTCCAACCACAGTACCATCAGTAATGTTAATGGCTTTACCCTGATTACTGCCCCAACTAGCGGTGCCGACATCGGCGAATTTTCTGATGTGGACATCGTTCTCAACGACAGGCGACAATGGACGACCACCATGGCTCGCTGTGGGACGGGTCCCAAGGATGTGCAAGACGTCGTGACCCACGAATTGGGGCATGCTCTCGGTTTGGCCCATTCTACGGGTCGGAATACGATGACTTCCAGTGCTGTCTTATGTCAGAACGCCGACTCCACGTACTACAAAACGCTAAAACGACGGAGGCTTACGGACAACGATAAGGACGGTTACCGGTATATTTACGTAGGCTCTAACAGCGTTCGCTCTCGGTTTGGTGGAGATAGCCAGAGTTCAAAGATCGTAGCCAGCGATGGCGCAAGGGAGAGTGGTGTTACACAAGCAACCGTTTTCCCCAATCCGTTCAATCCAGAAGTCACCATCACCTTCGACTTGACGCATTCGGCGTCCGTATCGGTGCGTATCTACAATGAGCTCGGACAACAGGTGCGGATACTGGCCACTGAGGGGGTGCGGCCGGCCGGAAGCTACCAATTCGTCTGGGACGGTCGCGATCAAGCCGGGCAGTTCCAAGCGTCGGGCACGTATCTGCTAGTGCTTTCAGTAGATGGGGACATCGAGACGCACAAGCTGACGCTGCTGCACTAAAGCGAACTATGCGGACTCTTGGTCTTCTTGCCTTGTTGGGGGTCGTGTCGCCGTGTGTATCTGTTTGGGGTCTGCCGCCATGTGGTGCGCCGGGCACCATCACTACCGTAACGGCTCCCACCGACGATTATCTCGCCGCCTTTGGCGACTATAAGAGCTACGTACCCTTTGGCTTGGCGTTAGACCCGTCGGGGCATCTCTATGTGGCCGACGCCTCACTGATTTACCGCCTTGAAGCCGATGGCACGGCCACGCTCCTCGTCGGCGTTCCACAGACCCGCAGAGAACGAAGGGACAATGTCTTACTAGACAGCGTCGCGGCACTGAACGCCCGCATTGCGCCGGGGGCGATGGCCTTTGACCAACAAGGTCGGCTCTACTTTGTTGATCACGTCAACTGGGCGTGGTCCGACGGGGGAAAACGGAGCCTGTCCCGCGTCGCACGTTTGGAGGCGAACGGGTTGGTGGTCACATTTGCGGGCACCGGCGAATATGGCTCTAGCGGCGATGGCAGACCGGCCACCGAGGCGCAGTTGGGCTATATCGGTTCATTGGTTTTCGATCGGGAAGGCAATCTGCTGATTGCCGGTACGGGAGGTATCCGGCGCATTGATAGGCAAGGGATGATCTCTACGCTGGTAGAAGCAGACCAAGTAACGGCACTGGTCATGGATGAGCAAGGGAGGCTGTATTTTACGCTAAGCAATCAGGTCTTCCGCCGATCGGCCGAGGGCGTCATCGACATCGTGGCCGGCTCGGGGGCAGACCCGAATAGCCTCGTGGTGAAAGGCAACCGGTATTACTTTGGAACTGAAGGACGACCGGCGACCGAAGCCCCCTTCCACTTTCCAACGGACCTAGCAATCGACGAACAGGGGGCACTGTATATTGCCAATTTTAATTTCCACCGTATTCATCGGGTCCGGCTAGACGGCATTATCGAAACCATCGCTGGCAACGGACTGGATTACGGTTCTTCCCGAGGCTGTGCGGCTGTTGAAAAACAGGTGGCCGTTGGAAAGCAGTTGTCGGGGTATCGCTGCCGCGATCATATCGGCGATGGTGGTCCGGCACTGGAGGCCCCAATTTGGTGGCCTTTTCGCCTGCTGTTGACGCCCCAAGGCGATCTTCTAGTCGTGATGCTGGAGTCTTTTAGGAGCATTTATTGGAGCGGGGAGGAGTTTTCGCAGTTGCGCCGGATCTGTCGAGTCAGCGAGTGGATGATGCCCACAGCAGCCACGGTCGTCGAGGAGCAGGAGTCGGCAACCCTTGCTGAAGAAGCGTTGTCCGCCTTGCGCCTATATCCCAATCCGTTCAACGCCGCTGTCACCCTCACTTTCGACTTGACGCATTCGGCGTCCGTATCGGTGCGTATCTACAATGAACTAGGGCAGCAGGTACGGGTGCTGGCTACCGAGGGGGTGCGTCCGGCCGGAAGCTACCAATTCGTCTGGGACGGCCGCGACCAAGCCGGGCAGTTCCAAGCGTCAGGCACGTATCTGCTGGTGCTTTCGGTTGATGGGGCTGTCGAGACGCACAAGTTAACCCTGTTGCACTGAGGAAGAAGGTCATGCTCAGGCATCGGTGTGGCGTTCTCCTCGCCTTGTTGGGGGTCGTGTCTCTGCGTGGATCTGTTTGGGGTCTGCCGCCTTGTGGGGCGCCGGGCACCATCACCACCGTGACCGCCCCTGATGGCGACTACTTAGCCGCTTTCAGCGATTATACGATCTACCCGCCGGAGCACCTAAGCGTAGGTGGCGGAGTGGACTTGGTCGCCGCGCCAGAGTACCACAGCTACTATCCGCAGGAGTTAGCTGTAGGCCCCCAAGGACGCATCTACATAGCCGACCAAACCATCATCTACCGGCTTGAATCTGGCGGCACGGCCACCCGCATCGTCGGCGTACCCCAGTATTCCTTCCTAACAGGCGAAAGCGACGAGGAAACTTGGCGTTCTCCTATGTTGCAGCGTTTCAATGTCTTGGAAGACACCGTCGCGGCGTTAGAGGCTCGTATTGGACCGGGGGCGATGGCCTTTGACCGACAAGGTCGGCTCTACTTTGTCGATTATGTCGATTCGGTGTGGTCCGGCGGCGAGCGGAACAAAATCCGCATAGCCCGTTTAGAGGCGGACGGATTGGTAGTCACCTTTGCCGGCACCGGCGAAATCGGGTCCAGCGGCGATGGTGGACCGGCCAGAGAGGCACAATTTGGCATCATCAATTCGCTGGTTTTTGATCGGGAAGGGAATCTGCTAGTCGCCGGTAGGGGAGGCATCCGGCGTATTGATGGTCAAGGGGTCGTCTCTACGCTGCTGGAAGCAGATTCAGTACGGGAACTTATCATGGATGGCCAAGGGTTACTGTATTTTTCGCTGGGCCATCAGGTCTTTCGCCGTTCCGCCGATGGCGAGACTGAACCCATCACCGGGTCGGGAATGGATCCGGATAGCGTCGTTGGCAAGGAGTTCGAGGACGGAGGGCGTTACTATTACAACTTGCCAGCCACTCAAGCATCCTTAGATACACCAGCGGGCCTAGCTATCGACGAAGAGGGTTCTCTGTATATTGCCGATTACTATTCAAATCGCATTCATCGGGTTCGGCCAAATGGCATTATCGAAACCGTCGCCGGCAACGGATTAGATTTCCGTTATTTACAAGGCTGTGTAGCCGGAAAGCGCGTAGCGGCTGGAAAGCGTTTATCGGAGCATCGCTGTCAAGACCATATAGGCGATGAGGGGCCGGCATTGAAGGCTACTATCTGGCGGCCTTGGTCCATGCTCTTTACTCAAGAGGGAGATCTCTTAGTCGCTACGTTGCATGGGGGCTATACGTGGACCGGGGGGGCGTTTTCACAGCTACGCCGCATCTGTCGAGTCAGCGAGTGGATGGCGTCTCCAGCAGCCACGGTCGTCAAGGAGCAGGCGGCGGCAACCCTTGCCGAAGAAGCGTTATCTACCTTGCGCCTGTATCCCAATCCGTTCAACGCCGCTGTTACCATCACCTTTGAGTTGAAACACTCGGCGTCCGTATCGGTTCGTATCTACAATGAGCTCGGGCAACAGGTGCGAGTGCTGGCTGCCGAAGGGGTGCGTCCGGCCGGTAGTTACCAATTCGTCTGGGATGGCCGCGACCAAGCCGGGCAGTTCCAAGCGTCAGGCACCTATCTTTTGGTGCTTGCGGTTGATAGGGCTGTCGAGACGCATAAGCTGACGCTGTTGCACTGAGGGAAGGACATGCTCAGGCATCGGTGTAGTGTTCTTCTCGCCGTTTTGGTTTTAGGGATGGTGTATCCGGGGTCTCCTCTGTGGGCGCTGCCACAGTGTGGGTCCCCGGGCACCATCACCACGGTGACGGCCCCTGACGGCGATTACCTCGCCGCCTTCAGCGGCTATACGATCTACCCACCGATAGAGTACGAAACCGTACAGGGCCTTATCGACTTGGTCGCCGCGCCAGAGTACCGCAGTTATTATCCGCAAGCGTTAGCCGTAGGCCCTCAAGGGCGCATCTACGTAGCCGACCAGACGATCATCTACCGGCTTGAATCCGACGGCACCGCCACCCGCATCGTCGGCGTACCGCAATATCACATCGCGTACCGCGAGGACGACTATGACTACGACCAAAATCCTCTCGGATACGATGAAATACATACTGCTATGCCCCCTCTGTTGCAGCGTTTCAATGTCTTGGCGGACACCGTCGCAGCACTAGACGCCCGCATTGCGCCGGGAGCGATGGCCTTTGACCGGCACGGTCGGCTCTACTTTGTCGATTATGTCAACCAAAATCGGACCGAAAAAAGATTGCCCACGCTGTCGCGCATCGCACGGTTGGAAGCAGACGGGCAGGTGGTCACCTTTGCCGGCCCATTTGAAGAGACCATCATCAATTCGCTGGTGTTCGATCAGGAGGATCATCTGCTATTTTCGGGCAATAAGGGCATTCGACGCATTGACACGCAAAGGAAAATCACCACGCTAGTGGAAGTGCCTTGGGTAGGATCGTTGCGAGTCGATGGCCAAGGGAGGCTGTATTTTGGGACGCGGACTCAGGTCTTCCGCCGCCACGCCGATGGCGAAATCGAACACTTAGCCGGGTCGGGGGCAGCCCCCGACCAGATTGTCGGCGAGGAATTTGAGGGCAAATGGCGTCGATACTTTGGTGCCGAGGGAAGGCCGGCGACCGAAGCCCTTTTAGACTTCCCAGCGAGCATCGCTATTGACCCACAGGGCAGCTTGTATATCGCCAATTACTATTTCAACCGCATTCATCGCGTCCGATCCGATGGCATCCTCGAAACCATTGCCGGCAACGGAGTGGATGCTAGTTTTTCCCTAGGCTGTAATAGCGATCCAGCGGGGTGGACAGAACGCTGCCGCGACCATATCGGCGATGGGGGTTCGGCGTTGGCGGCTCCGATCTGGCATCCTTCTCAGTTGCTATTGACGCCGGAGGGCGATCTGTTAGTGGCGATGTCGGTGGCGAACATTATGTGGTGGACTGGTGGAGTATTTTCCCATTTGCGCCGCATCTGCCGGGGCAGCGAGTGGATGGTGTCTCCAGCATCCACGGTCGTCGAGGAGCAGGCGTCGGCAACCCTTGCTGAAGAAGCGTTGTCCGCCTTGCGCCTATATCCCAATCCGTTCAACGCCGCTGTTACCATCACCTTCGAGTTGACGCATTCGGCGTCCGTATCGGTTCGTATCTACAATGAACTAGGGCAGCAGGTGCGAGTGCTGGCCACTGAGGGGATGCGTCCGGCCGGAAGCTACCAATTCGTCTGGGACGGCCGCGACCAAGCCGGGCAGTTCCAAGCGTCGGGCACCTATCTTTTGGTGCTTGCGGTTGATGGGGCTGTCGAGACACACAAGCTGACGCTATTGCACTAACGCATCACCGCCGGCGCTCCCAACGACGTGCGGCCTTCAGCTAAACAGCAGCGGCTTCTTTCGGCACTGGCTGGAGGACCGCCCCTGAGAAGCTGTCTGAAAACTAGGTTTTCGATCTCTGCGTTGACTCCAAACCGCTGGGATCGAGGGCGTCTCGCCCTCGAAAAACGCCGGACGTCCAAGTCGCTTGACCGCCTCACAAGCAGCCCGACAGGGGTTTTCAGACGGCTTCTGAGGCGATTACTTTATCTGTACGTGGAACTTTAGCTATCGGCGAGACGTTCAAACGCAGTTGAAGGAGGGCTTCATGCTGTACCGCATTGCCGCTATCGGCTTCATTTTTGCCTGCACGAGTGTCGCCTGGATCATCTTGGCAGAGGTCGTCTCGCATCGCACCCACCAGCAAGACACCAAGCTCAAAGCCGCGGTGGGCCAATTGTGGGGCACTTCCCAATCCCAACGCGCCCCACTCCTGTACTGGACCACCGAGGAAACCGTCGTCACCCAGACTCCCGACGGCCAAGAGACAGAACACACCAAGGAACGGCGGCATCTCCTGCCCTTAGAAGCCAGCCGCCTACAAGTCGATCTACACCTCGAACACCGCCGCAAGGGGCTGCTGTGGTACTCCACCTACCAAGTGGAACTGGACGCCGCCTATACTGCGACCAACGAGACCGACCGCCCCCTCGACCTGACGTTCGATCTGGCCTTACCTACTTCCCAAGCTGTGTACGATGATTTCGCCCTGTCCCTCGACGACCAACCCATCGCCCCGCTGCCGCTGGCGGAAGGGCACTTGCAACAACCGTTGCAGTTAGCACCGGGACAGAGCCGCCAGATCAGTCTTTCCTATCAATCGCAGGGTTTAGAAGAATGGTGGTACCGCTTCGGAGACCACGTCGAACAGGTCTCCGATTTCGAGTTGGTCATGCAGACTGATTTCGACGCCATCGACTTTCCGCGCGAAAGCCTAGCACCCACTCAAAAGGAGCGCACCGCCGATGGCTGGCGTCTCACTTGGCAGTACGACCGCTTGCTCACTGGAGCCTCCCTCGGCATGGTCATGCCTGCCCGCCTCAATCCAGGCCCCTGGGTACAAGACGTGACCCAAGCCGCGCCCATGTCCCTCTTTCTCTTTTTCTTTGTCCTCTTCGTCTTTGCCGCGGTCAAAGGCATCGACATCCATCCGATGAATTACTTCTTCATCGGCGCGGCCTTTTTCAGCTTTCACTTGCTGTTGGCTTACCTAGCGGACCACTTGCTTATCCACTACGCCTTTTTTGTGGCCGCGGCCGTGTCCGTTTTCTTGGTCATCTCCTACATGCGGCTGGTGGTTGGTCTGCGGCTGGCCTTGGTGGAGGTGGGCTTGGCTCAGTTCATCTACTTGGTACTCTTCTCCTACACCTTCTTCTTCGTCGGCTATACCGGCTTGGCCATTACCATCCTGTGCATCGCCACGCTCTTCGCCGCTATGCAGCTTACCGGTCGGATGGACTGGTCAGACGTGTTTGCTCGACCGCCAGCTACTCCGCAAAAATCTGAGTAACGCTTGCTGCCTCAGCATGGATGCAAGCATATTTACGCTATGGACAAACGCAGATTGCCCATCGGCCTTCAGACGCTCCGCAAGATCCGGGAAGAGGACTGCTACTACGTGGACAAAACCGGCTACATCCAGCGGCTGCTCGACGAGGGCACACACTACTTTCTGTCGCGGCCACGGCGCTTTGGTAAGAGCCTGTTTTTGGACATGCTCAAGGAACTGTTCGAGGGCAACGAGCCGCTGTTTGCCGGGCTGAACATTCACGATCGCTGGGATTGGTCGGGGCACCATCCAGTGCTGCGGCTCGACTTTGGTAGCGGCCACTTCAAGGAGCCGGGCTACGTGAAGACCAACCTGATGGCCCAGTTGGATGCGGTCGAGCGGCGCACCGGAGTGGAGTCGGCCTATGCTACTGGCCCAGAGCGATTCGCCCACCTGCTAGAGGCATTGCACGACCAAACCGGGCAGCCGGTCGTCGTGCTGATCGACGAATACGACAAGCCGATTTTAGATGCACTGGACACGCCGGACATCGCCCGCACCAACCGCGACTTTCTGCGCGGCCTGTACGCAGTCATCAAATCCAGCGATGCCCACATCCGCTTCTCGTTCATCACCGGCGTCAGCAAATTTTCCAAAGTCAGCCTGTTTTCCGGGCTCAACAATCTCAAGGACATCACCTTAGATCCGCGCTACTCGGCCCTGTGCGGATACACGGACGCGGATTTAGATGAGGTGTTCGCGCCCGAATTGCCCGGCTTGGACCGGGACCAGATCCGCCACTGGTACAACGGCTATAGCTGGCGCGGCCCCGACAAGGTGTACAACCCCTTTGACATCCTGTTGTTCTTCGACAGCCGCGAGTTTAGAGCGTATTGGTTTGAGACCGGGTCGCCCTCGTTCCTGATCGAGACGCTGCTCGAGCGACGGCTGGGCTCGCTGGCACTCGAAGACATGATCGGCACCGACAATCTACTGTCTAAATTCGACGTCGAGGACATCGCCACCGAGGCGTTGCTGTTCCAAACCGGCTATCTGACGATTGCCGAGGAGCGCACCTTGGGCGGCAAGACCCTGTACCGGCTGGGCTATCCCAACCAAGAGGTCAAGCAGAGCCTCAACGAACACCTGCTGCGCGCTATGGTTCCGGATCCATCGCAGCAAGGGCGGCACGACATCCAGCTCTACGAGTTGCTCTCAGCCAACGACTTTACTGGACTAGCGACGCTCTTTCGCGCCTTCTTCGCCAGCATTCCCTATGAGTGGCACATCAACAACGACATTGCCCAGTACGAAGGCTACTACGCCAGTGTGTTCTATTCTTGGTTTGCCGCTTTGGGACTCGACACTAGGGTCGAAGACAGCAGTAGCCACGGGCGGCTGGACATGGCCGTGTTGTTCAATGAGTGCGTCTATCTGTTTGAGTTCAAGGTAGTGGAACTGGCGTCCGCGGGTGCGGCCATGGCGCAGTTGCAGGCGCGGGGCTATGCGGACAAGTACCGTGCCCTAGGGCAATCTATGTACCTGATCGCCGTCGAGTTTAGCCGGGATGAGCGCAACCTAGCGGCGTTTGACGTGGAGCGGGCGTGAGCCTTGCAACCGCTCTGGCACCCCCACCGGCTCCCCATTGCGACACACCACCGGAAAGTGCGGGCCGGCCTCGGCCATCGGCGCGTTGTCGGGCAAATCGACGAACTGCTTCATCAGGTGCTCGCCGCCTTGGTCGAAGCGCGCCGCGCCGGTCATGTAGTGGATGGCAATGGCGCGTCGAGGCCGCGGCGACTGATTGAAAGGTGAGCCGTGCCAAGTCAGCGAGTGATGGAAAGAGACCTCCCCGCGCATCACCGGACACGGCCGCGCTGCCACCTCGCGGATATCGGCGTCGGCTGGCGGAGCAAAGCCCTGTAAGTCCTTGAAGTTTTCCAACAGCGACAAATCCCCCTGCGTGCGCAAAAACTCGATCTGGTTGCCCCACTTGTGGCTGCCGGGCACCATCCACATGCAGCCGTTTTCCTCGGTCGCGTCGTCCAACGGAATCCACGCCGAGACCGGCGTCATCGGCTTGATGATCGGCCACAAGGGCGCGTCTTGGTGCCAGTGGGTCGAGCCGCCGTAGCGCGCGGGTTTGTACTGGATCTGGTCGTGCCAGACTTGGAGGTCGGCATGGCCGGTGAGTTGGCTAATTCCCCGGACGACATCCGGGTGGTAAATCAGCCGCTCCCAAGCGGGCGCAGCCTCCCAGATATTGACAATTTGCCACACCGGATGCTCGCTGACGCCGCCCCCGCCGGCTAGGTCGCGGAAGGACACCGGCTGTGCCTCACCGGGGGCAAAGCCGTCCGGGCCTTTGGTCAAAATCTCGTCGAGCGCGTCGCTCAATTCGCCGAGTTCTTCGTCGGAGAGCACCCGCCCGCCGTTGAGAAAGCCGTTGCGGTGGAATTTATCGATCTGTGTTTGCGTAAGCATGGGATTCGTCTCGGTTAGTAGTGAATGGTGAATACGCATAGGCATCGAGGTATCAGATGCTTCGACTCCGCTGAGCGTAAGCGAAGCATCCCATACCTCTTCTACTGTCGTGTAGTTATAGCGCGACCTAACCACTGGCCACTTTTACTGCATTCGCCGGAGCAGCTCGCCCCGAGCCTCGTTGAACAAGCCAATCAGCCGCTGGCGGATCGCCTCGTCGCGGAAGACGCCAATCCTCTCGGCCCAAGCAATGCCACCCTCCATGTGCGTCAGCAGATAATTGCCCTCGGCTGGCGCAAACACGCAGCGCCGACCCACGTCGATATACACCGGTGAGGAATGGGCCATCACCGGCCCGGCATCCGTGTAATGCGGCCCCCAGCAGCGGGCCGCGATCCAGCAGGAACGATTGGCCTTGAGCTTGAATTTCAGTTCGATCTGTTGGGCACCGGACGCGGCGACCTCGCGCGCAACGGACTCGCCATTGCAAATAAGCTCCAGCCCGGTAAGCGGCCAGACGCTTTCCGCAGTCGCCACCGCCTCGACCGTGCCGCCGTTGCCGGGCAGGTGAATTTCCTCGCCCATCTCCCGCCCCTCAACCTTCAGGTCAATCATCGCGCCGGTGCTGGCAAACGTCTGACCGCGCCGCACAGCCTGGCACCAATTGTCAAAGGTAAACTCCTCGCCATCGCGCAACTTAGCATACGTGCGCGAGCCGCCCAAAATGCGATTATTGGACATCTTGTCGGTGCCGCCGACAATCGGCAGCTTCTGGCCCACGTTGAGCCAGCGGTAGTAGCCCTGCTCGGCCGAACTAATCTGCTCGCCCTCCCAAATCCAGCACATCTCACCGGCGTCGGCGTGGCCCAAGACGATGTTGGCCGCGTTCTCAAAGTCGGGCAGCGGCATGTGCGGCATAATGACCAGCCCGCCCTGTTTTTTGCACTCCTCAGCCCAATCGGCCATCAGCGCATCCACCGAGCCGCCAACCCAATCCTCATTGGCCCCGCCGGTACACATCGGCGCGACCAGTTCCTTAAGACCGAGCAAGCTAATATGCCCAAGCACGTGCTGCCGATTCTCCTGGCTGACCCAAACCAAGTGATTGTCGCTGCTGGTCGGTGCCAAGCCGCCGGTAAACTCTTCCCACGAGGTGAACAGCCGACCCCACTGGCTGGCCAACAGATGCACCACATTGAGGTCTTCGCCCTCGGCTTCTAGGTGCGACGACTGGGAGGAAAGAAAATGCACGTGGGTATCCCCCGAATAGTACCCGCGCTGCTTCATGTCAAAGGCGCGTTTGACCTTGAGCGTCAGCGCGTTCTGTCCGGGCTTGATCTCAACATGCTGGCGCAGCGGCTGGTACTCAAAGCCGCGCACGACCTCGGCGTACACCGGGCCGATGGGCAAGTCGATCTGGCAGGTGCCGTCGATGTACGCGTAGGGCACGCCCCCGGTCTTACAGTCGCCGCCCATGTCCTCAAACCACGCCACATTGACATCGGCTTGGTGGCCGTGCGGTGCAAGATAGGCTCCGTGCTCGGAGCGGAAGTGGACGCGGGTTCCCACGGGCTGGCCGGTATCCGCGTCCTCGACCCGCACATGGACCCACTGCTTGCCGGACGGCGCGACGACCTCAATGCGCACCTTGCCTTGGGCGACTTTCTTTTCTTTCAGCACGTCGCCCCAGCAGATGCGCTCTTCGACCTCGTCTCCCGCCTTGATGGCGAGCTGCCCTTCTGTTGATCCATGGATTTCCAGATAGCCACCGTCAACCGTCTCCTGTCCACCCCGTCCCCAGCCCGCTTCCTCGGAGGTAAGAAAATCCGCACTCGGCACCCAAAGCTGATCTTGGCGCACGATTTCACCGCGCTCCATCGCCACTTCGGGCGCTCCTTCGGCATCGACCCGCAGCGCCACCTCCTGCCGCGCCGGCCAAGCAAAGGGATCGCGCTCCTCGTGGCAGAGCGTAATGCCAGCTAAAGCTAGTGCCGTAGGACCAGCCGCCGACACCGCAATCGCCGCAATTTCCTTGTCGGGCGCGGGATTTTCCCAGTCGTAGAGCCACCAACCCTGGAGGTCTCCCCCCTCGCGCGTAAAGGCCCCAGTCTGCACCATGCCATAGCTGTGCTCAAGGCTGTTCAGTGGCACCGAGTAGTAGTGGCGGCAATTGCGACAGAGAAAGGGATGGTGCCCCCAAGGTACCTGCACGTCGTGGATTTCAAAGCGGCGACGCAATAGCTGCTCGACCGAGCTACCGTCGGCATAGAGAACGCGATAGGTCCCAATCTCCTCGCCCGTGCCCTCAACCGTGGCCCACTCTCCCGGCACTGGCGCACAAGTGTGGGCGTAGAGGATGCGCCGCGCCTTGGCGTTTACTGGGATCTCTGCCGATGCACTCACCCCATCCCCGGCTTCTTGCGCCACCAGCACCACAGCCCGGTCCGCACCTGCGGCTGCCAAGCTAAAGGGCACGCCCCAAAACTGGTGCTCGCCCCAAGGCAGACCCACGAGCGGGGTATTGTCAGGTGCGTCGTCGGGTGCCGACCAGAGCTTGCCGTCTTTGGACTCAACATTGCCAGTGCCAGCGTTATAGGTTGCGCTCAAATCCAACGGTACAAATAGGTCGTTCATTAGGAATTTCCTTTCTCAGGTGAAGGGCTGCTCAATATATCCCGACTAGAATCGCCGGGCAAGCAGGCCGCCTTGGCCTCGCTATCTACCTGATAGGTGGATTTTTTCCTATATTCGGTTCCAGCAAATACACCGCGGACGAGCTAAAAAATTCCGGGTTCGCATGAACGCAGAGCCTATCCTCAGCGTCGTCTTCTTTCGTACCGATGCGGGACGTGAACCCGTGCGTCAATGGCTCAAAAGCCTCGATGCGACCGATCGCAAGGCCATTGGTGAGGATATAAAATTGGTACAATTTCGTTGGCCTTTGGGCTTGCCTCTCGTTAGGAAAATGGAACCGTATCTATGGGAAATTCGCAGCAACCTAAGTGGAGGGCGTGTTTCAAGGGTTTTGTTCACTACTGAAGGGCGCGATATGATACTTCTGCACGGTTTTATCAAGAAGTCTCAGAAGATCCTACCAAGGGATTTGAGTACAGCGCGAAATCGAAGAAATCTATGGAAAAGTGAGAGAACAACATGAATAAGTATAGCGGCAGCAATTTTGATGATTTTCTCGCCGAGGAAGGCCTGCTCGAGGAAGTATCCGCACGCGCACAAAAGCGGTTGTTGGCCCTGCAAATCGAGGACGTCATAAAGGCGACCAACCTGAGCAAAACGAAAATTGCAGAAAACATGAGTACGGATACGGCGCAATTGAATCATCTGCTTGATCCAGACAATACCTCCATTACGTTGGAATCGTTGAATCGCCTCGCTCGCGCCATGGGCAAGCGCCTTCGTATCGAACTGGCCTAACCAAAGACATTGCCGCTGCCCAAGGCGCCTCAGTGCGGCACGCCCAACTGGTGCATCCGGCGATGGATCGCCTCGCGCGCTTGGAGGAAGGGCCGCTCCAGATAGGCGAGGTGATCCGCCTCGCCGTGATGGTGCGTAATGTCGTCGCGCAGATGCAGACGGCTGTTGTGGCGGATGTAGTGCAGTGAACCATCCACCAAAGTCAGCATGTACTGCGCCGTCTCTTGGTTGAACATCCACCACTCGCCGCCGCAGGCCAGATACACCGGCGAGGTGTGTGCCATGATCCCCCGCCCCCAGCCATCAAAGTGCGGCACACTTTGCTCGTAGCCCGGCCCGCTACACCGCGCCGCCAGCCATGAGTGCTCCTCCACCTTCACCTCGGCCTTCAAGCTCAACTTGCGCCCCCCTTTGGAATCCTCGCTAGAGGCTACCACCCGTCCCTCCTGCACCACTTCCAGCGTATGGATCGGCACCACTGACTCGGCCTCGGCGACCACCTCCACCGTTCCGCCATTACCCGGTAGCTGCACCGTGTCGCCCACTTCGTGGCCATCGACGCTGAAGCGGATCAGCGGACCGCCGCTGTGGAAGGTGCGGCCCGCGGCCATGTACTTGCACCAGTTGTCATAAGTGAACGGCTCGTCCTTGGGGATCTGCACATAGGTGCGATAGATCCCCACCGGCACGTCGCTACTCATCTTATCCGTGCCGCCGACCAACGGCAGCTTGTACCCGCAATTGAGATAGCGGTAGTACTCGCCGTGCATGTACGTCCCGTGCCGGAGCATCTCCACTGCGTCGGCACGTCCGGTGGCAATCAGGGAGGCTGGCTCGCCGTTGGGGCTAGGCAAATGCGGGATCACCACGCTACCGCCCTGCTCCCGGCAGCGGTCGGCCCACTCGGCCATGGGCACTTCAAGCGTCCCGCCCAATTCGGCTTCGCCCGGGCCGTCCGAGCACCACGGCATCACCGGCTCCTTCAGCCCCATGAGGATCAGATGCCCCAAAAAGTGCTGCCTGTTCTCTTGGGACACATAGACGATGTGATCGCCGTTGGGTGTAGCCATCTCGCCGCCGGTAAATTCCTCGGTATTGGTAAACAGCCCACCCCACTGGGATTGCAGCAGGTTGACCACGTTCAAATCCTCGCCCTGCGCCTCAGTGAGGCTGCCCTGCGCCGACAGGAAATGCACGTGCGAGTCGCCGCTGTACCAGCCCTCCTCGTTCATCTGCCGCCAGCGCTTCAGCCGCAGCTCCAAGGTGCGCTGGCCTGGCTCGATTTCCACTTTGGTGCGCAGCGGCTCGTATTCATAGCCACGCGCCACATCCACGATCACCTCGCCGCGCGGCAACCAGCCTTGGCAGGTGCCGTCGATGTACGCATAGGTGATCTGCCCCAAGCGCACATCGCCGCCCACATCGAAGTGCCAAGTCCCCATGTTGGAGTTGACGTGGGCGTGGTGGCCGTGCGGGGCATAGGGGATGCCCTCCGGCGAGCGGAAGTGAACGCGGCAGGGCACGGGTTTCCCAGTGGCGTCGTCAATGACCTTGGTATGCACCCAGTTGCGCCCGCGCTCTACCACTTCTAACTGCACTCGCGGCGAAGCCTCTACACGGCCCTGCTGCCGCACCTCGCCCCAGCCGGCCTCGCCCAAAACTTCCCCGTCTCGCTTGACCTGCACGGTAGCCGACGGATTGGCGGCAATTTCCACGTATGAAGGACTACTGCCCTCGTTTTGGGCTTCGCCCCAGCCTTTGCGCCCATCGAGGAAATCCTCGGTTGTATCCTCCGGCAATGGGTAGGGATAGGTCGCAACGCCCCGATCAACTTCCACTTCGAGAGCGGCGGACTGGCGCGCGTCCTCCTCTTGCGGCAGGGTGATAATGACCTCGCGCGTGCCCTCGCGGCAGATCGGCTCTTCGTCCAAATCGCTCAGGGTGATCCCGCCGATGACAAAGGCCGGGCCCGCAGCCTCGATGACGATTTTTGCCAACCCCTTGTCCGGGTGCGGATTCGGCCACGCCCAGAGCACGAAGTGCTGCGCGCGCCCGCCATCAACCTCGGTCTGGCGACGCCCGGCCATGTCCCACGGGCCTTCGGTGCGCGGCAAGAGCTGATCGTTCGTATCCGGCACCGCCACAAACGGCGTGCCGCCATACGACGACGGCACAGTCGAGATTTCAAAGCGGTCGCGCACGGGCACCTTGAGCACATCGCCGTCCTCGTAGTGCAGCGCGTATTCAGCTACCAGCGTCGCCAGCGGCCCATTATCGGCAATCCGCGACTCCAACAGGCGATGCGCCACAATCATCCAAGTCGCCCGATGGCCGACCGGAATTTCCACGCTTGACTGCTCCCCATCGCAGGCGATCAGGCAGCGCTCCGCATCGCTACCGAGCGCAAAAGGCAAGCCGCGAAAGCTTTGTGCGCCGAGCGGCCCTTGGCCCCCCAAGACGTCCAATCCGGCGTTGTATAGCGCGTTCAAGTCCAGCGGTGTGTAGGTGCCCATGGTCTCCTCCTTTGAAGTTGTCTTACGTTTGGGCTGATAAAATGGCTTGGGGGACCGACTTGTGCAAAAAGAATGGATGCATCCCACCTGGCCAACCAACGACACTCAACGCTTGCGTCTCCTCTCCCCCTCCCGTAACTTGGCCGCCAACCACCTTCGCCGCCCATCAAGGAGCTTCCCAAGATGAAAATCACCGACATCGAAGTCATCCCCATCTTCCCCAAGCTGGCCAGCCGCTACGCCGAGCGCCGCGTCGATCTCTACGGCATCGACTGCCGCGTCGTGTACAAAGTCCACACCGACACCGGCATCACCGGCTACGGCGACATGCGAGTGCGCCCCTACGCCAAGCCATCCCGCGACGCCGTCGCGCAGTTCATTGGCCTCAGCCCTTTCGACTTCATCAACGACCATCGCTCCGCCGTCCCCTCGGGCCTACTATGCGCCCTGTACGACGCAATGGGCAAACACCTCGACCTGCCCGTCCACAAACTCCTCGGCCAGAAAAAGCGCAACGCCATCGCCGTGGCCGCCTGGACTCGACCCGCCTCCCCAGAGGTCTTCCGCGACGAGATTAAACGCGCCGCGGCCGAGGGCTACCGCGTCTTCAAAATCCACACCTGCACCTACCACGACGTCTTCGAGCAGACCCGGCTGGCCACAGAAGTCGCCCCAGAGAGTTTCCGCATCCACTACGACTTCAACCACAACCGCAGCCTCGGCAGCGCACTGCCGATCATCGCCGAACTCGAAAGAAACTTCCCCATCGTCGGCTACATCGAAGACCCGCTCGACAAAAAGGACATCGACGGCTGGAAACGCCTGCGCCAGCAGACCAGTCTGCCGCTAATCATGCACGGCACACCTTTGGGCGGCGTCCAAGAACTGATCTACGGCCTCGCCGACATGTACATGATCGGCGGCACCCTCGAAGACACCATGGCCGCCGGCTGGGCCTGTGGCCGGGCCAATGTGCAAGTTCTGCTGCAATTTGAAGGGGGTACGCTGGGCAAGGCTATGGCCATGCACATGGCCTCGGTGCTACCGACCCACACCGCCCACTCGATCAACCTCGACGACCAGTACGCCGAAGACTACACCACCGAAACCATTCCCGTCGTCGATGGAGCCTCCCCCGTACCCAACGGACCGGGCTTGGGCTTTACAGTCGATGAGGACTCCCTAGCGCGGCTAGCGTCCCAATCACTCGTCGAGCGTCCCACCCACGTCGGCGTCTTGCAGATGCCCGGCGGGAACACGTACTACGGCTCGTCCTACATCTCCCCCACCAGCATTACCGGCCACCAGGAAGGCGTCGACCGCGGCTTCCGCTCCTCAATCTGGGAAGACGACGGCTCGACCGAGTTCGCCAAAGTCCACGACCGCGTCAAAAAGGAAGGCGTCTTCCGCGCTGATTGACGCGGAGCATTTCATGCTCCAAGATCGCCACAGCAATCCGCGCCCTCCGAAATGACAACCAACTTGCTAAATCTAGCGAGATTAGCCAAGTTATCTTTTTATTATAAACTTTATAAATTTTATAATTATCCTATAAATTTGCCTTATGGACCCCATACGCAATCCATACGCGCCTGGAGCCGGCACCCCACCGCCCGAGCTAGCTGGCCGCGATGATATCCGCGAATCCGCACGCATCGCATTGGAACGGACCAAAATAGGGCGGCCCACTAAGAGCATGATGATGGTCGGCTTGCGCGGCGTTGGCAAAACCGTGCTATTGGACATCATGCGGGAACAAGCCGAAGCAAGCGGCATCTACGCCCTACGCATCGAAGAACCTGAAAATCGTTCCCTGCCCGCCATTATAGTGCCTCAACTGCGCGTGGCGTTGTTGAGACTCTCGAATAAGCAGGCAGCAAAGCAACTAGCGCAAAGGGCACTTAGAGGACTCGCGGGATTTGTTGGGGCCTTAAAAGTGAAGTATCAGGACATCGAGGTCGGGCTGGACTTTGAACCTGAGTCTGGGTTGGCAGACAACGGGGACTTAGAAATCGACTTGCAGGCTTTGTTTGAAGTCGTCGGTGCCGCCGCCAAGGCGGATGCGACCTGTGTGGCCTTATTTGTCGACGAACTTCAATATGTGCAAGAGAATGAGCTAGCGGCATTGATCACCGCCTTGCACCGGATGGCTCAGCGCAAACTCCCCGTGGTCATGGTTGGAGCCGGCCTACCCCAGGTACGCGGTCGCATGGGGCAAGCAAAATCTTATGCCGAACGACTTTTTGAGTTTCCCGCAATCGGGCCGCTGTCGCCCGAAGATGCCAAACGTGCAATTGCAAAGCCCGCAAAAGATGAAGGAGTAGAGATCCAACCACTCGCGCTCGATGCCATCGTTTCTCAAACTCAATGCTATCCCTACTTCTTACAAGAATGGGGCAAGCATGTTTGGGATGTTGCCGAGCACACTCCTATTACCGCAGCTAATGTTGAAGTCGCGTCCCAACAGGCCATAGCGGCCCTAGATCAAAGCTTCTTTTCGGTACGGTTTGATAGGCTTACGCCGGCGGAAAAAAGGTATATGCGGGCAATGGCCCAGCTCGGTGCCGGGCCTCATCGTTCTGGTGATATTGCCAATATATTGAACCGCCCAGTAAGCTCTTTGGCTCCCACTCGCAACCAGTTAATCAACAAAGGCATGATTTGGAGCCCAAGTCATGGGGACACCGCGTTCACCGTCCCCATGTTCGACCAATTCATGCAGCGCATCATGCCTGGCGATGAGTGGTTATCGTCCGTCTAGCACCTAACGCCTAGGATTCGCCTCTCAGCCCTATGGCTTATACGGCTCGCCCGTGCGCCGCAGTTTCTTAGTCACCGCGATCTGACAGGTCGCGTACCCGCCCATGTAGCCGGTGGCAAAGCCCGGACGCGCGTCCCCAATGGTGCCGACGATCATGTTGGCGTATTCGTACGTGGTGTCGTAGCGGTCGCAAATCAGGGCCACCATTTCGAGCCACGCCGCTTTGAGCGCATCACCCCATTCTTCTGCGCGCGCACTGGTAAGATATTCCTCGGCGTCTTCCACTACCCTGGTGGTCTCGACCACGGGACTGCTGTTGGGGAACCCGGGCGAGCGATCCACCTTGAGCGTGATGGCCGAGTCTATCTCGACCCCGGCCCCAGTCAACTCGCCGTCGCCCATGCGCGCGTGGACATCGCCCAGCGAGAGCAGGCCCCCGGGCTTCTGCGCGCGGATGTGGACGGTACTGCCGGGCTGGATGGCATTGAAATCCATGTTGCCACCGTGATCTATGGCGTTGGGTGCCCATGATTCGAGCTGGACGACGCCGATCATGGGCCGCACTGGCACGACAAAATCCGGCGGAAAGTGAATCAGCCCGTCGCGCACCGGTGCCACGCAGCGCCAGTTTCCCCAATTGGGACCGCCGTTGCGATAGAAGCCATAGGGGCCGACTTCGATATCGATGATCTCGATGGCCACCCAATCGTCCGGCCCAATATCTTCGATGAGAAAGGGACCGCCGGGGCGGGCGTAGCGGCGATGGCTCTCCCCTGAAGTAATCATACCGGCGCGAGTTTCTCCGGCCGCTTCAAAGTCGTTGTCCGCCCCGCCAGTGGTCTCGATGATGACGGTTTCTCCGAGCGCCAAGGTGCCGCGCACTTGGCCGATTTCCGGGTCGTCCGACCCGCTGTAATGGGGAGTGCGAGTAAAGTGACGCATAAGCGTTCTCCTTTGGGAATTAGGAATTAGGAATTAAGAATTAAGAATTAAGAATGGCTTTGGTGCATGAATCGGTGTTTTTTTGGGTAGCTCGGTTGAATAAAAACAGGCTCCTCAGTAGATTGAGCACGACTTTCGCCAAAAAACCCATGCTTTCTCGTCCAAGGAACCTGTCATGGCCAACCTATCGTC
>JAJDUT010000141.1 GCA_022826515.1 Candidatus Latescibacterota bacterium
CTGCTCCTGCTGCTCAACGCCATTGCCCATCGACGAACCCCTTGGGTGCAACACCAAGCCAAAGCAGGATAAAAAAGGCTTGACACACAACACAGATACTCCCGCAAAAGCGGGAATCCAGTCTTGTACGCGATGCGGATTTGGCGCGACACCCTGTAGGGGGCGGTTTGAAACCGCCCCCTACGTGCGCCGGCAGGACAAACGCTGCGTAACGTCAGACCCTCATTTTGCGAAAGGTCAGTCCATGAGTTCCCGCAACGGTTTTATCGAAACGCATATTTACGACTACATCCTCGCCAACTCGCTGCGCGACCGAGACGAGCTCAAGCGATTGCGGCAGGAGACCCGGGCCATGCCCATGGGCGGCATGCAAATTTCGCCCGATCAGGGTCAGTTCATGGGGCTGCTCGTCGAACTGATCGACGCCAAGCGGATCGTCGAGGTGGGGACCTTTACTGGCTACAGCAGCATTGCGATGGCGCTGGCCCTGCCAGCGGACGGGCGTCTAATCGCCTGCGACGTCAGCGACGAGTTTACCAGCATGGCCCGGCGCTATTGGCGAGAGGCCGGCGTGGCCGACAAGATCGAATTGCGGTTGGGGCCAGCGGTAGCAACCCTCGATGAAATGCTCGCAGCCGGGGAAGCCGGTTGCTTCGACATGGCCTTTATCGACGCAGACAAGGAAAATTACGACGCCTACTACGAGCGCTGTCTGCAACTCTTGCGCCCGGGCGGCTTGATCCTAATCGACAACGTGCTGTGGGGCGGACGGCCCGCCGATGCCAACGAGCAGGCCGAGAGCACCGTAGCAATCCGAGCACTCAACGCCAAAATCCACGCCGACGAACGCGTGACCGCATCCCTGCTGTCGATTGGCGACGGGTTGACACTGGCGCGGAAGCGGTGATAGACGGAGCGTCTCATCCGTTTGTATATGGCTCAATCAGGAGAGAATACTATGGTAACGGTTACTTTTGAACTGCCAGAGGATGTGCTTTCGTCGATGCGGAAAGATCCTGAGCGTTTCACCCAAGAATTGCGTTTGGCTGCCGCTGTGAAATGGTACGAGATGGGGCTAGTTTCCCAAAGCCGAGCGGCCGAAATTTCGGGTTTATCTCGCAGCGAATTCATCTCGGCACTAGGCCGATTCGAAGTCTCCGTATTCCAGTACAGTATAGACGAAATAGCGGAGGAAGTGGACCGTGAGTGATGGTTGGGTACTCAATGCCTCGCCAATTATTACCCTAGCCAAAATTGGTCATCTGGACCTACCGTGGAACTAGCACCCGAGATAGGTATTCCTCCGGCAGTTTTTAGAGAAATTACGGCAGGTCCAGAGGATGATCCTGGACGTTTTGCCTTGGAAAGTGGATGGGGCAAACGGTTGGCTGAATCTCGCATTCGTCCCGAGGTCCTGGGCTGGAGTCTGGGGGCAGGAGAGACTGAGGTACTTTCTGTGGCTTTGGAAAAATCTGGCTGGACGGCTGTTATAGATGACGCTACTGCTAGGGCATGTGCCCGGTCATTAGATGTATCCGTCATCGGGACATTGGGGGTTGTTCTACGTGCGAAAAGACGAGGGTTAGTAGAGTCTGCCGCCAAGATTATCCGTGAGTTGCGCCATACAGGTTTATATATCGATGATCAATTCGTCCGATCAGTGCTTAAACAGATCGTTGGAGAAGATTGGCCATAACTAGCAAGCAAGGTCGGTAGTAGCTGCAAATTATTTTATTTTAGAAGAGATCGGTCAATGAACAAAATATGGGTGCTGCAAAACATACAGCCGGAAAACTTGGGGATCGCCGGCCAAGTCTTCCAAGGCTGCGGTCTCGAGCCCACCTACATACATACCTTTGCCGGCGAAGAGGTCCCCCGCTACATGGACGAGGCTACTGGCCTAGTGGTCTTAGGCGGTCCGATGGGTGTGTACGAACACGACCGCTACCCGTTTATAGACGCGGCTATGCGCCTTATCGACCAAGCCTTAAAAGAAGACAAACCCGTACTCGGCATCTGCCTAGGCAGCCAGCTTTTGGCCACGGCTCTTGGTGCTCGGGTCGCCCGCGGTCCGCAAAAAGAAATCGGCTGGTATCCAATTGAGTTGAAGCCCGCTGCCAGTGAAGACCCACTGATGGGCGGACTGCCACGATCCTTTATGGGCTTTCACTGGCACGGCGACATCTTCGATCTGCCCAAGGGCGCTACTGCGTTGGCCTCTTCTGCTCGCACTACCTACCAAGCATTTTCTTATGGCCGGGCGGCGTATGGCGTCCTCTTCCACATGGAAATTACCACGCAAATCATCGCCGATATGGTGCGGGCTTTTGCCGATGAGGTGCGCGAGGAGGGACTAGACGGCGAGCAAATCAAGGCCGACGCAGCCCAGCACTTGCCCGCCCTCCACGCCAACGGACGAACCTTCTTCCAGAACTGGGCCACCCTTTGTTTGGAGGTGGATCCATAAGTAGTAGCGCAGCAGAAGAGAGAACGCTATGAAGAGGAGAAAAGTAGGCGATTCTGAGTACTATGAGGGATCGGCGAACGTTTACGCTGACTTAGGATATGACAATCCAGAGGAGTGGTCATTAAAAGCAAGCATCGCCACAAAAATTTTAGGTGTCATCGAGGAGAGTGGCCTAACCCAGAAAGACGCCGGTACCCTGCTCGGAATTGCCCAAGGACGGGTCTCCGACCTGAAAAGAGGACAGTTCGATAAATTCTCCGTCGAAAAGCTCTTGACCTTCCTAAATGCACTAGATCGGGATGTTGATATTGTGATTCGACCTAAAGAGGAAGAGGTGGCTCATATTACCGTCTCTGCGGAAGAGATAGTACCGAGCCGCTAACTTTCAAGCCAAAGCGGCATCTTGCTATGGCATTCGGCTTGGGAACCGGCCGCCGAAGCCGTTCTCTCTCCCCACTCAGGTCGAAACCCCCAACAAACCCCGCGTCAGTTGAAAATCGACGTTGCGCTGCTGCAAGGCACCGGGAACGTGCTCGCCTCGCGCCACCCGCGCTAACAAATCGGCCAGTTGCTCGGCCCAATCGTCGGCCGCACCCGTCAGCGCCAAATCAATATCATCGCCGTAAAGCGCCGCCACCGTCGAATCCGCACTTACCTGCACCACCGGCATTAGGGGATGCCCCTGTAAGGGATGCTCGCCGGTATGAGCCAAGATCAGATCCACGCCCGTGGCGCCCAGTCCGGTAGCCGTCTCCACCCAGTGGTCGGTGGGCGTCTCCATGATGTAAAAACCCGGTTCCACGGCGGCCTGACCGTAGGGCAACGTCGCGGCATCCGACGGCTCGACTAACACAGAGTCCAGATACGCCGGTGCCCGCAGCAGAGCCGCGTTGTGCGGCACGACCACAGTGCCGCCCGCAGTCACCACCCAGCGCGTCAACTGGGCAAAAGACTGCGCCGCGTCCTCCCCCAACTCACCGGTCGCCTGCATCCCCAAGCGCAAGGCACCCAAGTCACCTTCTGCGGCGATAGGTGCCTCGGTCTCGGCCAGCGCTTGGTGGAACCACGCCTCGACCCTGTCCATGGCCTTGACAATCCCGCCGTCTAACTGCACCGACGCCCAGCCAAAAACAGCCGGGTCCAAACCCCATTCCTCAAGGCCGTTGCGCATGTAGTCGTTGTGTGTCTTTTCGCAGCCGTGCTCCAGCAGCAACACGCGCCGCGCCAGCGGATGCGCTGCGTACCCCATCATGGTGCGCAAGTGCATTTGCTCGGTGGCACCGCTCGACGACAGCCCACAGCCCTCGGTGTGAACCAAGGCGACAAAACGCGACAGACCCTGCTCGCGGCCCACTTGCCGGGTATTGAGCCGCTCGGCGCACATGCGGGCGATCTGGCCAGCGCACAGGCTGGTGGGCAATACCAACCCCACCTGATCAATAGCCCCGTCCAGCATGGGGAACGACACCGCTGGCCCGACCTCGGGCCGCACCGGCATAGGCCGGCCCTCGGGCACGGGAGCGGCCAACAGCTCCTCCAACTGGCTGATATCGGTCTGTTGCCAGTTGCGCCAGATGGACACTTGGGCGTGACCAGCCCGCTCGCCCAGCGAGCGCTCGCCCGAGGCCACCCGCAAGGTGCGCTCGAACAACTCCTGACCCAACTCATCCATCGGCGTGCCATCCAAGTAGGCCCCGGCATTGACGTCGAGATCCGCAGCCAGCAACTGGTAGCGCTCCGAGGTAGTGACGATTTTGACCGTCGGCACAAAGGGGAAATTGGTAATGGAGCCATTGCCCGTGACAAAGAAAATGGCGTTGCAGCCGCTGGCTACCTGCCCGGCAATGCTTTCCAAGTCGTTGCCCGGACTGTCCATAAAGTAGAAACCAGTCCCTTTGAGCGGCTCGCCGTACTCAATGGCGTAGTCCAAACGCACGTCCGGGTCGCGCTTGCGCGCCGCGCCAATGGACTTGAGCGCGATATTGTACAGCCCGCGGAATTTGTTGCCGCCGGAAGGATTGCCCTCGGCTGAGGCACCGTGCCACGACACCCGCTCCTTGAAGCGCTCAACCATGTGCAAAAAGGTGCGCGCCGTCTCCACATCCTTGACGTTTTGCAGCACGTACGGTTCGGCACCGATCAGCTCGTCGGTCTCGGCGAGGTTGGCCGCACCACCGTAGCGAATCAACTCGCGCGCCACCCAAGCGGCCAGCGGGTTCCCCGAAATGCCCGAAAAGGCGTCCGAGCCGCCGCACTGCAAGGCGATCTTGAGATGGCTTAGGTCGTGCTCGCCCCGCTCCTCGCCCGCCATTTCTTCGGCCCAAGCCGCCACTTGCCGTTCGCCCTCTGCCAAACGCGCCGCAAAGGAACCGTCCAAGCTCATAAAGCAATGCCGAACGTGGTCGAGGGCACAGCCATGCGCCACCATGTATTCCCGCAGCATTTCGTTGGTCACGGCTTCGCTGCCGTAGTCCACCGCCAGCACAGCGCCGACGTTGGGGTGGACGACAAAGCCAGCCAGCGTGCGCAATAAAAGTTCGCGGTTATTGGGATCGGATCCACCGCCGCCCTCCGTGTGGGCAATCGGCACCACGCCATCACCAGCCGACCGATCGCTCCAGCGCTCGGCCAACAACCGGGCATAACTAGCCGTGCGCGAGGACGTGCCCAAGACGACGATGTAATTGCGCGTGCCCACGCCCCGTCCCCCAGCGCGGCCATAGCCTAAGAAGGTCCGCCGCTCCTCATGCGGAGCGAGCGCAACTCCGGGCTGAAAATTGGCCGGATCCAGTTGATACGGCTCAATGCGATCGGCGAAATTGGCCTGCTCGGGCAGGTCGAAGTCCAACTGCCGAATGCCCAATGCGTCGAGCATACTCTCGTTGCAGGCGTAATCACCCGGCTCCAAAGCGCGCTCAGCCACGCCAAAGGGCAGTTGCCACGACAGCAAAAACTGGCCGGGTTCAATCGGCTCGACGGCAAAGCGATGTCCCTCCATCACTGTGTGGGACAAAGTGAACGACCGTCCCTCGTAATCAATGCCCGTGCCCGTTTCCAAGCGCCGGGTGGCAATCGCCACATTGTCCCCAGGCATGGGCAGCCGGGCTACTTCGCTAAAGGAAAAAACCGCGTTCATTAATAGCTCCTCAATAAGGCTTCCAGGACCCTCTCCTAAAAGCGGCGGTCCAACGCCCATTCGGCCCAGGACCGCACGTATTCGTTGCCCTGCTGACGCGCCCGTCGCAAGGCGGTTACCGCCGCGGCCGGTGCCCTCCATTTAGCCAGCGCCATAGCTGCATTTTCGCACAGCGGCGCATCGGACAGAGACCAAGGAGTCATAGCGCGGCTATCGTCCAGCGCTTGTGTCAAAGCTGGTACTGCCGCCGGCACTTGGCCCATATTGCTCAAGGCATCGGCGGCATTGCGGCAGACCCATTCGCTGTCGTCCTGCAATGCTGCGGCAAGGGCCGTGGCCGCCTCCTGAGCCTCGGCACCCATGCAGCCTAGGGCATTAGCCGCCCCGGCGCGCAGCCACCAATCCCGATCCTGCAACGCCTCGACGAGCGCGGGCACCGCGACAGCACCGGCCGCAGCCAGCCCGTAGGGGCTTTCCAACTGGCTGGGATTGGTAAAATCGCCGCGCCCGAGATTGGCTTGCCAACGCCGGGCGGACTCGTCTTTTAGCGCCGCCATCAATACCGGCACCCCTTCGGCTCCCAGTGCTCCCAAGTCGTAATAGGCATCTATCCGCACCCGTTCATCGGGATCCTGCAAAGCGGCCTGCAAAGCAGCCACCGTTCGCTGAGGCCTCAAGGCGGGAGCCTGTCCCCCGTACCAGCGCCACAGCGTACGGTACAAAGCCGCGTGGCGTCCCGTGGGCATCCATCGGCTGCGCTGTTCTGGCGTGCTCTCTTGGGTGCGAGTAAAGAGGAACTTCAGCATATAGCGCGTCTGGGTCGAGCGATTGGCCGTGGCCCGGTGCCACAATTCGTAGTGGGTGATGACCACGGTGCCCGCCGCGCAGGTCAGGGGTAACCCTTCGACCTCAGCGTCGGGATCATCCAGATAGTACTGCGTCCCGGGCACCAGCGCCGTAGGCCCCATATCCGGCGTCACCTCGTGCGGATAGTACAGCATCAGGGTATAGCGCGGGCGGTGGTAGCGCACATTGCCACCGAAGGGATAATCCTTGTGCCAATTCTGGGCTTGATTGCCCGGCGCGAGGTCGTGGCAGTGGCAGTGGCGGCAGAGGGCGTACCCCGGCCCCAGAATGCCAGTCAAAGCCGCATCTATTGCCGGATCGGCGAACAACTGGTGCAATAGGGGAATGCGATCTATCAGGGCGTTGCCCGGATTGCCCGTGGCGAGTACGCGTTCGACCTGGCGGTGCAGTTCGGCGTGTAGATCTGCGGTCGCGGTCGGTTGTACTACGCGGTATCCCCGGATGATGAAATCCTGTAGGGCCGCATCGCTTAGTCGAGTCATCAGCCGATCCTCACTTCCCCGCCCTCAGTGGCCGAGCGGTACAGCCCGTCAAGGGCGGCCATGACATTGAGCACTTCCTCTTTTTTCACTAGTAACTCGGCCCGCCCCTCAAGCACCTCGACGAAGTGAGCCGCGGCTTTCCAGTGGCCAGAGAAGGGCACCGAGGGATCGGACGGCACGTTGAGCCGGGAGTCGGCCTGATAGCGGCCCAAGGTACCGATAAAAGTGAGCGGATTAAAAGTGAGTCCGCCCTTGGTGCCCATGATGAGGGTGCCGCCAGTGCCATCGGGCAAATTGGCCGCCCAACTGGCCCGAATGCTAATGGTGGCACCGTTTTCCAAGCGCAAAAAGCCAGCGGCCATATCCTCGACATCGTACTCGCCAATGTCGTAGTCTCGGGGCGCAAACACGCCCTCTGGCGCGCCGCTGTCGGCCAACGACGTAACCACGTCTTCGCGCTGGTCGGCCAGCTTGGTGTACGTCGCGCCCGAGGCGGCCACCACTTTGGGATTGCCCATAATCCACAGCAGGGCGTCGAGCGCGTGGACGCCAATGTCGTAGAGCGGGCCGCCACCCGAGGCTTCTTTCATGTGGAAGCGGCCCCAAGTGGGCACGCCGCGGCGGCGGAAGGCCGAGGTTTCAGCGTAGTACATCTCGCCCAAGTGCCCGCTATCGGCCAGTTGCTTGGCCGCGGTATTACTGCCGGAGAAACGGCCTGTCTGAGTGACGAATAGATGGCGTCCGGTAGCCTCGGCCACTGCGTACATGACTACTGCATCGGCATAGCTGGCGGCGACGGGCTTTTCGCAAAACACGTGGGCACCGGCCCGGAGGGCGGCTTCGGTGTAGGTGCGGTGCGAGGCGTTGGGGGTGCAGACGCAGACGATATCGGGGCGCAACTCGGCCATCATGCGTCTAAAATTGTTGTACGCGCGGGGAATGCCGTGGCGGTCGGCGGTTTGTTGGGCCTTGTCCAAGGTGTGATTGAACACGCCGACTATCTCTACGGCCGGGGCCAACTCCAGCCAAGCGGGGATGTGCCCGACGTTGGCGACCATGCCAGTGCCGACGATAGCTACTTTGTATGGGGCCATGTTCTCCTGTCTTTGGTCTGAGGATGGTGTTGGTCGCGGGATATGCGAAGATTACGGTCGTCCCGTGGCGATGGCCTGTTCGATTTCCTCAGCCTGTATTGGGCTCGATCCTATTTGAACCCGCAGGGACCGGGCCCGAGTTAGGCGCTCTTCAGAAAAAATGCGCCGGGCGAGAAAAGTGCGTTTTCGGCAGGTGATGCTTGCGTTGTCGAGGTAATGGCGGCGTGTTGGGACGGCTTTTTTCATGTTCGTAGAGATCGAAAATTTACGTGAGGTTCAGCCAATTTCGCAAAAATAAAATCAGTGTCGGTTGGTCTTTCTGCGTGAGGTGCCCCACTCTCTTGAGGATCAAGTTCTGATGGATAGTATATATCCCTCGTTTAACAGCCGACGCGACATCATTCGTCGAGTAATCGGGCATACACATCGTCCTCTTTATTGTCCCAAATCTGTTTCAGAGTTTCCTCGCTAGCTTCCTGCCAGAAAGTATCATCGTCGGGCAACATCGTTATCAGCACCTTTTTTCCTTCGGGCAACTCAATGTGCTCTAAAGTTTCGATTTGGCCATTTTTCACAATGGCCAAAGCAGTATTGAGCATAGCAGCTCCTTTTCTGTGTGTCCAAACTACTGTTGGTACTAAAATGGTTTACTGTCGTTTGGTAGTCAAAGAGGCTGCTTTGAAAGGTGAAATTGCGGTTTTCCGCGAAGGTGGCCTATCGGGTGCGGAAGTTGGATTGGCCGGGGGTGGTAAAGCGAGAGGATGTAGATACTGCAATGCCTTGACAGTGAACAAAGTTGCACTGTGATTTGAGTATGGCAGCAGCAGAACCAACGCAGAAGGCGAACCAAAATGGGCGCGACCTATGTTGACGTAACCATCCGCAATCCAGCGGACCCGCAGCGAAGCCGGACCGGCAAATTCCTCGTTGATACTGGCGCGTTCAACTCGCTCGTGCCGAGGGCTCACCTAGAAGAGATCGGACTTGAACCGAGAGGCCGCCGCGAGTATGTGCTTGCGGACGGGAAACCCGTCTCCTTGGACATAACCGTCGCCGATATCGAGTTCGAGGGAGAAGTCGTCGGCGGGACTGTCGTGTATGGAGCCGAAGGCGTGGAGCCTTTGCTTGGCGTTACGGCGTTGGAGTCCGGTGGATTCGAGGTTGATCCGCGCAACGAAGAACTGAAGCGGCTGCCGGCTGTTTTGTTGAAGGCGTGTGGATAGGGATGAGGGGCTGCAGGCGGTGGGAGGGGTTATGAGAATTCGGGATAGAGAATCGAAAATGGTAGGGTCGCTCCTTACGGGGGCGTGGATTGAAACAATCCTTGTTTTCTGGATTCGCCGCTGAGACTAGTCGCCCCATGCGGGTGTGTGGATTGAAACAAACAAACGTAAAAGGAGGCACAGGATTTACTACGCACATTCTCTCGAAGGTCAGTCGAAGAAACACTGGCAGCAGCTACGGGAGCACCTGCTCAAGGTCCAAGACGAGGCGGCGGTACGGGGAGCCAAATTCGGTATTGGCAAAGCTGCGGGATTGGCTGGGCTTTTGCACGATCTCGGCAAGTATACAGAAGCGTTCCAGAAGCGTCTGGCTGGTGGATCAAGAGTTGATCACGCTACGGCCGGTGCCCAACAGGTTTGCGATCTTGATGCAGCAACGCCAAACGACCGAGGCATGGCACAGCTCATCGCTTATGCCGTCGCCGGACACCACGCTGGCCTGCCGGATATGCACAGCAATACCGGATCGCTTGATTCGCTTGATGAACGGCTAAAAAAGGAGCTCGACCCGCTTGACTCGACTTGGGATCTAGAAATTCGGCCAGATGCTGCTGGTCTTTGGCCTGAAGGGTTCACATTAGGGAAAGATCGTGAGACGACGGCGTTTCAGCTTTCCTTCCTGACGCGGATGATATTCTCGTGTCTTGTCGATGCAGATTTCCGCGACACTGAGCACTTTTACGCTGAGGCAAAAGGCGAGACCATTGACCGCGACTGGCCGACGCTTCCGGAAATAGTGGGTCAACTACGCGATAGGCTTAACAGTCGCTTCGCCGAACTTGCCAGCAAAGGGAAGGTCAACCGCCTGCGCCGCGAGATTCTGGAGCATGTTCGGATTCAAGCGGATTGCCCTCCAGGCCTGTTCTCGCTCAACGTCCCGACCGGCGGCGGCAAGACATTGACTTCCCTCGCCTTTGCTCTCGATCATGCCAAAGCACACGGGCTTGAGCGCATCGTCTATGCGATTCCCTTTACTTCAGTGATTGATCAGACCGCAGAGATTTTCCGCGATGTGCTAGGGGAGGGTGTCGTCCTTGAACATCATTCGGCGATTGACGAAACCGAGTTTGCAAAGCGGGAGGGAGCCGAAAAACTGCGGCTCGCCATGGAGGATTGGGCGGCTCCCATCGTCGCGACCACCAATGTCCAACTCTTTGAAAGCCTGTTTTCCCATCGCCCATCGCGGTGTCGCAAGTTGCACAACTTGGCTCGTGCGGTCATTGTCCTCGACGAAGCGCAGACCATACCCCTGCATGTACTACGACCAGCGGTCGCCGCCCTTGATGAATTGGCTCGTAACTATGGTTCTTCAATAGTCCTATGCACAGCGACCCAACCGGCACTCAAGGCTCCTGATTTCAAAGGGGGCTTTGACCAAGTCCACGAGCTTGCGCCTGACCCGCCGGGTTTGCATCTGAAGCTCGCCCGCGTCAAAATCGTCCACGAGGGTGTAGTAAGTGACGAGAGTCTATGTGATGCTCTCACGCAAACGGCGCAAGGCATGGTCATTGTCAACAGCCGAAAACACGCTTTGGACCTCTTTCGGCAAGCCTGTGAAGCAGACATTGAGGGTGTCGTGCATCTGAGTACGCGGCAATATGCAGCGCATCGCCGCCGCATTCTTGAGGATGTGCGTCAGCGGTTAAAGGAAGGCAGGCCGTGCCGATTGATTGCTACCTCGCTGGTTGAGGCAGGCGTTGATTTAGATTTTCCGAGGATTTGGCGAGCCGAGGCAGGGCTTGATTCTGTCGCCCAAGCCGCTGGACGATGCAATAGGGAAGGGCGGCGCGCTGTTGCAGACAGCATTGTCACCGTGTTCCAGCCAGCGGAACATAAAAGTCCGGCTGAATTGAGCCAACTCGCCGGAGATATGGAGCGCATCATGGGTCGCCACGACGACCTGCTGTCTCCGGAGGCTATGGAAGACTACTTCCAAGAGGTGTACTGGCGCAAAGGAGAAGGGCTTGGCGATGACTGCTTGCAAAAATTCAATATGAGTAAGCACGGTACTAATTTTTTCTTTCGCGAGGTTGGCGAGACGTTTCGCCTGATCCAGAGCGATATGCTGCCGGTGATCGTTGACCGCGAGGAAGAGGCGCATAAGGCTTTGCGCGATCTCGCTCATAGTGAACAGCCCGGCGGCGTAGCGCGGCGGCTTCAGCCTTACGTCGTGCAAGTTCATCCCCGCTTCCGCAAGCAGCTTGTCGATAATGAGCACGTATATTTTGCGGAGGGGGAACGCTTCGGCGATCAATTCGCCGTTCTCTTCACTAAGAGCCTCTATCGAGAAGATGTCGGCCTTCTTTGGGAGGACGCGGATGCGCTCGACAATGAGGTGATGATAGTATAAAATATGTATAGTAAGGTCGCTCCTTTACGGGGCGTGGATTGAAACCACATGTATTACGTACAGACACACGCCTGTCGCCTCTCTAGAAAAAGGAGGGGCGACAGGTTTTTTTCTCTTGACAATAATAATTTTCCATATATATTATGTATCCTTATTTTATAAGAGAGAAAGGAGTTAGTCCATGTTTGGAGTACGCCTGCGCGTGGGCGGCAAATACGCCTGTTTCACTCGGCCGGAAATGAAGGTCGAGCGCGTGTCTTACGACGTAATGACACCTTCGGCGGCACGCGGCATCTTAGAGGCTATTCACTGGAAACCGGCCATCGTCTGGCGCATTGACCGCATTCACGTCCTCAAGCGGATTCAGTTTCAGTCGATCCGGCGCAACGAGGTCGGTAAGAAAATTCCCATGGGATCCGTCCGCACGGCAAAAAACAAGGGCTCCATTGAGACTCTATACACCAAAATTGAAGATGATCGCCAGCAACGCGCCGCCACCGTCTTGGTCAATGTCGATTACGCCATTGAAGCGCACTTTGACCTAACGGACGAAGCGAGTGAAAGCGATAACGTGGGCAAACACCTCGACATCTTCAATCGCCGCGCTAGGAACGGGCAGTGCTTTCACCAGCCCTGTCTCGGAACGCGAGAATTTGCCGCAGACTACACACTCATTGAGAACGGCGACCTGCCGCCAGCGATTGACGAAAGCCGCGACTTGGGCTGGATGCTCTACGATATTGACCATGCAAACGAGCGACAACCGCTTTTCTTTCGCGCCGAAATGAAACAGGGCGTTGTCGAAATTCCCTCTCCCAATTCGCCGGAGGTATTGCGATGAGCATTCTGGCTTCTCTTGAGCGGGCCTACCATCGGCTTGCAAAAGAGGACAAAGTGCCGCCGATCGGCTATTCCGACGAGCGGGTCGGCTATTGCGTCGTCCTGAAGGCCGATGGCCAGCCCAATGGCCAGCCTATGGACCTACGAGATCACTCAGGGAAGAAGCCTGTAGCCCCGCGATACTCAGTTCCGCGACCAGAGAAGCGGGCGGGTAAAACGCTTTTGCCGAGCTTCCTCTGGGACAAGGCATCGTATGCGCTTGGTGCCATGGAAGACTTGGAAGGAGAGGACCCAGACACCAGAGAGCGACGTGCCGAGCGGGTGAAGAATCAGTACGAGGCTTTTCAGAACAGGCACTTTGCTCTGCAAAACGAAAGCGACGCAGGACTTGTGGCTTGTTATCGTTTCTTGCAATGGTGGAAGCCAGAGTACTTCGACGCCCTCGGTTGGCCAGATGAAATGAAGGGGGCCAATGTGGTGTTCCGGTTAGAGGGAGAGCACAACTTCATACATGACCGCGAGGCCGCACGTCAACTCTGGATCTCGCAGATGAATCAGGATCACGAATCGGGCCAAGCCGTCTGCTTGGTGACTGGAGAGATATCCCCTATCGCCCGTTTGCATCCCTCGATCAAGGGGGTGCGTGGCGCACAGTCTGCCGGCGCGTCCATCGTCTCTTTCAATCTAGATGCCTTTGAATCGTATGGGCATAAACAGGGCGATAATGCGCCCGTAAGTGAGGACGCCGCCGCCGCCTATACAACTGTGCTCAACCACTTTCTCCGTACCAACGAAAACAAAGTCCAACTCGGCGACGCCTCGACTGTATTCTGGGCCGATGGCTCGGATGCAGAAGCCGAGGCGCAATGCGAGGCCATATTTTCCTTCGCCGTCAATGACACCAATGACGCAGACGACGAGATAAGCGAGCAGGCCATCAAAACTATCCTCGAAAAAATAAAAAGAGGCCGTCCCATGGAGGAAATCCGCCCAGATTTGCCCCAAGGTGTGCGCTTTTATGTGCTGGGATTGGCCCCCAATGCAGCACGTATTTCGATTCGCTTCTGGCTGGAAGACGACTTTGCGACGATTGCAGAGCATATCCTCTGGCACTATCGAGATATGCGTATTGATCCGCCGCCACGCCAAGAGCAGCCAAGCGTTCGGCGCTGCCTACGTGAAACCGCCACGACGAAGGTGAAAAACCCATACGAACATATCCCTCCCCAACTCGCTGGGGAGATGCTACGCGCTATCCTGACGCGTCGCTCCTATCCGCAGACATTGTTATCTACGATTCTCATGCGCCTGCGGTCGGACAAGGCCATAACGGACCTGCGCGTAGCCTTACTCAAAGCCGTGATCTGCCGCAACCGGCGCACGGCTGGACACTTAACAAAGGAGGACGATCTCGTGTCTCTTGATCCTACAAACGTCGATCCTGGCTACTTGCTTGGTCGGCTATTCGCTTGCTTTGAGCACGCGCAAAAGCAAGCTCTCGGAGGCAATGTCAACGCCACGATATGCGATAAGTACTATGGGGCCGCTTCGGCCACGCCGCGTTCTGTATTTCCCATCCTGCAACGCAACGCCATGAACCACTTGGCCAAACTTCGGAAGGACCCCAAAAGTCGAGGGGCGGAGATTCGCCTTGACCGGGACATCACCCAAATTTACGAATGCTCCACACCCGAGAAGCTGTTTGTGCCAACGCTGACGATGGAGCATCAAGCACTCTTCGCCATCGGCTACTACCACCAGAAAAACGCTTTCTTCACCAAAAAAGAAGAAAAGGAGAACGAAGAATGACCGCACTTAATCACCGCTACGACTTCGTCTATCTGTTCGACGTCAACAACGGCAATCCGAACGGCGACCCGGATGCAGGCAATCTCCCGCGCCTCGACCCAGAAACGAATCAAGGGTTGGTCACGGACGTCTGCCTCAAGCGCAAGGTGCGCAACTTCGTCGAACTCGCTAAGGGCGACGAGTCCGGCTATGCGATCTACGTTCAAGAAGGTGCTTTGCTCAACGAGCAACACCGGAAGGCATACCGGGATGTGCGCCCCGACGACAAGAAGGTCGAGAGCAGCAAGAAACTAAACCCAAAAAACGACGACGAAATGAAAGACCTGCGTGACTTCATGTGCGGCCATTTCTTTGATGTGCGCACCTTCGGCGCGGTAATGAGCACCGGCATCAACTGTGGTCAAGTGCGCGGGCCGGTACAGATGACCTTTGCGCGATCCATTGAGCCGATCGTACCGCTCGAAATGTCTATTACGCGCATGGCAGCGACCAACGAAAAGGAAAAGGAGGAGCGCGAAAAGGCCAGCGACGAAAACGACGGAGACGAGCGGACCGAGCACCGCACCATGGGTCGCAAACACATTGTGCCCTACGGGCTATATCGGGCGCACGGCTTTGTTTCCGCCAAGCTCGCCGAACGCACCGGCTTTTCGCCGGATGACCTCGATGTCCTCTGGAACGCTTTGACGCAAATGTTTGAGCACGATCACTCGGCTGCTCGTGGCGAAATGGTCGCCCGTCAGCTCATTGTCTTTAAGCATACTAGTGCCTTGGGCAACGCGCCCGCGCATAGGCTCTTTGAGCGGGTAAGTGTGCAGCGTACAGAAGCGAATGGTAGCGAAGGCATCCTGCCGCCTGCTCGCAGCTTTGCCGATTATCGCGTGGAACTCGACTTAGACGATATGCCAGCAAATGTCGAGGCTATTGAGTTGATTGCCTAGCCGCCCCCGTCCCCGTGCAGGACATTGCATGAAACAAACGGAGTGGATATGCCGATGAGTGAAACACAGTCCGGGCGAGTTCCTCCGGCACAGAAGCGTGGATCGGACCATATAATGGAGTCGATACCCGTGTCGGCTCTGCAACATGCAGTGTATTGTATGAGGCAATGTGCTTTGATCCACTTGGAACGACTTTGGGAGGAAAATCGATTTACCGCTGAAGGTCGGGTGCTACATCAAGTCATTGACGAAGCAGGGCATCGGCGCAAGGCGGGTGTACGTCAGGTAATGTCGCTGCCGATTTACAGCATTCGGCTCAATCTTACAGGCGTCGCCGATATGGTCGAGTTCCACGAAAGCCGGACAGGTACGACCCCGTTTCCAGTCGAGTTCAAACGCGGCAAGGCCAAATTGCATCGCGCCGACGAGGTGCAACTCTGTGCTCAGGCACTGTGCCTTGAAGAAATGACCGGTTCAGAGGTCCCGATGGGGGCCTTTTACTACGGACAAACCAAACGGAGGAAGGAAGTAGCTTTTGACGCCGCACTCCGTGACCTAACCGAGACGACAGTTGTGCAGGTAGCCACACTCTTTGCACAAGGACGCACACCTCCAGCCGAATACGAAGCGGCCAAGTGCCGTGGCTGTTCTCTGCTCGACCAGTGTCGCCCGAAGGCAATGGAGCGTTCGGTTCTCGCTTGGCGAACGCGCATCCTAGCATCGCACCTTGCCGAGTCTGGAGAACACCCATGAGGCGGTTGCTCAATACGCTATACGTTACTACACCTGAAGCACGTCTGACCAAGGACGGCGAGAATCTGGTCGCGGAAGTAGATAACGAGGAACGTGTGAGGGTGCCGTTCCACATGCTGGGGTCCGTGGTGGTGTTCGGCAGCATCTATATATCTCCACCTCTGATCCAAGCATGTGCTGCCGGTGGCATCGTCTTAGTACTCCTGAGTCGATTCGGTCGATTCCAAGCCCGAGTCGAGGGGCCAGTCTCCGGCAATGTACTTCTACGTCGTGCACAGTATAGAGCCAGCGACACGCCGGAAGAAATTATCCGCAGCATTCTCGTCGGCAAGATCACTAATCAGAGAAGCGTCCTGCAAAGAGCACAGCGTGACTACGGCGACGAGCTTGAGCCTTCTAGCTGCGAAGCTATGTCCGTCGCGACGAATCGCCTTCGGCATATTGTGCAACGCATCAGCAATGGCCACGACAGTATTGATAGGCTGCGCGGTTTTGAAGGCGAGGCCGCACGGCTCTATTTTTCGGTCTTTGGTCACATGATCCGCGTACCCGAACCAGAGATGGCATTTGCCGGCCGCAACCGTCGGCCGCCACGTGACCCTGTGAATGCCCTGCTCTCATTTCTCTATACCCTTCTCGTCCACGACTGTAACTCTGCCGCCGAGAGCGTAGGCTTGGATCCGGCTGTGGGTTTTTTTCATAGAGATCGTCCCGGCCGGCCGAGTCTTGCGTTAGACCTTATGGAAGAGCTGAGGCCAGTCTTGGCAGATCGGCTCGCGCTATCGCTAGTCAATCGTCGGCAAATACGCGCTAAAGACTTCCAAATCCGGGAAGGCGGCAGCGTCTCAATGAGCGATGCCGCACGCAAGACAGTTCTCAATGCTTGGCAGGAGCGAAAGCGTGCAGAGCGCCGTCATCCTTTTCTTGGGGAGCAGGCACCGCTCGGCTTAGTTCCATACCTCCAAGCGCAGTTACTAGCCCGGCATCTTAGAGGCGACTTAGACGCCCACCCACCGTGGTTATGGAAATAAGGCTACTCAACATACCCTCTTAAACGACAGCCGCATCCGCGAGGGAGCAAAAGACAAACAACCATGATGGTTCTCGTTACGTATGATGTCTCGACGACATCCGATGGCGGCTCACGTCGTTTACGACGTGTCGCTAAGACATGTCGCGATTTTGGACAAAGAGTGCAGTTTTCAGTGTTTGAGATTGAGGTGGAGCCGGCGCAATGGGCCGCCTTAAAGGCCCAGCTTGAGGCGATTATCAATCCAGAAACCGACAGTCTCAGATACTATTTTCTCGGTGCTAATTGGAAGCGGCGTGTAGAGCACATCGGTGCCAAGCCGGCCACCGACTTGAACGGAACATTGATCGTGTGAGAAGGATGGTGCGAACCACAAGCAACTGTCTTGGTTGTCAAGGGGTTTGTAGGGTCGGATTCCACGGTTGTTGGTCTCGTAGGATGGCATTGAGTATGATAATCAGTTTCCGCATGCAGGCGGTCAGGGCGACTTTTTTGGGTTTACCGGCCGC
>JAJDUT010000042.1 GCA_022826515.1 Candidatus Latescibacterota bacterium
TCCCCATAAAAAAACATGGACGAAAAGCCATAAGCCTCTTTCGAAAAGGATTAGACCAACTCACACAGATCATACACCAAACACGAGACCAACCTAAACGCGCCCGACAATATCAACCCATGTTACTGTCGTGTACTTAGGAAAAACCGTATGCAGGCTCTGGCAGGTGAGTCGGCCACCGCGTTCGAGCGGTGGTCTAAGCAATTGGATTCACCTGTGGGTCTAGTACCATTTCAAACAGCAATTTTAAAAGGGAATTCTTCATGTCACAGCCTCCCATTTTCGCTCCCGACAACAAGGAAGACATACTCGCTTTTTTCCAGCAGTATAAGTACGTCGTAGTCGCCGACGCCCTGCCTCCCGTCGATATCCGCACTCTCAACGCCTTTGTCGATCGCTCCAAAGGGGAAATCCCCCGCGAATGGGGTCCCGACCGCTTGGGCGTCTTTTCGCACGGGCAGATTTTGGTTCACCATCCCGAGTTGGACCGCTTTATCCAGCCGGCGGTTTCATACGATATAGTGCAGACTATTATGGCACCCCAACCTCGCTTTGCCCAATTCGATTTCCGCGATGTGCCCGCTGGCAAAGGCGACGGCGAGATGCGCTTCCATCGCGACCGGCCCTACCAACCCACCACCGAGACCGAGCCTGAGCGTCCCTATGAATGCACCTATGTGTGCGCCATCCACTACTTGAGCGACGTGAGGGCCGGCGACCCCTGCTTTTGCGTTGTGCCCAACAGCGGTCCTTACGAGACGGTGGAAGAGGCCCGCGTCCAGCTAGGCGATGCCTATGCGGAAGTGCCCATCCGCGGCCCGGCCGGCACCTTGGTTTTGTACGACATCGCCATTTTTCACACCCGCCTGCCTGGGCAACGCGCCCGCGCCCGGCGCACCTTGCACCACTACTACAGCCGTGCCGCTAGCCAGCCGCTGACCAATTGGGTGCTCCTCCCGCAGCGCTTGGCCGAACATCCCGATCCCGAGCAACGCACCTTTTACAGCCAGTGGTCCGCGGCCACCCAAGCCTACGCCGAGGCTGGTTTTTCCTCGGAGTACTACGAGGAACACATGCTGGAGAAACTCACCTAGCTATAGCGACCGAAGCCCTTTGCCACAGGAGCAAACCGTGCAAATACAAGACCTTTTCGTCTCCGGCCAAGAAGGCTATCACACCTATCGCATCCCTGCCTTGGCTGTAGTGCCAGACGGTGCAGTGCTGGCCTTTTGCGAAGCGCGCCGCCACACTGGCCGCGACGACGATCAAATCGACATTCTCCTGCGCCGCAGCACGGACGGCGGGCGCACTTGGGAGCCGCGCCAGCGGATCGTCGCCGATGGCGAGCGCACCTGTGGCAATCCTTGTCCCGTAGTTGACCACGACCGCAGCGCGGTGTTGCTGCCCTTTTGCAAGGACAACCAGGAGGTTTTTGTCAGCCGCAGCACGGACAGCGGGCGGACTTGGACCGATCCTGTGGAAATTACCGACCAGGTGAAGGCTTCTTCGTGGACCTATCTTGGTACTGGACCTGGCCACGGCATTCAACTGCAAAGCAGTCGCTTGCTCGTACCCTCGTGGGTCGATGAAAGCCCCGGTCCGGCTACTTGGCGTCAGCCGCCACCCACTTGGGGCCAAGTGCAGTCCTCCATCGCTTTTTACAGCGACGACGGCGGCCACACTTGGCAGGTTGGAGCCAAGTTGACCCACGACGCTTCGGACGAATGCGAGGCCGTGGAAATGGCCGATGGCTCTCTGTACATGACGCTGCGCAGTCGCAACGAACGCCACTGTCGGGGCTGGTCGCGCAGTCGCGATGGCGGCGCGACTTGGTCTGCGGTCGCCTACGAGCCGGCCTTGCCCGAACCCTCTTGCCAGGGCAGCATTGTGCGTCTCGACGACGGGCGCATTCTCATGGCGCATCCCAGCAAGCCCGACGAGCGCGCCGAGTTGACCTTGCGACTGAGCGAGGACCAAGGGCACAGTTGGTCCGTAGCGCGGGTGCTTGAGCCGGGTGCGGCGGCGTACTCCGATTTGGCCGTGGCTCCCGACGGGCAGGTTTTGTGCCTGTACGAGGCCGAGCGCTACGGCTGTTTGCGCTTGGCTCGCTTTGAGCCGATGTGGATTGAGGGAGGGCCTTAATGGGGGGATTTGGTTCCCCCTTTATTGACGTTCACCAAAGTTTGTTTACCGTTAGTTGGGCATGATGGAAGAAGCCCAGTATCATATCTCGACGATGTCGTAATCGGGCGAACTGTCGATCGATGTGTTGTTGCATGGTCTCGACGGTATCACAGGTCACGTTGCGTAGATGCTGTTTGACCGTGCCATGACAGAATTCTTCTGGATTGATGTCGGGCGCATAGGGCGGCAGCCATTCGACGCGGATTTCAGGATGAACCTGCAGATAGTCCCGGACCGGCTGGGCACGATGAGCCGATAGCCGATCCCAGATCAGAATAAACCCGGTTCCCATCAGCCGCCGCACATGTTGGAGGGCGACTACGATTTGAGCAGCCCTAATCGCGCCTCGAAAATGACGTTTGTAGATTTTGCCGCGCAAGGTCAACGCGACCATGCTAGAAAGCACTCGGCGGTGCCGTTTGACCCGCCGAATCACGGGCGGGCAACCCATCGGAGCCCAAGTCGTGGCTAGCTTCTCGGTAAACGAAAAGCCACATTCATCAAGGAAGACCACATCTACCTCAAGCCGACGGGCTTTTTTTTATTCGAGGCCAGTCGCGTTTGCGCCACGCTTCAACCCGGGCTTCATCCCGTTCCAACGCGCGATCGGTGGGTTGTTGAACACTAAAACCGAGTTGGTGGAGCAAGCGAGCCAAATAGTTGGGATGATAGACAATGGCAAAGTCGCGCTCGATTAGCTGCTGAATTCTTTTGAGCGTCCAGCGATCGGTAGCAAAACCCGCCCGCAGCGCCCCCTGTTGGAGCCGCTGCCTCAGTTGGTACTTTTGCCGACGGCTCAACTTCGACGGGCGTCCGGTAGACACACGCCGTTGGAGCCGACGCAGCCCGCCGGTGCGTAACCGCTGGGCCCATTTCGATACGGCCGTGCGACTGACGCCCAACTGTCGAGCAATCTCGGCTTGGGATAACTCGCCTGCTTGCAGTAGCTTAGCTCCGGCAAGGCGACGCTCTTCTAATTGGGCACGAGTCAAATGAGTAGGAGTCCAAGTCATAAATGTATAAATGTAAACCAAGTTTAGTGAACGTCAATAAGACCCTTCATACCCGTCTTTACGGCAACGGTTGCGTCCGAGTGGTCTCGAAATCGATCTAAATCACGCCGATACTCGTTCGGGTTGAGACCAGAACCTACAGGGGGACTGTCAGTAGTTGCCGCGCTGCGATTCTAATAGATCGGCCTCGCAAGTCATCAGTTCTAAACAGATCGGAGGATAAAAAATGAGAGTGGTAGATTCCCAAGACCACAGAATATCCTGCCTGAGAGAGTGGGAGAGCCGTATTTTCAGTAAGCCCTCGAAGAAACGGCATTGGAAGCCGGGCCGCAGCGCCTATTCTCTATCCAAGTTCATAATGGACCGGAACGGGGCTAATCATCTGGAATCGCGTATTTCGTGCGTCCTGTCACAGCCGGTCAAGTTGGAGAAAGGCGAGCCGGAATTTGGAGCAAGTTTTGACTCTTATCCAGGACAGCCGAGCCGCCTCGACCTTGGAATCATCGGTCGCGTCGGTTCTATGTCAAGCTTGTTTATTGGTGTGGAAGCCAAGGTTGATGAGCCCTTCGGACCCACTGTCTGCGATAGGTATAGAGCCGCTATCAAGACCCGGGATAGTGGAAAATCAACGAGCGCGGATAAGAGAGTAGTGGATCTGCTCTCACGCTATTTCTCGGAGACTGATGATCCACTTTCCTCTAGGTTTGCCAGCGTTCGTTATCAACTACTGATCTTTTGTTCCCAAATTGGTAACAAGGCTCGCCAACGGCCAATGCATGTAATTACTCGGAAAAGACTCCAAGAATTCTGGCGGGATCATCCTGAGTCGGAGAAACCTCTCAAAGCTTGGTTCGCCATCATGCGATTAAGGCGCTATTCTACTCCGCACGAAATGCGCCAAGATTTTCCTTCTGCCAGCTTCTTGGGACAATGGCGCACGGTTTTCAATATCGGCGGCAACAAATATCGGCTAATTGTGGATATGCGCTATGATTTGGGAAGAGTGTATATCCGCCATGTTCTCACGCACTCAGAATACGATCGTCGGACCCAGACAGGCACGTTATAGCTAAGGAGTACCCAATGGCTGAAGTACTCGATTTTACCAAACCTCATGTGTTGAGAGACAAAGGAGAATACGATATCGCTGTTGCCGAAATCGATGCCCTCCTCGACACAGATCCTCAGCCCGGATCGGAGGAGTATGAGCGGCTGGAGTTTCTATCTGTTCTGGTGCAGGCTTATGAAGACACTCATTTCCCGGCTTATGAGAAGCCCACGCCCCAGGAAGTGGTTGATTTTATGCTGGAGCAGAAGGGCCTTTCCCGGGCCGATCTGGCGAAGTGGCTGGGCGGTAGAAGCCGAACATCGGAATTTTTTAATGGAATTCGCCCGCTTTCTATTCGGCAGATTGGCGCGTTGAGAACGCATTTGGGCATTCCAGCGGATTTACTGATGGGCTTTTCCCCATAGATCGGCCCTATAGGAATGAAACACGTCGTCATTGTAGGAGGAGGTTTTGCCGGTTTGAATGCGGCCAAGAAGCTTGGCGGCGCTCCTGATGTCCGCGTTACACTTGTCGATCAACAGAACTATCATTTGTTCCAACCTCTGCTCTACCAGGTGGCAATGGCCGGTTTGTCTCCGGCCGATATTGCCGCTCCCATCCGCAGTCTGCTCGCGCGCTACGAGAACGTCTCCGTGCTGCAGGGAAGGATCCAGAGTGTCGATTTGCAGGCCCAGACCGTCTCGGCGGATTTTGGTCAACTCGAATTCGACTATTTGCTGCTTTGCTGTGGGGCGATTCCGGCCCTCGAATCCTCCCATCGTTCAGCGAAAAACAGGCGAGCCGTGCGACGCGAGCCTTGGAAAGACTCGGTGTGCAAGTCTGGCCGAACAGTCTTGTGACCAGAATTGACGAGGACGGCGTTGAAGTGGGTGCGGAGCGAATCCACGCCTCAACTATACTTTGGGCAGCCGGAGTGCGCGGGGTTGAATTCGCCCGGCGCGATGGTTTGGAGGTTGACGAGCAGGGACGCGCAGTCGTCGACAAAGATCTGAGCATTGACGGACACCCAAACGCGTTTGTCGCCGGCGATCAGGCAAGTTTCACCCACCAGACCGGCAAGCCGCTTCCGGGCACAGCACCAGTGGCAATGCAACAAGGTCGTTTCGTGGCTAGGACGATCCTCCGCGACCTTGCAGGCAAACCGCGCGAAGCCTTTCGCTTTGTCGACAGGGGCCAGATGGCGACAATCGGCCGCAGCCGCGCCATTGTCGAAATCGGCAAGCTGCGATTCTCCGGTTGGTTTGCGTGGCTCACCTGGTTGGTAGTGCACATCTACTTTCTCGTCGGCTTCAAGAACCGGCTATTCGTCGTGCTGAATTGGGCCTGGTCCTATGTGACGTTTCGACGCGGTGCTCGATTGATCGTCGAGCGCGAGTGGCGATTCAATAAGAGCGACGCCAAGGACCAGACGCCATCAGAGGAATAAAAAAGGGTGTCCTTGAGAAGCGTCAGAACATCACCGGAATGACATTGCCCACTGTGCCGGTAAATGAGTCGATGACCAGCCACAGACCTCCGGTGGCGAATTGACCGGCGATCAGGCCGAGAAAAAAGGGGCGGATTTTGTGGTATAGACCGACGCCGCCGTAGCGCAGGATGGCGAGTTTGATCAGCCAGGCCAAAAAGACGGAGAACCAGATGTAGCGCATGGTCCACCCGGCGCTGACGGCAAAGCCCAACGGGTGGAAGGGCCACCACATCAGGCGCTGGCGGGCGATCATGAGGAGGGCCATGACCAAGCCGCCGCTCAAGGTCCAGAGCCAACCATCGATGCTGACTCCGGAGGGCTCGCTCAATTTGCGCAGGGCGAATCTGGAGGGATAGCTCGGGAAGCTCTGGCCGAAGAACTGGTTGTGGAGATTGACGCCGCCATAGTCATAGGCGAGGTGGAGGGTGTAGTAGATGGAGACGGCCAAGGTAATGAACATGGCCCCGGCAATGCCCCACAGGAGCCGACGCCGATTGCCCGCAGTCTCGCTGGTCAGGCGCAGGCCGTTGGACAGGGGTGCCATCATAAAGACCAGCAATTCGCCGACCCAGATGAGGGTGTAGGCCGAGGCTACCATGCCCTTAGCCCCCAAGGCCGGGACGCCCACCCCGGAAACCACAAAACCGAGGGGCACCATGGCCGGGCTCAATGTGGGGATGCCGGCCTCGACGATGGCGCGCGTCAGGCCGATGAAGATGACGAGGGCCGCAAAGACGAACAGCGGCGCGATCCAAGCGGGAATGCCGCTTTGCCACAGCCAGAGGGTCATGCCCGCGGTGCCGATGAGCAGCCCCAACAGGGCGCTGCGGTAGGACATGATCTCATCGGCATCGTCGACCGAAGCCTTCTTGGACAGGGCTTGACGCCACACCTCGGCTAGGTGGTGCCGCCCCACCCACAGGCCCGCTCCCACCATTACGATCAGGGCACCCATCATCTGGTGGCCGGTCACTGGGGTGCTCCAAGGACCGAGGGTGGCCTGTAAGGTATTGATGCCCAACAGGCCGAGGATGTGTTGTTGCAGCGTGTAGATTAGGAGGAAGAACCACAGGCTGAGCGAGAGGGTGGAGTTGATGAGGAAGGAGAAGCCCAGCATGAGGAAATTGAGGTTGACCGGCAGGTTGGCACCGAGGAAGGACACGCTGGTTTTCAGACTGATCTGGGCCACGGAGGGGAAATAGTGGTGCAGGGCATTGAGGCTGCCGACCAGAAAGGGGATGGCAAAGCCGATCCACATGAGCCTGTTTTTGAAAAAGGGCTTGAGCAGAGAGGGCCGGCCTTCGTCCTCGATCATGGCTAGGGCTACTTGGGCTAGGGGATAGGCTAGACGCTCGTGTTCGACCCACTGGCGGCGTAGGATCACGGCAATGGAGATGAGGGTGAGGTACAGGGCGGCGTAGAACAGCAGCCAGTAGCCCAAGGGGGGCAACCAACTGGCCCAGGGGATGACCGTGGTGCCGATACTGCCTTCGTAGAAACCGCGCACGGCCTCGGGGTCGCCCATCAGCATCCATTCGGTGAGATGGGGATGGACGACTTCGGCCCATTTGTTCTCGGCCGAGGCGTAGTAGTAGGTCCCGGTGATCATGGGCAAGAGCATGCCGGTCACGCCCCGGGAAGGGATGGCCGCGGCGACCATCATCATAATGGCGATGGTGACCAGTTCGCCCCATTGCAGACCCCATTGCCGCTTGGGCAGGGCCAGTACCACGTGGACGGTGATCAGCAGAAAAAAAAGCAGGCAGTACGCCGCCGGGGTCGACGAGGAAAAGCCCATGGGCGTGCCCTTGACCAGCATGGTGGTATGGGGCACGCCGAGGGCGATGGCAACGCACAGCAGGGCGCCGAGAAACAGGCCGCGGAAAGTGATGTGGGCGTCGGGGCGTTCCCGGGCCCGAGGCGCGGTGCGTTCGGCGAGACGGGCCCGCAGACTGGCGGGGATTTTTCTTTTCAAGCTGGATGCCTAGATTGCAGTCGCTCGGTAGGCTAAGTAAGGGGATTTTGTGGAGGCCAAGCCCTGTGCTATCTTGGTCCCAACCTATGTTTTCCAGCCGCAGCTTGTCAATAGCCCCAAGGCCAAACGGAGACGTCGATCGAGTAGGGGGCGGTTTCAAACCGCCCCCTACAGGGTATCGTGCCCAATCCGCATCGCGTACAAGACTGGATTCCCGCTTTTGCGGGAGTATCTGTGTTGTGTGTCAAGCCTTTTTTATCCTGCTTTGGCTTGGTGTTGCACCCAAGGGGTTCGTCGATGGGCAATGGCGTTGAGCAGCAGGAGCAG
>JAJDUT010000111.1 GCA_022826515.1 Candidatus Latescibacterota bacterium
TTGCAAGATGCGTTCGAGCGCGTGTCGATCCGCGCCGTGGTCGGTTACAAACCGCACTACCGCCTGATGCAGCCGTTTGGAGAAAAACCGGCCGCGCACCCCATCAATCTCGGCCAACAGCGGCTCGGCGTAGGTAAACGCCGCCTTGGCAACGGTGACTTGGCGCTGGCCGTCGCGCGTTTTCACGGCGATGTCATCTTGGATGTGGCGGCTGCTCAACGTCCACACCGAGGCCGGCACCGCAGGCTCTTCGTCATAGGGCCAGTTCACTGTTTGCGGGATGGACTCAAACGTGCGCAGCAAACTGTAGGCGTGCTCGGCGCTCCACTCGGTGCCCAGATGCACCGAATACTTCTCGCGCAATTGCAGCGCAGCACTATGCGACGCGACCTCGACTATCTCATCCAACAAGACCACTTGGACCGGCGCAATCAGGCTGGCGCTTTCGGCCCCTTGGGGCGTCTCGTCTATTTCCCAATGGTAGGTGTACGCCCAAGCCGGAGAAACAGAACAAGCGATCAGGCCGTATGAGACGAAAAGCAAAACGAGCGAGCGAAACATGGAGTACCTCCGCTGTTAATGGTGGCATTTCCCGGCTGGAGCCGGGCCTTGCCACCACCACGCAGAGGTGCGGGACGGTCCTACCTATTTACCGCTTCGCGTCTTGGGGAGCTACCCCAGCGCAGGAAACAGGCTATTGTATTCAGCAGGAGACCCGACATGTCGGCCTCTGCTGTGGTGATGGCAGCAGAAAGATATAAGACGCTAATCACTGGAGCAAATATAGCCGTCCTACATGATTTGCGCGGTGATCCGCAGATGGACGCAGATAGGCGCAGAATAGTAGGGGAAGACAATCCGCATCAGTCATTCAAGATTGCTATATGTGAGAGAGCCGCGTGCGCTAACGGATCACTGCCAACTTGCGCGCGACCTCCGCTCCGCTGGCCTGCAAGCGATACAAGTACACCCCAGTCGCCAGATCGCCGGCTGCCCAGACAATGGTATGCCAGCCAGCCTCCCGGTGGCCCTTGCTTATCTGTCCGATGCGCTGGCCTTGGAGATTGTACACCGCTAGATCGACTGACCCCGCCGCGGGCAGCCAGAAGCGTATCTGGGTCGAATTGTTGAAGGGATTGGGCGCATTGGCGACCAAAATCGGTGCACCGGTCGCGTCCAGCGATTCGACCTCCTCTATCGCGGTAGCCATTGCCAACTCGGCAATGTCGAACTGGACGAACCACAACTCGTAGTTGGGATGAGGCCCGGCGCTGAATACCGCGGTGGGCAAGCTCGGCATCAGGCTGCCGCTGGCCGGGGAAATGCCGTGGAGGAAGAAACTGGAGACTAGGCCGTAGCTGGCCAAATCGGCTAGCGGCTCCTCCTGCCAGCTATCCCCGCGATCGTCCGATCGATAGAGCCGCAAGTCGGCCCCGTACGTGCTGGCTACCCACACAGCAGGGCTTCCACCGGGTCTTTGATAGGCCGCAGCTACCTGCGCATTGCTCAGGGCTTGGCGGGTCCACGCGCCCGTATGCGGGTCGCGCACAAAGAGGAACAGTTGATTGGCTTGGCCGGGGGATCGGTACTGTCCGGTGACGTACATGTAGCCATCTAAGTCGCGCCACATGGCCTCGCCGAAAGCGATGAAATCGCCTTCGGGCGCGATCTCGACCACGACCTCGGGTGCGATTTGACCGGGATCGCCGTAGGGCAAGTGCATGTAGAGGATGCGGTTGTAGAGTGCTCTGGGGTCGGGCTGATTGCTCACTAGCAAGTGATAACCCGTCTCATCTGGCTGAATGACCGGGTAGAGCCAAGTCGTCCACGGCACCTCTGTTCTTTGCGCCGGGCGCCGGCGCGAGGACATAGGGGCCGTCCCAAGTGCCGGTGCGCAAATCGAGCATGGCTGTCTTGAAGGTATAGGTCGCCGGATCGCCGATATAGCCGATGACTAGGCGCTCGTCGTAAATGCCAGCGCCCATGTACCCGGCCTTGCCAATGGCGTCCGGCACTTCGAGTTGCTCGAATTGGTCAATCTGCCCCGGCGCGGTGGCCCGCAGAATAACCGGCTTTTCGTTGATTTTTGGATAGATCAGGAGCAGCCGTTGTTGCTCGTCGAGCAATACCATGCCCGGCTGGTAGTTCAAACCGTCCCACTCGTAGCCTCGGTGCCACTGCCCGTCGCGCAATTGGTAGAGCGCGCCCCGCGCGGTGGCCTGCTCCGGTCCCCACAGCGCGACCGTGTAATAGCTCTCGCCATCGTACACTAGCTTGGGGGCGTTGTAGCCCCAGTACGAACTAACCCAAGCCACCCCTGTGTCGATTTTAGATAGGTACACGTCGATTTCTTGCCCCGAGACTCCGACGACATTGCCCGTTAGGCAGATGACGGCTAACCATAGCCATGCGACTCGTCCTTTCATAGGAGCCTCCTTTGCAGCGGCACCTGACGCAGAATTCGACGGCCTAGCCTTGGGTTGATTTGGCGTTGGCAAGGCCGTGCCCTATTTTGCAGCCGACCTGTCCACCCTTTTGCCCAGCTAAAATCCCATGTCCAGTGCCATTGCAGCAGGCCAGCCATACTCGCCGGAAGAAACCCAGCGCATCATCGAGCAATTCAACCGCGACGGCTACTGTCACTTGGGCCCCGTTCTCGCAGCCGACGAGGTTGAGGCCCTGCGCGAGGCCATGGCGCGCAAAGTTGCCGATCCCCGCATCCTCAACGACGAAGCAGGCGACCACATCCGCGGCATCAGCCTCATGCGCATGTTCGAATATAGCGCGGCATTCCGCGACTTGGTAGTGCGCGAGCCCTTTGCCAGCTTGGCCGAAGCCATTTTGGGCGACAACTGCCACCTCATGTCGCAAAACGCCCTGTACACCGAGCCCGATTCCAGCAAAGATCCCGACGGCCCCGGCGGCTGGCACCTCGACGATTTGATCCACTTTCCCCTGCCCGATGCGGTGGAACAGCACGACCCGCGCATTACCATGCCCTGCTTTGTGCTACAGATCTTCACTCCGGTCAGCGACGTGGAAAGCATTGAATACGGTCCCACGCAGGTCGTGCCCGGCAGCCACCGCGCTGGACGCGGGCCCGCCGAGCAAGACAAGCCCACATTTTGCGGGACGGGGCCGATTTCCCTGTTCGCCCGGGCTGGCGACGCGTACATGTTCAACAACCAGATCTGGCACCGGGGTGCTCCCAATGCCTCGGATCGCACGCGCTTCATGGCCGGCGTCACGTACAGCAAGCGCTTTATCTCCCAGCGCTTCTATCCCTTTATCGACTATCGCATGCCGCCGCACGTGCTGGAGGGAGCCTCGCCTCGTTTGCAGCGCTTGCTCGGCCGCCATGAAAAAGGCTCCTACGGCTGAGGTTAGATCCGTCCGCTCTCTGGCAACCTAAGACCCAGCGAGAGCGCAACCGATCAGGGGAGGATGTATGACTGAAAGTGAACGCTACGAAGCAGGGCGCAGAATTCTCTCGACGATGCTCGGAGAAGCTGCTGCAAAGGCCTCTGCCAAGAAGATGCGCACACTTCATCCCGAGTTTGAGCGACTCGTGATGACGCACGTGATGCATGACCTGTACGGACGGGCGGGGCTGGATATCAAGACCCGTCTGCTGTGCACGATCGCGGCCTTGACGGTTCTCGGCAGGCCGGAACAGCTTGCTGTTCACATCGACCGAGCCCTTGGTTGTGGAGCCACAAAGACGGAGATTGAGGAGGTCATGTTGCAGATGAGCGCCTTCGGAGGATTTCCGGCGACGTGGGATGCACTGACCGTTCTGCAAGGACATAACCAATAGTTGGATGTCCATCCATTTTCTCATAGACCACCAACTCTTTCTTGGATTTTGCTTATGTTTCGCGCCGTTCTCCTGCTGTTTATGCTGATACTCCACGCCAACCAGCCAGCCGCCGCCCTTGAGCGCAGTACCCCCGAGGCTCAGGGCATCTCCAGTCGGGCCATTCTCGGCTTCGTCGATGCGGCCGAGGATTCGATCGATGCCCTGCACAGCTTCATGCTGCTGCGCGGAGGGAAAGTGGTGGCTGAGGGCTGGTGGTACCCCTACAATCCCGCCAGCCCCCATCGCCTCTACTCGCTGAGCAAGAGCTTCACCGCCACAGCGGTGGGTCTGGCAGTCGAGGAAGGGTTGATGAGCCTCGATGACCTGATCCTCGACCACTTTCCCGAGGAAGCCCCTGCCGAGCCGGACGAAAACCTTGCGGCGATGCGAGTGCGGGATCTGCTGCGCATGAACACCGGTCACCTGAAGGAGCAGGCTGACGCCTTCTGGTCAACCGAGAGGGACACCTGGGCTGAGTCCTTTCTCGCCGTGCCGGTGGGCCTCAAGCCCGGGACCCACTTCGTGTACAACACGGGAGCCACCTACATGGCCGGCTTGATGGTTCAGCGGCTGACGGACGGGACCCTGATCGACTACCTGACACCGCGGCTCTTTGCGCCCTTGGGGATTGAGGGTGCCACTTGGCAGAGCGATGACGAGGGCTACAACGTCGGCGGCTGGGGACTGAGAATTCGCACCGAGGATATCGCCCGTTTCGGCCAGTTGTTGCTACAGCGGGGGATGTGGGATGGCCGGCGGCTGCTCCCGGAGTGGTGGGTGGCAGAGGCCACCGCCCTGCAGACCGCTAATGGCAGCGACCCCGACAGCGACTGGGACCAGGGGTACGGCTACCAGTTCTGGCGCTGCCGGCACAACGCCTACCGGGGTGACGGTGCCTTCGGCCAGTACTGCATCGTCATGTCCGACCAGGACGCGGTGGTGGCCATTACCGCTGGCGTGAGCGACATGCAGCAGGTGCTCGATCTGGTCTGGGATCACCTGCTGCCGGCGATGGAGAATGAATCTCTGCCACCGGCCGATAACGGCCCGCTGGCCGAGCGGTTGAGGGGCCTGTCCCTCGCGCCGCAAGAAGGGTTGTCCTCCTCCGCGCTGGCCAGCAAACATTCGGGGCGGAGGTTTCTGTTTGCGTCCAACGAGCGCAACCTGCGGGCGGTCACCTTTGCTTTCGGCGAGGAGGAAACGCTGATGACCGTCGAGGACGCGTCTGGCGTTGAGCATCCGATCCGCATCGGCTACGGGGCTTGGGTGGAGGGCAGCACCTCATTCACCAGCGACCATTCTCAACCGATCTCCGCCAGCGGCGCATGGAGCGCGGACGGCACCTACAACGCGAGGCTCTGCTTCTACGAGACGCCCTTCCGCCCCCTGCTGACTTTCCGCTTCGTCGAAGACCGGCTGCTCTTCAACATGGAGTACAACGTCAGCTTTGGGGAGACGAAGTGGGAAGAGCTGACTGCCACGGCGCAGATGGGCGAGGGAGTCGAGCGCTGAACCATGGCTGTGCAGCGACTGCCATATACATATGCACCATGAGACGGGGAGACGGGCTCGAAGATGGGCTTCCTCACCGGGAAAGGACTTCACCGTGAAATTTGGCATCATTGGCTGCGGCTCCATAGCCGAGAATTCGTTCGGGCCGAGTCTGCTGGCTTCGGAACGGACCGACCTCGTCGCCGTCTGCCGTCGCGACCTCGAGGCCGCTAAGGCATTCGCGGCGCGATTCAATGGCCCGCGCGCGTATAGCTCGGCGGCGGAGCTGGTGCGCGATGACCGGGTGGAAGCTGTCATCGTATCGACGCCGACCGATACCCATTGCGACTACACCTGTTTGGCGGCGGAGCACGGGAAGCACGTACTGTGCGAGAAGCCGATGGCGAGAAACGCCGCCGAGTGTCGCGAAATGATCGCTGCATGTCGGGCTCACGGCGTGACCTTGGCGGTCGCCTACCGTCGGCGCACCTGTCCGCAAGTGGTCGCGGCCAAGCGGTTGATCGCTGCGGGCCGCATCGGCCGGGTCGTTTTCGCGCGCACCCATTACAGCGGGCGCTGGGATCCGCAAGCGGGGGATTGGCGGATCGAACCGGGCATTGGCGGTGCCCTGATGGAAATGGCGTCTCATCGCATCGAAGTGCTGTTGAACTTCGGCGGCCAGCCGCAGTCGGTGAGCGCCGTGGTTGACGCGGTTGATCACGACTGGCCCGTCGATGACACCGACGCCCTGATCGTGCGCTTTGAGGGTGGCGGGATCGGCATGCACTCGACTATTCTGACCTCGCCACCGCGTCGCGACTTTGCCCAGATTGACGGCGATGGCGGCAGGATCCTGATCGACCCGCTGGAGTTGACGGCGGATCACCTAATTCTGGAACTGCCCGATGGAACGGAGCGGATTGAGGTGGAGCCGCTGCAGGAGAAGCTGTTCGATCTGCCGATGATTGAGGATTTCGCTGCCGCGGCGCAGCGCGGTGAAAAACCGGTCTGTGATGCGGAGAGTGGCTATTGGGTGCAGGCGGTCTCCGACGCCGCCCGCACCTCATCGAGTTCCGGTGTCGCGGTCGCGGTCGAACCGCTGAGCTCTTAAGACGCTATTGTTGGTGCTCATCGATGGCGCGGACTTCGTCGGACCAATCTCGCCAGATGTCGCCGTTGGTGTTATCGACTACGAGTGGGTCGGGGAGGGATGCTGGCGTTTTGAGGAAGCCGTAGATGGTCGCTTGGCGGATGACGTCGGTGGATTGATTCTGCCCGGCCATGTGCAAAATTTTGGTGTGCCACAAAACCACTGTGCCGGCGGGGCCGTGGCAGTCGAAGGGTTGGGTATCGGCTTTGATGCGCTGGATGACGGGGTCGTTGTAGCCGCCGGACTTGCGTTCGGCCAAGTGTTTGTCCGTGTGCTTTTCGCCTTCGAGAAAGGCTTCCCACTGATCGCGCCAGATGCGGCTGTGGCTGCCCGGCCATATGGTGAAGCCGCCGGAGTTGGGCGGCAGGTCGTCGATGTAAGCTGACATTTGCAATCGCCAGCGGCCGTAGCAGGCACCGTCGGAGTGGGCACCTCGGTACTCGGGGCAGGGAGACGGGCTGTTGGGCAGGGTGCAATACAGGCCGCGCGTTCCTTGTCCGTTGAGCCACACCGGGCCGGTCTTGGGTAGGCGCAGTGCTTCCTCGGTGGTGAAAGATCCCTGCTCTGGCCATCGCTCGATCTCTTTGCCCAAGTGGGTGGCCAGCCCTCCTACCGCGTCGTCGCACATGAAGCACGGGCCCGTTGTGATGCCGGCGTCATCCTCTCCAGCGGGCCACACTACCGTACCCTCACCAAGCAATTGCTCGGCGACTTGCCACAAGGCCCGGGGGGCCAAGTCGAGCATGAATTGTTCGGTGCCGTTGCGGACGTAGAAGCGGTGGCCGCTGCCGGCGAAATAGGGGTCGCCGCCGACCTCGGGCCGCTGCGCGTTTAGCACGGCGCTTTCTTCGTCGGTGAGTGGCTCCCAAGTGGAGGGATCGTCCCGCTTCATGCGGGGCAGGTGGGTTGCAATCGCAGCCCACATTGCGTCTCTGGCACGGCGGCAGAGTTCGGGATCGAGTACGGCGGGGAGCACGAGGAAGCCGTCGCGCTTGAATTGGGCTATCTGGCTCGCCGTCAGGGGCGGGACTTGCTTTACGCTGGGAGTGATTGGCGTTAGTTGCATTGTTCTTTTCCTACTAGACCGGCGATGGGAGGGTGAGGTGTAGGTGTTACAAAGGGTCTTTTAGGGAGTTTGGTCAAGCGGTCTCGGCGTTGCGGTAGCTGAGGAGGTATTGGTCGAAGAGGTGATTCTTGAGTTCTTCTCCAAAGGCGTGATCGTCGGTGATGCGCTTGTACAGATCAAAGTTAGAATCGACGATCTCTTGGATCACTTGCTCGACCTTGTGGTCGAAGGTCAATCGCACGTTTTCGCGCGTATTTACTCGCGCTGCGGCATGGAGCGCGTCGTCGTCAGCGAGCCTTTCCATCATCTGGCTAAGGGTGACGCGATGTTCGGGGCCGAGTTCGATGCCAAAGCGCTCGTTTAGCTCGGCAATAATCCGCGACAGCGTCTCCATTTCTTCCGGTACGTGTCCGTGTGCGTCCTTCGTACCGATGGGGTCGAGCGTCCCTGCCTTGCGCTCAAGATCAATCTTGCCGCTTCCCGTCTCCTGAACCCGATACGATTCCATATCGATGTTTTCCTGCGCTTCGTGCGGTAATTCCTCTTGGTCGGCGGGTAAGAGTCGGCGCAAGTACCGTGCGAAGACGTAGAGTTTTTCCAGATCGACATCGGCAAAGGTCAATATCTGTGCGAGGAACGCATAGAGCCGCACGTAGTCCGTGAGCTTGCTGCGGAAATCCTGTCGCTCATCCTCGTGTAGCCCCTGAAAACGAGCGACGACCGGATTGAGCACGGCGTAGAGCCGATCCTGCGTTACTGTGCTGTCGAAATAGACTTTGGCGAAGTCGTCCACGTCAATTTGGGCGTAAACGGGGAATGTGCTGAGGCTGGTTTGGATTTCGTAGAGCAGGTTGGGATCGGTCGCTTCCGACAACAGCGTCGTCTCGTAATAAGGCTCGAAAGCGGTCTTGATCTCGTCGGACTCGTTGGCGAAGTCGAGCACCATGGTGCCTTGTTTTTCCGCGTGTGTGCGGTTGAGCCGCGACAGCGTCTGCACTGCGTTCACGCCACCGAGTTTTTTGTCCACATACATGGTGTGCAGCAGCGGCTGGTCGAACCCGGTCTGGAACTTGTTGGCGACGATCAGGAAGCGATAGTCCGGCCCCTCGAATGTCTTGGCGGTCTGCGCCTCTGAGATTCCGTTCATACTTGGCTCAGTGTAGGACCGGCCGCCATCGTCAACGGTGCCTGAGAACGCAACTAATGCCTTGAACGAATATCCCCGCTCAGCGAGGTACTCGTCCACCGCCAGTTTGTAGCGCACTGCGTGTAGGCGCGAGCGGGTGACGATCATCGCTTTGGCCCTGCCGTTGATCTGGTTTTGCACCTGCTCGGCAAAGTGCTCGACCATGATGCGCACCTTCTCGCCGATGGCGTGTGGGTGTAGCTCGACAAAGGATTTGAGTAGGAAAGCGGCCTTGTGCTTGTCGTAGCGCGGATCGTCCTCGACGGTCTTCCACAGCCGCCAATAGGCCGTGTAGGTGGTGTAATTCCCCAAGATGTCGAGGATAAATCCCTCCTCGATTGCTTGGCGCATGCTGTAGAGGTGAAACGGTGCGAATGAGCCGTCGGGGCGCTTGGTCCCGAAGAGTTCCAGCGTCTTGGGCTTGGGTGTGGCGGTGAAGGCAAAGGTCGAAACATTGGGCAAGCGTCCGCGTTTTTCCATTTCGGCCAAGATCGCGTTCTCGCGCGCCTCTTCGGGGGTCTCGGCGTTGGACTCTTCGTTCTCTGCTTCTTCGAGCGACGCCGGAGCTAGCACGGCCTTGAGGCTCTTGGTGCTCTCGCCCGACTGCGATGAGTGCGCTTCATCGACGATTAGGGCGAAGCGCTTGCCCGGCAGTGCGCCGATTTCCGCAGCGATTACCGGGAATTTCTGTAGCGTGGTGACAATGATTGTCTTGCCGGCTTCGAGGGCGTCTTTGAGTTGGCGCGAGGTGGTGTCGATGTTTTCCACCACGCCCAATGTTTGCTCGAACTGGCGTATGGTGCTTTGGAGTTGGCGGTCGAGCACGCGGCGGTCGGTGATGACTACGATGGAATCGAAGACGCGGCGGTCAGCGGCATCGTGCAAGGTGGAGAGTTGGTGGGCGAGCCAAGCGATGGTAAAGCTCTTGCCGCTTCCGGCCGAGTGTTGGATGAGATAGTGCTGTCCGGTTCCTGTCTCGCGGGCATTGGCAACGAGTTGGCGCACGCAATCGAGTTGCTGATAGCGAGGAAAGATTAGGAACCGCTTGCCGGTCTTGCGGCCGGTCTCATTTTCCTCTTCGACTTCGTGGATGAACTGGCGCACTAAGTCGAGGACGCTGTCGCGCGCCCAGGTTTCTTCCCAAAGATAGGCGGTGGCATAGCCGGTTTGCGTGGGCGGCACGGCGGGATTGCCAGCTCCGCCGAATTTGCCCCGGTTATAGGGCAGGAAGCGCGTCTTGGGTCCGGCGAGGTGCGTGGTGACATAGACCAGATTTGGATCGACGGCGAAATGGGCCAGACAGCGGCCATAGGCCAATAGGGGTTCGCGCGGGTCGCGGTCGGTTTTGTATTGGCGGATGGCGTCTTCGACGGTCTGGCCGCTGAGTGGGTTCTTGAGTTCGGCGGTGAAGATTGGGATGCCGTTGAGGAACAGCACGAGGTCGAGGCTGTTTTCGTTTTTGGTGCTGTAGCGGACTTGGCGGACAACGGCGAAGAAGTTGGCCATGTACAACTGCCGGGTCTCTTCGTTGAGTCCACTCGCCGGGCGGAAATAGGCGAGACGGAACGTGCAGCCCATGTCCTTTATGCCAGTTCGCAGGACGTTGAGTGCGCCGCGTCGTTCAATCTCGGATGACAGGCGCTTGAGGAATCGCTCTTTGACCTGAGAGCCGTAGTGTTGGGACAGCTTCTGCCATTCCTTCGGCTGCGTGGCCAGCACAAAGTCTAGGACATCGTTGGGTAAGAGGCATAGTGCGCGGTCGTAGTCTTGGGGGCGGCGTTTGAGATAGCCTCCGGGCTGCATTCCGTCGTCGCCGTAGGGCACCCGGCCTTCACTCGCAACGGGCGGAGCGCCGCCTACCTCGTCTGGGCTGTGGTGCAGCAGGGCGGCCTCGATGGCGTATTCAAAGGCGCGTTCGGATATCCTCTTGGAATTCATAGAGTATCTCGTGCCGTCATAGGGAACGGCTTACCATTCGCACCCGTTACGCCGCTTGGGACTCTACAATCAATTCCCGACCTAACGACCGCAGGGCCTTGTGAAGGCGGTTGGCGGAGGTGTGATGCCGTGGGTCAAGCATGCGGCGCACGACTTTCTCGTTGACGCCGAGGCGTCGAGCGACGCTGAGGCGCGAGAGACCGCTTTCCCGAAACGCAAGGACGAACGCGGCTTTTGCAGCCATGTCGGGTGGGACGGCGATGTAGTGCTCGCCGGCGCATCTTCTGCTAGGCACCGGGATGGGCTCGCCGTCGTCAATGCGGCCGGCGACAGCTTCCTCCAGTGCGTCGCGTGCCTCCGCAAGAGCCGCCGACTTGTCGGCACCAGAAGTGAAACATTCCGGGAAGTCCCGGAACGAGACGATGATCTCGCCTGAAGAATCGGGCTGAAGCCGGGCCGGATAGCGGAACTGCATGACGATCTCCTTACTTTTTTGACCTTACCGACTGACCCGGTTCACGCGGCGGCTTCTCGCACGTCGATTTTGCCGGTTACTGCTGCGGAGATGAGGGCGGTGCGGAGTTCTTTGAGGCGGCTGATAGCTTCTTGGACTTTGGCGATGAGGGCGTCGATTTGGGTGGTTTCGCGGTCGAGGAAGGTGGCGATGGCGCGTTGTTCGGGGAGAGGAGGAAGCAATATTACTGCTGCCCCTAATTCCTCAGCATTTAGATGCGGCTGAGCAGAGCGCATACTGGAAATAACCAATTGAGCATCTCGTACATAAGTGCAAAGTAAAGCGACTGCGACAAATTCTGCTAACTCATTATTGACAGTAACGACCATATCGTAACCTGTGACGGCTCCATCATAAGCTTTCGGTATGATCGCAGAGTCTGCGGTATATGCACCGCTTCGCACTACAATAATCTCCCCCTCGGCTAAAAAAGCGTCTCGGCCTATCGGGACATCACCCGGATCAACGTAAACCATGTCCTCCTCAGTAATACGACCGCGGGTCACATTTGTAGCACGAATCAATGGTAACCCATTTGATGATTCACGCGGGGGCTGCCCCAATCCGTAACGAATGCGTGAAATTGTTTTTAGTCTCTTACTGTCCCAATGCGCCGGAATCTCTCCCAGCCACTCGACGCCGGAGTCCTTCAGGGGCACATCGGGGTCGAGGCCCTTGGTGACGGTGTGGCTGATGAGGGCGGTGCGCTTTTCCTGGAGCAGTTCGATCAGTCGCTCCTTCTTGGCGACGAGGGCGTCGATTTTGGTCGTCTCGCGGTCGAGGAAGGCGGCGATGGCGCGTTGTTCGGGGAGAGAAGGGAGCGGGTGCATAAGGTTTCTAACGAAAGAATCGGGCACACGTTTCTGGCCTCCTGCACCGTACATTTCGGCCTCACCCAGCCTTTTGAACGCATCTCCCATGGACAAGTAGAATAGGAATTGTCGGTCTGTAGATTCCTTAACTCTAAGGACATGGAGTTCCGTAGTTCCGAACGCAATTTCATTAACGAGTCCTGTAGCGACCGCGCCTTTGCCATTTTCGAAACAAGGAGTAATCTTCGCGACCACTACATCCCCTTCGCGAAAATAGGTGTAACCAGTATACACTTCGCCCACCAACTTTGTTGTCGTCAATTCTAGGCCGCCATACTCCCCAATAGCCTCCATCGGTACAAACGAAACCTCAAGCGACTCACCACGGTTTCGTACTTCTGTTGGCGCGGGGTTCAATGTTACAGCATACTTCAGCCGCTTCACTTCCCAATGCGCCGGAATCTCTCCCAACCACTCGATGCCGGAGTCCTTGTAGGCCGGATAGGGGTTTAACCTCGGCAGCGTACCGGCATTTCCGGTTTTCTCCCGCTGAGGGATTACGCCATTTCCATGCTTTATGTCTTTATGCTTGATCCCCATCCTCGGCATCCTGCTCTGCAACCGACTCCCACGGGCCTCCGGGGGGCCAGTGCAAGTCGAACGGGCTATTTGCAAAGATACTTTCGTGGACTGGTCCGAAGAAGTTCTGTACGCGCTCGCCAATTACGGTAAACGATTCCGGGGGCGTGGACAGAAGCGCTGCATCGTACCGATAATCGCGCCATCGGGTATTGAGGGCTTCGTCGGAATAAAACGCCAAAGTCAATGCGACAGGCGTTTCCTCGAATACTGACGTCCTGCGCCGCTCAAAGCAGCTATAGATTGCCTCGCGCAACGCTTTGCCCTCAAAAGTAAATGCCTCCGACAAGGCCCAAACGTCATAAAAATCCTTCATGCGGCTGTTACGTCTCCCTAGACTCACCATGGCGTCGAATTTTTCGGCGAGACTCGTCACCATTGGATATACTCGTACAACGGGTGCGGGAATGCCTTTGAGCAACGTGCCCATGGACATTTCATGCGGGGCAGGCGTAACCACATCGCCGAAGCCAAAGTCGATCTGGATAGGAATCCTTGCTTGCTCCAGTCGACAAATCATCCTGACGCGCTGGCCCTGAAGTTGCTGTTGTGCGCGAATTGGCGATATCCGTACGCTGTCGAGATCAAAGGTCAAGCCATCCTCGGGGCAGGCGACCGCGCAAACCGTTTTGACGATTTCCTGAACAGAGGTCTCATCATTGTAGCCCAGAGCCAGCAAGTCGATGTCGCGTGTACTGCGGTAGGGTTCCTCCATCCAAACGACCAATAGCGTAGCTCCCTTCAGAATACACCGGTCGCGGCAAGACGACACGCCAAGGCGATAGAGGAATCTTTCACCGGCGTAACGGGCAAGCAGAAGTTGGAACTCTACGCCACTGTCTTTCGACTTGTTGTACAGGCGTGCCCGGACAGATGCCGCAAAATTCCTGATCATAGTGCCCCAAACTCTAGGGCTGTGCTCAACCGGCGCGAAGGAAGTTCCTCAAGCGTTCGCATCAGAGCATCCACCGTTACCTTGCGTTCCCGGAGACCTTCGTGCAATGCCTCAAGAGCGGCTTCTCGTCCGATCAGGCGTTCGAATCGGAAACAATCGACGATCGTGCGGGCCGGCGAAGTGATGTGCGCCGGAACCCCATTGAACACGGCTTCGCGCACTCCGTACGTCCAGGCTGAACCGCTGAAGCGGACTAGGCGAGTCCGAATTTGCGGTAGCCGGGGAGGTCTTGCCTTGTGGTGAATGGCAATCCAGACCCAGGGCGAAAGCTGGGTACCGATCTCGTAAAAATTGAGTGCCGTAATGAGACAAACAACTGCATTGGGCACCCGGGCGCATACAGCGGCCACGGTAGCGTGCTCAGTCAGTTCGGCGCTGACGAGCCGGTACAGACCGCGGTCCACCCGCTCAACCACGCCGGCCCGGACCAACCGAACGAGTTGGTCGTAGGTAATTCCCAGTTTTTCAACCTCGCTAGGACGAAAAAAGGCCCCCAGGCCGGCGCTGTGAAGGCGATCTTGGTCGAGTTGAATGGTCGTCATTCTTTAAAAATGTTGGCACTTTGATTATGAATGCCGACATTATACGGAATTTTTAGCTTGTGTCAACAGAAAATGTCGGCACTTAACCGCAAGTGCCGACATTTGGTATCACCTTGTGGGTTCTGCCGACATGCCTTTCAGCATCTCCAGAATGTCCGTCTCGATAGCTTGGATATCGGCTTCGATCTCCCCGAGCGGGCGCGGCGGCTTATACCGATAGAAATAGCGGTTGAAGTTGATCTCGTAGCCGACCAAGCCAACCTTCCCGTCCCGGTGATCGCGCTTCGACGTGTCGATCCAAGCATCGGGAACATGTGGTTTGACCTCGCGCTCAAAGAAGGCGCGGACGCTGGCCGGTACTCCGTCGTCATCCTCGGGATCCTCTCCTTCGGCAAGCGGTACGCGCTCGGTGTCGCGCAGCTCTGGGTCGGGTTCAGGCGCACCGGCCTTGTCGCGACAGATCTCGGCCGTCTCATCACGCTCGGATAGAGCCACGAGGATTGCTTTTTTTGTCGGTGCTGGCAGTTTGAGTTCGGCTTTCCGGGTCGCTTTCGCAAGTTCCTTGAGGAACACTTCCCGATCTTTGTAAAGGGTGTCGGGCATCATCTTGAGCATGGTCCGAATAGCTTGCTGCAGAGCTTGACCCTCAGCCTCTTCCTTGGCCCCGGCCTCTCCCCGCTTCTTCGATTTAGCCAGATTCTGAAAGCCTGTCTGTTCGCTGAGGCGCTCGATCCGTTCCGCGCTTGCTTGGAAATTGAGCCGCAGCGGTCGTTCAACGGTGATTTTGCGATACCCAAACTGCGCCGTCGAGAAGACGCGGCTGACGATGCACTCTTCGTCCTCGATCTCGCGCGTCTCGCTGTCCTGATAATTGGCGAGCAATTCCAGCACATCGGCTGCCTTTTCCGATGGTATCACGCGCCGCTTGTCGCCGAGGCTCCGGGGCATCGGGATCCAGAACGCAGAGGCGTCGATGAGCTGCACCTTGCCCTTGCGCGCCAGTGCCTTACGGTTGGTCAGCAGCCACACGTAGGTGGCGATGCCGGTGTTGTAGAAAAGCTGTTCGGGCAGCGCAATCAGCGCCTCCAGCAGGTCGTTTTCCAAGATGTAGCGGCGAATTTCGCTCTCGCCGCTGCCTGCATCGCCGGTAAACAGTGGCGAACCGTTCATAATAATCGCAATGCGGGCACCGCCTTGGTCGGGTGCTTTCGCGTGGGCGAGCATGTGTAGCAGGAACAGGGTCTGGCCGTCGCTGATGCGCGGCAATCCAGGGCCGAAGCGGCCAGCCGTGCCCCGTTCGTGTTCTGCTTCGACTGTGGCCTTGTCGCGCTTCCAGTCCTTGCCGTAGGGCGGATTGGCGATTAGGTAGTCGAAGGTTTGGCCGGTATGGCGGTCGTTGGATAGCGTGCTGCCGAAGGCGATCTTGTCCGCGTCGCGCCCCGACGGGTCTTTTATGAAGATGTCGGATTTTGAGACCGCCCAAGTCTCCGGGTTCACTTCTTGGCCGAAAAGGTGAATCTCCGCCTGTGGGTTGATCGCGGGCCGGGGTTGATCGGTTCCACCCGCAATGTGCTCCTTGGCGATCATCAGCATACCGCCGGAGCCACAGCAAGGGTCGTACACACTGCGCACGACGCCGGGGTCCGCGATGCGCTCTTCGTCACCGGCGAGCATGAGATCTACCATCAGATGGACGACGTCGCGGGGCGTGAAGTGTTCGCCGGGATTTTCGTCTAGAGCTTCGTTGAAGCGGCGGATCAACTCTTCGAAAATCGTTCCCATGGTCGGGTTGTCGATCAGGTCTGGGTGTAAATCAACGGTCCCGAACTGCTCTACAACCTGGAACAGTAGCCCCGCCTCGTCGAGCTTGCTGATCGTGTTGTCGAAGTCGAACCGCTCCAGCACCTCGCGCATGTTGCTGCTGAAACCGGCGATGTAGTTCCTGAGATTGGCGGCAAGCTGCGGTGAATCCGCGAGCAGCTTGTCGAAGTCGTAGCGGGAGGTGTTGTAAAAGGCGAAGTCCGAGACTCTGCGAAGCTGAGGGTCCAGATCCTCTAATCCAAGCTGGTGTAGCTCTGCCTGCCGTTGCAGCACCTTATCCTTGGTCGGTGCTAGGACGCAGTCGAGACGGCGCAGCACGGTTAGCGGCAGAATGACATCTTGGTACTTGCCGCGTTTGAAGCTGTCGCGAATCAAGTTCGCAACGTCCCACAAGAAACTGACGATCTCACTATGGTTCATTGGCTCTCCTAAGTGACTTGTTCGGCACTGTGCGGTGCTTCCAGCACTTCGAGCATGGCTCGGGCGCAATAAACCCGGTTGCGTCTCGCTTCTCCAACCAGTGCGACGATGCCTGCTGATTCCAGCCGGTCGATGGCGCGTCGGGCCGTGGTATAGGCGACTGCTAGTCTTTGCGCAATTTCGCGCACGGTCCAAAAGGGATTTTCAACAAAAAGCTCCAACACCTTCTCTGATTGTCTCGATTGAGTTCCAGTGAGTTGCTCCGACCAATGCTGAAACAATTCGTCGATGCGTTGGATGCGGCCAATAGCGTCCTCGGCTTGGAGTGCCACACCGCGCAGGAAGTATGTCAGCCATTCCTCCCACTGTCCGTTTTGAGTCACCGCAAGCAGGTGTGCGTAGTACTCCTCGCACGTGTCTTCTAAATAAGCGCTCAAGTATAGAAGCGGTGCTGGCAGGACGCCTCGGGCGACGAATAGCAGCGTGATGAGCAGGCGACCAACGCGTCCATTTCCATCTAAGAACGGATGAATGGCCTCAAACTGCGAATGGGCGAGCGCGGCGTGTACCAGAGGGGGCAGGGTATTGTCGTGAAGGAAGTTTTCCCATTCGCCTAGACACGCCATCAGTTCTTCTGGCGGTGGGGGAATGTAGGTGGCGTTGTTCAGGACACATCCGGGCGGGCCGATCCAGTTCTGGCTGCGGCGAAACTCGCCGGGTGTCGCCGTGTCGCCCCGCACGCCCCGCATCAGTTTTTCGTGCAGTTCGCGCACGAGGCGCAACGACAGCGGCAGCGTGTTTAGGCGCTGTATCCCGAACTCTAGCGCGACGACGTAGTTGGCGACCTCGCGCAAATCCGCGGAACTTTGCTCGACCCTTGCCCCGGCCTGTGCGGCAAGCAATTCGCCTAGGGTTGTCTGCGTGCCTTCAATGCGACTGGAGAGCACGGCTTCCCGGCGCAGGAATGGCCTGATGAAGAGATGCGGATTTGGCAGCCGCCGACCTTCGCCTGCGAGTCGGCCTATTGCTTGGTCGGCGCGGGAGAGCGCGGCGACGAGTTCTTCGTCCCAAGCAATCGGTGGCGGTAGGGGTGACGGGACGTAGGCGCGATATCCGCTCGGACATTGGACCGTGCGACCGTGGGGTCGGCGTGTCCTATCACTGCCAAGATTCACAATGTTTCCTTGTTTTCGGATGTGAAAATAAGAATGGCTCTTATTAGCGTTAATGCTGTGATACGCTAATAATACAACTCGGCGATGAAATTGCAAGCACTCACGTCCGCTCTAGGTTATTCGCGCTCAAACGCCACCCGCGTCGGTGAGCAGGCCGACGACAGCCGCGAGCCGATCCTTGTCTTTGACCTTGGAGCGCAACGCAGTCGCCAGCGGCGTTGCGCCCTTGTCGTCTTTGGCGTTCACCTCGGCCCCACGGTCGAGCAGCAAGGCGACGATTTGGTCGAATCCCGCTTTGGCGGCGCAGTGCAATGCCGTCTGGCCCTTGTAGTTCCTGACGTTGACGTCGGCCCCGGCGTCGAGCAGGGCACGCACGCGCTGGACGTTGCCGCCGCGGTCGCCGCGCGACTGGAAGACAAGAGGCGGCCAGCCGCCCTCGGCGTGGTCCACATCTACGGCGCCGCCGCGAGCGGTCAGCAATTCGATGATCTCGGGATTGACGATGCCGGAACGAGGGGCCTCGGCGTGGGTCGGATCGGCCCCGGCGTCGAGCAGGGCCTTGAGGATGTCGGCGCGATCCCGCCACACGGCAAAGCGAATCAGTCCGCCACTGTACGGCCGCGGATCGGCACCCCGCGCTAGAAGCATGGTGACGATGGCGAGGTGCCCGGCGCTGACGGCGTAGTGCAAGACTGTCATGCGCTGGCTGGAATCGTGCTGCGCCTTCTCGGCCGTTGCCAGCTCGGGTTCGCGGTCGAGGTAGGAGGCGACTGAATCGCTTTCGCCGAGAAAGGCCGCGGTGTAGATGTCGGTCGTTGCACCGCGTGTTAGTAGTTGGTCGGCGACTGCGTGGTGGCGCTTGTAGCGCGCGGCACAGTAGGGGGAGATTTCGACTAGCAGCGGCGTGAAGTGGCAGCCGCAGGCGTGGATGTCAGCGCCTTGATCGAGCAAGTAATCGACCATGACGAGCCGTCCCCGGTACGCAGCTTCCCACAACATGGTGCGGCCGTGCGAACCGATGCGGGTGATCCACGCTGGCTTCTGCGCCAATACGGCTTGGACTGTTTGGAGATCGCCGCGCCCGGCGGCAGCGACCCCGATCTTGAGAAAATCACTGATTTTTCCCGGTAGAATGGACATCGTTGCCTGAATTTATGGGCTACAGTAGTTCCAAGTCGATGGGATTAACAGCGTTAGAAGAAGTTTCAATGCTTAAACCCCGTTCGAGTGGGCGCAGGCCAAGGCGACAATATCAGCAGGCGCTCGCCAAAACTCGGACCAACTCTCGCCTCTATCTTCACTGCGGTAGAGCTGATCCTCGACAGCGGCCCAAGCAACCCCCTCGGCGTCAAAGGCGATGTGGAAAGTGTCGATATTGCCCTTGGCCTCGGGGAAGCCAGCAAGCGCTTGGGTCCAAGTGCGGCCCGCGTCGTGCGAAAAGTAGAGCTTGCCCTGCACATCTCTGCCATGCCCCGGTCCTTTGCTGACGCTGGCGAGCAGGCAGTCGGGATCGCGCGGGTGGACGGCCACGGCGCGGCCATAGCGGCTTGCCAAGCCCTCCTTCCGATGCTTCCAAGAACCGCCGTAGTCGTCGCTGACAAAGACCGCGTCTGCGGTGTTGGCGTACAGGCGTCCCTCCATAGGGGCGGTAGCTACCTGATGCACATCGGCGTCCAAGTCCGGGGTCACCGGCTCCCAAGTAACGCCTCGGTCGGGCGAGCGCATGATGCTGCCGACGTGGATATCGGCAAAAACCCAGTCGCCGCTGCGTGCCAAGCTGCGCACGGCCGGTGGCCCGCCCCAAGGCGTGTACCAGCTTTGGCGGCATTCCAAAGCGTCAAAGGATTTTATCCGGCGCGCTGGCTCGTCGCCGTCGAGACAGTACACGTGGGGCGGCTCGGTGCCCAGCAGCACTTGCAGCGGCTCTTCGGACAGTAGGGCGATGCATTCCACCGGATCGCCGATGCCGGTGGCCTGCGGTTGGGCTTGGCCATTGGCTAAGACGACTACTTGGCCGTCGGCTAGGCCAATGGCGGAACAATGGACGCCCTCGTCTAGGCAGCGGATGCCGTCGATGGCCAAGCGTTGCGTGGGCGTGCCATTCTCCAAGGTGAAGACCTGATTGTCGGTGGCTATGAGCATGATCGTCCTCCTAACGTTGGTTTTACAAAAGCCAAACCCGCCGACTCATGGCATGGCGCACATGGTGCCGGCGGGTTTTTGTGGCAGCCTGTTAAATTGTATGAAACTAAGCTGGTTCAACTCTGTCAAGGCATCTTTGCCGGGGCCGGGGAGCTTGGTCGGCTTCACCGCACCTTCTCAGCGCTTGAAGTCGTACTCCATCAGCTCGGCAGTGCCCTGCCATACGATACCATTGTGCCCCAGCCGACGCGCTTCGCTGACGATGCGGTCGATTGCCTCTGGTGGCCAACCCTCTCCGTGGATAATTGGATAGGAAGGCATGTCCGCCGGTAGGTATAGTTTTGCTTTCACCAGATCCCGCAAAACCAAGTCGGCCGTGGGGATTCGATAGGCCAGCGTCGCGGGCTCGTCAGCGCCGTATGCGGCAATGGTCTCCGGCAATCCCATGCCGTCGTACCCCGTAAAGCGATAGACAAGCTGTAGGGTATCCTCTTCCCGCAGATTGGGAATTTCCTCTTGCAGAAAGCGGGCCCACTCGATGAACGTGTTGCAGACAAAGGCCGAGATGTGGGACACCAGCGGGCTGGCAAAATCGGCCATCTCGCCCCAGCGCCGGTAATCGTGGCCCGCCGTCAGTGCCATGGAGGCCGGGTAGGTGTCGGTGCCAAAGGCCTTGTTGGGGGCTGCCGCGTGCACTGCCGCCCGAAAGCGCGCCAGATTGCGGACGATCAGGTCACAGCGGAAGCGGACCCAGTCGAGTACTCCCGAACCTAGGCCGAGCGCGTGGATCACATCAAAGAAACCAATCCCGAGACGGACTACCTCACCGAGGCGGGCACCGTCGAGCTGGGGCAGGCCCTCCCGGGCGCGCTGCAAGTCCTCGACCATCGCTTCCATGTCGTAACCGAGCTCTTGGGCGGCGGCGGTGCAAGAAGAACAGGTGGAGCCAAAAAGCCCTAGGGGAAAACTGCCCATTGGATAGCGAAAGTGGGTGATGTCGAGCGCGTCGAGATCGTACTGAGTCGCCCAGTACACGCACACGGCCTCGATCCAGTCTTGCACATCCTGCCGCGATGGACAGAACATGAGACGGCGGATCGTCCAAGCTCCTCCGTACGTCCACACATTCAGGCCGGCCTCCTTCAGTTGCCCCACAGCCCTTCTGAACGCTTCGTCGTCGCCTTGGGCCGAGACTCCGGGACCGCACAGGGCTTGGGCTTGCGGGTATTCCCTCGGGTCGATGGGCCGACCGTCAAAATGTCGTATGACGAGCTTGCCCAGTTCCTCTTCTGTTGGCGTGCGTCCTCCATAGGGACTGAGGGCGAGCACCTCCTCTGATAGCTGGCCCGTAAAGGAGAGAACCACTGTATTCAGACCGATCTCATCGCGCAGCCGCTCGACGTAATCGGGATAGTTGAGGACCTCGTCCGTGGTCAGATAAATTCCCGTGAGCCAATTATTGGTCATTGGTTTCCTTTCTTTTGGGAGTCGTATCGAATCTACATCCGTCGCCGTCAACGCCGCCAGCCGCCGGCCTCGTAGAATTCGCGCGATTGATCCACCGTTCTCTCCGTCTCCTGCAGAAAGGAGAGCAGGCCCTTGAGGAGGGCGACCAGATCGGGCCGTGCTCCAGCGCCGCTGGTGGCGGCTCCTTCCGGCACGTAGGGATTGCCCGGCGCACTCTGCAAGATCGCCTGCGTGGTCTTGGGCATGTACGTGCATAGGTACCCGTCGTAGCCGATTCCTTTTAGGATTCTGAAGATCTCCTGATAGTCGGCGTGGCCAGTCCCGTGTTGGCAGTGGTTGGTCTCGTTGAGGTGGAAGTGTTTGATCCGCGACCCGGCGTAGCGCAACGCATCTGGAATCGAGCCTTCTTCGATGTTCATGTGATACACGTCCGGCTGCACGCCGAGATTGTCGAGCCCGAGTTCATCGACGTAGTTGACCGCCTCGTAGATCGTCGTCAGCACGCCGGGGAGTCCCTCGTACGTGTTCAGTGGCTCCAGCAGGATGGTGATGCCGCGGCTTGCAGCATGTTCGCAGATCTCCCGGATCGACTGCCGGAAATTGTCGCGCAGCGTTTCCACTGGCTCCAGCGGAAATGGCAATTGGGGAACCGCTGGCTGGGCCGCGCACAGTTCCGTGAAGCTGGCTCCGGTGTCGGCCGCTAGATCCACGGTGTCCTTGGCGTACTGCACGGCGCGCGCCCTTTTCTCTGGCTCGGAACTGGCGAGATTGCGCTCCTCGCCGGCGTGGTAGTATCCCCAAGCCGCGAGGACTTCCGGGACGACGAGGCCGGCGTCTTCTACCCGCTGACGCCATTCGCAGCCATCCATTTTCTCCGGGTTGCCCGGCAGATCGATGCCGGTGTATCCGGCTTCTGCGGCGGCTTGTATTACTATATCGGGTTCTTCGAGGACGTTGTATCCTATCCACGGAAGCGTGTCGCACTGCAAGCTGTATTTGAAAGCCATGATGTTAGTCTTTCTGCGTTGGGAGTGGTGGTTGGCGTTTGCCGCTCGTCGTCAGTTTTGCGAAGAATGGAGCGACCGCTTATTTAAGAGGGTATAAATCTCTTATGTTGCTAAAATCGGATTGTGAACAATAAAAAGTCTGGAGGGAAAATGGTTCTCAGTGATCGCGCAATCAAGACGCTGCTGGCAGAGGGAAAAATCGTCGTCGAGCCGCTGGGGGAGGGGTGCATTCAGCCGGCCAGCGTTGATGTTCATCTCGACAAGCACATTCTCGTGTTCCGCAACTCGCGCCGTCCATTCATCGATGTGCGCGAGGACTTGAGCGACTTAACCGAGATGGAGGAGATTGGCGAGCAGCCGTTTATGCTGCATCCGGGCGAGTTCGTGCTGGGAAGCACTCTTGAGACAATAGGGCTGCCGGACGACTTGGTGGCGCGGCTGGAGGGCAAGAGTTCGCTGGGGCGCATCGGGCTGCTGATTCACTCGACCGCGGGGTATGTGGATCCCGGCTGGAAGGGGCACCTGACGCTGGAGTTGAGCAATGTGGCAAATCTGCCGATCACGCTGTATCAGGGCATGAAGATCGGGCAGCTCTCGTTCCACCAGCTAGCGACGCCAGCGGACAGCCCCTACGGTTCGCCGGGGCTGGGCAGCAAGTACCAGGGTCAGACTGTGCCTACGGCTAGCCGCGCGTACCGGGATTTTGAGGGCGGTAAAGGCTAGCAGCTACATGCGCGTCTTTTGGAAGCTAGCAATCTATCCGAGGGAATAAAGACGAAAAAGCGGGCGCGGGAAGGTTTTACCAGCGGTTTGGCTGGATGCCGCTGGTGCGACAAAAGCACTGGCGAAGACAGAAAGGACGTTGAAGTCGATGAATAATTTTCAGCAGGTCGCGTCCTTGCCTTCGCTGCCGTACACGGCGAGGCGTTCCTCTCTTGAGGTCTCGTCCTCGCTGACGCTGGAGGGGATGAAGTGGAGTTGCAGGGATCGCCGGCCTTGATCCGATCGGTTGGCAGGCGATCCGTGGTGCAGCCGACCGTGCCAGAACAGAATGCCCCCGGGCCTGAGGGGCACGGCGACGATGCGCTCCCTGGCCACGTCAGTATCGCAGATCTGCCAGTCCCGTCTGCTGAAGTGGATCACGGGCCCTTCGAGGTGGCTGCCCGGAATCACGTGCATGCAGCCATTGTCGCGATGCGCCTCTTGCAAGGCGATCCACACGCTGATGATCTCTGTGTCCATGGGCAGATCGAAGTACGCGTGGTCTTGGTGCCAGGGTTTCTCGCGGCCGATGCGGGCCGGTTTCTGCATGGCTTGGTGGCGGTAGAGCTTAGCTGGTTCGCCCATCATGCACCCGAGCACGTCCAGCAGGCGCGCGTCCCGGGCCAGTGAATCGAGGCGGGCATCGAAGCCGACCCACTGCTGCAGCTTGCGCACCAATGTCTGTCGCTTGTCATCCGAAGCGCCCGCCAGTTGATCCCTGACGCCGCGTTCGAACTGCACGCCCCTGAATCCCTGATTCTTGCCGTCGATCAGATCTTCCACCGCTTTGATGGCATCGGCCATCTGCGCGTCCGAAAAGGCACCCTCCACGGCGAGGAAGCCCTGCGCTTTGAAGCGCTTGATCTCAGCGTCGCCGACATGCTCCAAACCGTTGACTGGTTCGGCTTCTCTGGTCGGGACGTAGAGATCGGGGTCGTACGCTTCGCTTCCGTGCTCGTCTTCTACTGCGTTTTCAGTCATGGTCGGCTCTCTTTTTTTGCTAACTCCAACTAAAGAATAGCGATCATCCGGTTTATCTCCAACTTTTGGCTACTCGGTAGATAGCCTTTGGCCTGGACCGCAAAAAAGATCTCAGCGACGCCGAACTGGAGCTCGCCAGCATTTTGACGTTGCGATAAGGCGCAGTATTTTCCCTGCAAAGCTACTCCTTCTCTCAACCATCCCCTAACCGGAGACTCGCCATGACCGCGCCCATCGCCTTGGGATCCCGCCGCGAATTATTCGTCGATCACTTTCTCGTTGAACACCTCAATGGGGCTGCTCTGCACTTGCATCCGCCCGTCCGCCGCGAAGTGGTCTATCAAGTCTCCCAGCCTTGGGACAATGCCTGCACGGGCTGTTACAATCTCACTCAGGATGGGGATCGCATTCTGCTGTACTACCGAGGCTTCTATCCGATTGGCGCAGACTACGCCGATGGCGCGGCTAGCCAGACGACCAACCTAGCCGTCAGCACCGATGGCATCCACTTTACGCAGCCCGAACTGGGCTTGGTCGAATTTAACGGCACGCGCAAAAACAACGTCCTCATTCAGGGCCACGAGAGCCACAATTTTTGCGTCTTCCTCGACGGCAATCCTGCGGCCGACCCGGCGCAGCGCTTCAAAGCCGTGGGCGGCACGGGCCAGTCCAACTTGCACGGCTTTGCCTCGCCCGATGGCCTCCATTGGACTCCGGTCAAAGAAGGCCCCTTGGACGTCACCGGGGCCTTCGACTCGGTCAACGTCGCCCTGTGGGATGACCACATTGGGCGCTATCGGCTCTTCAGCCGCTACTTCGACACCTCCGGCGCTCGGGTGCGGGCTATCCAGAGTTGTACTTCTGAGGACTTCATCCAGTGGACGCAGCCTCAACCCCATGAGTATGCCGACGACGTGCCGCTGGAGCACTTCTACACCAACGCAACTACGCCTTGTCCTGGTGCCGAGCACATCCTGTTGTCGTTCCCCATGCGCTTTTTGCCCGAGCGCCAGCTCGACATCGCGGCGATGGACTATCCTGGGAATGGCCTGTCCGACGCGGTGTTTATGAGCAGCCGCGACGGCGTCCACTGGGACCGCCCCTTCATGGAAGCGTGGGTGCGCCCCGGCACGGATCAGCGCAACTGGTCCCACCGCAGTTGCACGCCCGCTCCCGGCTTGGTGCAAACGGCCGACGACGAATGGTCCATGTACCTTTCGGAAAATTACGGCTGGTCAACTAATCGCTTGCGCCGCGTGGTGGTGCGGCCGCACGGTTTTGCCTCGGTGCGGGCCGGATACAGAGGCGGTGAATTGCTCACCCGTCCCTTGCTGTTGGAAGGGGACGCCTTGCGCCTCAATTACGCGACCTCGGCGGTGGGGTCGCTGCGGGTGGAACTCCAGGACGAGTCGGGCCAAGCCCTGCCCGGGTATGCCTTGGAGGAAATGGAGCCGATCTACGGCGATCAACTCGACGCGCCCGTGGCTTGGAAAGCAGGCGGCGACTTGTCCGAACTCAAGGGCCGTCCGGTGCGCTTGCGGGTGGTGTTACAGGACGCTGATTTGTTTGCCGTGCGCGCTGTGTGAAAGTTACGAGTCATTACCTCTCAGTCTTACGTCGTTGATATAACCTTTGCCGCTTTCTTCGATATGCCGGACAAGGGAGAGCGACTTGACGGATTTTTTGAACCAGATATCAAACACCACGACGACCGTTCCATCCTCATTATTGATCACGTCTGCGACCTGCCAGCGCTTGGTATTGGATGTTAGAATCAGTTCCGTTGCTTTTTGCACCTCATCGACGTTTGTTGCATGCACTTCGATCTGAGCGTCACGGGGTTTGGAGGTAACAACCGCCGTGTCGCTCGTTTTAGAGACTTGGGCCGATTTGTCAGGATAAAGAATTGTCCAGCCGGATATTACGGCCGGTCGCGCGCCAAAGTTGCTTTTCCACACGCCCAGTGAGATGGCGACGAAAACCAACGATGCGAGGTAAGCCACCGTAGTAAGCTGGGTGCCAGCCGCCAGCCCAATGCCGATGGCCATAAACATGTACACGGCATCCATCGGCTCTTCGAGTGTGGTGCGAAAGCGCACTGCGGCTACGATACCCGCCAAGCTGAAGGCAAGGGCCAGACTACCTTTAACTAAAAAGACGACTAGCGTTATGGAGGTAGGTACCACGAGCAGCGTGTGAGCAAAGGATTGGCTGTATTTTTTGCGCGGCCGCGTCCAGCGATATACCCAAGTAATGGGGAGCGTAACCCCGAAGGCCAGCACCAAAGCGACCATGACTGGAATGGTGTGTGCCGGATCGACAAGCCGCAACACCCCTTCTTCGATATTGCCGAGTGGAAATGGAGCGGTCTCGGCCCCGAACTCCAAGGATTTTGCCACGAAGATGCGCTCGCGCTCTTGGGCGACGTAATAGAGGATCTGGGGGAAGAGGTAAAAAATTCCGCTGAGCGCTAAAAGCCATGCAGCATAGTAAACGAGCAGACGTATGATCATGTTGTTGAGCATTATGTATCCCTCCTTAATTAGCTAGAACACCAAACCAGCGCGTAGATATACTCCCATTAAGTCATCGCCGTTTACGACTGCCACGCTCACGGTCTGCCACCGGCGGAGAAAAGACAGCCATAAGCCACCTCCCACGCCGGTATGCCATGTATCAGCATCGTCTGGATTTTCGGCAAAAATTACCCGGCCGGCATCGGCCGCACCGAACAGGCCGAACTCTCCCGGTAGCAAAAACTTGATTTTGGCCAGCACTAGCCGCAGTTCGGAATTGCCGTACAGTGCGGCGTCTCCTGCGAACCGATTTTTCCGAAAACCACGCAAATTGCCATTGGACGCGCCACTACCGGCTAAGCCGGGCCCGCCCAAGAAGGCGCTCTCGTGGAAGGGAAAGGTTCCCCACACTTTCTTGCCGCCCGCTCGCAAGGCAAGGGTCGGGTTGGTTGGAATAGGAGCTGTTACGTAAGTACGTGCTTCCCCGTCTATGCTGCCAAAGGCCGACTTCACATCCCAAATTTTCGGATAGACGGCTCCGGCGACTCTGACGAAGAATCCCCGAGTGGCATACCCCGGATTGTCGCGCGTGTCGTACAGGATTTCGCCCTGTGCTCCTACTTGGCCGAAGGAATCTGTGCCGTATAACGGGTGATCCAGAGAACCGATAAATTTGTCTTTATTGGAACTTAGCGGCGTATTTGCATACTTGATAATCGGCCCCAAGCCAATGGTCAATTTCGAGCGCAGCGATTCTATGTCTCCTGTATGCTCTTCGGCGCGAAATTCGAGGGATGGGGCGAAAGCGAAATAATTTTGCTCTACTTGATAAAAAGAAGACGGACCCGGAATTTCCGTTGCGTTGCCGAATCCGTTGAACCGGATTACTTGAAGACCAGAGTACTTGAGATAGATTTTTGCGTCGAGATCGGACAGCAGTTGGCGGAAGGTTCCGGTGTAGGAAACAGATGCCTTGAGACGATTGATCGCCAGCCCGGCGTTGAAGGAATGACGCGAAGAGAACGGGTTTTTGCGATAGCCGAAGTACTGCCGGCTACCGAAACCGCCTACGAACACGCTCAGATCTGGATTGGTGACAAGGATCGGGAGCGTAATAGCCTGCATACCCCAGTCCAGTGCATATCGTGCGCGGAGAATCCGTGCGGGAGGGCGCTTGTAGCGGCGTTCGTCGATTTTTGCGCCCTTGCCTTTGGCGAACCGATTTTTTCCGCGATAGTCGTAAAACCGGGTCTTTGCGGCTTCGGCCTGAGATGAGTTTGTGAACGTGTCCGCCCCGCCTCCGCCGTCGATGCGGAGGGCAATCTGTCCCTTGGCCCCTGCTATCTCCGTGCGGTCGGCTCCTCCTCGGAGATAGATGCGGACTTCCCGGGTTTCTTGGGGGTGGAACGTGCGCTGGAAATAGGGCACGCCATCAGGTTCTTCTATGAGACCGATGCGGACCAAGAGGTCGCCGCTCGGCAGGTGTTCACAGTGGGCGTATTCGTCCTGATCGGTCGCTTGGATTTCGGCCTCGCGGGTAATCAACGCGTAGTATCGGCGGGCAAATTCAGGCAAGGCGTCCCGCCTCGATTTGAGGGCTTTTGTAAGAGCTTCCCCGACGATCTTGTAATACGGCGGTGGGAGTTGTCGCACGGCATCTTCGATGATTGGGTCCGGTAGATCTCGGCAAAACGCCGTTGCGACCGAATCCCATGCCGTCTTATTGAGTTCGGCTAGGAATTGGCGATCCAGCTCCCAGCCCGTAGTCGATAGGCCCACCAGACTCGGATACGCGTCGTCGAACTCGATTTGCATCGGCAGCCCTCTACGCGCCACAGCCATGCCAAACCCGTCGAAATCGACAAAGGCTTGGTCGCGATCCTCTGGTATGGGCAGCCAAGTATAACAATCGCCAGCGGGGAATCGCGCCCAGCGCCACTGACCGTAGTGGCGATCCCGGTCGTTGATGAGAAAATCCATCAGCCTCGCCTTTAGATAGGCGCGGGCATCGACGCGGTTGCAGGGCGTTTTTTCCAAGCGCTTCCACAGCTTATCCGTGCCGCTGATCTTGCGGGAACCGGCAAAGCCGGGCGTATCGTCCGGCCCTTCAGAAGGGTGTTCCTGTAGCATGCCGATAAGGCCAGCAAAATTTTTGCGGTATTCCTTCAGCCGAGGATCATCTGGAATGACTACGAGCGTATGCTTGGTATGGAGGATACCCGTGGCTTCCATTAGCGGATCGACCACGAGTGCCCCGGTGGGCAGCAGCGCACTGATCATGTCCTGCAGGACGTCGTCCACGACCGTATTCTTGAGTTCGTCCCATTTCCTTTTCATGGGATCTTTATCCAAGGAGCGAACCGTATAGCGGCGGCCGTCTTCTCCCGTAAAGTGAAGAGAGATGGACTGCCCGGCTCCGCCAGTGCGCAGCGGCGTCAAGCCTCCGCCTACGCGGTCGAGGTCGAGGACTGTAACCTCGATGGGAGTAGCCCAGAGATCCCGGTAATCGCGGCCGTAGAGCCAGCGTTTGAACCCGCCGGCGCGGAACCTTCCCCCTGGAACCACCACGTGAGTTTTGGCACCCTGCGGAGGGATAGATCGATGAATTTTGTGCCCTGGAGGAGGGGATTCTTCCGAGGTCGATGCTGTTGGAATAGAAATAGCGAGCACCAACGAGAGTACTATGGGAATCCGCTTGGAAAATACCATTTTTAGAAATCTTGTCGGCTTCAGGCTGATCTAGCGGTAGGCAACTCGGCTCGTAGCTTCTTAAGTTAGCATTCGAGTAAGGACGCGCATAGTGAACCACTTTTTTAAACAACCTCTAACACCCATGACCAAAATTCTCTTTCTCTGTACTGGCAACTCCTGCCGCAGCCAAATGGCCGAGGGCTTTGCTCTCGCGCTAAAATCCAATCGGTTTGAAGCCTACTCAGCCGGAATCGAGACCCACGGCCTCAATCCCAACGCCGTGCAAGTGATGGCCGAGGTCGGCATTGATATCTCGGCCCAGCAATCGACGCACGTTGACCAACTCCGCCACATCGACTTCGACTGGGTGGTCACGGTCTGCGACCACGCGGCCGAACAGTGTCCTGTTTTTCCGGGGTGCGCCCGGGTGGTGCATCGGGCCTTTGACGATCCGCCGAAGTTGGCGCGGGGTGCGCGCAGTGAAGAAGAAGCGCTGGGGGCGTATCGGCGAGTGCGCGACGAGATTGGCGCTTATATCGAGACCTTGCCCGAGGGATTGGCGAGATAGATGCGCTTGTTCGGCGAGGCTTTTGACCATTCGGATCAGGCGGATCGCGCTGGAGATTATCACCGCACTGGCGAAAAATTGTAGATTATCACCGCACGCTACCATCCATCAGGAGAATGTCTTATGCAACTAACCCCCGAACAGGTCGCCCAATTCGCGGAGGACGGCTATCTGCTGCTGCGCGGCTCGCTGACCGACGCCGATCTCGATCCGATCATCGCCGAGTACGAAGAGTACATCGGCCGCCGCGCCGAGGAGCTGTTGGCCGCTGGCGACATCTCGGCTCTGTATGCGGACGAGCCTTTTGACCACCGCCTCATCTCGATCTGCCGCGAAGACGACGCGATCTACAGAGAACTCGACATTATGCACTTGCGCGGGCGGGCCTCGTTTGAATTTTTGCGCAACGACCGCCTGCTCGATATGGTCGAGAGCTTGGTCGGGCCGGAGATTACCTGTAGCCCGATCCAGCACACCCGCGCCAAGCTGCCCGCGGGTGTGACGCCAAGCGGCAGCGACCCGCACGTGGCCCCTTGGCACCAAGACGCCGGCGTTACTTGGGAGGAGGCCGATCCGCACTTCATCCTCACGGTGTGGTTGCCGCTGTGCGCGGCGACGCCGGAAAACGGCTGTTTGCAGATCTTGCCGCGAGCGCACCGGAAGGGGCTGGTGCAGCACCACATCAAGCAGGGTTTGGGCACGGTGATCATCGACGAGGAAATGCCGCAGACTGAGGCGCTTACCTTGCCGATGGACAAAGGCGATGTGCTGCTAATGGACAAGCAGACCCCGCATCGCTCGACTCCTAATAACGCGGACACGGTGCGCTGGAGCATGGACTTGCGCTATCAGGAGACCGGAACGCCGACCGGTCGTCCCTTCCATCCCGATTTCGTGGCCCGCAGTCGGTCCAATCCCGCGTCTGAGCTGAGGGATTACGACGAATGGTGCCGACAGTGGGTAGAGTCGCTAGCCGCAGTGCAGGGGCAGGGGATTAAGGCGCATCGGTGGGAGGTTGTTCAGTAGTGACAATGCAGCGGAAGGTGAGGTTGAGGCGCAGGGTGCATGGGCGGCGGGTCTTGGGAACTTGGTGCTGCCAGTGGGCTTGGGTTGGGCCGCGCATGATGAGGAGTGCGCCGTGTTCGAGGGGGATTTCGACCGGGGGATGGTCGCGGCGTTTATGCCGTAGAAGAAAGCGCCGCGTCTCGCCCAAACTCAGCGAGGCAATAGTCGGGTTAGCTCCCAATTCCGGCTCGTCGTCGCTGTGCCAGCCCATGCTGTCGCGACCGTCGCGGTACTGATTGAGCAGGACGCTGTTGAAGGGACAGTCGGCGGTAGCTTCGAGCCGCGTCTTGAGGTCTAGCAGCGGCGCGGTCCACGGGCGTGGCTCTAGCGCCAGTCCCGAATAGGCGTAGTGAGCTTCTGGGGACCCGTGCCAAGCCGAGAGACGCGGCGCGGGGTGCTGGCGGCCAAAGATGACGACGTGGTGCTGTTGCCACTCAATGCCGTCCAACAGTTGCCGCATGAATTGGTCGGCCTCGGCAGGGGCCAAAAAGTCGGGGGCGTAGCGCAGGTCGCCGTCCGGGAGGGGAATGGCCCTCATTCCACTGCGAAGCCGAGGTTGTCTAGCGCTTGGCACAGCGCGGCGCGGCCCGCATCGTCGAACGGGATGCGGGGCGGACGGGCAGGGCCTACGGGCAGCCCGCGCATGGTCAGCATCTCCTTGACGGCTGCTAACAGGTCAAAGTGGAACAAGGTGGAGATGACCTCGTTGGCGCGCGCTTGTAGGGCCATGGCCGGCTGGATATCGCTCGCTTCAAAGTGCTTTCGCATTTCCACGAATATTTTAGGCATGATGTTGTAGGTCGAGCCGATGGCTGCGTCGCTGCCGGCGACCATGCCGCCGAGGCAGATTTCGTCGGGGCCGGAGATGAGGTTGAGGTGGTCGCCGCCTAGCTGCACGAGGCGCTGGAAGAAGTAGAAGTTGCTGTCGGTGAACTTGAGGCCGCTGAAGTTGGGCACGGCTTGCATGGCTTCGAGGAACTGTTCGGCGGTAACGTTTTTGTCGGCCGTGTGGGCGAGCCAATACACGTAGAAGGGCAGGTCGGTAGCCGCGCCAATAGCTGCGTAGTGGGCGACTGCGGCTTGGAGGTCGTTGGGCTGGTCCACCGGCGCGACCGAAGCCACTGCGTCCGCACCGGCTGCTGCGGCGTGCTGGGCCAATTCGACTGCGTTGGCCGTGGATGTCGCGCCGACTTGGAAGATCAGCGGTACGGCACCGGCCACTGCGGCGATGGTCGCTTCGGTCATGGCCTTGCGCTCGGGTACGCTCATGGCGCTTCCCTCGCCCGTGCCACCACAGACAAAGAAGCCGTTCGAGCCAGCGTCGATCAGGTGCCTGACGAGCGGTTCGACGCGCGCGGGAGCCAAGGCGTTGCCGTCGTCGGTGAACGGGGTGACGAGCGCGGGCCAGATCCCGCGTGCTAGTTTGTCGGCCATAGGAGTTCTCTGCAATTCGCTTAATACGCCACGGCGATGGTGCGGAACGCAGTGTCATTGCCGGCGTCGGCACCCAGATTGACGCGCAGGACGTATAGGCCGGGGGCGGCGCTCGCTCCGTCGGCGTCGCGGCCGTCCCAGGTGAAGAGGCGTTGCGAACCCTCGGCGCTTGGGGTGAGGATTGCTACTTGGCGTCCGGCTAGGTCGAGGACTTCCACCTGTGGCTCGGTGCCCTCGACTTTGAAGGCGACGAATCGCACTTCTAGCTGGTCGTTGATGCCGTCGCCGTTGGGGGTTACGGTCGTAGAGGCTAGTTGCAAATCGCTGATGAGTTGGGCGCTGCTGGTCAGTTCGGGCAGCATGACGATGTTGGAGCGGCGCTCGGCCGCCTCGACCGACTGCCATAGGCCCGGTGCTTGGCTCGACCCGAGGTCGAGGGCAAAGACGGTGGCGTTTTGCAGCAGGCGGGTAGTGAAGCTCACTTGCAGGGAGTCGCCGGAAACCACTTGTGGCAGCACAATGAACAGCGAATCGGCCTGCATGTCCAAGGTGGCTGGAACGACCTGTTCAGAACCTACCATTACCGATACGCTTTGGAGGTCAACCGGCTCGGGGACGGTGAAGCGCATTAGGTCGAAGCCGCTGTCGAGTTCGTCGGTCTCGGGCCAGAGGGTGTAGGTGAAGTGCGTGTCTTGGTTGGGGCTGGCCTCGCGGGGAGCGACGCTGCCGTGTGCGCCTTGGACTAGGGCGTTTTCGTATTCGACGGAGACTGAATTGACGGTTGGGGCGACGGCGGGATCATCGGTGGCGAGGATCATCTCCAGCAGCATGAAGCGGCGGGGACTGTCCGACTTGAAGGACTCACCGGAAAACTGGTACACATTGCTCCAAGCGTCCCAGTCCTCGCCGACGACCAGCGTGGTGTCGATGGGACCGCGCAGCACTTTGGGCGAGCTAGTCCATTTTTCTTCGGTGATTTCTTCGCCGAGCTTATTGCGGAACGTAAAGACCGGGGCCAGCGCGTTGCCCGAACGCGAGCGCAGTTGCATCCGGGTGCCCGGCGGCAGGTCGGCGTCCCAGTGCAGGGCCTTGATGACTTTGGGCCGCCCATCGCCGGCCTCCTCGCCGAGGTTGATAAAGGCCGACTGCAACTCGACTTGGGCTGGATAACCCGGAGAGAACAGTTGCATCTCGCCCCACTTGACGATGCCCCATCCTCTGCAGCTAACTCCGTGCCAGAACAGATAGCGAGCCTTGCGCGGCGCGAACAGGTAGCGCATGTAAAGCAGGTTGTCGGCGTTGGGGGCTAGATGCGTGAAGACCTCTTCGTAGTCAACGTTTTCGGGTACTTCGACGAGTGGGGCGGTGCCCGTGGCCGGGGTGCCGTCGGAAAAGAGGATGGTGTGGCCCGGTCCAGTGCCAGAGATAGTGAAACCCAATGTGCCTTCGTCTGGCCGCATGGAGTAGAGGAACATCTCGTCGATAAAGAATGTCGCGCCTAGGTCTGCGCGGAACCACGTACCGCCTTCGGCCCATTCCGACAGATCACCACGGCAGCCGGTGACAGTATTGTTGGTGTTGAGGTTGGCGTCGAAGAGGTTGAAGGTAGAGCCGGTGCCGTCGCCTTCGACGAAATTGCCGCGCTGGCTGGTGCCGATGGCGATGTTGTCGCCAATGCCGATGACCTCAATTTCGGCGATGGCGGCGTCGGCGTTTTGCTCTTCGGAAATGATTTGGATGTACTGGATCAACTGGTAGTTATTGCGTTCTGCGGGCGTTAAATCCGAGTCGAGGTCAAACACTAGTGCGCTGTCGCGGCCAGCGTAGCGCAGCGGGATGATGATTTCGGATTCGGCGTTGGGACGCGTGGTGCGGAAGACTTGGCGGTAGAGGAAGAGATCGTCCGTAGCCGCAATGCGCACGCCGGAGGTGGTGAAGACGCGGAATTGACGGAACGGACGCGCGCCCTCTTGGTCGGGGAATGTCAGGCGAATCTCGCGGGCTAGGGCTGCGCGGCCTAGGTCAATGGTGATAAACCAGTCCTCGCGGGCATCGTCTGGGCTGGGTTGCCAATAGGTGGTTGGATCGCCGTCGATGGCCAGCGGAGCATCGGCCTCGTTAGAACCGGCTTGCCAGAGGCCGCCGGCGACGGCATCGCCCCGTTTGCGGGTCTCGTGGACAAAGAGGTGTGCGTCTGCGACGAGGTTGATGTCCTTGCGGAATTTGACGAGCGAGAGTTGGCCCTGTTCGCCGACTTGGACTAAGCCGAAGGGCTGTTGCCATTGGGCCCATTCCTCGGCACTGTCGAAGGAGAGCATGTCAGCCGCGAGTGGTGTGGCTAGCAAGAGGCAGGCGATGATTGCGCGTCGCATCGAATCCTCCTTAGTATGCGATGCCCAAAGGGCGGAGTTGGGGGGCGGCGGCAAATTCCGAGCGCAGGTTTAAGGCTGTCAGGTAGAGGCCGGGCGGCAGCCACTGGCCCGTTTCATCGCGACCATCCCAGCGCAGACTCTGCGGGCCGGCGTTCTGCAAGCCAGCCTCGACGAGGGCCACGCGCCGCCCGTCGAGGCTATAGACCTCGAGGACGACGGGCACGGGTTCGGGCAAGCGGAACAGCGAATAGGCCACGTGCAGTTCGTCATTGATGCCATCGCCGTTGGGCGTAAAGACCGCAGAGGAAAAGGTAAGGTTCTGGATGAAGGCGGTTGTTTGTCCCGTGGTGCCGAGCACGCGCAGGCTGTTGGTCGAGAGGGCCTCGCCGACATCGGCACCAACTACGGGTTGTGGCAGAACCTCGCGTTCGCTGTCTATGACCTCGCTCTGGAACGTGGTAGCGAATTCAAATATCTCCGTGCCAAAGACAATGCGGATCGGTGGATTGTTGGCGCGGGTGATGCGCTCGGGTAGGCGGATGAGCAGGCCCTCGGGCTCTTGGGTGACCTCGGCAGGTGAAGTTTCCGTGCGGCTCTCGCCTAGTTGCAGGCTTTTGAGTTCGGTTTGGTGCCCGGTGCGAATGCGCAATAGGTCGAAGCCGGGTGCATTTACGGTCTCAAAATCGGCTTGGAGATCATAGACGAATTCTATGGCTTGGCCCAAGGGGACTTGGGTGATCCCGCCGACGGGCTGGGGGTCGTCTAGGGGAGCCACTTCGCCGCGCACGTTGGCGGCCAATAGCGGGGCGGTTTCGATCCACAGCGAGTCGAGGCGCACGAAGTCGTCGAAGGAATCGCTCTCCATAGTGATGCGGAACTGCAAATAGGTACCGTTGCGCAGGCTGATCGGTTGACCCGATTTGACGAAGGGTGCGGACCAGAAGGTCCAGTTGTCTGAATCGTAGCCGATGGAAGCGCGGACGCCCGGCTTGGGCTGGCGTTCGCTCAGGTCGGATGCGGCCGTGATGCGCACGAAGCGAGTGCGCAGGGCGTTTTCGTAGTGGTCGCGCGAGACTACCCGCTCCAGTCCGGTGTCCATGTATTCGTGATAGACGGCCGGGTCGGCGTCTAGGCCGGTGCGTACCTCGATTTTAACTTGGGCCGCTGCATCGGGAGTTTCCACTGGAGTCCCATTGACCATGCGGAATTTCGTCGCCTGCCAGAACAGTCGCCCGAAATTCACGGGTTCGCCGAGGTCGGTTATCTTGGTCTTGTAGATGGCCTGCTGCGGTACGCCTTGGGCGAAGAGCTGGAACTCGCTGATCGAGCCGATGAGAGCAAAGGCGACGTTGCCGCTCTTGGCTTGGGCGTCCTCATCCAGTAGCGAGAGCGTCCGGCGGTAGCGGAAAAAGCGCAGATACTGGCGGTTGAAGTCAATGCGGACTTGCGGGGTGAAATTGTTGTCAACATCGGCGATGACGGTGGAGAGTGGGTTGACATTGCCTTCGAGGACTGGAGGCTCGGGCGCGACCGAGGCGGTTACCTGAAAGGCGGGAACAAAATCCGTTTCGAGTGGGGTCCCGTCGGAGCGAAAGCCCTCGCTGGGTGGGATAAAGCCAAAGGCCACCGCTGGCACTGACACGGCCAAATCCATGGTGAAGGTTTCCTTTTCAATGCGGTCGGCTTTGGGCGGGTTGTAGGTGATAGAGTCGCCGTCGATGAGCCAGGAGCCGTTTTCCGAAGGGTCGGGCACGCCGTGGTTCCACTTCCACATCCGCGGTGTTTCGCCGTCGAGGTAGTCGAAAATGCGGTCACTGGGGTCGCGCCAGAAGGCCCAATTGCCGATGTGGGAAAAAACCGTCTCGTCCTGCGTGAAGTACGTGGGCTGGATGGCACCGGGGGTCGTTGCGAAATCGACGAAGAGGCGAGTGGTGTCGTTCTCACTCCAGGACAGGCCGCTGCCACCTAGCTGCCAGTGGGAAATCTGGGCGGGGGTGCTTTGCGCTAAAATTAGGGTAAACAGGGCGATTGTGGCACGGCGCATGATGGCTCTCCTTCCGAAGGAAGGATTAATATAATACGCCGTAAGCGATTATCCTATCGGAGCCAATCAGTACGCCACGGCGATGGTGCGCAACGCCATATCGTCGCCAGCGTCAGCCCCTAAGTCGATGTGGCAGAGGTAGGTGCCGGGCGGTACGAGGTCGCCTTGCGCAGCGCGTCCATTCCAAGTAAAGACGTGAGCCAAGCCGTCGAGGGTCGGAGTCGCCAATTCGGCAACCGGCCGTCCGGCGAGGTCGAAAATATGCACTTGGGGCGTGCGTTGCTCGACCTTGAAGGCGACGAAGCGGATGACCACTGCGTCGTTGATGCCGTCGCCGTTGGGGGTGAGTAACGGAGAGGAAATCGAGAGGTCGTCGATGAGTTGGGTCGTGCCGGTCAGTTCGGGCAGCATGACGATATTGGCGCGACGCGTCATGGGTTCGACCGATTGCCACAGGTCTGGATGGCTGCTCGAACCTAGGTCGAGGCTGAAGAGCGTGGCGTTGTGTAACACGCGGGTGGTGAAGCTGACTTGGACGGAGTCGGCGGTGATCGCGTGGGGTAGGCCGATTTGTAGGGTATCGGCGTGGATAGCTATGGAAGATGGCTCGATATGGGTGTCGCCCACGCAGACTTCGACGTCGGACGCCTCAGAAGGCAGGTCAAAGCGCAACAGGTCGAAACCCGCGTCCTCGGCATTGGCGGCGGACAATAGGGTGTAGGTGAAGCGGGTGTCTTCGTTGGGTTGGGCGACTCTCGGGGTGATCAGGCCGCGCGCGCCTTGCAGCAGCGCGTCCTCGTACGCAAGCGATAGCGCGTCAATCGCGGGTGCCACCTGTGGATCGCTGGTTGAGAGGATCATTTCCAATTGCACGAATCGGCGCGGACTTTGCGACTTAAATGCCTCGCCGGAAAAGTTGTACGCCTCACTCCACGCATCCCAGTCCTCGCTGACTACGACGGTGGTGTCGATCCTTCCCCGCAGCACTTTGGGCAGACTGAGCCATTTCTCCTCGGTGACCGGCTCGCCGATCTTGTCGTGGAAGGCATAGACTTCGCCTTGGGTATTGCCCGAGCGCGAGCGCACCTGCAGGCGCGTGCCGGGTGGGATGTCGGCGTCCCAAGAGAGACTGTTGATGACTTTGGGGCGTCCGTCGCCAGCAGTCTTGCCGAGATCGATAAAGTCCGAGCGCATGACGATTTCGGCGGGGTGCCCCGGTGAAAAGAGCATCAGCTCGGTCCAGCGCGAGCCCCAGCCTTGGGGGATGTGGGCGTGCCAAAACAGGTAGCGGACCCTGCGCGGTTGGAATAGATAGCGCAGATAGCGCATGGGATCGGCGTCGGGTTGATCGATGAGGGTAGCGAAGTCGAAGGATTCGGGGATGGGGAGTTGGGAGCTGATGACGCGGGTGCCGTCTGAGTGGAGGAAGTTAAAACCGCGCGGCGCGCCGGCCACGCTGCCGACCGTGCCCTCGCGTGGCCGCAGCGCATAGAGGAAAAGCTCGTCGAGCCAGAATACGGCCCCTAGGTCGATGAAAAACCAAGTGCCCTGATCCTCCCAAGTGCGGACGCGGCCCTCAAAGCCTACAGGCAGAATAGAGCTGGCGGTGTTCATGTCGCCGTCGAGGATGTTTTCGGTGGAACGGGCGGTAAGCCCGTCGATGATGCCGCCGCGTAGGTCGTTGCCCAAGCTGACGTTGTCGCCGACGGCCATGACTTCGATCTCGGCTAGCGCACCTTCGGGATCGAAGTCTTCGACGGTAAAGTTGATGTACTGGATGAGACGGTACTGGTTGAATTTTTCTAGATCGACGTCGCGATTGGGGTCGAGGACTTGGGCGGAGTCTTGGAGGTCGAAGGCGAGGGGGAACGAGACCGTGGTGTCTCGGTTGGGTTGGGTCGTGAGATAGACCGGGCGAAAGATAAAGAGGTCGTCGAGGGCGTCGGAAGTGATGCCGGTGGCGGTGAAGACGGTGAACTGGCGGAAGGGGCGGGCCCCTGCCTGGTCGGGGAAGTGCAGGCGGATCTCGTTGGCCAGTACGGCGCGGCCGAGGTCGATCTGCACGAACCAGTCGCCGAGGTCGTCGTTGGCAGAAGCCTGCCAAAAGGTCTCGCGGTCGCCGTCAATGATCCGCCTGGCTGCGCCCGGGTTGCTGCCGGCTTCCCATATCCCGCCGCGCACGTTGGCCCCGCGCGAGCGGGTGAGGTGGGTAAAGTTGGGCGCGTCGGCTACGGCGTTGATGTGTTTGCGGAATTTGACTAGTTGCAAGCGACCGCGGTCGTCGAACTCGATTAGGCCGTGGGGCCGCTTCCAGGTTGACCAGCTAGCGGCGCTGTCGAAGCGGAATTCAGCGGCGGCGAGCACTGTCGCCGAACAAAGGATCGAGAGCAGCAGAGGACGCATTGGCGCTAGTAGGCAATGCCCACGGCCAATAGTTGTTTGGCTTGGACGAATTGGGTTTGCAGGGCGATGGAGAGCAGGTAGAGGCCCGGCGGGAGGAGTTGGCCGGTCTCGTCGCGGCCGTCCCACGTGATCGCCTGCGCGCCAGAGTCTTGCAGGCCCTTGTCGAGGCGGGCGATGCGGCGGCCGTCCAAGGTGTACACTTCCAGCGCCACGGGCACGGCACCGGGGAGGCGGAAGAGCGAATAACGCATCTGGAGCTGGTCGTGGACGCCGTCGCCATTGGGGGACAGCACCGGAGTGGACAAAGCGAGCGCTTGGATGAAATCGGGTGTTGCGTCGTTCGCGCCGAGCACCCGCAGGCTGTTGGTGGAAACTGCTTCACCAGTGTCGCCAGCTAAGATCGGCTGGGGGAGCGATTCGCTGTCGGCGGCAAAGATCTCGCCGGTAAAGGTGGAGGCGAATTCAAAAACGGCGGTGGCGAAGGTCACGCGGATGGGCGCGTTGTTGGCGCTGGTGATGCGCTGGGGCAATTGGATCGTCAACCCGTCGTCTTCGGTTATTGCGACGGGGTTGACGGGAGCGAGCGGGATGCCCATTTCGAGGCCGCGGAAGGCAGTGCGGCTGCCGGTGTGGATTTTGAGCGCGTTGAAGCCGGGAGTGGTGTTGTTGTCGAATTCGGCCCGCACCTGATAGATGAATTCGGTCTCTTGGCCCAAGGCCACTTCGGTAAAGCCGCGCTTGGGCTGTGGGTCGTCGCGCCGGGCCACTTCGGCCAAGACCTCGGTGGCCAATAGCGGCGCAGTCTCAATCCACAGCGAGTCAAGCCGCATCCAAGCGTCGAAGTCGCGGCTTTCTATGGACAGATCCACCTGTAGATGCGATCCGCTCCTGAGCCGGATGAGTTGGCCCGATTCAGTAAAAGGCACCGACCAGAAGGACCAGTTGGCGGAATCGTAGCCGATGGAGGCGCGGATCCCGGGCCGTGGGTCGCGGTTGAGCTGGGCGGTGAGCGACTCGTAGTGCTCGCGTGAGACCTCTTTCTCGCGGCCGATGTTGGTGTATTCGTGGTAGGTCGCCGGGCTGTCGTCGCGGCCAACGCGGACCTTGGCCTTGAGCCAGACGGGGGCGTCGGGATCTTCGACGATCGCGCCATCGACCAAGCGCAGCCGCATGCCCGCCCAGTGCAGACGACCAAAATTCACGACTTGGCCCAGATCGACAACTTGGCTGAGGTACACGACGCGCTGCGGTATGCCTTGGCCGAAGACCTCAAATCCCCCGATTGAGCCTTTGAGCGCGATGGCTTGGTTGCCTTGGCCGCCGCAGTCGCGGCAGATGTTGAGGGCTTCCTCGTCGGCCAGCGACAATTGGCGACGCCAGCGAAAGAAGCGGGCGTACTGGCGGGGGAATTCTATCTGCACGGAGGGTTCGAAGTTGGCACCGACATTGGCGATGGTTTTTTCAAAGAGATCGTTGCCGCCCCATTGAACGGCCGGTTCAGAGTCCGTGCCGATCGAGACATCGAAAGCCGGGACTGTGTCGAAGGGCAGGGGTGTGCCGTCAGAGCGAAAGCCCTGCGAGGGAGTGAAGAAGCCGAAGCGCACGGCGGGGATCGGCACGGCAGTGTCAAAGGTGAAGAACGTGGCTCCGACCGATTCGGAACGGGGGGCGTTGTAGGTCGTGGAGTCGCGATCAACTAGGAAAACGCCGCTTTGGGTCGGATCGCCGCCGGCACCGTTCCAGCGGTTCCAGAAGCGGGGTTTCTGGCCATCGACGTAGCCGAGGTTGTGCAGAGAGGGATCGCGCCAGAATTCCCAGTTTTCCAGCAGGTGAATGACGTTTTGGTGCGGCTGCAAGTAGAGCGGCTGGATTGCACCGTCGGCAAAATCGACGAGGACCTGGAGGGAGTCGCGCTGGTCCCACGCCGCCCCACTACCGCCGAGTTGCCACTTGGCGATCTGCGCGTGGCTGGGCGCGACGGCGAGGACTAGAATCAAAAGCCAAGCACTGTGCATCGGGCATCGGGCCTTCGCTAAGGTGAAATACTAGCGGGAAGAGAAAGATAAGGCGAAAAGAGCTATGCGCCGAATTGAATAAGTGATGTTACGCAGTCTTTGTCATGCCTGCGGAAGCAGGCATCGAGCAAGGCCCATTTGTGCGTGGCCTGCTCGTTGGCATGGAATGTGCATAGAGGCTATGCCCAGTCGAAGCCACTGGGCGACAAGGACGAGCAAGCGACTGTGAACGAGGACGGGCCGCATAGGCCCCTAACGGAGGGTTGGCGTGGAAGAGGTCGGGGGCTTGAGGGATGAAGCATGACCCAATTAAGCAACACACCTCCAGCCAAGATACTCAGCCGCAGCCCGGCCATCGCCCTGCTCTTAAAAAGGGTGCCGCAGGTGGCCACCACGCATATCCCAGTGCTTTTGTTGGGCGAGACCGGAGTCGGTAAGGGCCTGCTCGCCCGAACGATCCACGACCAGAGCACACGCGGTGCGAAAGACTTCCACGCGGTCAATTGCGCCGCCTTGCCGCCTAGCTTGATCGAAAGCACACTGTTCGGCTACGAAAAGGGGGCCTTTACTGGCGCAACAAAGCGGCGTGCCGGTTACTTTGAACAGGCCCACGGCAGCACCTTGTTCCTCGATGAGATCGGCGACATGTCGTTGGAGGCGCAACAGCGGTTGCTGCATGTCTTGGAGCAGAATAGAATCACCCGCGTCGGCGGCACGGACTCCATCCCCATCGATGTGCGGATCATGGCGGCGACGAATCGCGACCTGCAACGAGCGATTGAGGAGGGGACGTTCCGCACGGATCTATACTACCGCTTGAATAGGTTTCCCCTCACGGTGCCGCCACTGCGAGAGCGGCGGGAGGATATTCCGATGTTAGCGGAGCACTTTGTGCATCAGTATGCCCATGAGCAC